>NZ_CP032093.1:1254789-1882184 GCF_003544875.1 Vibrio alfacsensis
CTTCTAGTTTTCCGTTTGAGTTAGCAATTACTTTATCTAATTCACCTTGACCTTTATTTTGGTATTCTTGTAGTAGTGCTTTCAGTTCTGCATTCGGTTCAATGTAGTCGCCGATAAGTTGATCATTATCATCGATAAGGTTGACTGGGATAAGTTCGTATTTTGCTAGGTGAAGCTTGTCATCAAAGTATTCAAAGTCTGCTCGACCAACGTATTTACCCCATTCGTGAGCTTGCATAATCCATGTGCCATTTTGGCGATCTGGCATACATTCATCACCAGGCTTAAAGCTAGCGTAATCATTGGTTCCAGGTTCCATACACACAGGATTTTGGGAGTGACCACCGATAACTGCTGCCAATTGTCCTTCTGTTATCGCTTTTGCAAGAGCAACGTCACCTGGCGCATTTGAGCCATGTTGACCATTTTCGTAGTGGCCCATGTGTGTTGTGGCAAAGACTAGATCCGCTTCATCCTTATCTTTGATTTCTTGGATGACTTTTTTTATTTCCTCTTTTGGATCAGTGAACGTTAATTCCGATATGAATTCAGGGTTACCGATTTTAGCTGTGTCTTCAGTAGTTAACCCTACCACGGCAATACGCAAATCACCCAAAGTGAATACTTTGTATGGTTGGAAGTAACGAGTACCATCTTCTTTGTAGATATTTGCCGCAAGCATTGGGAAGTTAGCCCATACGCGCTGTTTTTCTAAGATGCTAAGAGGGTTGTCAAATTCATGGTTACCGACGGCCATTGCATCATAACCAATATCACTCATACCTAAGAAGTCTGGCTCCGCATCTTGTAGATCGGATTCAGGTACACCCGTATTGATGTCACCACCTGAAAGAAGTAACGAATAGCCACCATTCGCTTCTACTTCTGCTCGAATTGAATCAATGAGCGTTTTACGTGCAGCCATACCATATTCACCATCTTTGTTCTCCCAAAAGCGGCCATGGTTATCATTGGTATGTAGAATTGTAAATTGTGTACATGATTCGGCAGTGAAACATGTATTTACTTCGCCTGGAGGTGCTTCCACGATGATGGTTTCGTCATCGGAGCAGCCAGCCATAGCGATGCCGACGGAAAGTACCAAAAGGGATTTGTAAAACTTCATAGGGGTTCCTTTCTTTGTGATTATTATGTTGTTTTGCCGTGAAATATACTGAGTTTTCGTGAAAGTTTAGTGATCAAACTCTTATTTAGACATTGGTTTACGAAAGTAAGAAACCGTGTTGCGGGCAGTATCGATAAATAAACAGATATGGTTTTTAAGGGGGCAGGTCATGCCTTTTACATCAAAAGTTGTGATCTAACTACTTGAATTTCTGATGTATCTTTTGCTTTTTCAAAAGTTGCTTTTTAAATATGCAAGTGTAGAGAGTTATTTGAACAATTGGATTAATGTTGTTACTCGAGGAAATAAATTGATGAATTTTTAAATGTTTCAGCTAGGAAGTAAGTGTTAAGTGGAATGCGTTTTGATTTTTGATTACACGAGAATAGAGGTGGAGAAAGTCACTTGAGCAAATCGTTTGGTAAATAGAGCGGTTAAGTAAAGTACTCCAGGCCGATGAATAACAGATCATTGATACTACGAGCTCACAATTATTAGGCCCGATAAATAGTAAAACCCCGGAGGTGGTAAGTCTCCGGGGTTTTGAATTTTTTTAGATATCTCGATTGGTAAGGTCGATTATCTTAATCATGCAAAAGGTTTGGATTTTATCCGTTTAATTCCTTGGTAGGGAATTAGATACGGATGAAGTCCATGTGCTCAACTTTTGGCTTGTAAGCGTGACGTTGAACGTCTTGTGGCTTAACTTTAACTTCAGCACCATCGATAACTAGAACGATCGCTTCGTAAAACTCAGGCTTGTCCATTTGGTTAACGATTTCATCGTGGTTAAGAACGATAGCTACTGCTGCTTCTTCACCGCCGTATACAACTGCAGGGAATTTGCCAGCGTGACGTAGGCGGCGGCTCGCACCTTTACCTAGTTCAGTACGTACTACTGCTTCGAATTTCATAGTATTTACTCTCAAATTAGTAAAAATTAAATTTCACAAACCACAATGCGACCTTGGGTTCGTGGTAGAGCTTGATACAGTAACTGTTCAAGCGAGCGCGGATACTATCATCCAGTGCTAGATTCGGCAACCAAAATTGCCCCTAAACTAACAAAATTCCTGTCATTTTTGCTTAGACAATCGCTGATAGATGCGAGTTAGGTATTTCTTTGTTCAAATTGAATTTATTTTAACCGTTTCATTATTTGGACTGACTACGGCTCTTTTGCAGAATCAAAGTGGCTCTTAAACCACCCATTTTGCTTTCTGAAAGCTTAAGTTGCCCACGATAGCTATGTGCCATTTCGCTTACAATATTCAAGCCTAATCCAGAACCTGGAGTTGTTTCATCTAATCGATAACCACGTTTGATTACTTTGCACAACTGCTCTGCGGGAATACCCGGCCCATCGTCTTCAATGATGATGTGAATGTTGTCTTTGTCTAGCGTGGAGTGAACACGAATGATGCTATTTGCCCACTTGTAACCATTTTCAAGTAAGTTACCCACCATTTCATCCAGATCGGTTTTCTCTACGGCGACATTTAACTCAGAATCAAGTTCGTTAATTAGTGTGATGTCACGATACGCATACACTTTGTCGAACGCCATTGAAATCGCATCCACGCGTTCTGAGGGGTTTGATGTTACAGATAGAATATTCATTGAACCCGCCATTCGGGCACGACCTAAGTGATAATCAATATGTTGTTGAATCTGAGTAAGTGGCGCGTTCAGTCGATCTTGTTCTTCAGTCGATAAGGTTTGTACTTCATTTTTCAAGACAGAAAGCGGCGTCTTCAAGGCGTGAGATAAGTTCCCCGCATGGTTTCGAGCTCGCTCTAGCAGCTCTTGATAGTGAAAGAGCAGGGCATTGAGGTCAGAAATCAAAGGCGATATCTCTTTCGGGTACTCTTCTTCCAAGCCTTTTTTGTTACCAGATTTCAGCTCTGCCAATTCACGTTGCAGCTTAGTTAGTGGGCTTAATGACCACGCGATTTGCAGCAAGATAACCGCAAGTACGCCAGCAAACAGCAATCCTAAAATGATCCAAAGCTGCCCAGTTAAAGATTGGATGGTGTGCTCAATCGGGTCTTCGTCAATGCCGATAATGACATTAATTGGGCCATCATAATCAGGTAGATAAAGGGTCTTTTTTAACGTGATGAGTTTTTCATCACGCGCGCCAAAGGCGTTTTTATCCAATCCTTTGTACTCAATTTTCTTATCCCATAGTGAACGCGAACGCTCTAGGCTCGTTTTGGTGGAAGCACTCCAGTAAAGACCACTGTATGGGCGGCTGAATCTTGGATCAGAAAGTTGCGTAGAGATAGTAAGTTGACCTTTGCTGTCGACTTCGAGTTGAGCAGCAATCTCATCCATGTAGACATTCAGTTGGGAGCGAGTGTCGTCCACCATGTAATGGTAAACCTGAGTGGGAATTGTCACACCAGCAGCAAGTATCATTGCGGTCAGCCACACGACTGCCGCTAAAACTAAGCGGCTTTTAATACTAAGCCGCTTAAGTAAATGCATCGGGAGCCTATGGTGGTTGAGGGCTCTTTTATTCGGCATTCAGTTGGTACCCTAGTCCACGAACCGTTTTAATGATTTTAGGTGCAATCTTCTTACGGATGCGGCCTATAAAGACTTCAATCGTATTTGAGTCACGGTCAAAATCTTGTTTATAGATGTGCTCTACGAGTTCAGTTCGTGAGATGACCTTTTCAGGATTGTGCATGAAGTACGCCACGACTTTGTATTCAAGAGCAGTAAGACTGATTGCTTGACCTTGCCACAATACTTTTGAAGAGCGGGTATCCAAACTTAAATCACCGATTTGCATCACAGGAGAGGCATTACCTGAAGCTCGACGCAATTGAGCTCGAAGACGAGCGGTGAGTTCAACCATTTCAAAAGGTTTGGTGAGATAATCATCGGCTCCTGCATTTAAACCCTCGACGCGTTGGGAAAGGGTGTCGCGAGCACTTAAAATCACAACAGGCGTATTGATGTTTTCGTCTCGAATGCCTTTTAGCACGGTTAGACCGTCTAGCTTTGGCAAACCAAGGTCGAGAACAATGGCATCCCATTCTTCGGAGGTAGCACGATAAAGTGCATCGATACCGTCTTGAGAAAGCTCAGGTACCCAACCGTTGTTTTCTAATGATTCAATAATTTGTTCGCCTAGGCGAGGCTCGTCTTCGACAACAAGTATTTTCATAATCGTTCTTCTAATTGTTTTTATTAATCTAATTTTCTGGCCGTTGCAGCTATGTATATTTAGTGCTTTACATGCTTAGTTCTTTGCATACTTAACGCTCTTGCATGCTCCGTTTTTTTGCATACCTAGCTTTTTGGGCATGCTTAGAGTTTTGCACGCTTAATGTCGCTTGAGTGCTTTATTAAAGTTGCGACCTTTAATCTCTAACATCTCTAGTGTTGCCGCGTCATATTCCACTTTTATCACGCTGTCATTGAACAAGATTTTGAGTTCATAAATCCACTCGTCATCGTCTTCTTCAAGCTCAACCTTAATAATACGTCCATAGAGGTCGTTTTCCACCGCTTTATACATTTCAGAAAAAGGGCGAATATAGCCTTTTTGAACCGCGCGATAGACTTCATCTTGGTCTTCGTCGAATTCAATTCTGGTACCGGGCTTTTCTACGTCACGTACGATGGCATGCCCATCTTCGTTATCGTGATGATTATGATGAGAAGCAAAGCTCGGGGTAGACAATAAAAGCGGTACTAAACCTAACAGCATGATGAGCTTACGAGCAACGAGGAAGCGTGACATAGCAAAGCCTTTTTCTAAGAGTTAACGCAATTATAATGAGAGGTATATGAACAGAAAGTGAACCGCATTTTTAGGTCAGCCAATATTGAGTTCATCATGAAATATTTTGTCGCGCAACTTCCAAAATCGTCCTGACTTTCGAGCGATAACAAACTGCGGCAAGCGGAAACGATGCTGATTGGCAACAACTTTAGTCGGTGATGCTTCTTCAAATGGACGATGCTTATCCGCCAGATGAGGGCGAACAAATTGATCTTTGAATGCTTGTTTCTGTTTTGGTATTTAATGACCAGAATTCATGGACCAGTGCATTTCCCTCACCTTGGTACGTTTCACCAGAATAGGTCACTTTTACTTGCGACTTGCCATCGTTTGATTTAAACACAGACAGTTCCATTTCCGTGCATTCGAAGATTAACGCGTCTTTGAGGTTAAGGGCTTCTTTGAGTTTCTTGTCGGGGTCAACCAATGTTGCGTCACATTCATGGCAAATTCGTGCAGCGATGTCATTGTCTGCACCGCATTCACCACAGTATTTAGCTCTGAATCGATAACCGCAGTGTTCGCGCTCTCCGGTTTCATCATCTTCAAAGTATCCTTGGCAACGACGGCCAAAATGTTCTAGCAAAAAGCCATTACTGTCTAACTTACCCCAGAAGTTATTGTTAAATCCGCACGCCGGGCAGGGGATGGTGATGATCTCGCTAGAGGAGTCTGGCTTAGGGTCGCCCACTTCTGGCTGATATAAATCGTAGCTATTGCCAGCATAGTCTAACACCAAACATTCCGTTTTCCCCTCAGACAAGCGTAAGCCACGGCCAACAATTTGTTGATATAGACTGACGGACTCTGTGGGGCGCAAAATCGCTATTAAATCAACGTGTGGCGCATCGAATCCCGTTGTAAGAACGGATACATTAACCAAGTATTTTATCTCGCGATTTTTGAACGATTGAATGATCGCATCGCGTTCCGGTGTAGGTGTATCACCAATAACAATGGCGGTTTCACCCTGAGGGAGCAGTCCAAAGATCTCTTGCGCGTGGCGAACTGTCGCAGCAAAGACCATGACCCCTTTACGTGCCTCTGCGTATTGTATGATCTGTTCGACAATCTGAGGCGTAGCTCGTTTGGCTTTGTCAATGACCATATCCATCTCGGCTTCTTTATATCGTCCGGCCATGGTGGGTTTGAGCTGAGAAAAGTCGTAGGACAAGATTGGCGCATCCATCATTCGAGCAGGTGTTAAGAAGTTCTCATCCAATAAGTAGCGAATCGGAAGTTCGAAGATGCAATCACGGAAAAATCGAGGTTCTTCTGTGCGAACCTGACCACGAGTGTGGTATTGATACAGCCACCCCATCCCTAAGCGATAAGGTGTCGCAGTTAACCCAAGCACTTTAATGCCCGGATTAAGCTCACTTAAATGCGTAATGACTTTTTGGTAGCTGCTGTTTTTGTCTTCTGGAACGCGATGGCATTCGTCGATTACAAGCAGTGAAAATTGGTTCTTAAACGCATCTAAATTGCGTACTACAGATTGGACGGAGGCAAACACCACTTGTTGTTCGGTCTCTTTTCGCCCTAGACCTGCGGAAAATATAGAGCCATGTAAACCATAACCCTCGTACTTGGCATGGTTTTGCTCGACGAGTTCTTTTACATGAGCGAGCACTAGAACACGTCCTTTAGCAAGTCGTGCGAGTTCGGCAATGACTAAGCTTTTACCTGCGCCAGTTGGCAGCACGATAACCGCGGGTGTCGTGTGTTTACGAAAATAGTGAATCACCGCTTTTACTGAGTCGGCTTGATATGGGCGCAGGGTGTACATGAAAATCTGTGAAATTGCTCAACTATTCTTACGAGGATGGCTATAATACCTGACTTTTATACCCAAGTGACTTTTAAGTGCATATACCTAGCGACTTTTCGATGGCGGAACATTAAGAGTTGTAAGAGGTCACTTGGGCATAATTCAATGAGGTATTCATGCGTTTAGATAAATATTTGTGCGATGGTTTGGGTGTAACTCGCAAGCAGGCTACAAAAGTCATCAGAAGTGGCGAAGTGACGGTTGATAGTGAAGTGCAAAAGAGTGGTGCATTTAAAGTGCCAGAAAATAGTGTTGTAGAATGGGATGGACGCAAAGTGGGTGTTCCAGGTCCACGTTACATCATGTTGTACAAGCCAGCGGATTTTGTGTGTTCGCATGAAGATGGCTTTAACCAAACGGCCTTTGTTTTGCTTGATGAGCCAAAGGTTGAAAACTTGCACTTTGCTGGCCGTTTAGATGTGGACACAACAGGTTTGGTTCTTATTACGGACGATGGTCAATGGTCTCACCGTATTACTTCGCCAAAACACAAGTGTGAGAAAACATACCGAGTTTGGTTGGCTGATGCGATTGAGCCTGATTATGTAGAAAAATTTGCGCAAGGCATCGAATTACGTAATGAACGTGACGCTACGCTCCCTGCTCAGTTAGAGATCGTTAACGAAGCAGAAAATGAAGTGCTGTTAACGATTGTTGAGGGCAAATATCACCAAGTGAAACGGATGTTTGCTGCGCTCGGTAATAAGGTTGATTATCTTCATCGCGAGCGCATCGGTTCGATTGTGTTAGATGAAGCATTAGAACCGGGTGATTATCGCTACCTGACTGAAGAAGAAGTCGAAACTATCTGGAAGTAATCCAACAGAAAGAATACGGGGTATCAGCATGCCCCGTAATGCTTCTGATCTTGCTCAATAATTTTTATTGCATAATGGTCATGCAAGTCTTGGCGTCGAGTTAATCAAGATCTTCTTGATATACTTTTGCACCACAGTATTCCCCCTTACTCGTAGGAACACGAGTTTTGGCTTTGCCATATGTTGTCCGTCTCGTTTTCGCAATTTAAACGTGCTGCCTGACAAACCTTGGTGGAGAGTAAATCATCGGTCTCAATCAGTTCGAAATATTGATGGAGAGACTTAACTAGAGGTAAACGAATGGCAGAAAAAGCCCAAAGCGCTCCCCAATCACAACTCAGTTTCTTGTTGTTTCTCGTACTTGGCGCGATTGGTGCGTTAACGCCCCTTGCCATCGATATGTACTTACCAGCGATGCCAACCATTGCCAAAGATTTAGGTGTGACGGCTGGTGAAGTGCAAATTACGCTGACGGCATATACGGCAGGATTTGCGCTTGGTCAGCTAATTCATGGCCCTTTAGCAGACAGCTATGGCCGCCGACCAGTACTCATTTTAGGTGTGCTCTTTTTTGGTTTGGCTGCCGTGGTCAGTGCGACAACAAATGGCATTGATGCGTTAACGTATGTGCGTACTGCGCAAGGTTTTGCTGGTGCAGCTGCTGCTGTGATCATTCAAGCAATTGTTCGTGATATGTTCGATCGTGAAGATTTTGCACGAACCATGTCGTTCGTAACATTGGTTATTACGATCGCACCGCTAGTGGCTCCTTTGATTGGTGGTTACCTCGCTATTTGGTTTGGTTGGCGCTCAATTTTTTGGGTATTGGCTGCGTTTGCCGTGATTGTTATTTTGCTTGTGTTGTGGAAAATCCCTGAAACGCTAAAACCAGAAAACCGACAGCCATTAAGATTTGCCACAACGATTCGAAATTATGTTCGTTTGTGTGCTAACCCGCAGGCGTTAGGTCTCATGTTGTCTGGCGCATTTTCGTTTTCAGGTATGTTTGCTTTCCTAACCGCTGGTGCGTTTGTTTACATTGATTTGTATGGTGTTCGACCTGACCATTTTGGTTATCTGTTTGGCTTGAACATCGTGGCAATGATCGTGATGACCAGCATTAATGGCCGATTAGTTAAGAAAGTAGGCTCACACGCGATGCTTCGTTTTGGCTTATTCGTGCAATTAACCGCGGGTATCGGTCTATTCTTAGGTTGGTCGCTTGGCCTTGGTTTGTGGGGTATGGTGCCGTTTGTTGTGCTGTTTATTGGCACTTTGTCGACGATCGGCAGTAACTCTATGGCCTTGTTGTTAAGTGGCTATCCGACTATGGCAGGCACGGCATCTTCTTTAGCAGGAACACTGCGCTTTGGTATGGGATCATTGATTGGTGTTCTGGTCGCTTCTTTACCAGATGGCGTTGCTTGGCCAATGATTATTGTTATGTTTGCTTGTTCAGTGCTTTCTGCACTGTTTTATTGGACTTTAGGAAGAAAGGCGTAATGTCTAATTACACCACAGAAATTCAAAACTTGGTTAATGCGGCTCTGAGTGAACTCGAGCAGGAACATCGCTCTGGAAAACTGGCGAATGCACCAATAGCCAATAACTTATACTTGGTTCGCTGGGTAACCAAAGCGCTAAAAGCTCAGCGGTTTGATCGCTGTGTTCTAGGCGATCTCACTCGCTGGCAAAAAGCGGGGCGCTCAAAAGGTAACGATGCAGGTTTGCTGTTTATCTTCAAACGTATTTCAGCATACTACGCACACTGCTTCCCTGAGGGGCAAGAAAGCAGAGTGATTAAAGACTCTGAAATTGATGCGTTTCTTGACAAGATTGAGCAAGAAGGTTGGGAAGTATCGACATCTGAACCGCTGATTGGTTTTGGCAAGGTGCAAATTTTCACCGAGGGTCAAAATTCGTTGGCATTGTGTGCGGATCAATGTGACAACTGCTTTGATGGTGAGCGCATGGTGAAACCAATGAGTTGGTTTGTCCGTGGCAACCATGCAGATTTTGTTGAGAAAGCATCTCAGGCAGGCTTTATGGTTCATAAAGTGACGGATTATAAGTCGATGGTGAAATACCACGGTGAGTATTTGATATTCCCAGAGAACCAGGGGAATCAGCTCGCAGAGATTCCATTATCATTCAAAGCGGACTAATTCGCTTATCAATATACTCAACAAAAATCGGAGCAGCGCTCCGATTTTTATTCACGAGATTTTGTCTATTAATACGCGGCTTATTAAGGCATATACATGTCATTGAGCTTAGTGACAGGTTTGTTCTTTCTACGCTTGATGAAGTAGTTAGAGATGACGCCAAACATCAAAACCACACCACAGAAGCCGTACACTTGCATAATGGTCGGATCGCTTGAGACAAAACCGAAGTCTGAGAACATTACGTAAGCGCCCAATACCATGTAGATGATGACCGCTGATGCTTCAAAGCGGAATGACCACGGTGTGACATCGATGTTCTCATTTACTGGCATTACGTAGTCTGTATCACGCGGCATAAAGTAACCAATCGCAAACATCAGAGCCGTACACACAACGAATAGAATTGCTAATTGGTGTAGGAAGTGGATTGGTGTATCGAAGACCAATTGCATCGCAGCGTAAGAACTCACAAATACAACCAGTGCGACTTTTGCGGCAATTGCAGGAACACGCTTAGAGATGTAACCAACGAACACGATAGTAAAGATTGGCACACTAAAGAAGCCTGCGACCATTTGTAGGTATTGGAATAGCCCCTCAGGTGCATACATGATGAACGGCGAAATACATACTGAAACGATCGCGATAACAATCCCGAATATCTGACCTTTACCCACGAGCTCTTCGTCAGATTTGTCTTTGCCAAATAATGGTTTGTAAACGTTCAAAGCAAACAAGGTTGTTGAGCTGTTCAATACACCGTTAAAGGTACTTAGGATAGCGCCGAACATGACTGCAACAAAGAAACCAACAAGCGGTTTAGGCAATACTTCGTTCACCAAGCGTGTGTACATCGTGTCTGGGTTGCCCGCATCTGCGCCAAACATATGGAACGCAATGATGCCCGGAATGATTAGGAAAAGTGGAGAGATAACTTTAATCGCACCCGCCAGAATCACGCCTTTCTGACCTTCTTTCAGGTTCTTCGCGCCAAGTGCACGTTGGATAATAGATTGGTCAGTACCCCAGTAGTACAAGTTCACCAACAATAGACCTGTGAACAGGGTAGAGAACGGCAGTGGATCGGTCTCTTTACCTACAGATTGCAGCTTCTCTGGCGCGGCAGTCAGCAATAAGTCCAAACCTTCCATAAAGTTACCGCCGCCTAATGCCATCAGACCAAATACAGGGATCATCAAACCGCCGGTGATCAAGCCTACGCCGTTGATCGTGTCTGCAATTACCACGGCTTTTAGGCCGCCGTAAATAGCATAGAAGAAACCCAGCAAACCAATAGTGGCAGAAATAAGGGCAATCGAGCTGAACTCAGAAATACCCAGTAAAGCTTGCACATCAAAGATTTCGCCCAGTACCACTGCGCCAGCGTAAAGCGTGGTAGGAAGAATGTTGATAACGTATTGGCACAAGAACAACAGGGTAACGAACTTCTTCACCGACATATCATAGCGGCTTTCTAAAAAGTCAGGAATCGTGGTTATGCCTTGCTTGAGGTAGCGAGGGACAAGCAGCAGCGCAATGATCACCAGTGTAACACCAGAGGCCACTTCCCAGCCCATCACACTCATGTTGTGGGTATAGGATTGCGCACTCATGCCAACAAAACTCGTGGCACTTAAGTTGGTAAGAATCAAAGAGCTGGCAATGAGCCCGCCTGTTAAGCTTCGTCCACCAAGGAAGAAGCCGTCTTGAGAAGTGTGTTTATCGTTTTTAACTTTGCTGTAAGTGAACACCACAACAAAGCCTGTAAACAGCAAGAACGAAAGTAATACTGTAATAGACATTTTGTTTCCTTAACAAGTTAAGCAATTAAGTTTTGCTTGTTAGTTGTAGGGTGTCCCTCTAGCGCGTATAGGAGTGTTTTATCAGGAACAACGTGAAGTTGAAACTGGTCGCTAGAGGGCTCAGATAGAGGTTTAAATTTTCTTAAGATGAACAATCAGTGCCGATTCTGGATCGAGAATCGGAAGCGTCACCCCAATTTCCCTTAAGTTATCGCCACTTAACGTCAGAGTTTTGTCTAGCCATTGCGGACGTTGTTTCATCAACTGGAAGCTGGTTTTTGGCATTTCAACAATCTTGACTTCGTAACGGGCGTTTTCATCCGCACAGCTAACGCGAAGTGGAGATGGCAGCGCATGATTTGGCATTGCCAGCTGACACACCGTAATCAGCATTTCTTGTCCGTTCTCAACGCCATAGATGTTCTGGTTTTGATCGGCAGGATCGATGCGGAAAGTACGTCCAGAATGAAGCAAATCGCGATACTGTTTGTGCAGTTGAATGTAATGAGCAAACGCTTGTTTTTCTTCCTCGCTTTCTTTTACTGGATCGAGCTCCACCCCCATGTGACCACTTAACGCCGTCACGCCACGCATATTGATCGCATGGCGACGATTGGTTGAGTGACATTCGGCAGGACCAATATGAGCGCCCATAACTTCAGGTGGGAAGAAGTAGCTCATGCCGCGTTGAATGGCTTGACGTTCCAGCGCATCGTTACAATCAGAAGCCCAGAAACGGTGAGTCCGTTTAAGGATTTCAAAATCAATACGACCGCCACCGGATGAGCAAGACTCAATTTCAACCGCAGGGTGAGCGGCTTGAAGTTCGTCTAATAGGCGGTAAAGCGCTTTCGTTTGGCCATGCACAGCAGGTTTACCTTGATGCCCTGGTTGAACCAATTCACGGTTCATATCCCATTTTAGGTAGCCGATGTTGTAGCGAGTCAGCAAGTCATTCAAACGCTCAAACAAGTAGTTGAAGCAATCTTGGTTTTGCAAATCCAACACGTATTGCCAGCGACCTGAAGGTTGATGGTAGCCTTGCAGACTCAATACCCAATCAGGATGTTGGCGATAGAGATTAGAGTCTTGGCTAACCATCTCTGGCTCAACCCAAAGACCAAACTCCATGCCTTTGTTGTTTACGTGCTCGATAACAGGCTCTAGACCATTCGGGTACTTCGTTTCATCCAAGTACCAATCACCAAGCGCTGCGCGTTCGCCATCACGACCAATGAACCAACCATCATCAATGATGAAGCGCTCGACACCCATCTCAGCGGCTTCGGTTGCCATCTGCATGATGTATTCAGGTTTGTGATCGAAGTAGATGCCTTCCCATGTGTTTAAATGAACAGGACGAGGCTTGTTGTTTGGAAATTGAATAATATTGGCACGAACGAACTCGTGGAATCGCTCTGATATTCCATTCAAACCCGAGTTACTGTATGTCGCATAAAGCCATGGTGATTGGTAGGTTTCACCGCTTTGTAGACGCTTTTCACCAGACAGTAGCAGTTCACCTGCTTGAACAAAGCGGCGACCATCGCTACGAACGTCGGCACGAAGTTGGTGGTTACCACTCCAACCAAGATGGAAGCCCCAAACTTGTCCCAATTGTTCACCAAAGCCATTAGTGCCCGCGAACAAACCAGGGAAGTTTTCGTGAGAAGTGCGACCACGACGGTTTTCTTGCATAAAGCCACCATGCTCAAAGCTCAAACGCTGAGTTTGAAACTCATGGCACCAGCGACCGTGGAACGTCATCAGCTCGTTTGCATGGTTAGGAAGTGGCAGGGTAGAGGAGAGCTTACCCAAGCAATACTCACCGGTAGTCGTGTTTTTTACGGTGATGCGTTTTTGTACCACATCACTGTTAAAGTCCAGTCGTAGCTCAATCAATAATTCAAGACCAGCAATGTCATCTTGCAGAGTAAATGTCGCGCTGTTGTCATCGTGCTCAATGGATGTGGTTGTGAACACGGGAGCCCAGTCTTCGCCATTGCGATGCCCCTCGATACCTGGGGCATTAAAGTGACCGCTGCCTAACTCAGGGCATAGTGATAACGGTACATCGACATCAAGGCGAGCTTGAGAAATTGGACGCTCTGTCGAAAGCAATAAATCAGGATCAATTTGAGCGATTTTTGCGCCCCAGTGAAGAATTTCTGGTACACGATCGACTTTAATGATCATGCTGTGGTTCTTTGATTTTAA
Organism: Vibrio alfacsensis; assembly: GCF_003544875.1. Taxonomy (NCBI): domain Bacteria; kingdom Pseudomonadati; phylum Pseudomonadota; class Gammaproteobacteria; order Vibrionales; family Vibrionaceae; genus Vibrio; species Vibrio alfacsensis. Next base: position 1,268,551 of record NZ_CP032093.1, read on the forward strand.
GTGAACAATTTTCTGCATCATATTTCTCTGTTTTCGCAAACATATAATTTGAATTAATGATGCGCTCATCTGGAATTAAATCGATTGTTAAGCCTATATTTTGTGATTTTAAGCAGGTTATGGAGTTGCTTTTGTGTGCTAGATCTTGTGTTTTCGTAAACATTTTTGGTGTTTTACGACATGCTTCACGAGAAAGTTTTATTGAATTTGTTAAAGTAAGAAGAATAGAAATAAAACCGACTAGGAGAGAGCGTTGGCCGTTACTTTTAAAGACGTCGCACGTTTAGCAGGGGTATCTACTCAAACCGTATCTAGAGTAACGAATGGCGCTGATAACGTCGCGGAGGAAACTCGAAAGCGCGTAAATGATGCCATCAAAAAATTGGGTTACGTACCCAATAAAGGTGCACAAATGCTCAGTAGGGCTTCGTCACGCATTATCGGCCTAGTGTCTTTGGATATTTCTTTGCATGGAGTGGCACTCATTGCGAATGGGGTTCGTAATCAAGCTCACGAAATGAATTATGCTACCGCGCTTGCGGTGCTTGGTGACAATTCTATTGAAGAGTTTCGAATGGCGATTCGCGAATTGATTGCACAGCAAGTTGACGCAATCATCATTAATGCACCGGTCACGAAAGAAATGGCAGAAACCCTCATTGAACAGTTTAGTCAATTGACGTTGATGTTTATTGATGTACCTGAAAATACGCAAGCCAATCATATTCGTTGTGATCACCAAGTTGGAGCAAGATTAGCCGTACAGCATTTAATTGAGCAAAAACGCGATTCATTTATTTGTATATCTGGGCCCATTGCGTCGACGGCTTCTTCGATTCGTTATAAAGAGTGGCAGAGGCAAATTCATCAAAATGGGCTTCAGGAAGTGGCCTATTACGAGGGAGATTGGCAAGCGAACAGTGGTTACCATGCTGTCAAAGATGCGCTCTTGAAAGGAGTGTCATTTGATGCGGTTTTGGTCGCGAATGATCAAATGGCATTAGGCGTTTTATGTGCTTTGTCAGAAGCGGGCGTTAAAGTACCTAAGACAGTATCTGTTGTCGGATTTGACGGTATTCAAGATAGCCAATTCTTTTCTCCTCCTTTGACGACAATCAAGCAAGACTTCAATGAGCTTGGCCGAAAAGCGGTTAAGTTAGTTCTTAATCAAATGGAAAAAGGTGAAAGTGTCGTTTCTGAAATGTTGCCTGTTCATCTGGTGGTGCGAGAGAGCACAAGCAAAAAAGCGGATACGTTATATGACAAACAAGAAGTGCTTGTCCATCTCGAACATATCCGTCGTTTATTGCCGTAGATTGTCGTTTCATGTTCGAACCGGAAACCTAGTTGATCAGTGCTGTTTGAAGACGAAAACAATTGTGTGAGCAGAGATCTTTAGTTGGGCGTATTTTCCGCTTCTCTCGTTATAGCTTTGACCATGCCTTTAAAGATAAATAAGTGCGCCGGCATCATGGCAAACCAATAGAGTAGCCCTAAAAGCCTTGTGGATGCCACCATGCTGTGATGTCGAGCTCTCGTTCTTCACCATGATCTTTGATGGTGATTTCTAAACGACCAAGCCCTGGGCCTTTCATACCGAAAAACAGTGAGAGGAATTGATTTTCTTCACAGCGAATGACTTTCCAGGAGTCAATGAAATCTCCCACCTTGAGTTTGGGGCCTTCCGGGGATACTCGAATGGGCTTCCCACCACCAAAGAAGATATCGAGCCATTCTCGGGTGCGCCAAAGAATGTTAGCAAAGTAATAGCCTTTTTCAGGGCTTCCGATCTTTTGCGCGACATTCCAAAGTGATTCTACAGAGGCTTTTGTCTTGATGCTTGCTCCCGCATGTTTTGGATAGTACCCGTAGCCTGGTTGCCAACGTTTGAGTGCTGCTGGTTCAAATCCCCAAACGTTACTGCGGACAAAAGTCCCTTCCGTTGCGATGGTGTCTGTAACGGACTGCTTGTAGCTAATGAGCTCTTGTGGGAATCGTTCGTGAATGGCCTTGGTATCAGCAATGTAGTCGTGCTCCAAGCCTGCAAGTAATGCTTTGCCAATATTGGCTGGTACAGAGGTGACAAGCGCTAACCAGTAAGAGGCCATTTTAGGTGTGAGCAGTGGCGTGGACCAAAGTCGGTAAGGTTTCTTAGTAATCTTACAAATGACTTCAAATTGCTCGCGATAACTTAGTGTATCCGGCCCACCAACTTCATAGATTTCACTTTCTGTTGGTTTGGTTTGTGCCAATTCAAGCAAATAGTGATTGAGGTTGGGTAGGGCGATTGGGTTGGCTTTGGAGTCTACCCATTTAGGTGCAATTAGAATCGGAAGGTTATAGACAAAGTCTCGCATGATCTCGAATGCCGCAGAACCGGGACCGATAATTACGCCAGCTCGAAGTTCAGTAACAGGCACACCGGCTTGGCGAATGATTTTTCCCGTTGCTTTGCGTGCCGCCAAGTGTTGAGAGTTGCCGGTTTGAGGCTGAATTGCACTCAAATAAATAACGTGTTCTACACGACTTTTCTCGAGGGCATTTTTGAAGTTCTCTGCGAGGTTTAATTCGTATTCAACAAAGTCGTGACCTTGCGCCATACCGTGCACGAGGAAGAACACCAAATCAAAATCATTCACGACTTCTAGCGTCGCTTTTGCATCGGCGAGGTCTAAATACGTGAGTGTGAGGTTAGGGTGTGGATGAGTTCGCGATTCCAAATAGTCAATATGACGCGCCGCTGCCGTGACAATGTAACCTTTATCGAGTAACTGAGGTAGAAGTTGTGACCCGATATAGCCGGAAGCCCCAAGTACCAACACCTTTTTCATATTAAATCCTTTTATTGCTGGTGGAAAAAACACCGCTGCGTATAATCATGGGACATTTTCTCCTTTCTATCAATAAGTTGTCGTCGGAGTGGTCATGACTTTTTTCTCACAATTGCTGACTCATGCGGATAAGTCATTCCTGCGACGACTGTTTGCGATTGCACTACCGATTACACTCCAAAGCATGATGTTCTCTAGCCGAGGCTTAGTGGACGTATTGATGTTGGGCCAATTGGGTGAAGCGGAGATTGCTGCGGTTGGTGTTGCAGCGAGAGCAACGTTTGTTACCACTATCATGCTTGTTGGCGTGACGACGGGAGGTGCGCTTTTAACGGCCCAGTACTGGGGGGCAGGTAATAAAGTAGGTGTACGACAAAGTACATCACTGACTTGGATGATTGCGATGGCGTTCGCCGCGATGACAGTCATCTTCTTTATCTTATTCCCTGAAGCAATCATGAAATTGACCACTGATTCAACCGAAGTTATTCACTTAGGGGCTGAATACTTGGTGATTTCGTCCGTCAGTATGTTGGCTGTTGCGTGTGTTGCCAGTATAGCGGTGGGACTTCGTGCTATGCATCAACCGGGATTGAGTACCTTTTTCAGTGGCATTGGTATAGCCTCGAATATATTTCTTAACTGGGTTTTGATTTTTGGTCATTTGGGCTTGCCTGCAATGGGAATTAAAGGTGCGGCTATTGCGACGGTCATTAGTGGCGCAATAGAAGTCGGTTGCCTGTTTGGTTATCTTTGGTTTACTCAGCACACCATCGCTTTTGGCGTTGAGGACATTCGCGCCAGCTTAGTGATAAATAGGATCAAGCGATTCCTTACGCTTTCTCTTCCAACGACGTTTAACTTTTTAGCATGGGCTGGTGGTTTATTTGCCTATCATGCCATCATGGGACAGGCAGGGGTTCAAGGTCTTGCCGCATTATCGGTAATGACGCCGGTCGAATCTTTAGCGTTGGCGATGATGATCGGGTTGTCCAACGCAGCGGCGGTAATGGTTGGTAATCAGTTGGGGGCAAACAAGTATGGCCCGGTATATTACCAAGCGTGGGCTACCGTTATCTTGAATTTATTGATAGCGATAGTGGTCGCTGGATTACTGCTTATCTCGAATCGACTGATATTGGATGCATTTAGTGCACTGACAACAGAAACGCGTCACTTAGCTGAGCAGTTTATGGTGATCTTAGCGGTAGGCGTTGTACTTCGTTCTGTGCCAATGATGGCGATTGTTGGTGTACTTCGTGCTGGTGGTGATGTTAAGTTTTGTTTGTATCAAGATTTGGTAGCCCAATGGATAATCAGCATCCCACTTGCCGCGTTTGCTGCCATCTATTTAGGCGTTGAGCCTCAATGGGTTTACTTATTGTTTTTAAGTGAAGAATTGGTCAAATGGGGCGTCTCTTTGTATCGCATATTAAGCCGCAAATGGATGAATAATCTTATCGGGGATTGAGGTCTGCCACGAGAACCGTTTTATTTGTAGGCGGACGCTGTGATCTGTCAGTCAAAATGCTTTCTACTGTACGTGTTTTAGTGTAGATTCTGACACCAATTTCAAATACCAATTGAGTGGCAAATTAATGTTAAAACTGTCAGACCTATGCAAAGGCTATGTAGACGGGGGAGAATTTCATCCTGTACTACAAGGGGCAGAATTAACGTTACAACAAGGTGAGCAAGTCGCATTAATGGGGGAGAGTGGCTCTGGGAAAAGTACACTACTTAATCTTATAGCAGGACTTGATACCGCAGACTCTGGGGAAATTCAGTACCCGAACTTTGCTATGCATGATGCGCCTGAGAATCAACGAACAAAGTACCGCCGCAATAACATTGGTAATATCTTCCAGCAGTTTAATTTACTGCCTACGCTAAATATCGCTGACAATATTCGTTTCTGTCGCCAATTAAAAGGCTTACCAGAAGACAAAGGTTTGTGGCGCCAAATCCTGTCTGCTCTTGATCTCATGCCATTGCTTGGGCGTTACCCTGAAGAAATTTCCGGTGGTCAACAACAGCGTGCAGCCATTGCTCGTGCTTTGTACATGGAACCGAAGATTTTATTAGCGGATGAACCAACCGGCAGCTTGGATGAGCGAAATGCAGAAGCAGTAATGCGACTTTTGACCAGCTTGGCTCGTCAGTTAGATTGTACCTTGTTGCTTGTTACTCACAGTGAAAAAGTGGCTGAACACATGGAAGGTCGTATTCGTCTTCAAGGAGGGCAACTGCATGTTATGGCCCGTAGTTAAGGCACTACTCGGTCATTACCGCCGTTATCCTCTACAAATTCTACTTGTTTGGCTTGGTTTAACCTTAGGCGTGTCACTGCTCGTCGGTGTGACATCGATTAACCAGCATGCCAAACAAAGTTATGAAACGGGTGAAAAACTTTTTTCCAATCCTCTTCCGTATCGCATCCGCACTAAACACTCCGCGAATAAAATTCCGCAAGGGTTTTATATTCAATTGCGTCGCGCAGGTTTTAACCAGTGTGCGCCTTTTGATACTTTGCATCTTGAATCTAAAGATGACTTTGGTTTGACGCTTGTTGGTGTCGATCCTGTTGCGCTTTTGCCTCTACACCAAGGTAAGTCACTTAACGAATTGCCGTTACTTTCGTTAATGAAACCACCTTATCCAATATTAGTGAGCCAAGACTTAGCCTCGTACATGACGTGGCAAGATGGAGACTTTATTGAGCTTAATGATGGCAGTCAATTAGGGCCATTGAAAGTCGATACCAATCAAATGCTCTCTGGTATTCGACTGGTTTCTGATATTTCATTGCTTCGTATGCTTAAGCGCAGTTCTGGGTTATCAGCAATTGCATGTGGTGAGATGCCAGAAGAGAAAGTTCTCGCGTTAAAAGAAAAACTGCCTAGCGGGATGGTTTTAGTGCGCAGTAGCCGTAGTGAGCTACAAGCACTGACGGATGCATTCCATATGAATTTGACGGCAATGGGTATGCTCTCTTTCCTAGTAGGTCTGTTCATTTTCTATCAAGCAATGTCGCTGTCATTTATCCAGCGTCAACGTTTAGTGGGCATTTTGCGTCAAACTGGGGTTACAGGCATCCAGCTTACGCAAGCATTGTTACTTGAACTGCTTATTTTGGTTCTATTTGCATGGGCTTGCGGAAACTTCTTTGGTTTGATTCTCGCGAATGAGTTGATTCCAGCGGTTTCATCCAGTTTAAGTGATTTGTATGACGCCAATGTTGGCTTAACGATAGGTTGGTCTTGGGAGTCGAGCTTATACAGTTTGGCCATGTCATCATTGGGTGCATTGCTTTCTTGCTTATGGCCGTTGATCCGCTTACTTAAAGCACAACCTATTCGTTTGTCTTCAAGGCTCTCGCTTATGCGCTTTGCTGGCAGAGAGTTTTCTTGGCAGGCTTTAGCTGCTTGTGCACTTTGTGTTGCTGCCATTGCGGTTTATCAAGCGCCTAAAACGCAAGAGTCCGGCTTTACGATCATTGCGCTTATGTTAGTCAGTGTTGCGCTATTTATGCCATTTTTGATGTGGCATATGTTCCAAAGCTTCTCTTATTCTATGCGTTGGGTTCGTGTTCGCTGGTTTTTCTCTGATGCGGCGGCAAGTATGAGCTACCGAGGTGTTGCGACGATGGCGTTTATGCTAGCGCTAGCGGCGAACATTGGTGTCGAAACCATGGTAGGCAGCTTCAGAGATACGACTGATAAATGGCTTAACCAACGTTTGGCGGCGGATATCTATATTTACCCAACCAATAACTCAGCAGCACGAATGAGCTCATGGTTACAAAAACAGCCGGAAGTTGATGAAGTTTGGTGGCGTTGGGAAAAAGATTTTCCGACGGAGCGAGGTGCGCTTCAAGTGGTGAGTACAGGGGCATCGGAGGGAGAACTTGATTCGCTTACCGTTAAACTTGGTGTACCGAACTACTGGTATCACTTACATCATTCTAAGAGCTTGATGATCAGCGAGTCGATGGCATTGAAGTTGGATCTTCGCCCTGGTGATTACATTGATTTACTCCCTCCACTTGGCGGTGGTTGGCAGATTGTAGGGGTTTACTACGATTATGGTAATCCTTATAACCAAGTGATGATGTCTCATCGAAACTGGCTGTCAGCGTTTGCCGGTTCAGGTAACGTTGGCTTGGGTGTTGTTCTGCAAGAGAACGTGAATGGAGATGGGTTAAAACGACGATTAGAAAGTGTCTATCGCTTACCTCAAGATCGTTTGTTCGACAATAACAATATTTATAACCAAGCGATGCGGGTGTTTGACCATACGTTCGCGATTGCTGGAACGCTTGGCAATATTACCTTGATCATTGCTGTTTTCGGTCTGTTTTTTGCGACATTGGCGGGTGAACTATCTCGCCAACGGCATTTCTCTTTACTACGTTGTATGGGCGTATCAGGCAGGGAGCTTGTTGCTTTGGGCGGCTTGCAGTTATTCGTATTTGGTACCATTTCTGCAATTATTGCGGTACCACTTGGTTTGGCGTTGGCACATCTTATTGTTGATATCATAATCAAGCAATCATTCGGGTGGTCATTAGAACTTCAAGTCATACCGTGGGAATACGCACAGACGATTGCTTGGGCAATGTTAGCGATCATGTTAGCAGGCGCACTTCCTGTCATCAGAATGATCAAGAGCACGCCAATGAAGTCGCTAAGGGATGCGCTGTAATGAATAACATGAAGCAGAAAAAAATCTTTTCTATCTCTGCATTGGTTGTCATTGCTTTCATTATATTGATTGGTGGAGCGTTCTATTTAACCCTTTGGGCTGAAGCGACTGCAACAGAAGAAAGTGAAATCAGCGCGGTATTGAAACGAGAAGAAAGGACGGTTTTTGATCCTGTTTTGCCGAGTGAACACGTGTCATTACCAGAAGATTTTCGTTTTCATCCTAACTACCAGCATGAATGGTGGAATTATTTTGCGAAACTTCAAGATCAAGATGGCCATGTTTATAACGTACAGTGGAGCTACTTTAGAGTTGCGATCGATGAACGTGATACGCGTGGTTGGCAAAACCCACAGCTTTTTATCTCTCATATCGTTATCAGCCGTGGTAGTCATATTTGGCGAGAACAACGCGTTGCGCGTGGTGGAATAGGCCAAGCAGGGATGAGCAATCGTCCGTTTCGATTGTGGATAGATAACTGGTATTGGCGTGCGTTAGGCACGACGCCATTTCCTGGGCAGCTTGAAATTTCAACCGACACATTTGGTCTAGAGTTAAATACCACAACCAATGGACCGTTTGTGGTTAATGGCGATAAAGGCTTTCAGGTTAAGCATGCATTGTTATCTGTTTCATCTTTTAGCTTTAGTGCTCCGTTCCTAAATGTAAAAGGGACAATAACACTCAATGGTCAGTCCATTTCTGTGACAGGTTCTGCATGGACTCAAAAAGAGTGGGGCAGCGGCTTGATCGGGGAAGATCAACAAGGTTGGGATTGGCTTGTATTCAATTTAGATGATGGTAGAGCACTGACGGTAAGCCGTTATCGACAGAATGGGCAAGTGCCACATCTATTTGGCACGCTTTCAACCCGTTCTGGCACCGTGTTTAATTTAACTGAGAAAGATTTCAGTATCACACCGATGCAAGTGACCAGCCTAGCAAATGGGCGACGAATGCCTTTGCAATGGATTGTAAACGTGCCAAAACATGGTATCAACCTAACGACGCGGATCAGCAAATCCGATATGTGGCAGCCATTTCTGATTCCTTATTGGGAGGGGCCGATACTTGCATCGGGCTCCAATGAGGCGTGGGGATTTATGCAGCTAACGGGGTACTGATTTAAGATTTAAGCCGCCATGTAAGGCGGCTTTTTTAGGCATGGATGACATTAACTTCATCCAAAATAACATTTAAATCACGAAAATTAATCACATATTACATTAACTTAATAGTAGTCTATGTGTGCAATTCGTTTGATAGGGGAGACGAAAAGGACTTCAAGTATTTATGATGTTGTTGGAAAAAACGATGTATCGTATACAAAGTATCGGAAAAACGAACTTTATACTCTGAACAAGCGATTATTCTTAAATTTTCCACAGCTATAAACTCTCATCATTCTTTGTTACTCGTTTATTAAGATAATAAATATAAGGGCGAAACTCATGAACGATGTCATTCGTGACTTTTCAAAATGGAATCTGCAGGTGGTATTCTTCTTGTGATTGCAGCGGCAATCGCAATGACTATTGCAAACTCACCACTTGGCGAAACTTATCAGGCAATGCTGCATACTTATGTGTTTGGTATGTCAGTCTCTCACTGGATCAACGATGGCCTTATGGCTGTGTTCTTCCTATTAATCGGTCTTGAAGTAAAGCGCGAGCTACTTGAAGGCGCATTAAAATCAAAAGAAACAGCTATCTTCCCGGCGATCGCAGCGGTAGGCGGTATGTTAGCTCCGGCACTTGTGTATGTTGCATTTAATGCAGGTGATCCAGAAGCGATTTCAGGTTGGGCAATCCCAGCCGCGACAGATATCGCATTTGCGCTTGGTATTATGGCGCTATTAGGTAAACGTGTGCCTATTAGCTTAAAAGTTTTCTTGCTTGCGCTAGCGATCATTGATGACTTGGGTGTTGTTGTAATCATCGCATTGTTCTACACAGGCGATTTATCAACGATGGCTTTAGTGGTTGGTTTCGTCATGACTGGCGTCCTGTTCATGCTAAATGCGAAAAACGTAACTAAGCTGACGCCATATATGATAGTAGGTGCCATCCTTTGGTTTGCGGTATTGAAATCCGGTGTACACGCAACGCTTGCGGGTGTTGTTATCGGCTTCTCTATTCCGTTGAAAGGCAAAAAAGGCGAACACTCTCCACTGAAACATATGGAGCACGCGCTGCATCCATACGTTGCGTTTGGGATTCTTCCTTTATTTGCATTTGCAAACGCGGGCATCTCACTTCAAGGTGTATCAATGTCTGGTTTGACTTCAATGCTTCCATTAGGCATTGCTTTGGGACTGCTAGTTGGTAAGCCACTTGGTATCTTCACCTTTAGCTGGGTGGCAGTGAAAATGGGGATTGCGAAGCTGCCTCAAGGCGTTAACTTCATGCATATCTTTGCAGTATCAGTGTTGTGCGGCATTGGTTTTACTATGTCGATCTTCATTTCGTCACTGGCCTTTGCCAATGTGAGCCCAGAGTTTGATACTTATGCTCGTTTAGGTATCTTGATGGGGTCAACGACAGCGGCGATTCTTGGCTATGCTCTGCTGCATTTCTCGCTACCTAAGACAGCAGCTGAAGAAACCGCAGAAGCATAATTACACAGAAATTAATCATAAAACCTCCTTTGACAGGAGGTTTTTATGCCTGAAATTTGTGGAACCTTATTACATTTGAATAGATAACCGTACAGCAAACTGCACCAAAACATGCCTCAGAGCATGGGAGTAGTCATCGTTAACGAAAACAAACGGCTGTTAAAAATGGTGACTGAAAGCCAATAGTTACTGAAAATCAATAGTTAGGAGAGCTCACGGTTAGAAAGAATTAACAGTTAGGAAAACGAATAGTTAGGAAAGGCTCACACTTAGGAAGTAATGGGCATCAGGCATCAATTAGCCTGTCACAGAAGAAGCGGCGAAAAAAAGCCCAGACGAAAAAGTGTCTGGGCGGATACAAACATAGGAGTTAATAAGAAAAAAGCAGCATTGTAACCATTAGATTGAAACAAGTTCGACGGCCAGTAAAACTCTAAATGCCCTAATCGTTACAGTTATTCAGACCGAGCGATTTCCAAACAGTTCCAATTTTTTTGAAGTTTTTGATTAAAGAATATCTGCTTGTAATTCATTAGTTTGAAAGCATCGTTGATTTTCTGGTCGGACCAATTGCTGAAAATGTGATGTTAATCATTTGTTAACTTATAGTTTCGGAGGTATATTTTCAAACAGTTGTTTAATACGAGTGATTGAAATGGCCCCGAGAAGTACAACTAAAGAAAAAATACTCGATGTTGCAGAAGGACTGTTTGCAGAATACGGCTTCAATGACACATCATTAAGAACGATCACCGGTAAAGCGAATGTGAATCTTGCATCAGTTAACTATCATTTTGGTGATAAGAAGACGTTGGTTAGAGCGGTGCTAGATAGATACTTAGAGGCTTTAATGCCAAGTATTAAGACGTCGTTAGTCGAGTTAAATACGCGCGATTCTTACAGTATGGACGAAGTATTTGAATCTCTGCGTTTACCACTTAGAGCACTGAACGACGTAAGACCAAATGGAACAGCGTTGTTTATGTTGCTGATTGGACGAGGTTATACAGACGTGCAAGGACATCTGCGCTGGTTTGTTAGCACTCGATATGAGGAAGTTTTGAACCTGTTTTTGTCGTCGATTAAGAAAGCCAGCCCTGATTTGACCGAAGAGCAGCTTTTCTGGCGATTACATTTCACGCTTGGTACCTGTGTATTTACCATGGCATCAAGTCAAGCGTTAACAGAACTGGCTGAAAGTAAGTTTAACAAACAAGTGGACGCAAAGTCTGTGGTTGATTTACTCATCCCTTACTTGTCCGCCGGAATGTCAACGAAGTAGTCATTGAAAGACGTATAAGAATAACACTATAAGCAACGACAGAATTGATAATAAGACCAGCCGCATGCGGTAAAGTGAACAAAAGGATCTGAACTATGAGCTCTCTACGAAGAAAATGGATTAGTGACCCAGCTTTTAAAGTTTTTAAGAATGTGCTGCCACCACTATCAAGCACCGAAAAAGAAGCGATGGAAGCCGGTAGCGTTTGGTGGGATGCAGAGCTGTTCTCGGGTAAGCCAAATTTTACTACGCTGCATCATTATCCAAAACCGACACTGTCTTCTGAAGAACAAGCGTTCATGGACAATGAATTAGAAACCTTACTTGAAATGTTGGATGACCAAAAAATCGTCAAAGACGATCGAGATCTTCCGCCGGAGGTATGGGATTTCTTGCGTAAAGAGCGTTTCTTCTCCTTGATAATTTCTAAATCGTATGGCGGTCGTGAGTTCTCTGCACTTGCGAATTCAACCATTGTTTCTCGTATTGCAACTCGTAGTATCAGTGCTGCTGTTTCTGTCATGGTGCCTAATTCACTCGGTCCAGGTGAGCTGCTTTCACATTATGGTACTCAGGAGCAAAAAGACTATTGGCTACCACGACTAGCCGATGGTACGGATATTCCTTGTTTTGCGTTGACTGGCCCAGAAGCGGGATCAGATGCAGGCGGCATTCCTGATCAAGGCGTCGTATGTTTTGGCATGCACGAAGGGAAAGAAGTTCTTGGTATCCGTGTTAGCTGGAATAAACGCTACATTACTCTCGCACCAGTGGCGACTGTACTTGGTCTTGCCTTTAAGCTTCAAGATCCAGACGGTTTATTGGGTGATAAGAAAGACGTTGGTATTACGTGTGCACTGATCCCGGCAGATCACGATGGCGTCGAAATCGGAGAGCGTCATGATCCACTAGGTTCGGCTTTTATGAATGGCCCAACACGCGGTAATGATGTTTTCATTCCAATGGATTGGCTAATTGGTGGTTCAGAGTACGCAGGAAAAGGCTGGCGTATGCTTGTGGAGTGTCTCTCTGCGGGCCGAGGTATCTCTCTGCCTGCTCTTGGAACGGCAATTGGCCACCTTACTACGCGCACCACGGGGGCATACGCATATGTTCGTAAACAGTTTGGTATGTCTATCGGTAAGTTTGAAGGCGTCGCGGAGGCGATGGGCCGTATTGGTGGCTTGACTTACCTGTTGGAAGCAACACGAACGTTGACGACCACTTCGTTAGATTTAAAAGAGAAACCAGGGATCGTTACCGCTATTGCGAAATACCATATGACGGAAATGGCGCGTACGATTTTAAATGACTCTTTTGATATTCACGCAGGTCGTGCCATTCAAGACGGTCCGATGAATTATCTTGCGAAGCACTATTTAGGTATTCCTGTAGCGATTACGGTTGAGGGTGCAAATATCCTAACGCGTAACTTAATGATCTTTGGTCAGGGTGCGACGCGTTGTCATCCATATGTGCTTAAAGAGATGGAAGCCGCAGCAAATCCAGATGCCAATGAGGGCGCCAAAGCGTTTGATGAACTGCTTTTCAAACATATTGGCCATGCGACAGGCAACACCTTTGGAGCGCTAGGCGCCGCATTGACGGGGTCGCGTTTTGTCAAAGCGCACATGAGTGGGCCAACGCAACAATATTACAAAGACATCACTCGTCTAAGTCGCGCGCTAGCAGTAAGTGCTGATTTCGCTATGCTGACATTAGGCGGAGATCTAAAGCGTAAGGAAATGATTTCTGCACGCCTAGGTGATGGCCTGAGTTACCTTTACATGGCATCCGCTGCGCTTAAGAAATACGAAGACGAGGGTCGTCAGCAAGGCGATTTAGATTTTGTCCACTATGCTGTTCAGCACTGTTTATACAATGCCGCTAAGTCACTAAACGAAGCCTATTCTAACTTCCCTGTGAAGTATGTTGGTGGTGTACTTAAAGGCTTGTTGTTCCCGCTTGGGAATCACTTTGAAGCACCGAGCGATGACCTTTGTGTGAAGCTTGCTGAGGCGATGATGACACCAGGAGCGCAGCGTGATCGTATGACACATCTTTGTTATATCGGAAAAGAAGAGGATGACAGCGTTGGCTTGATGGAGCGGGCGTTCTTAGCCATGTACGAAGTGAAACCACTTGAACGCAAGCTGATGAAAGCAGCGAAAGATGGCAAAGTTGCACGCAAAGGTTTATTACATGATCGTTTGCAGCAAGCGTTTGAAGCGGGTGTGCTGACTGAGCAAGAAATCGACCAGATCATGGCGGCGGATAAGTTGCGTTACCATGCGATTCAAGTTGATCATTTTAGCCACGATTTTTCAGAAGTTCGAACCAACGCTCCGAAGAAATCACACTTGAACTCTGCCGCATAAATATTAGCGCCTAAGATAACGAACAAGAGCACCTCCAATGAGGTGCTTTTTTGTACCTGATTGTCAGTGGTTAGTAGCATGAGTGCTCCAACCACTTGCATTTTCGCTGCATTTTACAGAAATTAGGTGCGAAGTCCGGCTGAAACTTTTATCCTAGCAACGTTTTTAAAGGAAGTTGAATATGATCATCAAACCTAGAATTCGTGGATTTATCTGTACTACTACGCACCCAGTGGGTTGTGAAGCTAACGTAAAAGAACAAATTGCTTACACTAAAGCACAAGGCCCAATTAAAAACGCACCAAAACGCGTTCTTGTTGTGGGTGCATCAAGTGGCTACGGCCTATCTTCTCGTATCGCTGCGGCATTTGGTGGTGGTGCTTCGACTATCGGTGTGTTCTTCGAAAAAGAAGGCTCAGAGAAGAAGCCAGGTACAGCTGGTTTTTACAATTCGGTAGCGTTTGAGAAATTGGCTCGTGAAGAGGGGCTGTATGCGAAAAGCCTAAATGGTGACGCTTTCTCAAATGAAGCAAAACAAAAAACCATCGACTTGATCAAAGAAGATCTTGGTCAGGTAGATATGGTGGTTTACTCATTGGCTTCTCCAGTACGCAAAATGCCAGAAACGGGTGAAGTAATCCGTTCATCACTTAAGCCTATCGGTGAGACTTACACCGCGACAGCTGTTGATACCAACAAAGATGTAATCATCGAAGCAAGCGTAGAGCCTGCTACTGAGCAAGAAATCCAAGACACAGTAACCGTAATGGGCGGTGAAGACTGGGAACTATGGATTAATGCACTATCAGAAGCTGGCGTTCTAGCAGATGGCTGTAAAACAGTGGCATACAGCTACATCGGTACTGAGCTAACTTGGCCGATCTACTGGGATGGTGCTTTAGGTAAAGCGAAAATGGACCTAGACCGCGCAGCTGCAGCACTGAACGAGAAACTGTCTGCAACTGGCGGTAGCGCAAACGTAGCGGTACTTAAGTCTGTTGTGACTCAAGCAAGTTCTGCAATTCCTGTTATGCCTCTATACATCGCAATGGTATTCAAGAAAATGCGTGAAGAAGGCGTACACGAAGGTTGTATGGAGCAGATCTTCCGTATGTTCAGCCAACGTCTTTACAAAGAAGACGGCAGCGCTGCAGAAGTAGATGAAGTGAACCGTCTACGTCTGGATGATTGGGAACTGCGCGAAGATATCCAACAACACTGTCGTGACCTATGGCCACAAATCACCTCTGAAAACCTAAAAGAACTGACTGACTACGTTGAGTACAAAGAAGAGTTCTTGAAGCTATTCGGCTTCGGTGTTGACGGTGTGGATTACGAAGCAGACGTGAACCCAGCAGTAGAAACAGATTTCACTCAAATCTAATCGTTTCTAACGGAATTAAAAAAGGCGCTCAATGAGCGCCTTTTTTGTGTCTTAAAGCTTTGTATCTTAAAACTTTGTGTCGAATCATGAGTGCTACGTAAACCAACCAGCAACGCCCATTCAAAAGTAACTAACTCAGGATGATAAGGATAGTACCTGCGAGTGTCATTAAGATATTGGCAATGGCGTACGTACCAGCATAGCCCAAAGCAGGGATAGTCGATTTCGCATACTCGTTCACTACGTCCATCGCTGGTGCACAGGTGCGAGCACCGATAATAGCACCAAAGAGTAGCGCCCGGTTCATTTTGAGTATGTAAGCGCCAACAAGGTAAGCCAATACAACAGGTACGACACTAACGATAAATGCCAAACCGATAACTTGAGGACCAACTTGAGTTAAGTGCTCGAACATTTTACCGCCCGCACTTAATCCGATGCCCACCATGAAGAACATCAAACCCAAGTCTTTGACCATGTTCAACGCGCCTTGCGGTACATAACCAAAAGTAGGGTGGTTAGCTCGTAAGAAACCAAGTGTAATACCTGATAGCAATAAACCGACCGCGTTACCCAGACTGAATGATACTTGACCAAACGTCATCGTGACGAGGCCAAACATAATGCCCAAAATAAAGAAGCTACAAAATGCCAGTAGGTCTGCCATTTGACTGTGGATCGAGATGAAACCGATTTTCTCAGCAAGACCATGAACGCGGCTCTTTTCGCCACTGACTTGCAACACGTCGCCTTTGGCCAGAACGATGTCTAAATCCATCGGCATTTCAATCTGCGCGCGTACCACGCGGTTCAAGAAACAGCCAAATTCAGATAAGTTCAAGTCTGATAGACGTTTACCAGCTATCGCGTCGCTTTTTACTACGATCTCTTCTTCGACAATGCGAAGGTCTAGTAAGTTGCGGTCAAATACTTCTTTACCATTTCGAAAGCTTGGATCCAAACGCGCATGGCTATCTGGGAAACCAACCAGTGCGATTTCATCCCCTTCCTGCAGGATCGCATCGCCATCAGGGTGGGCAAGAATACCATTACGACGGATGCGTTCGATGTAGCAGCCCGTTTGACGATAAATACCTAGCTCACGCAAGTTTTTACCATCGGTCCAATCAATCAACTCTGGACCCACTCGGTAAGCACGGATTATTGGCAGATACACTTTGCGTTGACTTGAACTGCCGAGACCGCGTTCCTGTGCGATTTGTTGTGCTGAATCCGAGAGGTTTTGTTTTTGTAGTTTAGGCAGCAATTTGGCGAACATGATCATGCTGATCAAACCCACTAGATAGGCCATCGCATAGCCTACGGATAGGTTTTCTAATACCAGTGAAAAGTCCATGTTACGTGGAATCGTGGCTAGGCCGGAATTTAAAGCATCCTGTGCGCCAACTAAAACTGGTGTTGCTGTCAATGCGCCTGCCATCATGCCCGCAGAAAGTCCAAAATCGAGACCAAAATAATGGCTACAAAAGTACGTTAAACTGACTGCCGCGACTAGCACAGTCATACTTAAAATAAATAATGTTTTCCGTCTCTGAAGAATATACCAAAAAAGTTGGGCCCTGCTTCGATTCCTACACAGTAGATAAATAGCATAAAGCCAATGGTGAGCGCTTCTGGATTAAATGAGAAACCGAGGTGGCCCATGATGAGCGAGGTGATAAGAACGCCAATAGAATTGCCTAACTGCAGGCTTCCAAAGCGAATCTTACCAATGCCAAGGCCGATGGCTAATACGACGAAGATCAGAAGAATCGGGTTTTGTTCAAGAAGGTGTACGACGTCTATGTTCACTGTGTGGCTCGGTAAAGTGGGTGCCAAAAAGATTAGGAGTTGCGAATTGTAACGAATAATCGCCAAAAGATAAGTGAATTTTTTTTGCTTTTGTCATTACTTGACGTAAGGAAATAATCTCACTCATATTAAAAAGCCGCATAGTGCGGCTTTTAAACATTCTTTGTTTCTTTTATACAGTCTTAGCTGTATTACTCGTCGAACAGACCTAGGTGTTCTTTTGCGTAGGCTTCGAAGTCATCACAACCACCGATGTGCTCTTGGTCGATGAAGATCTGAGGTACCGTTTCTACTGGCTTACCAACGGTTTTTTCTAGATCCGCTTTAGAAATACCTTCTGCGTGGATGTCTACGTAACGGTAGTTGAAATCATCGCGTTTTGCTTTAAGTGTTTCTGCGTGTTCTTTCGCACGAACACAGTAAGGACAAGCTG
The DNA here is from genome assembly GCF_003544875.1 of Vibrio alfacsensis. Classification (NCBI taxonomy): domain Bacteria; kingdom Pseudomonadati; phylum Pseudomonadota; class Gammaproteobacteria; order Vibrionales; family Vibrionaceae; genus Vibrio; species Vibrio alfacsensis. The sequence continues at coordinate 1,285,992 of NZ_CP032093.1, forward strand.
GGCGACCAAAGATAACTACGAACATAATCTCATTTCTCCTAAAATTTATTCTTGTTGAGAGCGGACTGACTTCATGTCGTGACACGCTTTCATTTGTTGACATAACTATGCCCGATCCTGATCCGGAAATAAAGTAGCAATTACCTGTTGTTTCAATAGGCAAATTCTATCGTATAAATACTAGGCATTTTCGTTACAAAGCGGTGCGGACCCGACTTTGAGTCCAAATCGGAGTTGCCGAAAAATAAGGCAGTGTATGTGAACTAACGCATAAAAACATACATTTTGTAAGGTTAATGATGGCAAGGTGCACTGGGTCAATTTTTTCAATGAAAGCAAAGCACTCTAGAGTCAGTTGTTGTTTTGGGGAGGAAGTGTATGTTTCAGTTTATGACTGCGACACGGATTATCTTCGGCGAGGGCGCGCTCCAATCTTCGTTGTCTGTAATCAATCAGTTTGGCTACAGCGTTTTACTTGTTACGGGTAAAGATACGCAAAGAGCCACACCTATTATTAATTATCTTAAAGCGCAGAATATGCGTTATCAGCATGTCGCAATCAGTGGGGAACCCAATATCACGATGGTAGAAGAAACCGCTGTTTTGGGGCGTAAGTTTCAGCCTGATATGGTGATCGCTATTGGGGGAGGAAGCGTGATAGATATGGGCAAAGCACTGGCTGCTATCATCCCAAACCAAGGTGACGTTTATGATTACGTCGAGGTTGTCGGTCGTAATGTTCCATTAAAAACCAAACCTATTCATTTTATCGCCATTCCTACCACCGCAAGTACAGGCTCTGAGGTGACGCGCAATGCGGTTCTAAAATCAGGCCAAGACCAAGTCAAAGTTAGCCTCCGTAGCCCCGAGATGCTCGCTGATGTTGCGATTGTTGATCCCACATTAACCTATGGCACCGATCAATACACCTCTGGTCGAGGCGCAATGGATGCGTTTACTCATTTAATGGAAGCTTATGTTTGTGGCGATCCAAACCCATTGACCGATATGGTTTGTGAGGAGGGGCTCAGACGATTAAGCCGATCCGTCATTGCTGGGTGTAAACAAGACAACCATAAAGCACGCTCCGATCTTGCGTTTGCTGCTTTGCTCGGTGGTATGGCGATTACCAATGCAAAATTGGGGGCGGCTCATGGATTAGCATCGGCTTTAGGCGGTAAGCTAAATGCGCCTCATAGTGTTATTACCGCACGATTAGCTCCGCATGTAATGCAAGAAAACATTAATGCAGCGAAAAGGGCCGGGCGCAGTGATGTGATAAGTCGTTATAGAAAAATTGCTCAGATCGTTACTGAGAGAGCAAATGCGAATGAAAATGATGGTGTACTTTGGGTCAAAATGGTGTTGGATAAACTAGAATTGCCCCGCCTTGGAAAGTTTGGTGTTTGCCAAACTTCTTTTGAACAAGTCGCTGATGATGCGCTCAAGTCTGTCGCAATCAAAGGTAATCCACTTCCTCTTACGCAAGATAGGCTAATTCATATATTAGGGCTAGTCTGCGATGGCAGTGACGAATGTGAAAGTATTGGAAAACGTCATTTAAGTTCCGTCGAAGTGCTAAAACAAGATCATGACCTAACAGGGGTAAATGATTAATATTTGCCCCTTAGAATAATTCAATTACCAACATTTGGCGTTGTTGCCTTGATCAGAATTGACCAGATCAAAACTGGTCAGGTCAGTACTGACTAAGTTTGTCATAACGGCTGTCTTTTAGCGCGTCTTTCACTCTTTTTAGATTTTCACGAAAACCAGTTCCGCGACGTAACGTAAAGCCTGTAGCGAGAACGTCGATAACAGTCATTTGAACAACACGACTTGCCATTGGCATGTACACGTCCGTATCTTCAGGGACATCCAGTGTGATAGCGAGTGAACTTGCTTTTTCAAGTGGTGAGTCTTTTGCTGTAATGGCAATGACAGTTGCGCCATTTTCTCGCGCTAGATTTGCAATTTCCACTTGGCTCTTAGTACGCCCTGTATGAGAAATCAGCACCACGACATCGTTATCACTGCAATTAATACAGCTCATGCGTTGCATTACAATGTCTTCGAAACAAGTGATAGGGATATTAAAACGAATAAACTTGTTTTGAGCATCACGCGCTACAGCAGAAGACGCGCCAAGGCCAAAGAAAGAGATACGTTTCGCTTGAGTCAACAAATCAACAGCGCGATTCACTTGCATTGGATCTAAACTATTTTTTGCTACATCCAAACAAGCCATCGTGGATTCGAAGATTTTATGCGTGTAGGCATCTGGGCCGTCGCTCTCTTCCACGTTGCGGTTAACGTAAGGTGTTCCATTAGCAAGGCTTTGTGCAAGGTGCAATTTGAAGTCAGGAAAACCTTTCGTATCCAGACGTCGACAAAAACGGTTTACAGTAGGCTCACTTACATCAGCCATCTTAGCTAATGTAGCAATGCTAGAATGAATTGCAGTTTGTGGCGACGCCATAATTACTTCCGCAACTTTGCGCTCTGACTTACTGAAATTCTCCAGATTTTTGAATTTTTCTAATGTATTCATAGTGTTCACGAGGGTATAGAGAACAACTCGCTGGCTCTGTTAACGGACAGAAACATCCTAGCTTCTAGGGTAAGAGGGGCGTTAACGAAAGCAACCAGCGCCATAAAACCAGTATAAACCCGAACCACAATCTGGCTAAAACAAATACGGTTACAAATTGGTGAGAATTTGACAAGCCTCAAACAAAATGTTGTAAAAACTACAGAAATGAATGTCTCTTCGCACATTTGTGCCGCTTGTGGCAAGATAATGTGACTGAGTTACATCGAAACGAAAGAAATTTTCAAGTCGATGTAATGTCAATCCAAATTATCTATTCGACATTCTGGCTAGGTAAAATCACTGATGGCTGCATTACCGTTTTTATAGGTAGAGCCATGAGTAGCTAGAAGCTTTATTAGTGAAAAGAGTTCTTAGTTAAAAGCAATCTTAGTTAAAAGCACTAGCTACTACATTGACACTTTGCTTAAGGCGATTTTGCCCGCAAATGTTCTGATAACGGATTTATCCGGATTGACCTCACTCATTCAAAAGATCATGAGTTGTGGATCTTTTGCACAGTTTTTTGAATTTTAGCCATTAAACTTGGTGCTTGCAGTGCAATTTCTCTTTGCTCTTCAAGTACCGAGCTCAGTATCTCATTCGTTGTTAATGGATTTGCCAACACGACACGAAATACGATGGTATTGAAATGTTGCCAGTGAGCTGGGTTAAGTCGAGTACGTGATACAAATGACTTACCCGTTTCACGTTGACGTTTTTGAATAAACTGGGTCAACTGGTTGATCAGTTCATTGAGCTTCTCTTTTTGCGAACCTTGGGCTTTTTCAAGCGCCAAGCGAATGTCGCTCGGTAAGTAGCGGTAGGTTAGCAAACAAAGCTCAGGCTCAGAAACGAGTTCAAAATCGTCTTGCTGATTAATCAGATCGGCAAAGTAACGTGCTTTCGCAATACTCTGATCGATTAATAGCTCATAACCAGGTCGACTGATGATATGCATCGCAGCATAAACCAACATTGCCATACCTGAACGTGAGCCCTCTAAGGTATGGCTTCCTAAATCTTTCGAACCTTTACGAAGAATATATTGAGCATGGTGCTCAATTGATTTCATCGCATCAGGGTCTTTGAATAGAACCATTCCTGCGCCCATTGGAATGTACAGCTGTTTGTGTGCGTCTATGGTAACAGAATCCGCCAGTTCAGCGCCGCTTAGTAGATGACGATGGTTATTCGACATAAGAGTCGCACCACCCCAAGCGGCATCAACGTGGAAATGGCAATCATGCGTCGCACAAACTTCTGCAATTTGTGGTAGCGGGTCAACAGTTCCGGTTTCTGTCGTACCAGCAACACCCACAACGGCAATCGGCTTGATATTTTGAGCTTCAAGTTCGGCCATTTTCGCTTTTAGATCATCCACGATAATGCGGTTATTTGCGTCGGTCTTCACTGCAACTAGGCCATCTTGACCAAGACCAAGGACATCCGCCGCTTTTTTGAGTGAATAGTGACCACGCTCTGAGACCAATATGGCTAAACCATCATAGCCATAATGCTTCATGGCTTTGAATAAGCCTTCTTTTTCAACACCTTTGAATGCACCATTTGCTTTCAGTGCTCGGTTTCTAGCTACCCAAAGCGCGGTAATATTCGCGATGGTACCACCAGAACAAAAAGCGCCTAGCGAGTGCTTAGCACTGTGCATCCACTTGGTATAGAAGTCGTCACTTTGGCCGTAGATAAGCCTGTGCAGCATACCAAGAACTTGACGTTCTAATGGTGTGAATGCCTTTGATGTTTCAATCTTTACCAAGTTTTGGTTCAGCGCGATCATAATTTTCGACAATGGCATTAAGAAATATGGCAAAGCCGATGTCATATGGCCGATAAAACTAGGTGCCGATGTATGAACGGAGTGAGAGACTAATGTATCGAGTAAGTGTTCAGTATGGTCTGATACAAACTCAGGTTGCTCAGGAATCTGAGCAGAAGAAAAGTCTTTTTCGATTTCATGTAAAGGCTTTTCTTCTGCAACGATATGTTCACGAAGAAATTCGTTAAGGTTTTGGGAAAGACTTACGTCAATTTTGGTTAACGTAGAATCGGGACCTTCAGGAATCGTGAAGATCTTTAGCAAGCTTTCAAAGCTAACGTCAGCGGTTTTTTGTTCCTTAACCATGGCAAAGAATCTTTGTAGTTATAGTGGTAATGCGAACGGCACAATCTAAACCAAAACGGGCGCAAAGTCCCGTTTTAATTATTGAAACCCATATTGCCAGAATGAAATACACTATCGTGCGGTTATTGGCATTTTAGTTGCTCAATCTTAGCAATGGATTGGTTGTACGAGTTTAAAGCGGTATCGATCTGTTTTGGATGGCTTAGCAAATCGGCGAATGCTGAGCGCAGTTCGTAGTTTTTCGGGTGGTTAGTCGACTGGCGATCGCTGAACGTTTTCTTTGCAACTTCACCTAGTTTGTCATCACGTGTCGCCAATTGCTTTACATCGTGTTGTTCAAGTTTTAGCCAAGCTTCAACTGGTTGCTCTGTTGCTACTCGGTTGGGTTCATTTTTTAAGAAGTAATGCACGGCTTCACGGTTTAACTCAAAGTGATGTTTGCGCCCGTCTAGAAACCATTGACCAACTTCTTTCAGGTCTGGGTATTGAGAGACAGTTAAATCAACTAAATCTTGATACCACTGTAGGGAAGCATCAACGTAACCATCATATTTATTTGCGAGGCACTGCTGATCAGCAGCAAAAGTGAAAGTTGAGCTTGTAGCGAGGAGCGCTGCAACGACAAAGCGTTTCATTATTATTCCTTTTAGTTTTATCCGTTTTAACACTAATGCGAACGATACTTTATTTTAAATTGTGAGTGATACCCAAGTCGCGTTTAGATTGAAACCAATAGTTTGAAACCAATGGCTTGAAACCAATAGCTTGAGACATTTGGCTAGAGGCAGTTTGGGAATGATTGTTTTCCATATTGTAATAGATGTTAAAACTTATTCCTGAGATCTAGCTAGCAAGTGATACAAAGAAAAGCATCAATACAGGTACGAGCAGGCTAAGAATAAAACCACTAACAATGGCAACGGGCACACACCGTACACCACCCGTGGTTTGAATGACTGGAAGAGTAAAGTCCATCGCCGTTGCGCCGGCATAACCAATTGCAGTGCAAGGGTAGCGTTGAATTAGCAAAGGAATGGCCACAAGAGCCAGTAACTCTCGCATGAGTTCAATAAGGAATGATGCGCCACCAAAAATTGGCCCAAACGCATCACCCATTAAAATGCCAGCAAGTGAGTACCAACCAAAGCCTGAAGACATCGCAAGGGCTTGATAAAGCGGAATGTCCAAAATGGCTGCTGCAATGACTCCACCTAGCATACAAGTCACAATAATAAGGGCGGCAATCGCCATACCTTGCTTATTCAAGAGAATTTGCTTTAACGTCAGGCCACTATTTCGAAGTTGAATTCCAATGAAAAACAGTAGCAAAAACAAAATCCATTCGCTTGCAGTATCCACCCAGGACAGACCAATGGGTAATAGTAGTCCCGCGGCCAAACCACCCCCAACAACCACGACAAGTTTTATTGACTCTAGCGCCATAGAAGAAAGTGGTAGTTTTTTAGAATTGTGATCCGTTTGAAGAGGGATTAATTTGTCGATAATCGGCAAGGCTAATAAGTTACATATACTCAAGCAAAAGAAAAAGGTACCAGCGTAAAGCAAGATCGTCTGTAAGTTCGTCCCTAAGTTATCAAGAGCGGCTAAGCTTAACCCCATTAATGATAAAATGACGTAAATCAGATAGGAGGTAGAACGGTTGATTTTCTCGAGAACAGAAGCACGAGAAATTGGTATTAAATACCCCACAACAAGTGGGGCAAATATAAATAGCATCCCTGAAAACATAAGACTCAGAAATTCCTTTGTGAGATAACCGCACTATTTCAGTATTTATTAGTAAATCGAATCTAATAAGTGAAAGAGCCTACGGAACGATTGTTTGTTGATTAAAGACCACTCGCTACGAGTACATCGCTAATTTTACGCTGAATATCGACATTACTCATGTTACTCAAGTCATAGAGTATTTCTGCGCCAGTTACATTAAACTCAACGTCATGATCTTCAATACGTTCATCTTGATTACGGAACATCAGTAAGTGGTTGGCAATTCTCGCGATATCCAAATAACTGACTTCAGGGCGTACATCGAGGTATTTTTCATTAGAAGATACTTCTCTGAAATCATTATCAAAGCCCCAACTTTCCAAAACCAGTTTACTGGTTGCTGAACAGCGAGTCTGGAAAATTTGTAATGCGATGTCTGCGTCCAAGTAATTACCTCTGTCCAGATAGAGGTGGTATTCATTGATTAAGCAGAAAAGGCCAATATCCGCCAATAGGCCAACTAACAGAGCTTTTTCTTGTTCAAGGTGACCGTACGTTGAAGGTTCATGCTTTCGAAACTCTTGAACCACCATGACCATGGTTGCGCCCAACTCTCGAGAAACGGCCGCACTCTTCATCAAAATGAGATTACAGTCTTTAGACAGATTGACAGAATGTTTCAACTGTTCAATGGCTTGTGCGGTAACAATGTCTCGCACTCGCAGGATACCCAAACGAGAAACCGCAGTACTTAAGTCGGTACAGGTAATGTTGCGACGATTGAAAATAACGGAATTTGCCACACGAATGACGACAGCAGCTAAACCTGGGTCTTCAAGCAATGCATTGGCCACATCGATAATAGTGGTGTTTTCTTCAGTGCATAGCTTTTGAATCTTTAAAACGACATCGGGGATCGGAGGTAGCGAGATTTTTCCAGTAGAAATTGACTGTTCTACCAGTTGTGCGAACTCTGATTCCAGTGCTTTTATAAGCTTGTCTTTATTATTTGGCAGCCAAAAAATGATAAGTGTTCCATTTATATTATAGTGCTTAAGAACTTTTAGACAGTTTACCCTTACAACGAGTTACTTATCAATCAAATGAGAGGGTTATCGTTATATTTGCTTTATTCGATGCTTGATTCTTGACGTCGCATTCGTCAAAAAATAGCATTAGCAATTAATTTATGTGAAACCAATCACAGATATGGCAACTCCTGTTTGTCTTATGTGACGCAGATCCTAACTTATTTTTTATCGTTAAGTATGATTAGAAAAGTTGGTGAACACAAATCACAAAAATATCGCCAACATAATAACATTTTATTCGCTACAAGCTGCTGTATATCTGGCGACTCGCTAATCGGGGTAATTTATTCAGATTAAAGAGGTCAATGGAAATGACAGACCAAGCTTTTTTTATGTATGTAAGCAGTTTTACTAAGTTTCAAAAACGTTCTATGTTTGGTGGGATCGGGCTATTTAGCAATGATGCCATGTTTGCTTTAGTGAGTAATGATAGCTGTTACTTGCGTGGTGGAGATGGGCTTGATGAAGAGTTTATTCGACTAAATTGTGAAAAGTATAAGCACGTCAAGAAGCAAACCACGGCAACCGTTAATTACTATGAAGTGACAGATTCATTTGAATCTGGTTATGCGGGCTTAGATGAAATATTAAATAAATCCATCGAGTGTTCAGTGAAAGAGCGCAAGTATCAACGCTCTCTTGCAAGTCGACGTCTGCGCGATCTCCCTAACATGCAACTTACCTTAGAGCGTATGGTTAAAAAAGCGGGCATTGATGATGTTGAAATGTTTTTAGAATTAGGGCCAGTTGAAACGTTTAACAAAGTAAAAGCCGCTTACGGCAGTGATGTTGACGTGAAACTGCTATGGAAGTTCGCTGGCGCAGTTGATGGCGTTCACTGGAAGTTGATTCAAGAACCTCGTAAAAAACAGCTGCTTGCTATGTGTGAGTAGTCTAGTGATGAAGTTATTTTTAGCGAATAGGAAACTCGCAATCTAGGTGTTGGTATAGAATAACTATGGTAATGACTCATTTGAATGAAGTTCGCGAGTCATAATATACAAAGTGTTGAAAAGTTATAAGGAAGTTAACGTTTTGACCGCTTCATGGCGGCTGTCATTACAACGCAAAGTTATAAAAACCGAGTTTTGAAGTGACCCCATAAAGTTGGACATTTCTGTTAAGCGGCTTGTAAGGCCTGATTTCGATATTCCATCGGAGTCAGGCCTTTTAATTTCACCTTGATGCGTTTCGTATTGTAGTACTCGATGTATTCGTCAATCTGTGCGATTAGGTCATCCGCATCTTCAAAGTGCTGATTATGGTACATTTCTGTTTTCAACAAGGCAAAGAAGTTCTCTGCCACTGCATTATCTAAACAGTTTCCTTTTCGCGACATACTTTGAGTTAACCCTTGGTCGGCGAGAGTTTTCTGATATTTCCTATGCCTATATTGCCATCCTTGATCGCTATGAACGATTGGCTTCGCGTTCTTATCTAAAGTCGCAATTGCCTCTGTCAGCATGTTCGTGACTAGAGTTAAGCGCGCGTTTTTAGCAACCTTGTAAGCGACGACTTCCTGCGTAAATAGATCTACGATTGGTGATAAGTACACTTTCTGTTGTTTAACTTTAAACTCAGTAACATCGGTTACCCATTTTTCATCAGGCTTTGTTGCACTGAAGTCCCGTTCAAGTACATTTGGCGCAGCTGTTCCAACTTCTCCTTTGTAGGACCTGTAACGCTTAGGCCTAACCGTTGACTTTAAACAAAGTAATTTCATCAGGCGTTGAACTGTCTTATGGTTTAGCATCACGTCCTGCTTCCTTAACTCTAGGTGAATGCGACGATAGCCATACCTCCCTTTATGGTCATGGTATATTTTCTCGATCAACTGCTTCTCATCTTGATAGCTATCGACGATGTTGCTCGATTGCACGTGATAATAGAAGCTACTTCTCGCTAACTTAAGGGCATATAAGAGGTGTTGTTGTAGATATTGATTTCTAAGAGCTAGAACTACTTTCGTTTTTTCTTTGTTCGACGACGTTTCTCCTGTTCCAGCTCCTCTAACTTTTTTAGGACAGCGTTCTCTGCTCGCAAGTACGCTAGCTCCTCTTTGAGCTCTTCCAGTGTTTTCTCATCATCGTGCTTATCTTGAATAAAAGGGTGCTTACTCATTGTTGGTCGTCCTTTGCTACGCTCAAGCCCCTGGATACCATCTCTTTGATATTGTTTGAGCCAAACAGAAAGAGTGCCAGGAGACGAAAAATTCAATATCGCACTAGTGTGACCGACAGACCAACCATTCGTCCACATGTGTTTTAAAGCTTGTAGTTTGGTTTGTGCGGTCTTCGCAAATCCATGAGGTTTAAATGCCTGAGAACCATGAATATCAAATACTTGTGCCCAGTAACGTATTTGACGTGATGGTATGGAGTGGAGACGAGAAAGCTCTTCAGATGAACTCTCGCCTTGTAGATACTGTTTAGCAATAGAGCATTTCAATGCTCGACTGTACTTGGACATAAAAAGACCCCCAATAATTGGTGTCCAACTATTGGGGGTCAGTTCATTTGCCTCGGTTTTTTTGATCGTGTAAAGCTTATATCGTTTAAAGCTTATACAAATAGAACTTAGATTGTTGCTTAGAACTTAAAGCGTGTAGTGAACATTAGTTGATCACCGTAGAAATCATTAATGCGAGCTTCAGCACCTAGAGAGAATAGCTCTGTTGAGTGGAAACGTGCGTAAGCTGAACCCATCCAGTCATCATCGTTGTCGATAGATACGTAACCAACTTTGCCGCCCACTTCAAGTTGAGGACCAAGCCACTGACGAACACCTAGGTTCAGTTCCATGCCCACATCAGCACTGCTAGAAGATGATGGTTGAACGACGCGCATTAGCATTGCACCGGTTAGGTCTGCCCAGTTGTTGACTGGAGAATGGAAACCAAAACCAGCTGCAGAGTCGAAATCGCCATCGAACTCAGAGTCGATACGAGCAATAACGTGTGCATTTGGGTGGATAGATTTACTAAAACCTGCACCGAATGTCACTGGGCTTGCGCCAATACGTGCTTCGAAATAGTCGTAGCTAAAGTTACTCATAGTTGCAGGTGAGTTGTAATCGTCTGCAGCTAGAGCGTGGTTTGATGCCATAAGTAGAGCCGCGGCTAATAGTGTTTTACGCATAACTAACGATAAACCTTGTTTAATTTTTCCGTGGGCACAAGTCATCCCAATCGCTGCAAATAACGAGTCATGTTAGCTTGTTATTACGCTAACGATGAACACGGAGTTACTTTGATTGGTATAAGCACTTGAACCGTAATCTGATTTGTTCGACATCATAATAAAAACGGTGGTCTACGACCAACAAAAATGTGTCGATGTTTTGTCAATTGACTCAATTGTGCCAACTAAACAGCAAAAAACGCGCCATCTCAACTCGACATAGCGCGTTTTTTAGATTTTTCTTACTCACCGAAACTGGCGCGTCTCTCTGACATGGCATTCAAAATGGCTTCTGAATCGAGAATTGTCGTCCAAGAGAGTAAGTTATCATCGTTTTCTATCATGAAAGCAGTCAGTTGCGAGATGATTGCTGAGCGAAGTGTTTCGCCATGCCATGGTTTAGCAATGTAATAGTCGAGGCTAGCATGGTTAACGGCTTCAACCGTGTCTTCAAGGCCAGCTTGTCCAGTTAATAATACTTTGCGTGCCGATTTAGTGTCGTTATTTTGACTCAATTCAATCAAGAAGCTGATACCAGTTTGTTCTGGCATGATGTGATCACACAAAATCAGTGCTAATTTGATGCCTTCTCCCGCCATTTCTGCGATCACCTGTTTGGCCTCAGTGACGGATTCTGCTCCCTCAACGATAAAGTTGTCTTCAAATGGCATCAGATCTTGAAGGACACTCTCTAAGACTTCTCTTTCGTCGTCCACGCACAATATTAGATACTTAGTCATGCTTCATCTCCTTCTTGAGTAATAGGTAACCAGACTGTCATGCAAGTGAATTGGTTGAGTTCTGAATCAACGTCTATCCATCCTCGATGACTGGCTACAATTTGTTGGCAGATAGAAAGCCCAATGCCTAGGCCAAAATTGCCTTCTTTTTTCGTTGTATAGTTGAGCTCAAAAATTGCTTTTTTCTGTGACTCTGGGATCCCGCTGCCATTGTCTCGAAAAGAAATGACGGCGTAGGTCTGTTGGTGTCTTGTGACCAGTTTTGACTGGATAGTCAGTATCCCTCGTTCAGGAAAAGCATCAATCGCATTCGATATGAGGTTGGTCCAAACCTGTTGCAGTGCGATGGGTTGGCACAATGTCTTCGGCAGATCTGCGTATTCTGTTCTGACCGTGTGTAATTTGAGCTTGTTTTCAAAAATCACTAATGTGTCTTCAATGCCTTCATGGAGATCGGCAAAATGCAACGTCTCGTCATCTGAGCGAGCGTAGCCTTTGAGGCTTTTTACCATATCGGCAATTCGAGCCGCACAAACGTTAATCGAGCGAAGCGAAGAACCGACTTGATGGTATTGCTCAAATGTAGTGAGCATATCGAGTGATTGATGTTTTTGTTGTTTGATCTGTTCAACAAGCGCTTGATCGGTCTCTAAGCCTAAGTTAACCATTTTTTTGGCCAACGCTCGTTCAGGCAATATATGGCAAAGTTGTTTTACACGATCTCTTAACTCCGAAGTGGAGGCCGGTTTGGCCGTTCGTGCTCGGTTTAGTAGTGCGACACCTTGATCTTGTATTTCGTGACTTGGGCGCGTTATTAAGAGTTGTTCAAGAGTTTGGGTGAGATTTTCAACGCCTCGTAATATGGCGGCAATTGGGTTGTTAAGCTCATGCGCGACGCCTGCAACAAGTTGGCCGAGCATGGCCATTTTCTCACGCTCAATCAATTGCTGATGGGCCGACTCTAATGATTCTAAGGTCTTTTGCAGTTGCAGTTTTGTATTGATGCTGCGTTGAAGGCGACGATTGAAATGTCGCAAAAGCAGGTTGGTAAAAAGAGGCAGCAAGTTTGAATCGCTTTGCATGACTTTGCGAAATACATTTCTATCTAACTTGATGACTTCGGTTTGAGTCAGGGTTAATGCGGTAGAAAAGGAGTGTTCACCGGTGACAAATGACATACTACCAACAATGTTACCTTTCGAATGACGGACGACTTCACGTTGCATACCAAGCTCATCGCGTTTATATAGGGCAACTTCGCCGCTTGTAATAAACCATAAAAAGCTATTGGGCTCGCCCTCAATGGTCAATAAGTGCTCTGGAGAGTATGTGCGACAAGCGGTTGTATCTTGGCTTTGCTCGAAAAAATCCTGGAGTGCAGTAATGACTTGTTCTGCCAATGCGGAATCAGACAGAGCATGATAGTCATTTAAAAAACCGGCTTGAAAATTACTCATTTGGTTTTCAATATGAGCACGGAGCAATTTATGTTGGTCAAGGATTTGGCTGTAATTAAGTAGCTCGTCTTTATCATGGCGTAACACAAACTGTGTGAGTTCTTTTTGCGCCGTATTGAACAAGACATTATCAGGAAGTGGTTTGGTCAAGCAGTGATCAAGACGCCCTTCGTTGACTGCGGTGAGAATGGCGTCAATATCTGATGAACAGCTAATTAATATCTTGCGAGCTTGTTCAGTATGCGCCTTGCGATCCAGTCCAATCAGAAAATCAACGCCGTTAAATTGTGCGTGATGGCTTGCGATCACGAGCGCGACGGTTTGCTCTTTTTCTTCTAAATATTCAAGAGCGTGTTGGGCTTCTTCAATTGACTCCACAGAGAGGATGTCAAATTTACTTGAAAACGCAGACAACTCTAACCGAAATTGCTCGGCACTGATGGGGTTGTTGTCGAGGCACAATACGGCGTAACGGTTCACTGGCGTTGAGGCTCCGGTAATAAACTTGCGTTGTTCACCATAGCAATTTTGGCATACTCTGGTTGAGAGCTAGGTTTTATTCTGAACTTGTTTGAATAGATAACCGTCAATACTCTGATTTATCTCAATGTTTTAACCTCGCAGGGTTTAGGTTAGACTGAGTACAAATACTTAAAAGTGACGTTATGGAAAATTTAAGAAAAATTGGAGCGATTGGCGGTGCTGTCGCGTTGGCACTTTGTTGGCCACTTGCTGTTGGACAAATCGGACAATCCATTATTGAAGATGGTATTGCGAATATGAACGACGACATGTTTAAAAGTGAAATCGTTCAATATGACCGAGGCTACCTTTCTTCCGTCGTGCATACGCGCTACACCGTTATCGACCCGGTATTGAAAACGGAGTTAGAAAGAGATGGTCTGGCGACGACATTTGATGTAACGAGCCAAGTTTCACATGGTTTGACGAGTCTAAGTGCGGATTCGGAGTTGGTCGACAATGACATGTTACCTCTAACAATGCATAGTCAAACCCAACTGAATGGGAATACAGAATTTACCGTGAATTTGGACAGTTGGAATTACCAAAATGAAGCGCAAGGCGTTTCGGTATCAACCAGTCCGATGGAAGTGACGGGAGATATTACGGTATTAGGGGATCTAAATTACACGGTTTCTATCCCATCGGTTCAGGTCGATTTTGATAATGGTGAAGAAATATCTCTCAATAAACTGACCGGTCATGGGAAAGGAAAACAAGCAAAAGGTTATTGGCTCGGTGAGCAAACATTCTCACTGCAAAAGTTGGATGTGTTAGATGCGTCACTTACTCCTATTTTTGTTATTGAGAACGCAAGCTATAGCGGGCTGACAAAACTAGATGAAGCTGGAGAAAAGTTAAACAGCAACCTCAATCTCGGTGCTCAAAAAATGCACTTAACTGATGGCACGGTTGTGGATGACTTTAAGCTAGATTTCTCGATTGCGGATGTTGATAGTCAATCATTTGACCAGATTATGTCTATCTACCAAAGTTCACCAATGCTAGATACACAAGAAATCGAAAGTTTGTTGCCTTACATCGACACTTTATTCAGTCAAGGTTTTAACTTGTCGGTCAATGAACTTTCTCTTGCGTTTGGTGAGGGTAAGTTCCGAAATGAGTGGCAACTTTCTGTACCTCAAGGAACCGATAATATTACACAGGATCCGATGAAGTTAATGATGGCGACAACGGGGTCATTGAGCACTTACTTCTCAGATGAACTTGTCGAACAGTACCCATTTATTCAAGAGGGTGTCGATGAGTTAATGGTGATGGAGCTGATTGAGAAAAAAGACAATGGTTATGAGTTAAAAGCGCAAATTTCTGATGGAAAACTGAAGTTTGAAAATGGTCAAGAGTTTCCGTTGATCACCTTGCTGATGCCAGCTTTGATGCAATAGAAAGTGATAACGAGGTAGTAATGACTCGGCTCATTCGTTTTGAGAACATTATTTGATATTGTTTGATAATTGCAATGTGGGCGAACGTTATTTTATACAAAATGAGTTTTTATCTTTTCAGCTCAAAAAGAGGTCGTAAGACCTCTTTTCTTGTTTTATCCCCACGAAAACGTGATATTAATTTCGTAATCTTTACTTAGCAGGAGCAATGAGCATCATGGAACAAAATACGGATAACGTATTTAACTTCAGTGCAGGGCCAGCAGGTCTGCCAAAAGCAGTCATGCAGCAAGCACAAAAGGAGCTAATTAACTGGCAAGGTCTTGGTACTTCAGTGATGGAAATCAGTCACCGAAGCAAAGAGTTCATCAAAGTTGCAGAGGAAGCAGAACAAGATCTTCGCGATCTGTTAAGCATCCCTGACAATTACAAAGTGCTATTTTGCCAAGGTGGTGCTCGTGCTCAATTTGCAGCGGTTCCGCTTAACCTACTGGGTGATGCTAAAACAGCGACTTACATTGATGCTGGTTACTGGGCAGAGAGCGCAGTAGAAGAAGCACAAAAGTACTGTGAACCCGACGTATTTGACGCAAAAACAACGATTGATGGAAAAATCGCGGTGTTGCCAGCCTCAGAGTGGAAAATACTACCTGACGCGGCTTACGTTCATTTTTGTCCAAACGAAACCATTGATGGCATTGAAATCAATGAGTTGCCTATTACAGATAAACCAATCGTCGCCGATATGTCTTCTACGATTCTATCTCGTGAAATTGATGTATCAAAATACGGGGTAATTTATGCTGGAGCGCAAAAGAACATTGGTCCATCAGGCATAGCAATTGCCATTGTACGTGATGATCTACTTGGCCTAGCCAAAAAGGTATTACCGAGCATTTTGGATTACAAAGTGTTGGCAGAAAAAGAATCCATGTTTAATACGCCACCGACGTTCGCCTGGTATTTGTCTGGTTTAGTTTTCAAATGGCTAAAAGGACAGGGCGGAGTTAAAGCGATTGAGCAAGTTAACCGCGATAAAGCGCAATTGCTATATGAGTACATCGATCAATCAAATTTTTACCGAAATGCAGTGCACTCGGGTAACCGTTCATTGATGAATGTGCCATTCCAACTTGCGAAACCAGAGCTAGATGGTGTTTTCTTAGAGCTTGCAGACGCAAAAGGTTTGAAATCATTAAAAGGTCATCGTGCGGTTGGTGGTATGCGAGCTTCAATCTACAATGCAATGCCAATTGAAGGCGTACAAGCACTGGTTGATTTTATGCGAGAATTTGAACAGCAATACGCTTAATCACTCGCTATGATATACTTCGTTAAAGCGTCGCAATTGCGGCGCTTTTTGTGTGTATTTTACTAATGCTTGTTTTACTAACCGTTATAGCAACAAAATTTTGTTACCGATGCTCGGCGCAATTGATGATTGTTGCTAGTGAGAGATATAGCGCTCAACTTATTCGGTTAAGTGGAAGTTCGTTTAAGTGGAAGCATACGCACAATTTCATTGAGTCTCTTTTGAATACGCGATTTAGGTTCGCTATTTTTGTTCCATCATCAACTACCGAGAATTCTAGTGAGACAACTCTGCCTAATATTTATGTTTTGCTTCTCTTCATTGGCCTTTACTCAAGAGATTCAAGTATGGAGTGGTATTGAGTATTCAACCGTTGCTGAAATCAAAGAGCGCTTTGAGGCCGAGACCGGTAACACGCTCACTATTAGGGAGTTCGATGTCAATAATATTCGCTCAGAACTTTTATTGGCAAAGCAGACAAGCATTACAGTGCCTGATGTAATTTGGGTCCCATCCGACTTTCTTGGCTTACATGATTATTTTGATTTGGCAGAGATCCCACTAAATTGGATAGATAAACAGGAAATTGAGCCCAAAGCGCTAGAGTTGGTGACAGTTGGAGATGCCATCTATGGGGTACCGCTTGGTTTAGGTAATCATTTAGTTTTGTATGTGAATACTATGCTGACGAATGATCTTTATCCGACTTGGGAGAGATTGCGCAGTTTGGCTGAGAAAGGACAGATTTCATTGGCGATGCAATATCCCAATATGTACTTCTTGATGTCATTTATACCGATGTTTTCGGATCACCGCTTTGAACCTGTTACCACCTTTGATACGGATACATTGGCTGCAGCCCTAACGTTTTATGGGCGGTTACTTAAAGATGGGGTGCTTAAAGGTCGTTATACGCAAGAACAAGCTCGTGCTCAATTTGTGAATGGGGAAGTGCCTTATCTGATCGATGGGGATTGGGCGTTAGGCGAGCTAAGGATGCATTTCTCCGATGAGTTGAAGATAAGCCGTTTGCCAATGTATAACAATCATCATATGCACTCTCTAAGCGGGGGTAAAGTGTTAGCGTTTAATGCGCAAGCGATGCTCGTTCCTGAAAAACGAAAAGCGATGAAAACGTTAGCAATGATTGTTCAAAAGCCTGATTTTATTGAAGACGTTATCATAAACCAGAATCTGATATCGACCAATCAAACGATTAATCGCAAGTGGTATGACAAAACTCATTCCTATTACAGTGATCTTTACCGAGAGTTATCGCCATCTTATGTAATGCCAAGTTCGGTGGAAATGGCGGTGACATGGGAAGCATTAATACGCGGCTATAAAAGATACAGTGCAGGCATGCCCGCAGAAGAGGCGGCAAAGTTCGTCATTGAGTTCATTAATGAGCATTCTGAGCGTATTCACAGTAGTAGGAAATCATCATGATAAGTTTACGTAATATTTTAACGTTGATTGTTGTGATGGGCTCTTTGTTACCGGCGTATTGGGTCGGAACGACGATGATCGACAAACACCAAGACGATCTCTTAGTTCAAAAAGAGCTTAAGTTAGAAAACAGCACCAAAGGTATTCAGAAAAGTATAAAAGAAGATCTCACGTTTATTACTAACTTAACCAGTTGGTATTCGAAAGATCGTTTGCTGGTTCAAGGGATGGAAAACGTGCTTTATTCCAGCATTATCTGGCAGATGATTGAAACCTTTGAAGAGTTAGCAACCAATGTCAGCACGACTTACATTGTGGATAAAAATTGGCAGCCGATGTATGAAAGCAATGGTTCTGTTTATCATTTGGAGAAAAGTCGGTTATTAAAAAAAATTCGTGCGGCTGCATCCGTTTATAAACAAGGAAAGATGTTGCATACCACTTATTTTGACGAGGGGCTGGTACTAAAAGGAGGACAGAACGGTATTGCATTAGTGAGCCCTTTGTTGCCTTACACGCTGCTTCCTGAATCTGAATATGAGCCTCAAGGCTATATTGTGGTTTTGATCTCTTATCAAAACCTTATCCAGATATCTCAGCCATTTTTGTATAAGCAAGAAAGTGTTGATTTCCATTATGGGGATGTCAGCAATACAAAAGGAGATGGGGATCGCCACCTTTCCACGGTAGAGATACCAAATGGTCATTTTGTTGAGCCACTTGATATTTCGATGATCCATTCCGTTTCTAATGTTGTCCGTGATCAGGAGTTGAAGCAATCTAAGCAACAATTGAACAATATCATTATCGCTACGTTAATCGTGACCTTGTGCATTGCCATATTGGCGAGTCGTTGGCTAACCCAGCCAATTCGACAAATGGAGGAGGTGGTGCGCAGCTTTAAGGATAACGAGCGTCCTGATCTGCAAGCAAAAGAATTCAGTTTAAAGAATTTAGACAGTTGATGAACTTGCTTGATTCGATGTGGCTGCAAATCACCAATTATGTTGAAGAGCTAGAAGTTCGTAACCAAGCTCTGCATAAAGCAAACCAAAGAGTGCAAGAGACGAATGCTCAGTTAGAAAACTTTAATCAAGAACTGGAGCATTGTGTTGGTGAGCAGACGGCGGAATTACGAACTAACTTAGCCAGAGAAGAAGCCCATAAAGCCCATTTAATGACGTTAATTAATTTTACAACGAGTCATGCCGGGGTTGGTTATCATGCAATTCCGGATTTGATCAATTCAGGCCTACTTCGACTGTTCCCTCATTCAGATATGAGTTTTAGCTTTCTAAGGCCTAAAGGAAGCCGTATTAAAACCATGTGTTCTTCTCATGGTGAAGTCTTAGGCTATTTTGATTATGGCTCTTATAAGATGAATGATGAAGAGCGACTCCTACTCGAGTTGTTCAAAAACAGTTGTATTCCTGGTTGGAGCTTGAGGATTTCGCTCGTAGAGATAAGTTATCTAAGTGCTTTAACCGTAAAGCGTTTGATGAAGATTATGAATTTGCTTGTCAATCTGTTGCACAGAATCGTTGGGATTCGATGGCAATGATTATTATCGATATTAATGGCTTAAAAACGCTCAATGATACGTATGGTCATGACCGGGGCGATATCCTCATTATGAAATCAACGCGTCTTATTCGCAGTATCTTGGGTGATGGTCATTCCTTGTATCGAATTGGGGGTGATGAGTTTGCGGTGATTGCACAAAATCATGGTAAGCAAGAGCTTGAATCACTCGTAGCGGCGCTAGATTCAGTGCAGCAAGATCAATGGATTGAATTTTCTGAGAACCATCGCTATCCAGTTAAATTTTCTGTTGGTGGTGAAACAAGTGAAGTGGCATCACTAAATTGCTTGATATCAATGGCCGATGAAGCGATGTACCGTAAGAAAAGAGAGTATTATTCCTTGTAGTGCGTTACGTTGCAAAGTGTATTCTTTTGACTAAAGCACTATGCTGATTCATATATTAGTCTTGTACAAACAATGACGAAATCGGATGATAGAAAATGTAAACGGCCAGCGTAGGTTTTCCTATTGCTGGCCGTTTTTATTAGAAATGTTCGTTCATGGAATCTCAACGAACTTGAATTGTGTTCATCGGAGATTTGTTAATTTGAACTGCAGTTACTCTGAATGTGACTTATTTAGTATGGAAAATTTGCTCTGTTTCGAGTGATGTCAAAGCACGAATTTGGCGCCATACGTAGTAAAAAATACCGAACATCATCAACATACTTGGAATGGCTATCATTGGGTAGCTGTATAACGTGAGCTTACCTAATTCTTCATTGAAAGCAGCAGTGCCAGCAGGACTTGTCACAATCCAAGTAGCAAGGAAATAGTTCATTGCTGAGGAGAACGCAAAGGTGCTCGCAAATAGGTAGTTTGATGACATGAGACAACGCTCGAACTCGTCAGTACGCCCATTTTCTGTCAACCGCTCTTTGATTAGTGTGAGGTTCAAAATGGTGTCGTTGAGTAGCATCTTTTGCATAAACGGGTAGCGTGTGAACGTCGACCCCAAGACTGCTAAACCAATAAGACCAGGAATTAAAGCCTCTTTAAGTGCCAACCAACGTGTATCAAGTTCCAATAAACCGATGCCACCAGTTAATAGCACGCTGACAAAGCCTAGTGCAGAGATAAAGTTAAACTTTTTATTGCGAATAAGATCCATGCCGCCGTAAATAATGGGAAAGAGCAAAGCAACAATGAGTGCCATTGCTGTTCCCAAATGCTCTTCGCCACTAAATTTCATCAAGATGAAAGAGGGGATGAAGACGTTAAAGAGGATCTCGAATAAGGGATTCGACTTTTTTGTGGTCGTGTTACTCATAATTTCTAATGACTCTATTGTGTCGGATACGATTTCACTTCGATGGGAAGTGTTTACTGCTCAGCCGCAGATGTAAAGTATTAAAGCGCCGGTTTATGTAACGACTTATGAAATAAACAGTGCTGAGCGCATAGTCTATATGCCGCAGAATAATTATATGGACAAAAATCAGAGGTGAGAAGATCGATGTACCATAAGAAAGGCTCACCAAACGATGAGCCTTGTGTATAAATGTTGTCGCTATAAAGATTGCCACAGCTGATGGTATCGGCCTTTTTGTGCAAGCAGCGTGTGGTGAGCACCTTGCTCGATGATCTCGCCTTGCTCCATTAAGCAGATGTTGTCCATGCTTTCGAGCTCAATTAAGCGGTGAGTGATGAATACGACCGTTTTATTGGTGAAGTGCAGCTGGAACAATTCCATTATTTTTTGTTCAGTGCGCTTATCAAGACCTTCGGTTGGCTCATCAAGAAGTAGGATAGGGGCATCTCGTAATAGTGCTCGAGCAATACCAATACGGCGTTTTTCGCCCCCAGATAGCTGACGACCACCATCACCTAACCAGGTGTCTAGCCCTGGTTCATCTAAAAGATTTGCCAGTTCCACTTTGGTTAGAATTTCGACAAGTTGCTCATCACTTGCCTCTGGTGCTGCAAGTAATAAGTTATCTCGCAGTGTGCCATTTAAAACGTCCACGCGCTGACTTACTACTGTGATTGCGGCACGTAAATCCGATTCACTCCAATCTTGAAGTGGAGCACCACCAATACGCACTTGGCCTTTGTTTACGTCCCAGTAGCGACATAGCAATTGTATTAATGTTGATTTACCTGACCCCGTTTGACCAACGACCGCCGTTTTTGACCCAAGCGGTAGCGATAGCGTGAGTTCTTTGACGACTTTCTGCTGGCCATCAGGGTAAGTGAAATCAATATTGTCGAATTCAATATCCAGTGGTAAATCTGGTCGCTCAGATTGCTCTGGGAAAATAACGTCAGGCTCAGCCAGAATGACGTCATTTAATCGACGTGCAGAAGTTAACGTTTGACCTAGATATTGGAATGCACCAGCGATTGGCATGAGAATCTCAAAGCTTGCCATCGTTGCGAATGCAAATAGCGCAATCCAAGGATCGGGTGCTCGACCACCAACACCATCCGCCGCAAACCATAGCATAACCACCAACGTTAGTCCGTTTGCCAGCATCAGCAAACCAGAAGCCATACCAGTGAGATTTGCGTTTACGAACTGGTTCGACAGCAGTTGATTTTGCTTTTCAAGAATCGCATTTCGGTAACGCTCTTCCGCGCCAAATAGACTCAATTCGCTGTAACCTTGCAGCCAGTCTAATGTCGCAACACGTAGCTGAGCTTTATTATGAGTGAGGTGCTCACCATTGTGTTTGCCAAGCTTGTAAAACAGCACCGGCCATATCAGGAGCATAACCGTTAAGATGCCGCCTAGTAGAATAGCAAGGTGCCAATCGAAGAACGCTAAAACGGCGGTCATCGCTAAAATGCCGAAGATACCAACAATTACTGGACTAATAAGACGCAGATAAACGTGGTCCATTGCATCGACATCAGCCACTAAGCGATTCAGGAGGTCTGCATCACGTAAAGTTGAAATACGGCCGGGAATAAGCGGTGCAAGCTTCTTAAAGAAGAATATCCGTAGGTCGGTCAGAAGTTTGAATGTTGCATTATGGCTAACAACACGCTCTCCCCATCGACCGGCGGTACGTGCCATCGCTGCACCACGTACTCCTGCACCAGGCAACATGTAGTTGAAAGTTTCACGTGCAATGGTGAGGCCTGCAACTGCCGATGCAGAAATAAACCAACCAGAAAGGGTTAATAGTCCAATAGAAGCCGCTAGAGTGAGGAATGCTAATAACATGCCTAACGACAAGCCAAACCAATGTTTTTTATACAGCTTTAGATAAGGGAGTAAATCACGCATCTAAGTTCCCCTTGTCTGATTCACGTTGAGCGAGGTTCGCTGCCAACATTTCTTTAAATAAACCATCTTGAGAGGCTAACGTAGTATAGTCACCACGTTGAATGATTTGACCTTGTTGCATAACAAGAATTTGCGACACATTTTGTAGTGGCGCAAGTTGGTGAGTGATCATCAAGTTGGTGGTAGACGCCGTGTATTTACCAATGCCTTCCATAACAAGCTTTTCACTACGAGCATCCAAACTTGCTGTCGGCTCGTCCAGCAACCAAAAACGACCATTTTGCAACATCGCACGTGCAAGCGCGAGACGTTGCGCCTGACCGACAGATAAACCACCGGAACGGTCGGAGACCTGGTAATCCAAACCGTGCATCTCAACAAATTCAGAGGCATGAGAATCATGGAGTACCGAGTGCACTTGCTGATCTTGAATATTTTGTTTACCAAGGGTGACGTTGTCACGAATGCTGCCGTGTAGAAGCATTGGGTTTTGGCCAATCCAACTGATGGCTTTACGCCATGTGGATAGATCCAATTCAGAAAATTCATCACCGTTTATCTTCAGGCTGCCTTTGTATGGCATAAAGCCAAGGATAGTATTCACTAAACTGGTTTTACCGGCACCACTTGGTCCGACTAACGCCGTACTTTGGTTTGAATCTAGTGTGAAACTCAGTGGGCCAGCCAACTGCTTTCCCTCAGGGCTAAAGATAATCAGGTCCGTCGCTTCAATATGAATGGCTGAATTTGGCTCTATTGCTTTATTGCCATTTTTGACTTGATCAACATCTAACTCAAGAAACTCTACGATACTTTCGGCTGCACCAACAGCTTGCTGCTTGGCATGATAAAACGTGCCAAGGTCACGCAGTGGTTGATAAAATTCAGGGGCAAGAATCAAGATGAAGAGGCCCGCGAATAGAGTGACCCCTGTACCGTAGTAGCCAAAGTTGAGCTCACCAATGTAGCTAAAGCCAAAGTACACCGCGGTAATTGCGATAGAGATAGAGGTGAAAAACTCAAGAACAGCTGAAGATAAGAACGCAATCTTTAACACATCCATGGTGCGAGTGCGAAATACTTCAGATGCGCCTTTTAGCGTCTCAGTTTCCGACTGAGTGCGGTCAAACAGACGAATGGTTGTCATCGCTTGTAAACGATCATAGAAATGACCGGATAAGCGTTGCAGTGCTTTAAAGTTCTTGCGGTTGGCATCCGCGGCTTTCATACCAACAAGTGCCATGAACATCGGAACTAACGGAGCAGTGATAAGGAAAATTAGACCTGCAGCCCAGTTAATAGGGAAGACCACCACGAGGATGATAAAAGGCACGAGTACAGACAGTGACATTTGTGGCAAGTAGCGAGAGAAGAAGTCTTGCATATCTTCCACTTGCTCTAAGATCAGTGTTGCCCAACTACCAGCAGGTTTGCCTTTAATGTAAGCGGGGCCAAGCTGGTGGACTTTATCTAGAATCATTTGACGGATGTAAACGCGGATTTGCTCACCACAGCGGTAACCTGCGATTTCGCGTCCCCACGTACAAGCTGCGCGCCCAATAACGGTGACGCCTAATCCGACGAAATGCCAAACAAGATCATTTTTGTCGGCATGTTCAATGATTAACTGATGAAGAATGGAGGCGAGCAGGGCTGCTTGAGCCAATAAAAACACGCTTGATAGTACGCCTAGGCCTATCGCAACCATTAGCCAGCGCTTGGCCAACTTACTCTGTTGCTTAAGCCACTTATTCAAGCTGCTTTGCTTTTTCTTATCCATTATGAAGCAATGATAATTGTTTTAATGAGGCGGTAGTATACAAAGAAAACCCAGCGGGAATACCGCTGGGCTGTAAGGATATGACACAAATGTGAAAAGTTATATGTCAATATATCTTAGTGAGCAAAGGTTATTCAGGTAGTGCATCTAGGAAGCGTTCTGCATCTAATGCTGCCATACAACCTGTACCCGCAGAAGTGATTGCTTGGCGGTAGTTATGGTCCATCACATCGCCTGCAGCAAAGACACCCTCGACACTGGTTTGTGTTGCATTACCCTCAAGACCAGATTTAACGATGATATAACCGTCTTTCATGTCGAGTTGGTTTTCAAAAATTTGAGTATTTGGCTGGTGGCCGATTGCGATGAATGCGCCCATAACGTCAAGATCTTCAGTTGCACCATTGTTTACATCTTTAATGCGAACGCCGGTGACACCCATATCATCACCTAGCACTTCATCGAGTGTACGATCCGTATGGAGAATGATGTTGCCACTTTCTACTTTGTCCATCAGTCGTTTGACGAGGATTTTCTCTGCGCGGAATGTATCGCGACGGTGAATGAGGTGAACTTCAGAAGCAATATTCGATAGGTAAAGTGCTTCTTCGACTGCAGTGTTACCACCGCCTACCACAGCAACTTTTTGGTTACGGTAGAAGAACCCATCACAGGTTGCACATGCGGAAACGCCGCGGCCTTTGAATGCTTCTTCCGATTCTAAACCCAAGTATTTCGCAGATGCACCAGTCGAGATGATCAACGCATCACAGGTATACTCCGCCGAGTCACCTTTTAGACGGAACGGGCGTTGAGACAATTCTACTTCGTTGATGTGATCGAATACGATTTCTGTTTCGAATCGCTCCGCGTGCGCTTTCATACGCTCCATCAAATCAGGACCAGTCAGTCCTTCCGCGTCACCTGGCCAGTTTTCTACTTCTGTTGTTGTGGTTAGCTGACCACCTTGCTGCATTCCCGTCACAAGTACCGGATTTAGGTTAGCACGTGCTGCGTATACCGCGGCAGTGTATCCGGCTGGACCAGAACCAAGAATTAATAGTTTACAGTGTTTTACGTCGCTCATTATGGCTCCAAAGAGGGCAGAACATTTCTCTCGATTGTAGGGAAATTCTCCGTGCTTTAAAAGCATAAACGGCGGCCTCTGTTCGAATTAATGGTTATAGGTTAGAACTTGCTGGTGTTCATAAATCGTGGTTTTAATGCAGCATAAAATTCTATTTGTAGTAGAGAACGCTAGTTTCAAATGTCGCCAACGCTCAGGGTTGAATGTTTAATCTGTCATCGGTTGAATTCTTAGCATGGTATGACGTTTTATGTAATATGTTGAAGCTATCAACGTCAAATGCTGGCAATTACAGAATATTTGCGTATCCTATAATGTAAATTAAATGTTAAATAAACAAGCTAGATGTGCCTCATTAAAGGAGCCAATGATGTTACATTCACGTGAGAACACCCTACATTTAACCCAGCTCAGCATGGCAGCCATTGAGCAGCTTTCGCCATCATTTAATGGCTTACCACGCACGGAACATGCAGATGGTCAATATCGCCTAAGACGTTACTCTGTGGTTGGTTTTGAAAATGGACAAGTTGTGGATTTAAATAAAAACAGTTTTGTCCAATCTTCGGATATCAACCGATTTCAAGGCGATGTCGTTCGTCAATTTGAACCGATTGAAAAGGAAATCATCTCAAGCGAAGGATTCCGAGAGATGTGTGCTTTGTTTATGAACGCAAATTATTTAGCGGATGGACAAGAAATCGAGATTCATCAAATTCGAATCACGGCCATTTATGATGAAACCCAAGTTGCCCCAGAGGGGGTACACCAAGATGGATTTGATCATATCGCTTTAGTTGGTGTGGGGCGTCATAACATCATGGGGGGACATCATGTTATATAGCAGTCATAACCAAGCACCGTTTTTTAGGAAAGTGTTAGAGAATGGAGAAGTGGCTATGTTGGCAGACAGTAAGTTGTGGCACAACGCCGTCCCAATTCGCTCTGTTATTAATGATCAAGAAGGTCACATGGATGTTTTTGTTTTGACAGCAACGGACAAGCGCAATGAACTTCAATCTTAATCAGGTCAGAGAGCAATTCCCTGCATTGGCTCAATATCATAATGATCGACCGGTGACATTTTTTGATGGCCCGGGCGGGTCGCAGGTACCGCAAAGGGTATTGGATAGTATGGTTAACTATCTGGGCCGTTTTAATTCAAACCTTGGTGGGCATTACTTTTCTAGCCAAGCAACCGTCCAAGTGATGCAGTTGGCGAGAGAGTCTGCACAAGCGCTTTTGAACGCACCGTCTTCAGGTAATATTGTGTTTGGTGCAAACATGACTTCTCTTACTTTTCAATTGAGTCGTGCAATTAGTCGTGATTGGAAAGAGGGAGATGAAATCATCGTTTCCTCATTAGATCACTATTCAAATGTATCGAGTTGGCAGCAAGCTGCGCAAGACAAAGGGGCGGTTGTTCATCAAGTTCGAGTTAATGAAGAAGACTGCACATTAGATCTCGACCATTTGAAAAACTTGCTCAATGAAAAGACCCGTTTGGTTGCAGTGACTTTCGCTTCCAACACGACAGGCTCGATTGTAGATGTTCGACGTGTCGTTGACATGGCCCATCAGGTTGGTGCGCAGGTGTATGTTGATGCGGTTCATTACGCGCCTCATCATTTAGTGGATGTGCAAGAGCTAGAATGTGACTTCTTAGCATGTTCTGCGTACAAATTTTTCGGTCCTCATGTCGGTATTGCATACGTGGCAGATCAGTGGCTACATACGGTTAAACCATATAAGGTTGAGCCTGCCACGAATATTGGCCCTGGGCGCTTTGAAACGGGCACGCAAAGTTTCGAAGGATTGGCTGGCGTCACCGCTGCGGTGGATTACTTAGCACAATTTGGAGAAGCAGGCTTGTCACTTCGCCAGAGACTAGAGCAAAGTTACGCTTTGTATAATCAACATGAAGAGCGATTAAGCGCACATTTTTTACAGCGTTTAAGCGCGCTTGATGGTGTTAATTTATTCGGTATTAATCATGAAAGCAGTCAACATCGAACGCCTACGTTTGCTTTAACATTTGATAGATACTCTCCTGAATTTATTGCTAAGACGTTAGGGGAGCACAATATCTGTGTTTGGAATGGTCACTTCTACGCCTTGGGTTTGGTACGTCAATTAGGCTTAGAGGAGTCGGGGGGCGTGGTTCGTATCGGCTGTATGCACTACAACACCACGGCGGAAATAGATATGTTGTTTGATATACTGGAAAACATCCTTGATGCCTAAGTGATACTATTTTCAGCAAACAAAGCTCGAGTGATTGACTCGAGCTTTTTCTTTTTGGGAAAAGTAAATGGCTTAAGCACTTACTTCTATTTCGTAAGATGTAAATTTACGGATGTTGATCACGCCAGTATCAAAGATCAAATATTGACCTTTAATACCTTGCAGCGTGCCGGAAACAATCGGGTTTTTGTCAAAGTTGTGTGACGTAATCTTGATTGGATGCTGCTGAACCGGGTAGCTCAAATCGGTAATACTCTCAGTCAAAACTTCAATCGCATCATCACCATACTGTGCTTTGATCTCTGCAATTTTGTCTTCTACTAATGGTAATAGTTCGTTGAAGCGCTCATGTAACGGCATTGGTTCACCGTCGCCTTTTAATAGCGTTCTCCAGTTAGTTTTATCGGCAATGTGTTTCGCCAATTCCACTTCAATTAAACCTGAAATTTGACGAGTTTTCACCTTGAAAATAGGCAGGCCTTGAGTTGCACCTTGGTCAATCCAACGTGTTGGAATTTGCGTGTGGCGTGTAATACCTACTTTTAAGCTAGAGGTGTTTGATAGGTAAACGAAGTGGTCAACCATACAGTTTTCTTCGCCCCATTTCGGCTCGCGGCAGGTGCCTTGTTCGTAGTGACAAGTTTCTGGCTTCATAATACACATATCGCAGCTTGCTAATTTCTTCATGCAAACGAAGCAATGACCTTGAGAGTAGCTTTTTTTAGTCTTCTTGCCGCAAGCGCAGCAGTAAATGTTCCCCGTATGGGTGAGAGTCAGAGTTTGACCGAGAAACGCACTCAGATCGACTTCTTCATCACCTACAGGAAGACGGTAACTGACAGCACCGTCAAGAGATGCACGCATTTTTTTTAGCGTACCAGTAGCAATTATTGACATGACATTACTCATTATTGTGTTTTTGACCAGTATATACCTTACTAGCCTATAGATGGAGAGGAATGCTTCATAGAAACCGACTTAAACCTGTATTTGTTGCTTTTTTTGCAGAATGAGGGTGCCTGACGTGAATTGCTTCGCAAATCAGGGCGTTGTTTCAAAATCATACAGACGTAAATCAAGATCACGTTTAACGTGTGCGTTGTATGTATTTAAAGTGAGAATGTGAGTTTAAAGTCACTTTTTGACTTGCAAAAATACTTTATTTGCAATGGCAAAAATCTTTCAGTACATTGCACGATATAAATAGAGCGATTGATAGTTACTGGGCCAATCATGATGAAATGGATACACAAATTTGTTTTTACCTTGTCGATATGCACGATCAGTTTGGTTGCGCTTTATGCTTTGCTTGGTGATACGCGCAAGCTTGTGGTAACGCCGGAACAGTTCAATATCCATGCTACGAATGACGCGAGTGCTAATGGTCTTAGCAAATCAGAAATCACATACAATGAACAAAGTCTCACTCTGGACTGTGATTTACAGAAAAGTACATACGCTTGGCCGTATTGTGGTATTTCGGTCTATACCGATGTAAAAGAAGCCACAAAGGGATTAGATCTCTCTAGCTACCATACCATTCGTCTGACTTTGCGTTATGAAACCGCGGGTATTGGGGAGAACCCGAACAAAAATCTTCGAATTTACCTCAGAAATTACAACTCCGCATATTCTATTCCTCAAGATGAATACACCATTAAATACAATGGAATGCAGTTTTCACCTTCCAGTTTTAGCGAAGTGATTGAAATTCCAATTAAGAATCTTCAAGTGATGACGTGGTGGTTAAACGATAACGATGTTGCCATTGAGCACTCTGCTCCTGAGTTCTCCAATATAACTCGAATTGATTTAGCGACAGGCGCTGGAGCGGCACTGGGCAAACATAAAATCGTTATTGATAAGATTGAGTTTGAAGGTGCATATATCGAAGAGTCGACATTGTTGTTTGCATTACTTTTTTCATGGATGGCATTAGGGCTTGCATTTTCATTACATGAAATGCGTAAAAATAAAATTGCCTATGATAAAGCAAGCAAACGTCATCGCCATTTAGAAAAGGTGAATAGCACACTAAGAGCGCAAAATTGTGAATTCGCTGAGTTAGCACACCGTGATGCGTTAACGGGTGCGATGAACCGTCATGCTGTACATAGCTGGTTAGAACAGCAAGCTCGCCATGTTCGTTGGGGGTATGAGTCGTTTTCAATCCTATACTTGGATTTAGATAAATTTAAGCGCGTCAACGACAAATATGGCCATCAAATGGGGGACGATATATTGCGGGAGTTCGTGATGGTGATTGCGAGCAATATTGATGCAGATGACCGTTTGGTACGATGGGGTGGAGAAGAGTTTGTTGTTTTCTGTCCGGAAACGAATATCGAGCAGGCCGTTAAAAAGGCAGAAGCGGTGCGCAAAAGTGTTGAAAAGCATTTATGGGTCCATGGTGATACGTTGACGTGCAGTATTGGTGTGGCTCAAATGGAAAATGAACGAATTTCAGAGACCATGGCAAGAGCGGATGAAGTTCTTTATTTAGCCAAACGTAACGGGCGAAATCGCATCGAAGTTAACTATGGCACTCAAGTAAACAGTGGCAGTTAAGTGAACACTGGCTCTCAGGTAGATAACGGTAGTTAAGTGAAGTCAGATACTGAACCTCATTTTTAGGCCCGACAACGTTAATCCCCACAACTTAATCTCAACAACTACTTTAATTTCAAAAGCTAAGAAGAAAAATGGTGGCCGATTGGCCACCAAAACTGCTGCTCAATCTCTTTGTGAGGGGGTGATTACATTTATCACCGGAACAGCAGTGTGTTGTGGTTTAATTTACCAAAACAGCCAAGCAAATAGCGTCAGCGCGCCGATGCAGGCAATATTTAGAATTACCCCGATCCTCATCATTTCTTTTTGCTGAATGTGGCCCGTACCAAAGACAATCGCGTTTGGTGGTGTTGCGACTGGCAGCATAAATGCACAAGATGCAGCTATCGCGATTAATGCGGAAAGAATGACCGGTGACAGCCCTAGCGCTTCAGCAATCGTGGCGAATACCGGAACAAGCAGCGCAGCACTCGCCGTGTTACTAGCAAATTCAGTAAGGAATACGACGAAAGCGACGACTGCCAGGATAGTAAGAAACACGCCAGCTTGTTCTAAGAAACCTGTCAGACCATGTGCAAGAAACACACTTGTACCCGTTACCTTTAAGACATTGCTAAGACAGATACCACCACCAAAGAGAATGAGTACACCCCAGTCGGTTGTTTTTTCTATGTCTTTCCACTCTACGGCGCGAGACGCCCCCAATAGTAAAATTGCACCGATAGCAACCAGCGTATCGAACTTGGCAAATCCGCCTAGCATGGCATTGATCGGTTTACTAAAGATCCAAAGTGTTACGGTTAAAAGGAAAATAGCCAAAGTCACCATTTTTCCGTTGGTCCACTCCACAGGTTTATGAGAGAGCTCGAAAGTATGGCTAAGATCCGGCTTAGTGACGGTGTATAGAACTAAAACAGCGATAGGTAATAAAATTAGTGAGATAGGTAGGCCGAGTTTCATCCAGTCAGTAAATCCTAAGCCAACTTCTGCGGCTGCAATCGCATTGGGCGGGCTTCCGACCAATGTTGCAATACCGCCGATTGAAGCACTATAAGCGATACCAAGCAGTACGAATAGAAATGTACGATGGTTTTTTTCTGCATCTAATTTGCTCATTACACCCAAAACAAGCGGTAACATCATTGCTGTTGTCGCTGTGTTTGATATCCACATTGATAGCGCAGCACTCACACCAAACAACATAAATACGGCCACCGACATTTTGCCGCCTGCAATGAGCAGCACTTTGTCAGCGATAGCACGATCCAGTTTTTGTTTGTGCAGCGCTGCCGCGAGTGCAAAACCGCCTAGGAATAGGAAAATAATTGAATTGGAAAAATTGTTAAGGGCAGTTTGGGTATTAAAAACGCCAAGAAATACAGCAAGCAATGGAATTAACAGAGCGGTAATGCTCACATGAATTGCTTCGGTTAACCAAAGTATTGCAACGAATACTAAAATACATAACCCGGTCACGACTTTGGGTTCAAAGGGTAGCGTATTGAATAGCAAAACAAACAGCATGATATTGAACACTAAAATCAAACTGTTGCGAGTGAAGAACCAGTTCTTCAATGTCACAGCAAATGCGGTCATGGTTAGGCTCCTTTATTCCTGCCGTTTTGTTGATTTATTATGGCAAGGTAACTGACTTGTAGTTATTTATTGATTAAATGTTACATGCAAGCGCGGTTGGGATTTACGGAGATTGAACCGGAAAATAAGAAAATGTGACGCCAATAATTGGAAATGGGTAGAAAGCTACCCATTTAGTGATTTGGTCTTCGTGGTAAGAATAACACCAGGTATACAAGAGTCGCGTCGAGCGGTGATATAAGCTAGTTAGCTTGTTTTTGTTGGACGGATTCTTTTTGATCTTGTGCTTCTAGAGGAGGCTCTTCCGCGACGTGTGAAGCGGGTATTTCATCTTCAGTGTTCGTCTTGTCGACCGCGACAATAGGCACTTGAGGACCAAGGAAGCGAGGCTGGGTATCCATGATGTAAAGGTCTAAAAAAGCTTTTACTCGAGCCAGCAGTTCACGGGTACGCATTGAGGTCTTTTGTTTATTTGTCGTTGGCCCCGCAACCGCAAGACACTGCGCATCAATATTATAAGCATCAGCAATAAACAGAGCTCGTTCACAATGAAAGCGTTGTGTCACGATGAGGAAGCGGTCGGATGCAAAAATCTTTTTTGCTCGGACGATAGAGTCGAGCGTACGAAACCCTGCATAATCAAGGTGAATCACCTCTTCTGGTACACCTGCTTTTAGTAGGTCACGTTTCATCGTCCATGGCTCATTGTAAGAACGGTGCGCGTTATCTCCACTGAGGAGAAACTGTTTTATCTTACCTTGTTTGTAGAGTTCAATGGCTGAGTTTATTCTGTGGGTGTAATAGGTATTGAGTGTTTTTCCGATGTACTTACTAGTACCAAGAACAACCGCCACTTCATGATTCGGAACTTGCTCGTAATTGGTATAAATTTGATCCTGCGCTTGAAGCACAACCCAGCGGTCAATTGCGATAACCGTGCACAACAGGCCGAGAACAGAGATCGACAAAACCAAAGCAAAACGCTTCCATGACAACTTAAGCTTCCACTTTGACCTTATGCGAGAAAACAGCAAAACGTTCTATGTCCTTAATGAAAAAAGAATCTCTCATCATATCTTATAGAATTAAAGAGAAGCCCAGAAATGCCAAAATATGGTTAGGAGGATGAAAAATAGCATAAAATAAAAGCCCGCAGAGCGAGGCGAATTATTAGACAAATCGTCTCATTGCTTAGAATGCTGTGCGTTTGTAACGGCGGTAAACTGGCTGCCAGAATGCTTGGTCAATGGCATCATTCAGTGCTTCGTCAGTAATTTCTAACGCAACACCTTGCTCAATCGCTTTTTTAGCAACAGCGAATGCAATCTTCTTCGATACCAAATGAATTTCTTCTAATGGTGGAAGCAGAGCTCCGTGACCATTGATGGCAAGCGGAGAACAAGTCGCAAGTGCTCGGCTTGATTCCTGTAACATTTCGTCCGTTACTCTTCTTGCATTAACCGCAAGCACGCCAAGACCTATACCTGGGAAGATGTAACTGTTATTACACTGGGCGATAGGGTAAGAACGACCCTCATGCACGACGGGCTCAAACGGGCTACCTGTTGCAACAAGAGCTTCACCATTTGTCCAACGAATAATGTCGTTTGGTGTTGCTTCAACACGACTTGTTGGATTTGACAGTGGGAAGATAATTGGGCGCGGACAGTGTTTGTGCATTTCTTCGATGACTTCTTGGCTAAATAGGCCTGGCGCACCAGAAACACCGATAAGTACGGTTGGTTTAGCGTTGTGCATCACATCAAGTAGTGAGAAAGCATTCCCTTCCGTTTCCCACTTCTTCGTGTTGTCGAACTTCTGAACGAGACGCTGTTGGAAATCAAGTAAGTTCGGCATGCCTTCTTGTAGTAGGCCCCAACGGTCGACCATGTAAACTTGAGATCGTGCTTTTTTATCAGAAATGCCCTCTGACACCATCTGAGCGATGATCGCTTCGGCAATGCCACAGCCTGCTGAGCCCGCGCCTAAGAAAGTAATACGTTGGTCAGAAAGTTTTGTTCCCGCAGCTTTACATGCCGCAAGTAGTGAGCCTACCGTAACCGCGGCTGTTCCTTGAATATCATCATTGAAACAACAGATACGGTCTTTGTAGCGTTCTAGTAATGGCATCGCATTTTTTTGAGCGAAATCTTCGAATTGGATTAACGCATCTGGCCAGCGGCGTTGAACCGCCTGGATGAACTCCTCAACAAACGCATCGTAGTCAGGGCCAGTGATGCGTGGATGACGCCATCCCATGTACATAGGATCCGCTAAACGTTGAGGGTTGTTTGTACCAACATCCAGCACGATAGGCAGCGTGTAAGCTGGGCTGATACCACCACAGGCGGTGTACAGTGATAGCTTACCGATAGGAATGCCCATGCCACCGATACCCTGGTCACCCAAACCTAAGATTCGTTCGCCATCGGTTACAACAATCACTTTTACGTTATGGTTTGCTGCGTTGTTTAACAAGTCGTCGATGCGATCACGGTTCGGGTATGAGATGAACAAACCACGGCCACGACGGTAAATGTTAGAGAAGTTTTCACATGCTGCACCCACAGTCGGAGTGTAGATGATAGGCATCATCTCTGAAATGTGGTTTTGAACTAAGCGATAAAAAAGCGTTTCGTTTGTGTCTTGGATGTTGCGCAGGTAGATATGCTTATCCATGTCACTTTCGAAGCTTTTGTACTGACGGTAGGCACGCTCTACTTGCTCTTGGATAGTTTCGGTCGTTTCAGGTAGAAGACCATCTAAGTTGAATGAGCTGCGTTCTTCTGTCGTAAATGCACTGCCTTTGTTCAAAAGCGGAGTTGCCAAAAGAGCCGGTCCCGCAAAAGGGATATAGAGTGGGCGCTTGTCGTTGTTCATTGGGTGCCTTTATGTAGGGTTGTGGGATGCGGGTAAAATTCTAACGGGTTCAGTATTTAGTTGTAAACAATCGTTGATGCACATCAACGTAATGTCGCAAAAAAAATTAATACCCGATGAAAATATCGTCAGTATAGCCGCTGTAGTGATTCCTAAAGCAAGAATTTTTCACTTGAGTATAATAGGGTGTTCTAACCACATACGATCCTTTCATTTATGTCTCAATTGCCTATTGATAGCTTAAAAGCTGAATTTGACCAACTCGTAAATCACCATCACCTTGTGGTTGAAGCTGAGACGGGGTCCGGTAAATCGACTCGTTTGCCAATATGGGCTGCCAATCATGGCCGCGTTTTGGTCATTGAGCCGCGTCGAATTGCTTGTACGTCATTAGCTGAATTTCTGGTTGAGCAATCTGGTCAAGCATTAGGCACGAAAATTGGTTATGCGATTAAGCTCCATGCGCACTTTGATGAGAACACACAAGTTGTGTTCGTCACACCTGGGGTCGCACTGCGTTGGTTTGCAGAAGACAAGCTTACAAACTTCGATATTGTTATGGTGGATGAGTTTCACGAGCGCCGCTGGGATATTGATCTCCTTACTGCAATTTTAAGAAAGAAAATCAGCATCGTTTAATCGTCACATCTGCAACGTTAGAGGGCGACAAACTGGCTGAGTTCATAGGGGCAAAAAGACTTCGTTCTAATGGGCGTTGCTTTCCCGTGACGGTGACATATCGAGCGCGTGATAGTCGTTATTTGCCCAATAAAAAAGGTTGTGAGAATGATGTCGTAAGTACCGTCAAAGAAGCGTTAGAAGATGAAGAGGTCGATATTCTTGTCTTCTTACCCGGGCGTAAAGAGATCACTCAATGCGCTCAGATGTTGCAGCATATTGAAGACGTGCTGGTGGTCAAATTGCATGCATCGGTGAGTGATGATGAAAGGCATCGTGCACTTACCACTCAAAATCAGCGCAAGATAGTGTTAGCGACCAACGTGGCGGAGACGTCTTTGACGATCCCGAATATCCGTGTCGTGATAGACAGCGGTTTAGAGCGTCGGACTATTCAACGAAACGGGCGTACTGCTCTGATGTTGACCAATATTTCTAAAGCCAGTGCCGCACAACGAATGGGTCGAGCAGGCCGGGTTTCTGAGGGAGCGTGCATTCGTTTATATGGTGAGCATGCGCCACTGGAACTCGTCACGCCACCGGAGCTTCATCGTGAAGAACTCGTGGAGCCAATGTTGGCAGCCGCTTGTTGTGGCTATCCCTTGTCGAACCTTCCATTTCTTGAAACATTGCCCGAGAAATCATTAGCTTTGGCCGCGCAAACGTTGCGTTCAATGGGAGCGATTGACGATAAAGGTAATGTCACTGACCATGGCAAAAAGGTTTACCCGCTGCCGATTGATGCTTTGTTTGCAGATTTGGTTACCCGTATTCAAACAAAAGCAGAAAAAGAGGCGATGATCGATTTGGCAGCAGCGTTATCTGTACCTGCTCAGTTGTACCAGTTGCAGAGTGGAGAGGCAGCAGAAGCATTAGACCAACAAGAAACATTCGGTTGCGATGTGGCCTTGATGATTCGTCTGGTGCGTGGTGAGCAACTGCCCGGAGTAAACGTTGATGTGAGTGTCTTAGAAGAAGCACAGGGTTTAGCCAAACAGATGCGAGCGGTTTTTGAACTGCCCGATCTTGAAGTTGCCTCGCGTTATAAACGAGACGTATTGGTTAAAGCGATGGCTAAACTGCATCCAGAGATCGTATTTGTGCGGCGTGAACGTCGGCGAGATGCGCTTGGTAATGGCATGATGGAAATGATGGTTGGTCGCAATAGTCGGTTCCCAGAAGCAAGTGAAGCGGCTTTGGTTTTAGATAGCCACAGCTTACCCGGACGAGGTGTAAAGCAAACGCTCAATCTTGCTTCAGTTATGATGCCAATTTCGCTCCGTTTGCTTAGAGAGTTGGAGCTAGGTGAGTGGCAGCAAGGCGAAACGAATTATGAAGAAGAATCGCCACGTGCCACCATGCATTTGGTTTATGCCGGTCGTCGTATCTTTACAGAGTACCAAGCACTTAAAGGTGAAGTTGCAGTTCAATCCATTGCAGAGATGATTGAAGATGAAACGCTGTTGCCTGAATTTGCGCCACTAAGAAAACAACAAATTCAGCATTGGAAGATCTACAACGCACTTGGGTTAAACCCAGATCTTATCGATAAAGGGGCAATTGAAAATCTAACTTTTTCATCGTGGTTGGTCGAACAATTGGAAACTCTGGGTGTAGAGAGTATTGAAGATATTGAGTTGTTCGAAGCGAAAGACATCCCATTTAAAGGCGTTCCCGAGTGGGAATACGAGGATTTCGCGGAGAAGTTTCCATTAAAGCTGGTTTTAGCGGAACTAAAGCTCGATGTTGAGTATTTTGTATCTCGAAAACTGGTCCACGTCATTTATGTAGAGGGAAGTCGAAAGGCTGATCCAAAGCGGTGGGAATTGCCTCGATGGTCTGGATGGAAAGTTCAGTATAAAAGGCGAGTCGAGTCATTGACGTTAAATGATAGTGAGGAATCGTTCTTGGGTTTGTTTATTGCTGCTTTCTTTCAAAACGGTCATCCGTTGGTTGTTGTTTATAATTAAAAATATGAATTAAATCGACATTCACACATAGCTAATATGTGTATGGTTTGTTATGAGATTGATTTTGATATTTCCTTTTGTAA
Organism: Vibrio alfacsensis; assembly: GCF_003544875.1. Classification (NCBI taxonomy): domain Bacteria; kingdom Pseudomonadati; phylum Pseudomonadota; class Gammaproteobacteria; order Vibrionales; family Vibrionaceae; genus Vibrio; species Vibrio alfacsensis. The sequence goes on from NZ_CP032093.1 coordinate 1,323,317, forward strand.
ATAAAATCAGGAATAAAAGACCATTGTCTTATATCCTATTGCTATATCAAAGTGGTTGCGATATTTCGTATAACTCAATTTTGTTGAGTGTAGAGGTATAGGATGAAGCACCAAGGAAAGATATGCATTGAATTCGACTACACCAGTTTTTTAGGCGCATCAGGAAGTAAAAAATGGACCTTTGTTGAGGCCTTTTCTACTATTGCTCCTATTTTTGGTTTGTTGTGGAAGCAAAACATCGCAGAATTAAGTAAACCAGAGGATCGTCTCTGGGAAGCGGCATTAAAATCGATGTCTTCACGTCAAAGCGACGAGTCAAATCTCGTGAAGTTAGTAAAGCTCGCTCAGCACGAGGGAATACAAGAACTACGCGTAGTCATGCCTTATTCGTTAGACTCAGAACAAATTGAGTACATCGAAGCTCGAAGTCAACTAAAAGTAGATATCACAGAGCAAGACGTACTTAACTTGAAACTTTAACGAATAGTGATAAATCAATAAAGCGACCGCACAACCGGTCGCTTTTTTTGTTTGGAATCCGGTTGATTTTTAGCCGGATAGTTAATCAATCAGCCCGTATTCTTTGCTAAGAATTTCAATGATCTCAGCTTTTGGGTTGTCACTGAGTGCGATTGGTTTTCCTGTGATCTTTTCAGCAATACCAATGTAAGTGCGAGAAATATCCATCAATGATTCAACTGGAAGATCATTATCACGGGCTAATGCTTCACGCTCAGGCATACGCTCTTTATTAAGTAGAATGTCCGGATCTGGGAAGTAGTTAAGTAAGAACTGGCGGAACCCTTCTTTTGAGTTTTCAACAATGTTGCCCGCTAAGTATTCTTTTGTATCCCAAATACGTGAAGAGTCCGGTGTGCCCACTTCATCCATGTAAATTAGCTTTTCGTTACCAACGGCGTCATGTACATAGCCAAACTCAAACTTAGTATCAACAAACGTTTGGTCAATGGCTTCAAGCGCATCGCTAATGACACTGAAACCCTCTTTTAATAGCTTTTCGTATTGCGCGATGTCTTCTGCACTTGAAAAGTTAAATGCTTCAAAGTTGTCGACAATATTTTGGCGAGTAATATTCACGTCATCTGCTTCAGGAACGCCTGGGATACCTTTCAAAATGCCTTTAGTTGATGGTGTCATCAGCAGTTCTGGTAGGGCTTTGTCTTTCTCTAAGCCTTCAGGGAGTTGAATACCGCAGAATTCGCGTTCACCATTCGCATAAGCACGCCACATCGAACCCGTAATGTACTTACGGCAGATCGCTTCTATTTTAACTGGCTTCGCTTTTTGAACAATCCATACAAACGGGTGAGGTATATCTAGAATATGGCTATCAGCTAGACCGTTATCTTTAAACAGTTTAAACCAGTGATTCGAAATTGCGTTTAGTGCGGCGCCTTTACCTGGAACGCCTTTTAGGCCGCCCTCACCATGCCAGATACAATCGAATGCAGAGATGCGATCGCTAATTACCATAATGGCTAATGGCGCATTGGGTGCGACATCGTATCCTTTTTCTTTGATCAGTCGTGCACTGTCTTCTTCTGTTAGCCAATAAACAGAGCGGACTTTTCCGCTGTGTACTGGTTTTTTTGTGCGAATTGGCAGGTCGTCATTGACGGCAAGTACTTGATTGGCAAGGCTCATTGCGACATTCCTATCATATTATTCAAACGTCATAATAGAGGATATATTCAGCAAAAAATTAACGCTAAATAAATCGAATGTGGGCATCATACCAGAACTATCTTAACTCGCCAGATAAAAAGCAAACGTTTGCTTGATTTTCTTGAAACATAAAAAAGCCTCCCAAAACAAGGAGGCGAGATGCAGGATGGATAACGTCGATCTTATTAGTGGTACTTATTCACTCTGCCTTCGACGAAAAAGACTTCACACTGATAACGTTGAGCAATATTACGAAGCATTGACTGATTCATTGGTGCAATCTTACTTGATGCGACAACGGCACTTGCATTGCCAGAACGAATCGCCTTGATGACGATTTCAACTTCAGAAAGTTGCTGAGATGGTTTCATTTGAATGATGTTTTGACAGCGAATATTAGAACCAGCAAGTTGTTCAAAATCAGGGCGAGGGCACTCAGACGTAAACAAGATCCATTGTTTTTGTTGAGACAACACGGCCAACTTAGAAAGAAGTTGGTCAGACACATCCATAGGTTGCGTTGTTTGCGCCAATACGTTGTAGCGTGAGTATGTATGAGATTGACTTTGTAACTGCATCTTACTGCTCCTTTATACATGCTGTATGCATATACAGTAGTTTGTTTTTGGAAAGTGATCAACACATTTTTATGAGTGTAAGAGCGTATATAGATACGGAAAGTTACATTAATTTATATTAAATTAATGAAATTAAAGGTTATTTTTCAATTTTGTGCTAGGTGAGAGAACAGGGAAATGTGAAGTGAGCGGCATATAAGAGGTAAAAGTCATCAATGATAATGACTGTATATACAGGTGTTCAGTACTGTTCATACAGTACTAAAAGGCTAAGTGCTGGATAGCTAAATCGAGCTAAATAAGCCCTTTGGGTATAAGTGGCATCAAAAAAGCGTCTTAGAAAAGACGCCTTTGAAAATCAGTTCCGTTGATTTTTTTGTTTAGCCTAATTGCTGTGCCATGCGTTCGCGCATTTTCATTTCGCCTTGGTTGAAAAGGCGTACATCGATTTTTGCAATGTCGTAGCAAGATTCGCAAGAACGATTAAATTTACCATCGAGGTAATCATGACGAGCAACAAAACTAGGTTTTTTGCACCAGTCGCAGGTGCCTTCTTCTGTGAACATTGATTTTCTCCCCACCTACATGAATTTGAGTCGCTAGGTGTTATTTTTCGCGACTATTATGACATAGAAATCATATTGAAGTTAAATGTCTGTTAATTCGTTTGAGAGCGAGATCGATTGCGAGCCTTTGATTTCAGGAAATAAGATGCCCAAATAGAAGCTATAGAGTGATTATTTACTGTTTTGTAACATTTTGTGAGATTACGTTGAAAGCGTGATTTAAACGTTTCATTTCTTCCTCAGAGCCTCGCGAATCAGGGTGATAGAGTTTTGACAATTGTCTGTAGCGCAGTTTCAGTGCTTTACTGTCAGGGATTGAGTGAGGAGTATAGCCAAATGTTGCACAAGCAATGGCTAAGGTTTGACTCTCTGACTGGCTTTTAATTTTTTAAACTCTTTGAAGACTTTTTCTAGCTGACGTTTGAGCTGTTTGTTTGTAAATTGAAGCTCATTTACTTGTGTTTGTAGGCGTTGAGATTCTGACACATTGTTTACGGTATCTGCTTTCGTTTTTATGGTGTGTCTACGATATGCACCAAACCCAAGTAATATAACAAAGATGATCCCTGTTAAGGTGTACCATTCGTAATGAGTGTCGGTGTTCTGCTTCGGTTGATGTTCAACTTTTTTACGCATTTCTTCGTCTGTGGCTTCTTTATCGAGCGTTACGATTTCTGAGAGTTGCTTGGCGCGAAGTTGATTGAAGCGTTGCTCCAAGAATTGATTGTAAGCCTGCTCGGCTTTAGGGTTTTTAAGTGCTGCGAGTTGATACCATGCTTCGATGAGATCTGCATTGGACACATCGGTCTGATGATGCTCGACAAAATTAGCTAAGAGAAATCCACTATCTTGTGGGTCATTGAGCGCAACAGATGTAAACCAGTAAACCGCTTGGGTAAAATCCACACGCCCAGTAAGCCCGCGAGCGTAATCTTCTGCCAATTGTTTTTGTGCGGGTATAAAGCCTTGATGGGCAGATTGCTCTAGCCAATATCGAACATCAGGGCGAGAGGCGGATTCATTCGTTAAGGCGAGCGACTGTGCCAGTTCAAATTGCGCTTTAGGTTGAGTAGGTGTTTGAGTTGCAAATGCGCTGTACGATACGCAAACGCTAAAAATAAGGCTACAAGCAGTGGTTTTGAACGACATTGTGTGTCAGGTCTAGCGAAAGTCGCTAGACCTGCTCCGATAATATGATCTATTACCGATATGGTGCTACCAAATTACTTCAGTGGCAAGATCTGGATTTCAACACGACGGTTGCAAGCACGACCTTCTGATGTTTGGTTTGAACACAGTGGGTTACGCTCACCGTAGCCACGAGCAATCGCGCGACCTGGTGCAACGTTTTGTGACACTAAGAATTGACGTACAGACTCTGCGCGGCGCTCAGAGAGTGTTTGGTTGTATGAATCGCTACCAGTGCTGTCCGTGTAGCCATCAATTACTAGGCTTGTGTCTGGGTACTCAACGAGGATACGAGCCACACCACGTAGTGTATTGTGGATACCTGCGTCTAGTTGGTAAGAGCTTGAAGAGAAGCCAATGCCGTTTTCCATACGAAGTAGCAGCTGGTTTTCACCAACGCGCTCAACCTGTACACCAGAGTTAAGCAATGCACGACGAAGTTCTGCTTCTTGTTGATCGAAGTAGTAACCGACACCAGCACCAGTTGCACCACCAGCAGCGGCACCAATTAGCGCGTGTTTACGTCGTTCTTTTGCATTGTCACCCGTCGCAAGACCAATTGCTGCACCAGCGATAGCACCGATCAGAGCGCCTTGCGTCGTTGAATTCGTTTCGTACTCGCCCGTTGTGGCATTTTGACGTTGAGTGGCTTGACAGCCAGTAAGAGCAAGCACTAACGCAAGTGCGATAGACATCTTTTTCAAGGGAAAATCTCCGTATAAAATTGAGGCGCAAATGCGCCTCACAAAGTGATTCGAATTATGGAGTAGGTGTTATTGATATTTGTTATGCGAACGTCAGATTGATAAGCGTGTTGTAAGCTTTTCATCTTGTTGGCGAAGTTGTAACCAAAATTATGATTGGTTTGTAGTATCACCTAACATTTTTCTCGCTTGTGCGCCGCCAACCCCACGGTTTACCGACACCTTGCGACCTTTTTTTAAGCCAACTTCGTAATCTTCGGTCAGATTTTTCATCGCTTCTTTGAGTTGTTTCTTGAACGTTTCACGATCAATATTCTTGAACTCTTTATCTATGTAATTATTGATTTTGTTTGCTGACTCTTCATCAGGTGAGATCACCGGTAGCTTTTCTAGCGCACCCTCGACCCAACCTGAAACATAAGAGTTTACGCGGCGAGTGACTTCGAGCGAAGAGGTACCAGAGCCTGCAAAACTATTTCGAAATTGGCCAGTACTTTCATTTAGCTCGCGATAGATGATATCAAAAGCGAAAGCAGCGAAAATTGCGCGGTCTGCCTCACCGATAAATTCAACACGTTTAAGCCCTTTGTGATTCAATAGTACGGCTTCAACACCAAATTTAGTGTTAATGCCTCGAATCACGCGCAATAGTGTAGAGCTGATATTGGCTGGCAACAGATGTGAGGATTGAGTCTTACCCATTTTGATAAACTCAATATCATCTTTGTCTAAGCCATATTTGAGCATGAGGTTGTGCGCCATTTTTATAGCGTTAGCAGCTTCATTCACATTGGCGGAGTTGCCCAGTTCTAAACACTTGGCAATTTTTTTCAGAGCTTTTTGTTTATCCATCGACGACCAGTCATGAGTACCAAAATTTAAGAAGTCGGATATATTACCTTTTTTGGCTCAAAAACGAAACAAGGGGCGTGAGGGGAATAGGAAAAGAAAAAACAAACCCCTTATGGAAAGGGGCTTGAGGAGGGTTATGTTCTTTAAAAAAGTTACAGACCGAGTTGGTCAAGTAGATCATCCGCTTCGTTTTTAGTGCTTACTGTACTCGCTGTGCTTTTTTCCATGCTTTTGCGTGTTGCTTCTAAAATGTCATCTGGGTTTTCATCTTCGACCACGTCAAACTCTTCAAGTTGGATGAATTCCGTTTTATCCATAGCCAGTTCTAGATAGAAAATGTTGTTGTTTTCTGTTGAGAATGTCACGCGACGTGCCTGAGGGCGATCTAAGTTGGTATCCACTTGCAATATGACTTGTTTATTAAGCGCAAGCATTTTTGGTTGGTTTTGTGTGATATTGGTTTGCAGTTCTTTGCGTATCTTATTCGTGAAGTTACCAACCAATTGATTCATCAGTTCACCAAGGACATCGCCAACTTCATCAGAAGTATGTGAGATCGCAAGCTCTTCTTCAGGCATGCCCATGTTGCGCATGTAGTTGGTATAGATCTCAAGTGCCGCTTTTGCTGTGAAGTTAATAACAACAAGCCCGGTAAAACCGCCATCAAACAAGACAAAGCAACCAAAGTCAGGCTTTAAGCTCGTTTTATTGATCTTTTGCACCATTGCCGAGTAGTTAATTTGAGAAGACGTAGCCGAAGTAAGAACACTTGAGACGGATTTGCATAATTTTAGGAGGATATCTTCGGTTGTGACGACTTTATTTTTATTATTAGAGCTCATTATAAAAGGCGATTTATCCCTAAATGTAAGGCATTCGACCTAAAGAAATAAAGCATAAGTTCATATCTTCTATTGAGATTCTGATTTGAACGCTTTTTTAAATGTTGTAAAGTGAGGGAATTCAAAGAATATGACTCCATTCACGTTGTTTACTTGCTCTTTGAACAGGATGCAATGTGAATGATTAAGAATTAGATAACCCGCAGCTGATCGGATCAGCGCAGTAGGGGCAGGAAGCAAATGTTACCAAGATTACACTCGCAAACGGATGTTGATCCTCTTGTTCTTCGTTTTCTTAAAGAACTTGAACACGCCGGGTTTACTGGCGATATCGAGAGCCAATATTCCAGTCGTCTTGCGGTTGCCACTGATAACAGTGTCTATCAGCAATTACCTCAAGCAGTGGTTCATCCTCGAACCACACAAGATGTCTCTCTCATCGGTAAACTCAGCAATAAGGAAGAATACGAACGCATTACGTTTTCTCCTAGAGGTGGTGGTACTGGCACAAATGGCCAATCGCTCACTAAAGGTATTGTGGTTGATCTGTCTCGTCACATGAACAGAGTTCTAGAAGTGAACGAACAAGAGGGATGGGTGCGTGTTCAGACCGGGGTCGTGAAAGACCAACTGAATGATGCCATTCGTCCTTATGGTTATTTTTTCTCTCCAGACTTATCGACAAGTAACCGCGCTACCATTGGTGGCATGATCAACACGGACGCTTCAGGTCAAGGCTCATTGAAATACGGAAAAACGTCCGATCACGTACTTTCGCTTCAAGCGGTGTTTGCTGATGGTTCAATTTTAGAGTCAGATCTTTCTCACGGATTACCAAACGAGGGTGAATTTGCAGATACCGCCATTCGGGTCACAGAGTCGGTTTGCCGAGAAAAGCGTCAGCAAATCAATGATAAATTCCCCCTTCTAAATCGTTTTTTAACTGGTTATGACTTAAAGAACGCTTATGATGAAGAGCAAGACCGTTTCGATATTACCCGAGTGCTGTGTGGGGCTGAGGGGTCATTGGCATTCATTACTGAAGCCAAATTGAACCTAACGCGTATTCCTAAAGCCCGTACCTTGGTTAACGTAAAATACAATAGTTTTGATTCAGCGCTGCGTAATGCACCATTTATGGTTCAGGCGAATGCGTTATCGGTTGAAACGGTGGATTCAAAAGTTCTTAATCTCGCTAAGCAAGACATTGTTTGGCATACCGTCAGCGACTTAATCACCGATGTTCCAGACAAAGAGATGCTTGGCATTAACATGGTGGAATACGCGGGTCAGGATGAAGAAGGAGTGGCGTCTCAAGTCGCCTATCTGACGGCCAAGCTAGACGACATGTTAGAAACGGAAGAAGCTGGCATCATTGGCTATCAAGTGTGCAGTGATGTAGCAAGCATCGGGCGTATCTATAACATGCGTAAAAAAGCGGTGGGTCTACTTGGCGCGGCAAAAGGTCGCGCAAAACCCGTCGCATTTGCTGAAGATACTTGCGTACCACCAGAAAACTTGGCTGATTTTATTGTTGAGTTTCGTGAGTTATTAGATGCAAAGTCTCTTAACTATGGCATGTTTGGTCACGTGGATGCTGGCGTACTTCATGTTCGTCCTGCATTGGATCTTTGTGATCCTCATCAAGAGGCGTTAATGCACGAAATTTCGGATGAGGTGGTTAAGCTTGTCGCGAAGTACGGTGGCTTAATGTGGGGTGAGCACGGAAAAGGATTTCGTTCAGAATACGGCCCAGAGTTCTTTGGCGAAGCGTTGTTTACCGAGTTAAGGCGCGTAAAAGCGGCTTTCGATCCACATAACAAAATGAATCCAGGTAAGATTTGTACACCACTCAATAGCGATGCGGAGCTGGTAAAGATAACCGACACCAAGCGCGGTTATTATGACCGACAGATAGACGTTCAAGTCCGTGATAGCTTTAAACAAGCGATGGAATGTAACGGTAACGGTTTGTGTTTCAACTACGATACCAGTTCGCCAATGTGCCCTTCGATGAAAGTAACGGCAGACCGTCGTCACTCGCCAAAAGGGCGTGCGGGTTTAGTACGCGAATGGCTACGCCAGCTCACGGAGCAAGGCATCGATATCCTCGACTTAGAGCAACAAACGCTGGAAAACAAAACCTCTGTTAAAACAATGATTGATCGTGTTCGTCATTCGATCAATCGTCGCCATGAATACGATTTCTCACATGAAGTTTATGAGGCGATGAATGGCTGTTTAGCGTGTAAGGCGTGTGCAAGTCAGTGCCCGATTAAAGTCGATGTGCCGAGCTTTCGTTCTCGTTTCCTTAATATTTACCACTCACGCTATCAACGCCCAGCGAAAGATTACTTGGTATCAAACATTGAGTCGATGTTGCCATTGATGGCGAAAGCACCAAGTGTAGTGAATGGGGTATTAAAGCAATCTTGGGTACAGAGCTTAACGGCCTCGGCAGTGGGTTACGTGGATGCTCCTTTATTGTCTGTACCGACGCTAAAGCAGCGCGTAGACAGTTTAACGACAGCTTATGACTTGCAAGCACTAAGTGGCTTATCAAGCGAAGACAAACAAAACCATGTGTTGATTGTTCAAGACCCATTTACCAGTTACTACGATGCTGATGTTGTGGAAGACTTTATTAAGCTCGTTAAAAAGCTGGGTATGAATCCTGTTCTTCTGCCGTTTAAACCTAATGGTAAAGCACAACATATTAAAGGGTTCCTACGCCAGTTTAAGAATACGGCGCAAGATACGGCAAAATTTTTAGAAATGGTGGCGGATTTAGATATCCCTATGGTTGGGGTTGATCCTGCATTGGTGCTTTGTTATCGCGATGAGTATGAGGAAATCCTAGGAAGTAAACGCGGAAAGTTTGACGTATTGACCGCGCATGAGTGGTTATACCCAAGATTGAGCGAGTTCACCGCTATTGAGTCTGGTGAAGCAACGCCCTGGTATTTATTTGCGCACTGTACGGAAAAAACAAAGCTGCCGAACGCTGAAAAAGAGTGGGGCGCAATCTTTGCTCATTTCGGTGCAACGCTGAATACGGTTCCGGTTGGATGTTGCGGTATGGCGGGGACCTTCGGGCATGAAGTGGATAAACTGTCTATGTCTCGTGATATCTATGATCTCAGTTGGAAGCCAAACTTGGATAAACTCGATGCTGAACGCTGCTTGATTACAGGTTATTCATGCCGAAGCCAAGTGAAGCGCTTTGAGAATGTAAAACCAAAGCACCCAGTCCAAGCATTGCTAACCTTGCTATAATACGTCTTGAAAGCCCAGTCTAACTGGGCTTTTTGTCACTAACAGCTTGTCATACGACGATGAATGCGTTGATTTCATAAGGACATGAAAATTGAAGAAACTTGAGCTAAAAGTCCCACCTGTTGCTTTGTTCTTGCTGGTGGTATTACTGATGTACGGCTTAAAAGAGATGATGCCGGGGCTAAAAATTACCGTACCATTTGTGGGTTTTGTATCTATCGGGTTAGCATCGATTGCCATTTGTGTTGGTGTCGCGGGTGTTATGGAGTTTCGCAAAGCAAAAACGACGGTAAACCCTGTTAAACCAGAGTCTGCGTCGACAGTGGTTGATTCGGGCATTTTTTCTTATACACGTAATCCAATGTACGTTGCATTACTACTCGTCATCATTGCTTTAGGCTTATGGTGGCAACACTTGAGTGTGATTTTGTGTAGCGTATTGTTTGTCGCCTACATGAACCGGTTTCAAATTAAGCCTGAAGAACGCGCACTAGAAAGGTTGTTTGGAGAGGATTACGTCGATTACAAGAATCAGGTACGTCGATGGATTTAACGAGGCTTATAAGAATAAAAGCAATAAAATAGCCCAGCAGAGATGCTGGGCTATTTTTATTTTTGCAGCGTTAAGCCGCTTTAGCGAACTTTGCTAGGAATGCATCCTTACGTTCATGAAAACGCTGTACAAGGTCGTCAACTGCGTCTTGGTCATAAGGTTTAAGGCCACTTGCGACCATTCGTTTGATGCCTTTACCCACAATTTCGCCGTCTTGTTTAAAGGCAAAGTTGAGTGTTACGATACCACGTTTGCCTTCAACATCGAAAGTCGCACCCGTAAAATCCACTTCTGGATGAGTGAGGTCTAGACGGCAGAACTCTACTTCCATGCTTTCGTAGATAACAAGAGGGCGCTGGCAGTTGATCATCATTTGTTTCTCTTCCATCAGAGGAACCATGATGTGAGGGAAGTTCATCCCTGAGAATTGAACGTAGTTTGTCACTACATGTTCAATAAATGCTGGGTCATGGTTAGTTTCACGCTTCACGAGACATGCGTAAGTATTCTTTGCCTGCTTCGTCGATGACTGCACTTTCTTTCTCACATTTATTTTCAATGTGAAGTGCAACACCATCGTTCACCATTCCAGAGAAGTTAAAACGCATCTTTTGGCTGATTCCCTCTTTGCTCAGTAGAACCGCAAAAAGTAGGTCGCCTGGTACACAAAAGCGTTTATTGTCTTCGTCATGAATAGGGTTGTAATCACCAGCAACGCGCTTAGCAAAGTGACTTGCCTGCTCGCGAGTGAACTGAAATTGGTGATTAGTGTTTGAAAAATAAGGTGTTAGAAACATAATTTTTACGTAGTAACCGAAACTGTCAGAGATTATATGCGAATATCTGTGTAGCAATGGTCCATCCAGTGAAACCTTCACTGTATCTTAACAATGAAACGATAATGCAAAGGAATAAAGTGTCCAAAAGGACGCTCTTACCTCGTATTGTTCAATATATTAATAAATCAACAAGTTATACCCATCACAGTAAGTAAGTTATCAGAGTCCGTGCAGAAAAAACATGGGGGCTCCTTTTTAATTGGGTAGTTCGATACGTAAGAGACAGTAAAGGCTCCAGCGAGGAGCCTTTATATTTCACCAAACCTTTTGTATTTCGTGGATCCTTTTGTCTTAGAGGCTTGGACGACTTAGTGCACGCTAGGCAATAAGCTTTCTGGCATCAGCGCATTGTGCAGTGCTAATTTGAGTAACACGTTAGCTTGTTCAATATCTGGGGCAAAGAATCGGTCTTTATCGTAGAAAGAGACCTTTTCACGTAGCATTTGCTTCGCGATTTCAATGCGCTCTGATGACTTATTCGGCGCTCGGAAATCGAGACCTTGAGCTGCGGATAGGTACTCAACCGCTAAAATACCACGCGTGTTTTCTCCCATCTCTTTCAAACGACGACCTGCGAACGTAGCCATTGATACATGGTCTTCTTGGTTCGCGGATGTTGGCAAGCTATCCACAGATGCAGGATGTGCTAGCGTTTTATTTTCGCTCGCCAATGCTGCAGCGGTAACTTGAGCAATCATAAATCCAGAGTTCACGCCGCCATTGTCGACAAGGAAAGGAGGAAGCTTAGATAGAGCACTATCAATAAGTAGCGCCATGCGGCGTTCTGATAAGCTACCAATTTCGGCAATCGCAAGGGCGAGATTATCCGCTGCCATTGCGACGGGCTCTGCATGGAAGTTACCACCTGAGATAATGTCGTTATCTTCTGCGAACACAAGTGGGTTGTCTGAGACGGAGTTTGCCTCTACTTGTAATATGTCTGCAGCATTACGGATTTGCTGCAAACATGCGCCCATCACTTGAGGCTGACAACGCAGTGAGTATGGGTCTTGTACTTTTTCACAATCGGTGTGAGATTCACCAATTTCACTGGTTGATTCAAGCAGATGACGGTATGCATGAGCGGCGTCCATTTGGCTTCGGTGACCACGTACGCGGTGGATACGTGGATCGAATGGTCGACGGCTACCCAGTGCCGCTTCTACCGACATTGCGCCACACACCGTCGCCGATGAGAAAAGGTCTTCTGCGATGAACAAGCCCTCAAGCGCAAAAGCCGTTGAAGCTTGCGTACCGTTAAGTAGTGCAAGCCCTTCTTTTGGGGCAAGTGTGATTGGCTCAAGACCTGCGATTTGCAGTGCTTCTAAACCGGAGATGATTTTCCCATTGTGGCGAGCTTCCCCTTCACCTAACAGTACAGTGCTCATGTGAGCAAGGGGAGCTAAGTCACCAGACGCGCCAACGGAACCTTTTTTGGGTACGCATGGGTAAACTTGTGCATTGACCAAATCAATTAACATATTGATGACTTTTAAACGCAAGCCAGAGAAGCCACGGGCGAGGCTGTTAATTTTTAGCACCATCATCAAACGAACAGTTTCGTCTGACATTAATTTGCCAATACCAGCAGCATGAGAGAGAACGATGCTGCGTTGCAACGTTTCCAGATCTTCTGGTGCAATGCGCGTATTGGCTAACAAACCAAAACCGGTGTTAATGCCGTACACGGTGCGATCTTCAGCAATCACGCGGTCGACGACTTGTGTGCTTTCATCAATTGCTGGAATGGCTTCTGGATCGAGCGTAAGGTTGACAGGTGATCGGCTCACCTGACGCAGTTCGTTTAAGCTAATATGGCCTGGCTTTAGCGTTAAATTGAGCATGTCTTTCATCCTTACTTCAGCTTTTTCAGTTCTTCGTTGAGCATTGGTAAATCCAACTTTTGTTCGGCAGCGCATTGTTTTGCGATGTCATAGCCTGCATCTGCGTGGCGCATTACGCCCGTTGCAGGGTCATTGTGGAGCACGCGAGCGATACGTTCGGACGCATCTTCGCTACCGTCACAGCAAATCACCATGCCAGAGTGTTGAGAGAAACCCATGCCAACGCCACCACCATGATGCAGTGACACCCAAGTTGCACCACCTGCGGTGTTTAAGAGGGCGTTGAGTAGTGGCCAATCTGAAACTGCATCGGATCCATCCATCATCCCCTCGGTTTCTCGGTTTGGACTGGCAACCGATCCAGAATCAAGATGATCACGACCAATGACCACAGGCGCTTTTAATTCACCATTTTTGACCATCTCATTGAATGCTTGGCCGAGACGTTCGCGATCTTTCAAGCCAACCCAACAAATACGTGCTGGTAGGCCTTGGAACTGAATGCGTTCACGTGCCATGTCTAACCAGTTATGCAGATGCGGATTGTCAGGAATGAGCTCTTTCACTTTTTGATCGGTTTTGTAGATGTCTTCTGGATCGCCAGATAGGGCAGCCCATCGGAATGGCCCAATACCTTCGCAGAATAGAGGTCGAATGTAAGCAGGTACGAATCCTGGGAAATCAAACGCGTTTTCAACGCCTTCTTCCAATGCCATTTGGCGAATGTTGTTGCCGTAATCGAGTGTCGCTGCGCCACGGCTTTGTAGGTCAAGCATCGCTTGCACTTGCACTGCCATGGACTTTTTGGCCGCTTTTACGACGGCAGATTCGTCTTGCAAACGCATTTCTACGGCCTGAGACATGCTCCAACCTTGAGGTAAATAGCCATTAAGTGGATCGTGTGCAGAGGTTTGATCGGTGACGACGTCTGGGGTGATGTTACGATCAACCAATTCTGAGAAAATATCAGCCGCATTACCTAGCAGACCAACAGAGATTGGGGTTTCGGACTCGTTGATGATCGCCAGCGCTTCATCCAACGATGTGGCTTTTTTGTCGACATAACCAGTACGTAGGCGGTAATCGATGCGTGATTCGTCACACTCGACCGCAATCATTGAAAAACCTGCCATGGTGCCAGCCAATGTTTGCGCACCACCCATACCGCCCAAGCCGCCAGTGAGAATCCAGCGACCTTTTGCATCGCCATCGAAGTGTTTTTTCGCTACCGATACAAAGGTCTCGTAAGTACCTTGAACGATGCCTTGTGATCCAATGTAAATCCAGCTACCTGCGGTCATTTGACCATACATCATCAAACCTTGTTTATCGAGCTCATTGAAGTGCTCCCAGTTTGCCCAATGTGGTACTAGGTTTGAGTTCGCGATGAGAACACGAGGTGCATTTTTGTGGGTAGGAAAAACACCCACCGGCTTGCCAGATTGCACTAAAAGAGTTTGGTCGTCGTCGAGCCTCTCTAATACTTCAACAATTTTATCGAAGCATTCCCAATTGCGGGCCGCACGACCAATACCACCATAAACCACTAAAGAGTGTGGGTGCTCAGCAACATCTGGGTCAAGGTTGTTCATTAACATGCGAAGAGGGGCTTCAGTAAGCCAAGATTTGGCGCGCAGTTCATTACCGCGTGGAGCACGAATTGTTCTGCTTGTATCAAGTCGTGGATCTTGTCCCTGGCGCTGTGTCATTTTAAGACTCCTTTAGTTTCACGTGTAAACCAAGTTCATGCTTGGTCTTTGTTGTTTTTAGGACTTATGCTCTTTTTCAGCCATCGCATTGGCAATATCCCAGCATAAGCGGGCGGCCAATCGAGCCGTCTGGCTGTCGACGTCATAAGTCGGGTTGTACTCAGCAATGTCTGCCAGCATTAGCTTGTTTTTGTAATGTAGGATTCGGTCGAGGAACGGTGAAATGATGTCGTAGCTGACACCTCGTGCCGCAGGCGCACTGACTCCCGGAGCGGTAGCTGCAGGAAAGACATCCAAATCGATCGTCAAATAGAGGTAATCGCAGTCATCAATAAAATGCTGTAATTGGGTTAAGTGGTAGCTGTGGTTCATGTAGCACAGTTGCTTGTCTTCTACATACCAAACATTCAGTTCATCCGCTTTTTGAAAAAGTGCCTTGGTATTGCTGCTGCGACTCACACCAATACAGGCATAATGGAACTTCCAATCATTACGTTGGCAAAAATGATGGATTTGATTGAACGGGGTTCCTGAGCTTGGCTTTACATCAGTAAGCGAGCTTTCAAAAGCGCGTAAATCAAAGTGAGCATCAAAATTAATAATGCCAATCTTAGGTTGTTTTTCAGGGTGATGGGTTTTGAAAAATTCAGCTAATCCAGAAAAGGATGCCCAAGCGATTTCGTGCCCGCCACCAAGCACAACGACAGGGCTATGGGGAGAGCTTGGGCGATAGTTTGCGCACATTGGGCCTGACTGCTTTCTAGCAAGTCATCTTCGCAAATAACGGTGCCAAGATCATAGAGTGGCGTCTTTTGGTGCCATGCTAAATTTGCTAACGCTCGACGGAGTAGATCTGGGGACTTCTTCGAGCCGATACGGCCTTTGTTTCTTGCTACTCCTGCATCGGTGGCAAAGCCAAGAATCGAAACGCCCTTATTAAGTTTCCCTAACTCTTCGACTGAGGTGTTTTTTATTACGTGATGGACACGTTTTCCTAGTTCGCCATCTTCGGCATCGTGGCGGCCTTGCCAATGAAAAGACGCATTATTTAGGTCGGATTGGGCCATCTTATCGTCCTCCGTGAGAAACATACTCACCATTTACTATACGACCTACCAAACGTTTTGCCCCGACTTGGTAGCTAAGATCCGCAGGGTGTTCGATATCCCAGATAGAAAAGTCCGCATCAAAGCCAACCTCAATAACACCGCGTGACTTACCATAACCTAATGCTTTCGCCGCATTTTCAGTGACGCCGCGTAACGCTTCTTGTGGGGTTAAACGGAAAAGCGTACATGCCATATTCATCATTAGCGTTAAATCGGCAAATGGTGAGGTTCCTGGGTTGATGTCAGTGGCAATTGCCATTGGAATGTTGTGTTTTCTTAGCGATTCTATCGGTGGTAATTGGGTTTCTCGGAGGTAGTAAAATGCACCTGGAAGCAGTGTGGCAACCGTTGATGAGTTCTTTAGTGCAAGCACACCTGTTTCATCAAGGTATTCAATGTGATCGGCAGATAAGCCTTGATACTGCGCGGTTAATGCTGTTCCGCCTAAATTAGAGAGTTGTTCAGTATGTCCTTTTATACTCAAACCATGTTGTTTAGCGGACTGAAATACCCGCTCAGTTTGCACGAGGTTGAATCCGATGGATTCGCAAAATACGTCAACGCTGGTGGCCAAATTTTCTTGTGCCACGAGAGGGATGATATCGTCACAAATGTGTGTGATGTAATCATCCGCCCGATCTTTGTACTCTGGTGGAATTGCGTGAGCGGCAAGTAGCGTTGTGGTGATTTTTACTTTGCGTTCTTTTTCTAGCGCTTTAGCGGCACGCAGCATTTTGATTTCATCATGAAGTGTCAGTCCGTAGCCTGATTTCACTTCAACTGACGTTACTCCGCTGGCGAGCAGGCCATCAAGACGAGGGAGAGCGAGTTCAATAAGTTCCTCTTGCGTCGCTTTACGGGTGGCATGAACGGTAGAGAGAATACCACCGCCTTGCTGAGCAATCTCTTCGTATGGCACCCCATTGAGTCGCATTTCGAACTCGTTTGAACGGTTTCCGGCATAAACAAGATGCGTGTGACAATCAATGAGACCCGGCATCAATAGCTTGCTGTTGAGGTCTATCGTTTGGTCGTATTGGTTTGGGCTGAGAACAGATTCGCTTTGCACAGCATCTTTACCTCTTTCAGTCGTGCTAACGGCGATGATTTTGCCCGATTGAATGCCAACGCGAGCAGGCGGAGAGGGTAAGTAACCCATTTCTCCCTCTTGCATCGTGACCAGTCGAGCATTTTCAATCAGCAAATTCATTTCTGTTCATCCCAAAACGTAATTGATTAAATGTATATACAAATAAATAGGAGAAAAAGCGTCACTGACAAGAGTTATGTTGCTGAAATGTGATCAAAGTGAAGAAGTTACACCTAGTTTACAATAGAATCTTAGAGCTTAATTTGTATTTGTTGCCAGGATGGTAAAGTAACGCCGTACTCACCAGTTTATCTTGGCTCCAAGTACGACGGTTGAGCAGCAAACATGGTTCGTTAGCCTGCATTTTTAGATCTTGTTTAACACGTCCATCAGGAATGATGGCCTCTACCGTATGTTCAATGGCACTGAGTGGGCAATTGTTAGAAAGGTATTGATTGGGTGTCATACTGGTAAAGTCTTGAGTCAAATAACTTGGAGCATATTGACTGTTTACCCAACGTAGCTCCAATTGGATGGGAACATTATCTTCGTAATGGATGATTTCACTGTAAAAGATTGTTTTTCCTAGCATGACGCCAAGCGTGATCGCAATGCTTTCATCCGCTTTAAGTGCAATTTGTTTAAGTACTTCACTGTGGTGTGTATGACCACGATTGCTAATTTCATCCGCAATATTACGAATATCGAGCAGAGGAGATTCTGATTTTTCTGCGGGATCGCAAACAAACGTGCCAAGGCGAGGACGGCGTTGAAGTTTCCCCTCATTCACCAAATCTCGGATCGCCTTATTGACGGTCATTCGACTGACGCCAAACTGCTCAGTTAACTCAAATTCCGTTGCGATGCGGTGTCCAACCATCCACTCACCAGAATTCATCTTATCTAGGATAAATTGCTTAATTTGTATGTAGAGTGGTGCAGACATAATGATTTCCTTTTAATTGACTATACAAATGGTGCGTGTTCTATGTACAAATTGCAAATGACACGTACTATTTTGTGAGTTGTTATAAGGAATTCGTCCGCATTCTTATCGTCTATTACTTGCAGGAGCGGCGTCTGTTGTGTAAACAGGTATCCATCTAATTAAAATAAAGAAGACAGTCACAAAAGGAATAACATGTTTAAAAACTTAAAGCATCGCTTGGCATTGGCTCAGCAAAGTCGATACAATTTTAGATGAAATGAGCATTTTCAAGGTTCGACCTTGCGAGGGCACGTTCAAATTAAAGGTGGTGATGTCGAGCAGCAGATCGATGCTATTACACTTAAGCTGAATACAGAAATGAAAGTAGAAGCGGATGACAGTGTGAGCTATCAAACATTCACCATTGATCAGTTGAAAGCGGTCGACCCGTTTGTTATCCAGCCAAACGAAGAAAAGCAGGTTCCATTTGAATTAAAACTGCATGATGAAACGCCAATCACTGCAGTTAGTGCATTAAAGAATCAATGTCATGTATGGGTTGAAACCACGCTAGACATCGGCTTTGCGATTGATCCTCGTGACCGTGATTATGTCGAAGTAAAACCGTTGTCAGTCGTTTCTCGGGTCATAAGATCGATTGAGCAAGCGGGTTTTACGATGGTCAAAGCAGATGTGGAGAAAGGCTTCTTGCGTGGCAATGGCTTTTCCTCTCGTTCTGGCATTTATCAAGAACTAGAATTCCGTAACAATGGCTTTATCTCGACAAAAGAGATCGAATTGTCATTTATCCTTGATGGCGCTGTTGTGCATTGTTTGGTGGAAATTGATCGTTCGTTCAGCATGTCTGGTGACCAATATCGTTCATTTACATTACCGTTGGATGCGTCTGACAGCCAAGTCGCTTCTGCTCTAGCACCTGTTATTGGTTAAAACGATTTTTGTTTTTCGTTCGTTCGACAGCTCAGTACGAAGATTAATACGATGAATAGACGAGATTGATAAGTGAGTGCCAACGTTCAAATAAGCTGAAATTCATGGCTTAATCGTGCTTTGGTACTTTTTCTTCTGCGTTATTTTTCCTTAGTTCCTTAGTTCCTTAGTTCCTTAGTTCCTTAGTTCTCCAGTGCCCCAGTCCGTTTTCCATCTATCAATCTTCTTCGGTTACGCAAAGCGATAGCTAAGTTCCTACAATCAAGCTCTAGTCCATTTGCGGGTTGCTGGCCTGTTTAACTTCTCTTCAATATATAGGCTGAGAGACAGGATTAAGAGGCCCCATGAACTTTAGTTATACAGATGAACAAATCATGATTGAACAAAGTGCATCCGACTTCTTCAGTGAAGTATCTCCGATAGAAGCTGCGCGTGAGATCATGGTGACAGAGCAAGGTTATGACGTAAAAGTATGGCAGAAAATCTGTGATGAGATGTTTTTCCACGGCATTCTCATTCCGGAGGAAAATGGTGGGTTGGGGCTTGGTTACGTTGAGTTGTGCATCGTACTTGAACAAATAGGCGCGAAACTCGCTTGTTTACCATTTCATGCCAGTGCGTGTATGGCAACCAGTGCGTTATTGGTTGCGGGAAGTGAATATCAGAAACAGTACTACTTTGAGCATTTACTTCGAGGGGAAGTAGCGACTCTCGCCTATACCGGTATCCATACAGGAACTAAGACCGGTTGGGGTTGTGATGCTGTAGATGTGACCTATCAAAAGCAAGGACAGCAATATCGGCTTAATGGGACTTACCGTTATGTTTCTTTTGGCCATAACGCTCAATGGCTCATTTTGGCTGCAAGGAAAAAGGGTACGCGAGGCAAAGAAGGGATCAGTTTATTTGTCACAAAAGCCGACACTCCCGGGATATCCCGCAATTTACTGCCGACAATGGATCAAACACAAAAGCAAGCCCAAATAGAATTAGATAATGTCCTTCTCGATGCATCATGTGTGATGCCAAATGAGGGGCATTGTGGTGAAGCGTTACATACAGTCATTGCCGTTGGGCAGATTGGATTAGCAGCGGAACAATTGGGCGGAGCTCAAGCCGTATTAGAACAGACAGTTCAATATACCCAGCAACGAACTCAATTTAACCGTCCGATTGCAAGCTTTCAGGCCGTGAAGCATCAAGCGGCAGATATGATGTTAAAAGCAGAGGCCGGCTGTTCTTCCGTCTATTACGCGGCCTGCACGGCGGATGCAACACCCTTGGCTCGGCCAACGAGCACTGAGATCACCTTGAATGGCCGTCAACCGCTTTCAGAACGACTCAATGAGTTATGCCAAGCGGCCTATATCGCTAAAAGCTATTGTTCAGACGCTTATTTTTTTAATGCAGCAACGGCGATTCAGCTACATGGCGGGGTCGGATTTACATGGGAATTTGATGTTCATTTGTATTTTAAACGTGCTCAGGCCAGTGGCGTTATGTTAGGGAATTCTGCTTACCATCATGAGTTGATTGCGGAGCACTTATTGCCGCTTGCAACAAAGTCAAAAAACCAATCATCAGGAGCTTAATATGAAACTGACATTTAGTACTGAAGATGAGCTGTTTCGCCATGAAGTTGCTAATTGGTTAACTAACCATCTTGTCGGTGAGTTTGAGCCGTTACGCTTTCGAGGAGGTCCTGGTGATGAACACATGTTTACTGAAGAACGTAAAGTGTGGGAGCAGCAATTAGCAAAAGGTGGCTGGACCTGCATCGGTTGGCCATTAGAAGATGGTGGTCGTGGTGCAACGATAGAACAGCAGGTCATCTTCCATGAAGAATACGCACGCGCTGGTGGGCCTGGTCGAGTCGGGCATATCGGTGAGGGCCTTGCCGGGCCAACTATCTCGATGTTTGGTACAAAGGAGCAAAAAGAACGCTACCTACCGGGTATTGTCTCGGGTAAAGAACTGTGGTGCCAAGGGTATTCGGAGCCTGATGCGGGTTCGGATTTAGCTGGGGTGAAAACGAAAGCCCGTTATGACGAGGCTATCAATCAGTGGGTCATCAGTGGCCAAAAAGTG
Organism: Vibrio alfacsensis; assembly: GCF_003544875.1. NCBI lineage: Bacteria > Pseudomonadati > Pseudomonadota > Gammaproteobacteria > Vibrionales > Vibrionaceae > Vibrio > Vibrio alfacsensis. Next base: position 1,344,120 of record NZ_CP032093.1, read on the forward strand.
TGGACGTCATTGGCGATGGATGCTGATTGGTGTTTTGTTATTGCGCGCTGTGAGCCTGGTTCGAGCGGCCACAAAGGATTAGGTTTTTTTCTCGTTGATATGGCACAAGAGAACGTTCAAGTTCGTCCGATCAAACAATTGACAGGAACTTGCGAATTCAATGAAGTGTTTTTTGATGACGCAGTGGCCGCCGATATTATAGGTGAGCCAGGTGATGGTTGGCGCATTGCCATGGCACTGCTGGGGCTTGAGCGTGGAGTATCAACCCTTGGTCAGCAAATGTTGTTTCAAAACGAACTCAACGAAGTGATTGAATTAGCCAAAAAGAATGGCATGGCCGATAACTGCGATATTCGTCAGCGAATCGCGAAAGCACACAGTGAACTTACCATCATGCGTTATAACTCATTACGAATGTTGTCGTCTAAACAGTCCGGCCAGTTACAAAAAGAGGCATTAGTTTATAAGCTCTTCTGGGCGAGCTGGCATCGTGATTTAGGCAAACTTGCCATGGATGTGATGGGCCCAGAATCGGAAATATTGGCTTGTAAGTCGTACGACTTAACGCGTTTACAGTCACTATTTCTATTTACTCGTTCTGACACCATTTATGGCGGTACAAATGAGATACAACGAAATATCATTGCTGAGCGCGGGCTGGGAATGCCAAAAGAGCCGAAATTATAGGAGTATGTAACAATTAAACACGACTATCAGAATGAGATTGACTTGGCATTTTCAAGTGTGCATTTATTCTATGATTAAAATCGAAGTGCGATAAAAATTTTTACCTTGAATCCTATCCAAGAGTCTTCGTGAGGCACGCATGAAAAGTAAGTGGCAAGGTCTTGATGGTCATATACTTGATACGGCTAGAATAGCGATGGTCGTTATCTTAGTATTTTCTATTCTTAATGTTGCTCACTTTTACATGGCACTCAAAATATTCCAGGAAAATATCGCAGATGCGGCACTTCAAAGGACGACTAACTACATTTCAAGAATACTAAAGGATGTCAATAATACGTATACATGCTTAAGTAAAACCTTGGCTGAAATATACGAGTATAAGCTACAGGGTCCCTATAATATTGATGCGATTTTACTAGACCTTAAGAACAAGAAAGAACAACTTTTTGTGCATACTATTGGTTTAGTAGACATTCGAGATAACCTCTATCTGGATAGTTTTGGTCGTGTACTTTCGATTGATACGACATCGGAAAGAGATCAATGGGTTCAAGAGTTTATAGACCAACCCGAAGATTCTCGCTATCACTTCTATGACCCCGATCAATCTGAATACGAAGCACTTTATTCCTTTTATTATGATCACAAACTTAAAATCATCTTGGTCAAGCCATCGGTATTTTTGGCGTAGGGATAAACTATGAAGCGTTCTACAGCAAGGTTCAAGGGTTGGATGAACAAGTTAGTGTCTTATTCTTAACTAAAGATGGAGAGGTGCGACTTCCGAAGAAGAATAAAGGGGAGTCAATATTTACTCTTTTCAAGAGCATATCATCAGAACAATTTGAAGCGGCTAAAATGCAGGACCGTATTGTTTATACATACAGCTTAAATAAGAGTGAGCTGTTATATATACACTACTTTAAAGACATTAACAGAATGCTTCTTATTAAAATGGATATTACAGATTACTATGTTCAATCTATTAAGCAGCATATATATTCATTTTAATTGGATTAGGCTTAACGGTAGCTATTGTAGTCCTAAATTTATTTAATAATTTATACCAGAATAAAAATTATCGCGTACTGCTTATTATGACTCACTGACTCTTTGCCGAAATCGGCAATACATTGAAAGTAGAATGCAAAAACGTGGTTATTGGCAACATGTTCAGCAATCAGGTCATTCGCTGATTGTTTTTGATATTGACCATTTTAAACATGTTAATGACACGTATGGACATCTAGAGGGTGATCGCACATTAGCACAAGTTGCATCAATCGTTAGACGCTGCTTAAGAGAAAGTGATGAGTTCATTCGATGGGGCGGGGATGAATTCATTGTTCTTTTTGACATTAAAGCTCATGAAGCTGTCCACATTGCTAACAGAATGCGGGAAATCGTTAAACAAGAAACGATGGTTTCATTGTCTATAGGTGTTACGGATATCTTGATAGATGACAGTTATACATCTGCAATGGGTAGGGCCGACTGCGCGCTATATGAAGCAAAACAAAGTGGCAGAAATCAGGTGAAAGTTCGTTAGATAAATAGGCGTTTGGGATGTAGCTATAAATCAAGGTGTCACGACGTTTTGTCCAATTCCCGATAAATCTTGCGAAATATAGCTTTCCAAAAGCTGATTATTACTAAAGTGCTAGTTGATGTAGAAAGCGGTTGTGATTTTGTGTCTTTTCTTTAGAATGCTCGTTCGTACAAAAACGTGTACATCGGTATTTGTACTAAGTTTTGTACCTGCAGCGGTGAGTTTTCGAGAACACATCGCATAAATCATTGCTACAAATGCAAAAACTAAAATCATGTGTTGCTTGGTATAAAACACGTGTCATTCTTTCCTTAAAATTCATTATTTCTCTAAAACAATCTCGTCAATGCATAACTTCCCGTGTTTTAAAGCTTTTCTAATTTTTCCTGTCTAATGATACATTCATTTATATTCGAAATTATTCTAATCTAACGGTTGCATTCTTGTTGCACTTGTACCAAATTTGTACCAAATATCTTTTGGTGCGAGGTGTTATGACTATTACAGATGCATGGCTTAGAGCGAAACATGGCAAGCCCTACAACGGCAAACCTGAGATCAATTATCGCGATGGCGTTGGTGTTCGTATTAGCCCAAAAGGAAAAATAATCTGGGTTTATCGTGCTAGCTTTTTGGGTAAACCCATCAGGGTTAAGCTTGGTGAATACCCGACCATGAAAATACGAGATGCACTGCGTGAGCGTGATGCGCGATCTGAATTAATAGAGAAAGGAATTGATCCCAGAAAAGCGTTAATAGCTAAACGAGAAGAAGTGGTACATACGCTTGATTATGTCATTGACTATTGGGTAACACATCACGCAAAAAATAATGTTATACAATGGCGAGCACTGCAAAAGATGTTTTTGACTGATGTGAGTCCTCATTTGGGACATTACCCAATCAAGCAACTTGAAATTCCGGACTTTATGCCAGTGTTTGAAAAAGCCAAGGATAGAGTGGGGCCTAAGCACGCAGCGAATTTAATGTCTCGACTCAAACAGGTTATATCGTTTGCTGTAAGACACGGATTAATCAAACATAATCCAATTTTGTCTTTGCAAAACTTGATGTTGGAATCCCCTCTGAGCCTAAGGGTAGTAAACAAAGCGAAGCCGCCGTGCCAGTTTTATGGCGAACGATTGACACGCTATCTCTTCATGAAAGTAATAAAAATTTTACGCTTGAGCGCAATATTTGCTAACAGATCCAATGAATTAAGATTAGCTAGAAAGAAAGACTTTGATCTGTCAAAACGAATTTGGACTGTCCCAAGGAAAAATAATAAGACAAGGAAGAAGAGCGGAGGAGATATACTGCGACCAATTCCAGACTTAGCGATGGAGATTATTAAATCACAATTTGCGCTTTGGCCTAACTTTGAAGTCGTATTCCCGCCAGTCAACAAGAAAGAAGATAGGCCAATGGCAGAAAATACTCCAGTAGGATTTGGAGACAGACTAGGGAACGCGATGGTTAAGCTCGGCTATCCAAGAACGACCAATCATGATATGCGCCGTACAGCACGAAATATATGGGAAGAGAAAGGCGTTCCATTCAATGTCGCTGAGACGATGCTTGGTCACAAAGTCCATACGGGTGTCCATGCTCACTATAATAGCTATGGCTATTTGAAAGAACAGCTAACTGCCTATGAAATGTGGTCAAAAATCCTAAAGCCAAGCAACTAACCTATATGCAAATTAAGTGAGTAAACAGTTAAGTGAAAATGTCTTAACTGTTTACAAACATAATGATTTAAATTTAAAGCATATTGTGCTTTTAGCCCAATCAATACTTGTCTCCGAGGCGTTTTCCTCGAATTACGGACCTAGAAACCCTTTATATTCAGTCCAACGCCATAGTGTTGGCTGTGATATACCGAAAATTTCACGTATTTCTTTATCACTGATAAGAATTTGCTCTGCTTCTTGAATTATATTGGACATTCAAAGTCTCCTTAATATTTCCTAATTTCATAGCTTTAATGATTTTTTCAGCATTTTGGTTGTTTTTCATATGTGTTTATCTTGAGTGTGATGCTATCTATTTTATTGTTTCACCTTTTAGTATCGATCTGTGAAAGTCTCGTGTATTTGTTTGTATTTGCACTGGTACATTTACAGGGAGATAGGATAGGTCTCTTGAAACGATAATGGTTTTGCGTGCTTGATCGCGAAACTAGCTTAGGTAGTACCATAATTAACGGTTGCAATTTTAAAAAGTCGACTTTGAATTTTCTGGTAGTAGTGGGTATTGTGCATACTCAAGTTTGGCTCTTTCTAAGTTGGTTATTTGAACTATACCCGTGATCATTGAAGATGCTTGATTTCTCATTAATTCAGGATCATGCTACGCACTATGAAAGTTGCACTGACTCCCGAGCAGGTGCACGACATTGAGCGTGATAGTCAAGTGTTCGACCGTATAAAAGCCGTTTTACTGGCTTCCGAGGGTTGGAGTCAGGGTCATGATACCTCAAGCTCTTCGTATTCATGAATCGACCGTTGCCCGTCATCTTAGTGATTATGTTCTCTCTGAAAAACTTAAACCTGAGAATGGTGGTAACTAGAGTCGACTGTTTTCGACTAAGACGATGCAGCTCTTCGAGCATTTGGCTGAGAAAACCTACTTCATACGCGTCAAATCGTTACTTACATCGAGACTGAGTTCGGCGTGAGCTACATCGTCGCAGGTATGAACAAGTGGTTATCGAGTATTGCAATGAGGTACTTAAGTCCATAATGCGCCTGTGCTTTTCATGGATGCCGTTTATCCTACTTAATCAACAAAGCTCAGCTATGGTTAGATCCGAAAAGAACAGGATAAGCTTATTGAAACGATAGATATCGAGAGCATTGTTCGCTTCTTTTGGAAACTCAAGAAAGAGCATTATCCACTAGAGCAAACCGTGCTGGTGCAGCCTAACATAGGTCAGATATGCTGCAAAAGTGCTCAATATAGAGCTTCATTAATTACAACGATACAGCCCAAACTTAAATCCAATGGAGCGGCTTTGGAAAGTAATGAATGAGTATGTGAGGAACTATTTATTTTGCAGAAAAACTTCAGAGTTATTGTTCTTAAAGGGCTGTGGACGGTAGAGTATCAGATATGCTCAGACTAAATGGGATTAAGAAGCGCCCAGATTAGATGGGAATAAAGTTAGCAGCAAAAGGTTCACAATTCATGCGAACCTTTGTAATAGTTTCGTTGATCATAAAGGTCGTTCTGTAACTATTTATTTTTTGCTTGATTAGGCCACATTTCGTTACTTAAATAGCCCTTTTCAATACTGTATTTGTACTGGCTTAATAGCTTACGTAGTTCCGATAAAGGAACACGTTCCGATACGTTGCTAGAACCTGCAGTAAAGGTTTGTATAAATGCACCTTTCAAAGTGCCACTTAGATGACTCCACCAGTTGTACCAAGGGCCAACTGGGACGGCACCGTTACTCCCAGGGCGGATTGATTGCCCCCAAGGGAAATGACCAATACGAATATTGTGAGAAATGCTCTCTCCACCAATATGTTCATAAGGGTGGCGTCCACTCATTAAAAGCATGAAACAGATAATCGTTAAGGAAAACGTATCGCTGTAGACATTCCTGACTACAGACGACAAATTTTGCCCTTGGTGTTCGGGCGGAATCATGCTGTCTGTTCCTACTGGGCAGGGAAAATGTTGCCCTTGAATGCTTACTTGATAACTATCACAATCAATAAACGAAACTAATTTGGTTTGTGGTTCGACCAAAAAATTATCAAGATTTATATCTCCCATATAAATGCCATGAGAATGCAATTGTTCCGCAGTTTTTAAAAGGCTTTGAAGAATTTCAATTACATCCGTCCGGTTTATCTCTGGGAAATACTTTCTCACTAGTTTTGGCACTTTAAATACACTCAATTTAATGCCGTCAGCCGCTTTCATCGCGTAGCCTTGCCAAATCCGCTGCTCATCAAAGACCGCTAATTGAGGCCAAGCGACCGGAAGTTTGCTCAATGATGGCGTGCTTTTGTAAAGCTTAATCATTGCATTAATCTTATCCATACGCTCTTTATCCCCAAGGTAATCAGAATGGTAGATCTTGGTTAAAATTTTGCAATTGATGCTTAATGGATAAACGCAGCCTTCACCTCCGCGAGCTAATTCTTTACCGAGCTGACGTGACTCGCCATTAAAATCAAAAACGGTTTGTAATACTGTCGAGTTGTCATTGCTTAAGTTAAACATAGCGTGCCTCCTCGATAAATGGGGGAGTGTGTTGTTTGGCTTCCTGGTAACCTAGCAAGGCGATAGATTTGTCATCCCCTGTAGAGCGGCACCAGATTTTCGGGTCACTTAAAAAATAGTGAAGATTCTTATTTGCAGATTTGTCATCTTCCAACCAACTCAATAAACTGTTGCAAGCTTTATTTGCCGGCGTGTGAGAACGGTTGTCGACTAATTTCTCTGCACTACCGTCACTTAGTAACATCACAGCATCGAATTGATTTTCTAACCAGCCTGACTGGACTTGATTAAGAGAGAGCGAGGCATCAACAAAGCAAGTTTGGTTAGCAAACTCTCCCTTAGCTGGTGGCGTCAACACTGTCCACTCATGTGAACGTTTGTTACGAGTAAGTATAAAGCCATCGCCAACTTGAAGCCAAAGTGAGCGATAACGGCCCACGACGGCCATTAACAACGTTGAGCGAAACTCTTTCGCTTGTTGCTGATAGGTGGTAGCAAGATCTTTAATTATTCCTTTACTGTGGCGGGCAAGTAGGTTTCCGAACAGCGCTTGATCGCTTTTGTTAGGTGTATCTTGAGTGTCTAACATGCTCATTAATAGTGGTTCTAGTGTCGAACATAGACGCAGTAACCCGGCGGTCAGCCCTTGTGAACCTAGGTGGGATAACTTTGCTGAGCCTGCACCATCACACAAAATTGCTATTGGGCGTAAGTTTGCTTGGCTACAACAGGCATCTTGGCAAGGCAAGCTACTTTCAATATGACGATATCCGACAACAGATTGAGCCGCATAAGTCCAATTTGATGCAGAAGTCGAGAACGGTACTTGCGGATCCGAATATGGAAGTAAAGGAACGTAATGACTCACAGTGCAGTCTCCAAAACTAGTTGCAGAGCGCAATAACAAATCATATAGAGGCTTGTTATTGCGTTTGTTATTGCTGTCGCAAAGAGTTAAACGCTGATTGCGTCCCAACCAGAAGTCGACGGCAGAGCTACTTTATCGCCGGGGATAGATTGGCTCACACGTTGCATGCTTGCTGATAACCATCGAAAAAAGGCCCGAAATTCCAATCCTTTCAATTTCTTGGGCTCAAGAACGCTAAACTCTTGTAGTATCTGCATGTCAGCCGCATCTCCAATACCAACGCAAAGTACGACCATTTTTTGGTTCTGTGCGAGTTGCTTTAGGCGTTGGGCCGCAGCTTTCCAGTCATCATTTGGCTCACCGTCTGTCATTAGTACTAACCATGGTTGGTAGTAACTTACGCCAGACTGCTTGTATTCATGCTTGCGTGCTTCAAGCTTATCAATGGCTAGGTTCACGGCCTCACCCATTGGGGTCATACCGTAGGCATCAATTTTTGGTAGTACTTCAATGTCATCAACGGTCATCATTGGTTGAACTAATTCAACGTTGTGGCCAAAGCTAATCACACCCGCTTCAACAGAGCAGCTTGCCATTTCATCCGCTTGAACCTCCTCAACAAATTGTGAAAGACCAAGATTCAGTTCTTGATTTGGTGCTCCGGACATACTAGAGGAAGCATCCATAACAAGCATTACAGGGCAACGAGGGGCAGGGTTTGAGATAAGCGAATCATCAAAAATTTGGGGGTAGTAACTCATGGGCAGCGTCCTTAACGTTTCGTAACTTAACGAGATGGATTATGCCTAAGTAAGAATTTTAAGCGTAAACTAACAAATTTGTGTGGAACATTAGAGCAATACCTGAGTGATTTGGTCGAGATTGCGGATTAATAAAAAATGTTTTAATAATTAAAGGTAATTTTCAATATTTTCAGATGGTTACGGGAAAAATAGAGCGTTGAGTTTTAAATGAAATTTATAAGTTGATCAATGTCACATATTTTACCGCAAACAAGCGCTGTAGAGCTTGATTTTAAAGGGTTACAGCGGGTAGAGTATTCGACATGCCCAGATTAGATGGGATTAAGACAACATATGTTGATGTTGAATATGTTGTTGTAAATAGTATTCGACATGCCCAGATTAGATGGGATTAAGACTGTAACTATCCAAGCCACCCAAGCGAAAAATGCTACGGTGTATTCGACATGCCCAGATTAGATGGGATTAAGACTTTCCCTAATAATGGAGTTTAATTCAGTTACATGTTTGTATTCGACATGCCCAGATTAGATGGGATTAAGACAAACAAGTCGTCTTCATCCACATATTCAGGAACTGTATTCGACATGCCCAGATTAGATGGGATTAAGACCTGGATCATTGGATGTTCAAGCGTCATGTTTTGAGTATTCGACATGCCCAGATTAGATGGGATTAAGACTCTCAACTTCGAAACGAAATGCTTTGTTTGGGTCCGTATTCGACATGCCCAGATTAGATGGGATTAAGACTTATTCTTGAGCATATTGAAATCAATTGACTTTTCGTGTATTCGACATGCCCAGATTAGATGGGATTAAGACTCCAAGTAGGATAGCATCGTTTGTATGGTAAAGGGTATTCGACATGCCCAGATTAGATGGGATTAAGACATCGGGTTCATGCCGGCTTGAATAGATTTCATGCCGTATTCAACATGCCCAGATTAGATGGGATTAAGACGAATAGGTTTGTCCATAGGCGTTCATCGTTCTTGCGTATTCGACATGCCCAGATTAGATGGGATTTTCTTTAAATCACAAACCAATCGTCATGCCAGTGAATTTGTGATTTACCATCGGTCATTCGTGTCGCAATGTCTTTACCACAGAGCGGGTAGTAGTGGATACGATCTTGCTTTTTGATAACCTGCTGTAAACGTTTTTTAAGCTGACTGAATCTTTCTGGACGCAACCTAACTTCAAACACACTGTACTGAATTCGCCAACCATGCTCGTTGAGAATTTTTACCACTCGTCGTCTGCGTTTGTTGCTACATACATCAAAACACACTACTGCAAACATCACTCATCCTTAGTTCTGTATTACACCAGTTCATAACTTTTATATGTGTGAATTTGACCGCTTCCTTGAGCAAAACGTTTAGCTTTGCAATGTTTACAAAGATGAAAGTAATGCACTGCATCTGTGATTGGGTCGATTTTTTGTCGCAGCGAATAGCGTAGTCGGTGGAGTTGCTGTAGGGTAAGCATGCACTCGAATACGCTGTACTGAACTCTGACACCATGATTTAAGAGTGCTTTTTCTACGTATCGACGAGTTTTATTATCACTGATGTCATAACAAACAAGAAAAATGTGGCGCATAGTTGCCCCTTAATTATCGTAGTCGCAGTGGGGTGAGGCTGCCATCTTTTGTGAGCAACAATTGCCTTAGTTCTAATACTTGTAAGTCGATAAAGCGGCGTAAATCGGTTTTTATTTTGAGATCTGGATGGGTAAATCGTTGTTGCATACGCTGTTCGAAGGCTTGCACAAAAATTTTTTTGCCACGTTCAAGTAAGATGCAACCTTGATCAGTTTGAACAAAATCACTGGCTTTTAACGTTTGGCGAAGAATCAATTTCAATACAACTTCATCGACCACAAGTGGTCTCCATGGCTCCATTAAGTCAAGCACAAGGCTTGGAAAACCATTCGCTTGCTTATGCAAATACCCAAATAGTGGCGATATACCTCGCACTTCTAATATCACTTGAATGTTATTGAACAAAAGTTGATAACCAAAGCTAAGTAACACGTTGATTGGATCTTTTGGAGGACGACGATTCCGACCAGAAAAGTGCCAAGTATGTTGTGACCACGTTTTCCATTGCTGAAAATAAAATCTCGCCCCAATACCTTCGTAACCGCGAAGTTGATCGATGTGGTTACATTCAGCAACGCTGTTGCGCGCGTTAATCAATCCATTTATGCACGTTGGATCCAACGGTAATCCTTGCTTGTTCCATCGCTTAAGCAGCTGCAATTGATTGTTTAGCTTCTGGCTAATGAAAAAGCGTACGTGTTTGAGGCATCTTGCACTATCAGACTGCTCAAACACTTGAGCTTGCAACAACTCAGGATTGTTTTGTGTCTCAAAACCGAATGCCCCGCACCGTTGCCCTGCTTGGCTGAGCAGAATGATTGGTATGGCGTGAGTTAGACAATGTTTGATGACAGCAATGGTAGGGTGCACATTACCAAATAACCAGATGGTATCGATGGTTGCTGCGGGAAAACACTGTAACTCTTGTCCTTTATGGCTTACGCGGATTTGTCCATTGCGCATCGACATTACGGCGCCTTGTTTTTGTACATACAAGGTTCGAAGTTTGGCAATTTGGCTAATTGATGCACTTGTTTTATCTAATGTCTGTTGCTGAGGTTCCAGCTCATCCTCGATGCAATCGTTTAGATGCACCAAATGGTTAGGCACAGAATCCAACCAGTAGTTTTTGGGCAGAGTAATCGTGAGGTCAATCTCATTATCGATGTCTGGAGGGGAGGTGACGTTAGGTTTGAGATTGTGCCAGCAACGATCAGTATGAAGAGACTCCGGCAACGTAAGCTGATCGATAAAATGAACACCAAGAAAGTGGAATCCTAAGTCAAAATTGGTGACCTTGGTTTTCTCTTGATTTAACTCTAAATGGCTGCGTTCCAGGATTAGGTTGACCTCTTCTAACGCCAATCTTGCGACTTGCTCGGTTTTACAATGGACAACAAAATCATCCGCGTAACGTACGATTTCATATCCTGAATCAAGCATGGCAATATCTAACTCGTTAAGAAATAAATTTGCCAATAAAGGGGAAAGTGGTGATCCTTGTGGTATGCCCACACCAACACTTGATCCAAAACTTAACTCGTTATCCAGGTTTTGTTGTTGTGCTGTAATCGCTTGATTGACCAAATTTACATAAGGTGAGTTAGCCAATGCGGTTGAGACTTTTTGTTGCAATATATTGTGGTTAATATTATCAAAAATGCGGTTATATCGGCATCCACTACCCAGTGATAGCCAGAGTCTCGTAAAAACTCGACCCGTTGAATGGCATCCATATAACTTCGATGTGGACGGTAACCATAGCTGCTCCGAGTAAACTGACTTTCAAAAATGGGAGAGATCTTTTGTGCCAGCCACGTATGAACCACTCTATCCCGAACGCAAGGAATCGCTAGATATCGCTCTCCACCATTTTTCTTGGGTACATTGACCCTCAGATAAGGTTTTGGTTGCCATGAATTGTGGTTAAGGTCATTTAGAAGCTGAGACAAATAGCGCTCTTTAGCCAGTTCAAACTGCTCAATGGAAATGCCATCAGTTCCAGCAATACCATTGTTTTCAGCAACTCGATGAAAGGCGCAATGTAACTCTTGTAACGTCACTAGCTCCGTTACTGCAGTGGCATTGTTCATAATACGCATGACTCCATATCCATAATCATCACATTATCTGACTCATTTTGCGGACTGGGTTGTTCCATTTGCTGGTCAATCCAGAGAGAAAACTGCTCAAAACTAAGAATGTTCGCTCCATGCAGCTCAGAAAACTCTTTCATTAGCTGTGGCTCATGCTCAGGAGAGACGATCAAGCAGTGTTTAATCGGTAATTGCAATTGATTGGCCAAAGAGATCGTTTCAGTGGCTGTTTTCTGCCAAGGGGAGGTGCTTGCCTCAACCACAAAGATCTGTTCACCAAGTGAAACAATAAAATCAATTTCTCTTTCTTGACCTTTCGAAGTGCGTATTACAGGGTTAGAGACCCATTCTAGAGTAGAGATAGTACGCTTCATTTCAATGAGTTGTTGCTCGATGGCGAGCTCAAACCATTTACCTTTTAGGTAGGATTGAGTTGCTGGTAACCCGTTTGACTGTACTTGCAAAAAACAGTGCGGACTACGTTTGTACTGATAATGTTGAAGAAAGCCAATGTCATTCATTTGATTAGCAACACTCGTCGTTTCTGTAATCACTTCAACGGCTTTATTCCGCAAGTTGAGATTCAATGTACGGCTGCCAGTCGCCCATTGATTGAGTAGGCTCATGAGGCGTTCCACGTCGTTGTAATGGCGTGCAATATGTAGACTAAGTTGACGAGAGCGTTCCGTATTGGCTGCTGGACGATTGAATCTTACGAAACCAAGATGATACTTACGGAACCAATTGCACACAACTTCTGGCAATGCGGAGATATTGGTTACGTTTGACTTAGGTGAAAGTTGTTGAACGGAAGTTGACGGATGTATGAGTGGTGAAGTTTGAGATGCGAGATAATCCATTTTCTCAATGATTTCAGCGGGCTTAACATGCTCTAATATTTGTGGACTATTGCTTTGATTAACAATACTCTGCAAACACTGTGTCACTTGATTAAGTGCGATGGCGAGTTGATTGATAGCTTGCGTTAATTCTTGCGTCGATTGTTCCATGACAGTCACCTTCTCGGTTGTTTGGCTACAGACTCAATGTACTCCTAAAGTGCTATGAAAGAGTTGGTTGACAAATTTGTACAGTGATCATGGGAATGAAATACCTGACTGAATTACTTGAGATTGCGGATGAATAAGTAATTGCATTCTTAGTTCACTTAGTAATTAATAGTAAAATCAGATGATTAAGGCGAAATTATTCATCTAAAACGTATGGTTATTTGTCGAGAGTGATGTATATCACAATTTTCTCCGCAAAGTGCCTCTGGAAGGCTTGATTTTAAAGGGCTACAGCGGGTAGAGTATTCGACGTGCCCAGATTAGATGGGATTAAGACTTTTAAAGCAAGTGTAACGAATGTCATAAAACTCATGTATTCGACGTGCCCAGATTAGATGGGATTAAGACCATGAAACTTCAATGTATCATCTAATAGCATTTGGTATTCGACGTGCCCAGATTAGATGGGATTAAGACGATTTTAGTTTCACCGAAACCTTTAGTTACTTCGATGTATTCGACGTGCCCAGATTAGATGGGATTAAGACCGAGGAAGTTGAATGCCACCTTTGGATTCCATTGTTGTATTGAATTTGCCCAGATTAGATGGGATTAACAAAAAACTCGTTCAGTGACGACGAGCTTTTTCATGTTCAAGTAAAAGTCATCATAGGAGAGCCGAGTAATATTTTGGTTTTTACCTTATCCATTATTTTTCGCTTATAGTGGTACTGGCTAGTTGTACTTGGCTCAATAAACTTCCCCAATAGTTTGTTTGCGATGCTAATGTGAATCATATATTTATGTCCATCACAATGCTTCATTACAAACCGTTCAGCCCCTTCAGAAAGCTCCATCCATGAGTGATTTAGCGCACTTTTAATCAATATGGCTAATGCGGATTTTGCTTGCGGTATATATTGATGGTGGATGCCCATTGCCACCAACTTCCACCCCTGTTTGGCTTTATAGACTGTCACTGCGAGTACGATGCCGTCTTTAACCAATATTTGCCACTGATCACTTTCTTCTATTAGTGCCTTTGGTGAGGTGTAGTGCAATCCGCCAGACACAGTTTGGTAGCTGTCGCTTAAGATTTTCCAGACTTGCGTTTGGTAACGGGTCATATTTTCTTGAGTGTTTAGGGTAAGAATGTGTGTCATGGCGTGCCTCTCTATATTGAGGAGGTCACTATAGAGTGTGAGGTGTTTTTTATATGCGATGACAAATTTGTGTTTGTCCTTCGCGTTCGCTTGTTCTCGATAAGATGCACCCATCAAATAAAACGGTGCCAAATTGAGGAGTAAAAAATGTGCAAGCAATCTAGCCTGAGCAAATATCAAAAACAGATCGTAAAAGAGTTAACAGGTTTAATGGGTGTGAATATCCCATTTACCTACGAAAAAGCTCAGAATAATCACTTAAAAGTATTGATTGATGGTATCGAAAAGCCGTTGTATACCGGCTCAACACCGTCTGATCGTAACTCTGCCAAGAACTTTATCGCCCAAGTAAAACGAGCAATAAAAGATATGGCTCTAGACGTCAACGAAGAGTTAGAAGCGGCAAAACGGGCTATCCCGTTTGAGAACGTTCAGAATAAGGAAGTGGACAAAATGGTTGAATGCTGCATTAAATCACTACGAACTCGGAAAGAATCCCTTAAGAAAAAAGAAACCGATTACCTGTTAGAGCAAGGTGACTTAGATTTGCTTCATCCTTACCGTAGTGAAGTGGTTAAACTGACATTAGAGCATGCAATGAAGCAGCGTAAGCAGTTGGGTTATTTTCGTCCAAAACAGAAAAAAGAATTGGAGAAGAGTGTTAGAAAGCATCTTGATTTTATTATGCCTAATAAGGCGGATTATTCAGACTTATTAGCCTGCCAACATACAGAACGTGATTCCCAGACAGTGCAACAGTCTTACCTTGAAGCCAGTAACGTGGTTATGCTAGATACGACAAATCAGGGCTCCTCACCAGTAGTTCAACGGCAAAGCGCATCACATGAAGAGGCGGTAACGAAGCTTGAATTAACGGACCAAGCACAGCATGGCAATATAGCACTACAGTTAATGAATATTGCTAAAGGCAAACGTGTTGATATGTTGCGTGATCTTTCACACGACCACATAATCCAACTTCTTGCGGACATCGAACAAGCGAAAGAGCTGAACATCCGTTGCGCAATTGCGGATATCAAACAACTGGTTAAAGTAAATGACGTGCCACTTGAACGACTGTTTGATGCGCTTAATCGTTAACCGTAACGCCACCAATAAAGAAGATACTTGAGGCTGACAGACATTGAAAACCTATTTTGTGACTCGTCACCCAGCAACGAAAGCTTGGGCCAAAGATCGCCAGATGAAGATAGACCATTGGTTAGAGCATATCAGTGATCTTACCTTATTTAATCCAGGCGATGTGGTTTACGGCACTTTACCTATTCAAATGGCTGCCCAACTGTGTAAACAAGGTGTTCGCTATGGGCACTTTACTTTAATTGTCCCGCCTCATCTGCGTGGGCTAGAGTTTTCCGCTGAGCAGTTGCAATCTTGTCAGCCCAAGATAGAGTTTTTTGAAGTGATGAAAGTAGGTTGAGTATAAGAGACTACGTGCACTTCAAGAGTGAAAATCGCCATTTCACTTGGAACGGTATTTAAAACATCTGTCTTCGTTTACGCCAGCAACACTGAGTAAAATTAAAGCCTCCTTAGATGGAGGCATTGAAACCAAACGTCGTTGTAGGCATAAATTAACCGATTTTTCGACTGCATTGCAGTTTCCAGTCTTTGAATCTCTCAACGAGCTGTTCATAAGTTTCGACACGCAGTGCCGATATGTGTCGCATTGATTCAACACGTTGTTGTACTGCATCAGGAAGAGGGTAAATAGTCGCTATTAAAGCTTTAGTGTCACTACCACCATAGTACTGGCTCAAGCTGTCTAGCTTTGACATTGCTTCTTGCCCAGCCTTGATCTGATTTTCCCAGTTGGCGGTTTTCGCTTCAATGATCATCATATGATTATTGTGAAGTAACACTACGTCGAGTTCATTCTTAACGGAAGATTCATTACCATCACGATTAATCAGGTTGCCTGTGACGTTCAGAGCAACTTCTTCCACTTGTGCTTCTTTCGCTGCCAGATAAATTAACTCTTCAAACCATCCACCACCGAGGTATCTAGAAACTTCTGGTGAATTAAAAGTAATCGAAGTATCTGTGTATTGGATTAAGTCTGCATACTTGAGAATATTAAATAATTCCTCAACAGTACCTTGTGGTCTCATTAATAATGAAACGACTGGTTGGAACTGAGATGCGTGGTTGAAATTCGATTCTTGAGCTAAATGGTTAACTAAACTTACTAACTTTGGGTAGTCGGAGGCAAGTTTTAAAATGGATTTACTGATCCCTGCTCGATATGTTACATCATCGTCACAACTCATATCCGTTTTTTGGTAGAGTTTAAACATATTGAGGTAGAGGTAGTCATTAATCGTCATCACTGAGCGAGTATCGACATTCGTGAGCTTATCTGAATCCGACAAGAAAATGATCTGATTGCTATTAGAGGCCACGTAAATTGCAAGACAGTTGTCTTCAGGTTTATCGAATTGTCGAACAAATGCAAATGACATGGGTTTAGTACCACAAGTTGCATTCAAGATGATTTGTTGTCCTGGGTGTAAAGCTTGGATGTCATCAAATAACTCTTTGGCTTTGTGTCGTAACGAATAGTAGTCGTTAGCGTCTGGACAATAGAATTCTTTTACGTCTTCAATGCCATTATTGTAATAAAACTGCTTTAAGTGTGCAGATTTACTATCAAACTCACTGCCAGCAATCACGATATAGACTTTTTGAACAGACTCTTTCATCGCAAGAATCGGGATGATATTAGGAATCATCTGAGCAGATAGAAGATTAATATGAATGGTCACTGTTATTTCACGCAATAGGTTTTTGATTCTCATATCATACTGAAATTGCGTGAAAATAAGTTGATATAGAACACATTGTGAATGTGTGGTGTCTGATGAAAATCGGAGATATTTTCCGCTTGAAATCCTCCTTTTTCAAGTGCGAAAGCGCGTTAGATTTTAATTAATCATCAATAAGCGTTTCGATTGATAAAAGTACGGCTTTGGCGAGACTCAATTGAGTTAAGGATCAAAAAATAGTGTTGCTATGGTTTAGAGTAAACTTGGATTGAGCGGTATATGGATGAGGCCAAATGTGCAGTAAGTTTCTTTAATGTTTTACTTACTACTCGACTGCAGGAATACCTCAATGCTCACAGGAATGTGAGCGTTGAGGTGTTATTTGAGCGATATTTAAAGCGCTTCCCATTTCTCACGAGCTTGTGTTTTATGCTCTTCAGTTATGCTAGTCCCTGCCGCAGTCGCAGCGGCAGAGAGAGCCGCTAAATCATCGGCATAGCCCGTAACTGGAATAAAATCAGGAATCATGTCTACTGGCATAATAAGATATGCGAGTGCGCTACCAATGGTTATCTTAATGCTGATGGGAGTTTTTGGATCTGTCATTACTAGCCATAACGTAATGGCTAAAATGGCAACCTCGCCACCCATCTTTTTGAATCCATGAGTAATTTTTTCCCAGAAGTCTGAAGTGCTTGGTTCGCTATACGTCATCTTGAGTATTCCATCTTTGGTTTAAGCCAATAGCGCATTTTGAATAATGCGCCGCTGTTGATGGAGCCAGTATAGGGAAAACGAAGAAGTTCTAACCCAAGCCACAAATTTGTGGTTCATTTTGCATATAGCTAGAGAGTATCCTCATGAGGTGAGGAGAGATTGAATATAAACAGGCAATGGCACAGTCACAGGTTCACTTTTTATTGACAGCAGTTCAAAAGGAGCTTGGGTTCTTAAAAATAATAGACCAGTTTGCTTATTGGCGCTGATGGAGAAAGACTCGTTTTTTGTCGCGTAATATTCAATTTCCCAATCTAAAGTGTGGGATTGTTCAAATCCCTCTTTTAGCATAGCGTCAAGATAGCACTGACGATCGTATACTTTAATGCCCTCATGTAAAAATTCGCTTATGTGCAGACCCTGTGTATCCGCATCTATACGCTGTTTTACTTCCAATGAATAAGCGTGCTCTTCGTGGGTGTTGGTGGCGAGTTTACATATTTCATATCGCGGCTGTTCTGGTTTACTAAAATATTGTTCATTGAATGTACGAATTCTTGTCAATCTGCCTTTGAGCAAACGGCTAATGCTTTGTTTGTCTGAACTGTTTATGACATAGAAGTAGGCTTGCTCTCTTTTTGTTGAATAGGATTCTCTGATTAAGATTGGGCTATTGTCTTGATAGTGCTTTGCCATTATCTCGATATAGTCATCACCTTTTTCCACGCATTCAGCAAGGTTGTTGTCGCTTAGAGCATAGTTATCTTGAGGATTTAGGAAGCAGGGGAAAAACTTCATCTCAGCGGTAAAGGTTACCCCACGGTTAAGCAAGCAAGTGTTACACCCTCGCGCACATGGACAATGCTGTAATTCGACTTCGAGAGAAGTGTCTTGATACTGATAGACATCTTTTTTTTGGTTTTGCCACACTAGAGTGAGCTCGTCTTTAAGTGTCTGTTTAACCGAATCCAATGTATAAAAATATGGGTAGAAATTACGTAGTTTTTCAGTGATCAATAGCTCGAGAAATTTCACGGATGTTGCGTTGTATTCAGCGGCGTATTTGAGAATCGCCGAGAGAGACTGGTGAGAGGTATTAATGTCTTTTAGTAGTACAACATTCAATTTAAAAGGAATGTTTGCTTCATTAAGCATGACCATTTTTTGCTTGATGGTATCGAGCAAGGTGTCAGAACCAAAGCCAGGTTTTTTCTTGCGATGAACGATCTCTAAGTATTCATCATCGAGAAAACTGTGCAGTGACAGGTTTAGCCTCACTTTACCTGGGTAGGAGCTCAATCGTTCAAGCATACGAGGATTCAAGCGTTCTCCGTTGGTCACGATAGTAACTTCAGGTAAGTAGTTGATCGTTTCCATGTAGCTCATACAAGCATCGACTGTACGCCAATTCAGCAGTGGCTCTCCTCCTGTGAATGTAAAGTCATCATAATTTAGTTCAGCAAGTTGTTTAATTACATCAAAGAACGTCTCGTTGCTGGATGTCTCACGTTTTACCTCCATTTCCATTCCTTCCTCATGGCAGAAAAAACAGTGATAGTTGCACTTTTCTGTCACAGAAAAACGAACGGACTTGCGATAGGTGACGGCTTTTTGATAGTTCTGGTCATGGGTTAGATGGTAATTAAGCTTCTTAAGCCTTACCTGTTGCTTAGTTGCTAATGGGGTATTCGTGATAACTATGGTTTTGATGCCAGATTCGGCAAGGGTTAACTCAATTTTGACCAGAGGGCTGAGAATATCGCCATCACAAGCGTGCAGCGCCAGTTTTGCGGTAGATTGATCTGTGTGTATGGAGTAATCAAGCCCCATAAATGGAGAAGAGATATTAAAGCTCATTCTTTCCTCTGGAAATAAATAGTTTGAGAGATAGGTCCGATAAAATATCACGAATGTAGCATATGTAATGAATAACTCGCATATACATTAATACGGTTCTTCTGTGAGCTATATACAAATTTGTCAACCTGAGGTCGTGTTAGTTTCGACTGTATACTGCGTTTTGTTTATTTGTGCGTGGCGCAAAATTGTCAAATTATTTTATTTTCCGTTAAGACAAAAATAATTAAATGTATTTTATACCATCGTATTAAGCTGTCGCTATCAAGGAAAGTGCTAGGAAAAATAATGATATACGTCTATTTGTTTGAAGCGAAGTCCATCCAAAAATTCTTATTTAACTCAGGTAAACTTAAGGATGTGATTTCTGCAAGTGAGCGCCTTGACCGGCTTATTGATACCTCCAAAAATAGTATTTTAGCGCAAGTATTACACAGCGCCCGACTGGAGTCTGATCTTTTTGATGCGAATATGGCAAATCAACCAGGTTTGATTCGCTTTTTACGTTGTAAGGGTGGCGCTTTTTATGCCTATTGTGAACAGCCCGAACCATTACAAAAATTGCGTTCACTTTGGACATTAACTGTTTCACAATTATTCCCATCATTAACCGTTACTGATGCGCTAGAACAAGCTGAAACCTTAATTCAAGCTATGGATAAAGGTCATAAGGCGTTAGCAGCAAGCAGAAATGCCCCTCAACTTTCTTTCCCTATTGCGCCAGCAATTGCAGAACGGTATAGCAGGACAGGTAATGCATCGGTGCCACTTGGCGATCTCGCTAAGCGTGCAACCCATGCGCAAGAATCGCAAGATGACTCACTTGATTTTGAAACAGAAAAGCACCGTCAAGCCTACCAATCTTTTGACTTAAGGGATGCGGCTGCACTACAAGACAGATTTACACCAGAATCGCATATTGGCGAGATTTATTACCCAATTGATTTCGAGAAAGAATTTGATTTTGATGGCTCAAAGGAAAGCTTAATCAAATCAAAACGTGAAGCAATCAAAGATATGGCACTTATCCATATTGACGGTAATGGCTTAGGTTTGTTGTTAATGGCATTGAAAACAGAGCTTTCAGCGGATGATGTTGATAACTATCGAAATGGGTTTAGAACGTTCTCAGAAGCGCTTAATGTAGCGACTGAAAAAGCAGCAAAACAGTCGACTCAAGAATTATTAGAAACGATTAAGCCAGAAACGCGAGATAACAAAGGGCGCTTTACTTTGCCTATGCGCCCTGTAGTACTTGGCGGCGATGATGTGACGCTTTTCTGTCGTGCAGATTTAGCCCTGCAATATAGCCGCACTTTCTGTAAACATTTCAAGCTTGAATCCGAACAAGCACTGAAGCCGTTATTTGAGCACTTCTTACCGAAAAGTACCGATTTGTTACCTTATATTACTGCAAGTGGTGGTGTGTTGTTTCATAAAGCAAGCCATCCATTTATGCAATCTCATCACTTAGTTGAAGCGCTGTGCGATCAAGCAAAAACGTTGACGAAAAGCATCTACGGTACAGGCAAAGTCGGCCCTGCTGCGCTTGCGATGTATCGTGTTTCAAATGCCACTCAGTTGAGTTTTGGGGAAATTACCGAAACGTCTTCGGTACACCATCGTGTTGAAATGGGTATGCAGTCCTATTTTGTCGAGGAAGAAGCGGAAGAGCAAACTCATAAACGGAATTTTGGTTTATTAGGTAAGCTATGTGCGCTCTCAATGGAAAAAGATGCACCAGTATCTATTGCGAAATGGCGACAAATGGCCACCCACATTGCGCTCGATGATATGGAAGAAGCAAAGCGTATTTACCATCGCTGCATTGAGCAATGTAAAAATGAGCAAGCCAAAGCACAATTAAGTGAATTGCTTAAACGTTTTGTGCCTGAAGAAAGCACTCAAAAAAGTACTGCGCCATGGTGTTGGACTGTTGAAAAAGAAAATCAATACGGAGAGCAAGAATCAGCACAGCAGACATTCATTAATGATCTGTTGATTTTTGCGCATTACCAGCCAGCAAAAACGGTTAACTTGCCGGATTGCAGGGAGAATATCTAATGACCATTAAATTAACCTTGCAGTTTGACATTCAATCGCATTGGCATATTGGTTCGGGTAACGAAGGGGGCGCATACGCCGATGCGCTAGCGCTGAAGGATGAGCAAGGTTTGCCATACATTCCCGGACGTAGTGTGAAAGGTTTATTGCGTGAAGCCATGACGTTAGCGTGTGAGAATCAATGGTTTGAGGACGACAAACTAACACATCTCTTTGGTGAAGAGGGTAATAATGCGTTTACTCAAGGCAAAATCTCAGTAAGCAATGCATCATTTTCTGCCGCTGAAAAAGTCTATTTTGGACAGCAAAAAGGTGCGAAGAAGCATCTGTATCAAGTGGTGCATTCGACGGCAATTGAACATACAACAGGTGTAGCAAAAAATACCAGTTTGCGCAGTCTAGAGGTGGTTATTCCGTTAACACTTTCTGCTCAGGTTATGGTGAATGGCACCAAAGAAGATGCTCAAGCGATTATGGAGGTATTGCCACTCATTACTCATTTGGGTGCGAAACGTCATCGTGGTTTAGGTCAAGTATTTGTGACTGCAAGTACAGAGGGAGCGAACTAATGCGATTCTATTACATATTAAAAACGCTAGAGCCTGTTATTGTTAGCAAAACCACGGCAACCACCACAAATCATCAAGCCTTAGATCATATTTCTGGTAGTGCGGTACTTGGTTTAGTCGCCAGCGATATCTATCCACAAAAAGCACACGATAGCGACTTAACGTGGTCTTTGTTCCACTCTGGAGAAGTGCAATTTGGCCCTTGTTACCCCCTGATTGACGGTGAGTTAAGCTTGCCGACACCTGCAAGTTGGCATTTTGAGAAAGGCGAGAAAGTCGTCAATAAAGGCCGTTACCAAGGCGAAAAAATCACTAACCACGCAAACTTTGAACGCCAAGCGGGGTGCAATATAAGCAGTGCCGCGATGGTTTTGTTACGGGCAAAGGTAAAGCGGGTGAAATTAAATTAGGGTTAACAACAAAAACGGCGTTAGATCGAAATTCTGGCTCAGTAAAAGAGGGGCAACTGTTTAGTTATCACTATTTGCAAGCAAATCAAATTTTGTTGGTTGGGTTGAGTATGAAACTCAAGAACAATTAGCGTTAATTAAGGCTTCGCTTTTAGGTGAAAGGCGCATTGGTCGCTCGCGCAGTGCAGAGTTTGGCTTGGTTGAGATTAATGAAACGCAATTATCAATAACAAATGAAAAAGCAGAGGCAGATAAAAAACCAGTTGCAAAACAGCCATTGATTTTATGGTGCTTGTCTGACTGTGAAATCATTAATCAACAAGGCTTACCTACTTTTACGCCTCAACTTGCAGATTTAGCCCTTGGTGGTGAACTTGGTGAACTAAGTGGCCGTTTGAATACAGAAAAAAGTTTTATTCGCACGACTTCGGTAAGCCGTTTTAATCAGGCTCGCGCGGGGATTGATAGTGAGCAAGTGTTGATTGCAAAAGGTTCTGTCCTTGTCTTTGATGATGTGCCCATGACACCTCAACAGTTAGAGCTGCTTGAAAACAAAGGCATCGGTATTAACCGTCAACAAGGATTGGGTTGGGTTAAAGTCAATCCGGCTTGGGCATTTGAGACTCAGCTTTCTTCGCAGTTATTTCCTTCCTTGATGTTTGATACTCAATCAGACAAAAAAGTGCTTAAACCCGCTAATTCACCCCTAACTCGTTGGCTTGATGAGAAGCTAAGTGCTGAGCAATCAAATCAAGGCGTCAATAAAGATGTGATGTGCCTGATTGAAGCAATTCTGCAAGCTTATACCAAGCTACGCAGTTATAACCACATTTCAATTCGACAAAATGCGGGTCCAAGCCATGCTCAGTGGGGCAGAGTTCGTGAAGCGGTTAAATCCGATAAACACAACTGGCAAGCAAAGCTATTTGATAAACACAATGTAAAAACCAGCAAAGCGATTTGTAAGTCGGTGAATGATGAGTTCGGTTGGGGTATTTGTTGGTATGAAGAGCAAGGTGAGGTGAACTTTACGGAGTTTAGCCAAGCGTTATTTAAAGATGCGACAAATCAAACCATGATGCTCGCCATCGAGAAACTTAGCCGTTATGAGCTATGTAATCAACGGGAATTAGCACGAGCGAAAAGTGAACTGTTAGGGGAGAAAGCATAATGGGTAATACACAGATCACCTTAACGAAACTCGTGATAGAAACCCAAAGTCCAATGGCGATCAGTACTGGGCAGCGAGAAACGGGATTTGACACGCAGTTAGCTCGTGATGTTAATGGATTACCGACCATTCCGGCAACCGCAATCGCAGGTGTGTGGAGCCATTTAGTGGAAACGCATCTAGGAGAGCAAACGAAGAAAGCGTGGTTTGGATTTACAGACTCAAAAAACGCGAAAGTGTCAGCCCTGACTATTTCCGATGCAAAGTTATTAAACAGCAGAGGAAAAACGATGGCGAACTTTACCCCAGCAGCAGAGATGGAAAACGATCCACTATTGGCATTATGTTTAAATACGAACCCTCTTCATCGTGAGCGTGTGGCGATTAATGATCGCGGTGTGACATGTGAAACAGGGAAGTTTGATCAAATCCTCATACCCAAAGGCGTTCGTTTCGCACTAACGCTTCAATGGACGAATCAACGCGATGCATCGTTAACTCAAACTGGGTGGCATGAGCTACTTGCGCTTTGGGCTGATCCAACTTTCGCATTTGGTTCGTCAACTCGCAATGGTCTTGGGCGCATTAAAGTTGTCCATAGTGACGAACACGTTTTTGAGCTACAAAATAATGCACAAGGTGCGCAGCAATTTGCCGATTACCGCAAATCTTCTGTCGAGCCCACTCATAAACTTGCCCAAGTATTTACTGAGTTAGAAACAAACGTTGAGACGTATTCCATCAAACTTCGCGCTTTAGATAATTGGCGCAGTGGGAGTGGTAGCGAGTTATTGACGGACGCTAGCAAGTTGCCAGAAAAGTCGGTGAACATCATCACCTATTCTGAAAAATCGGTGGTATGGGGTCTGCAAAATCAAGCTTCGATATCTAATGCAAAGCCGATGCTTTGTGGCAGCTCAATTAAAGGTATTTTAGCGCATCGCATTGCGTTTCATTATCGCAAACATCAAAAGCGTTGGGCAGAAACAATGGACAATGCTAGCCATGACGAATGGCAACAACGCCCTGAAGAATTGAAAGCGTTATTAGGTATAGCGGCAGAAAATCATGAAGACAGTTTAGCCGGGGCTCTTTGGGTAGAAGATGCCGAACTGCATTACACCGATACCGTCATTCGCCACCATAACAGCATCGACCGTTTCACGGGTGGCGTTCGCAAAGGAGCGTTGTACTCAGAAGAGTTATTGCATAAACCTCGTTTTGAGGTGCGTTTACATCTGAGTAAAGAGATTGAAGATGAAGTACTTAAAAAAGCGTTTGAAGATACGCTACAAGATCTTGAATTAGGCCTTTTACCCATGGGGGCTGGCAGTGGTCGTGGAACGAGCTTGGTTGTAAAAGATGAGGAGGCAGCATAATGAGTAGTTTAACTCAGTATCGAGAGCTAACAAAAAATGCGCAAGCAAAAGACAAACTAGGTGTGGCACTGCCTGATCTCACCCGTGCCAAAGTCAATGTCATCACTCAGCAATACGATGTAAGTGATTTACAAGCCGTCGTCGAAGTATTTGCTCCTGATGCCGGTTGGGTCGTGTACCGAGATGGTGTTGAAATTACTAACCAAGCCCCAAATCGATCTGATGTCATTGAAGCGGAATATTATTGCCAAGCAGCCGATGTACAGAGCATTAAAATTAAACATTTATTCGCTAAGCAGTATTTAGTGACTCGTTTTGAAGTCATCGATGAAGAGAGTGATGAGTATTGCTACAGCGAACAAGCCGTCATTGTGCGGAAAAATTTAGCAGAGCAAGCACAAACTGCACATTATCGTTTGTGGTATAAGCAAGATGACGCCTTTCGCTGGAACCCTTTCGCACAACAATTTATTGGATTTAACGCCGCTGGCGAGCAAAAGGAGAATAAATAATGTCTAGCGTTCATGCTCCTTACCATTTTGTACCACTCTCTAAGTGGGTATACATGCCTGATTGGGCGCACCTTGTGAGTCACGACCATCCATTTGAAGATGGTCATTCAGGTGTGATTGAATACAAATTAAAAATAAAACAGAACTATGCGTTGGCAGCACTAAAGATGGAAATAATGTTCTGAAGTTTGCTCGTGATCCGCAAGGTAACCCTATTATTCCGGGCTCTAGCCTTAAAGGTATGATTCGTAATGTCTTGGATATTGCTTCTTTTGGTAAATTAGAGCAGATGGACGATTTTAAGCTGTCTTATCGTGATATTTCATCGAAGAGCGCCTATTTAGATCTTATTGATAAGCATAAGCCAGTCGCAGGATGGATAAAATACGATGCAGTTACTCAGAAATGGGCGTTTTATCAGTGTCAGTGTGCGAAAGTGCATCACGATGAGATTAAAGCCAAACTTGGTTTGATTATCAAGAATGAAGACAGTGCAATAAGGCGTTATAACCAGTTACCTTTGTCCACGTCAGTGATGGCGGATATTTCAGCACCAAAAGGAATAAAAAAAAATCGTTGGGCGGAAAACTTGCGTTCAGGGAGCAAAGAAGCGTCATTTTGTTTTTACTAATACACGCATTTTAGGACGTGGTGACAAGAACACTTATAACTTCAGCTATTTTTTCTTTGACCGTCAAAGCAGTGTGTTCAGTGATAACATTCAGCAACAAGTTCAGAACTTATTCGATAATCATCGCAGTGTGACTGAAAGTGTGAATGGCCAAGCCTATGATCAGGTTCAGTATCTACAAAAACATGCTCATCATGAATATGGGATTCCGGTTTTTGCATTAATGATGCAAGGTAAAGTGCATTCTTTTGGCTTTGCCAATATGCCACGTGTAAGTTACAAACATTCAAGTCGAGATCTAGTGGATAACCTTGCTAAAGAGCACAATGAAGATAGCTACTTTAGTTTAACAGATTTGATGTTTGGTACGCTTCGCGAGGATGCGTTAGGGCTAAAGAGTCGAGTGATGTTTTCTGATGCGGTGTTGACGTCTAAAGAAGGCAGTATTATCTCTAAATCAGTAGTGTTGAGCAGTCCCAAACCTAGCTTTTTAGGAGCTTATATTGAACAACCTGATGCAGAACAATACGCAAGTTACGGTTATCATAACGAGAAAGAAACAGCGAAATTAGCAGGTTGGAAGCGTTACCCTGTGAAACGAGAGTTTACAGAGAATGAACCACCTAACGACAACAGCAATGTGCAAACTAAGCTGGAAATGTTGACAGAAAACCACGAGTTTTCTGGGCGCATTGTATTTCATAACCTAAAGTGCGATGAACTAGGTGGGCTGATTTGGGTATTGACATTAAATGGTTCTCACGAGCATTACCATACACTAGGTCATGCTAAGTCATTGGGGGCCGGTGCAGTTCAGTTTGAACTAAGTTTGGATGAAAACACACTCTATTCCAACAATGGTCAGCCTGTTGATTGTAATCCGCTATCATGGGTAGAACGATTTGTGGCGCATATGGATAGCCAGATGGTGAAAGGAGAGTGGTTAAAAACACCACAAATTAAACACTTACTCGCGTTGGCAGATGGTTATATCTCCGATGAAAATGACTTTTCTACTCATGGGCTCTCAGAGTTTCAACGCATTAAGAACGATAAATCGTCAATTGAGCCACTTTCTTACAATGGTTCTATTTTGAGCCGAACCGACAACGCGCCAGAGCGTTTAGGTAGCTTAGCATTTGGTAAGGGGCGATTAAGTCGCTTGGTCGATATTGAGTCAAATGTGCTTCATCAAACATTCGCAGAGTTATCTCAATCGAAACAAGACATAATGGAGAAAAAGCAGAAAAAGCAAGCATTAGCACAAGCCGCTGAAGCTCTTCAAGATGCTCCGCCATATGAACGTTCGCTAGGATTGTTGCAAAACATAGTTGAAGAACAAGATGGTTCAACGGCATCCTTTAAAAAAGACAAAGCGAAAGAGATTCGAACCATTGCTAAAGATCTCAAAGAGGCGATATTAACTAGTGAAGAGGTTGGAACTCTCCTTGCTGTTGTTAAACAAATTTCAATTGCCGAAAAGGATATCCAAAATTAGCCAAATGGTTAGAAAAGCAATGATGACACAAGAACTTCAATTGCTTACCAATCAATTTCAACTCCTAAAGCTGCACTTAACTGTGCAGCTGAAGCAAGGCACTACGCTCCCTGCTTTTAAGGGGGCGATGTGGCACGGATTGTTAGGCGAATCCTTAAAAGCACACAGTGAACAGTGCTATCAAGTCTTTTATGGCGCACACGACGAACAGCAACCGAAGCCTTACGCGATCGCCCCAGATGGTGATCATAAAACGCAGTGGCACAAAGAGGAGCTGCTTAATCTAGAGTTAACCCTGTTTGGTGATGCTTGCCAGTTAGCACAACATGTTATTGATGCTATGTCTAGCGCGAGTTTAAACAGTAATCTGGGCATAGGCGAGAAACGAGCCGCATTTAAGCTATTGTCGGTGAGTTCAGCAACGCCAAGTGGATTAAGGGTTGGGCTTCACACTTTCTCTTTAGCTGACTGGATGAGGGAACTTCCTCATTACACCTTACAACAAGAGGTAGCATTAAGCTTTATTACACCAGTACGGGCTAAATATCAGAATAAGGTATTACGCAATCAAGCGCCAGAGCTCGATTTTTGGGTGAATCAATGTTTACGCCGATTAACTCAACTGAGTCGATTTTGGGTTCTGGATGATCAAACGTTGTTCGATGCAATTTATGCACAAACATTAAGTGCTATACCTCAAGACCTTGATTGGCAGTCCGACTGTTATTTCGAGGATTGGGTTCGCTACTCGACTCGGCATGAGAAAAAAATCCCAATTGGCGGGCTAAAAGGGCAAGTGGCGTGTTACGGAGACGTCCATGCGCTTTTGCCGATCCTCAAAGTGGGCGAGTTACTTCAAGTTGGCGGGAAAACGACATTTGGGTTGGGAAAATATAGGCTGATGGTTTAAACACCCTCAACAAATTTGTCACATTCAAATAATTAATTGCGGGCAGGTATGATTTGAACCAACGTAAATATGTTTCAAGAAAGGAAAGGCAATGACAACGCCAAGCAAGCACCTACTTTTAGCCGTATCTGGCATGACTCCTCAAATTATCACTGAAACGCTTTACGCGATTCATAAAAAATCACCCGAAAAGATGCCAACGGAGGTGATCGTTTTAACAACGGCAACAGGGTGCGAGCGCATTGAAAAAGCGTTGATGGGTGAAGATAACCAGCTTGACCAGTTTTGTATCGATTATGGTTACCAGCCAATCAAGCTTGAAATACGCATACCGGAGATCGGTGGTATAACGCTTGCGGATGTGCGAACGGATTCAGAACAAGAAGCAACAGCAGACTTTATTACCGACCAAGTTCGTAAGCTTACGCAAGACGACAGCGTCGCTATTCATGCTTCACTTGCTGGCGGACGCAAAACCATGGGCTTTACATTAGGGTATGCCATGAGTTTGTTTGGTCGCCCGCAAGATTGTTTGAGTCATGTTTTGGTCAATGAGCCTTATGATCAAGTGCCCGACTTTTTCTATCCGACCCAGACAACAGTGTATCGTTTCGATAGGGACAAAAAGAACCGACTTGATTTATCAAAAGCAGAGGTAACATTAGGGGAGATCCCATTAGTATTAATGCGTGAGGGTTTACCTAATGATCTCATTGCGAAAGAGAACACGAGCTACACGCAAGTGGTTAAGCATGCAAACCAAGCGAATGCACTAAATACTGAAACGGTTGTCGTGACGTTGGATAAAGATCAATTAACAATCTACTGCAATGATATGCCGGTTAAATTATCTGCCGAGCAGTTTGCATTTTATGCTTGGATGGCAAGAGACACTCAGGATGCGTTTGGTGAGGGGATTGAACCCGTTAATAATGACATGTCAGCGCATGAGTTAACAAAGCGTTTAAGAAGCTGGCTTATCAGTTCGCTACCTGAAGTGAGCGGTGTTGATTATACAGCTTTTGAATTGCCAGACCTTATTGATGAGGCTGATTTCCCTGCGTTTAAGCTAAACGTTAGTACATTAAAATGTTAGGTTATAAAGAGAAGATTAATAAACTAGCTAATGGAAAGAAAGATGTCCAATACATTTCTGACCCCAACCAAGAAGATATGGCAAAACACAAAATTGATATGGAGCCGCTTGTTAAAAGAAACCAATGACGAAATTCAACGAGTTCTTGGTAAAAATTGGCAGATCACTATATCATTAAAACGGTCGCGAAACTTAAGAAAAACAATAGTGATAAACGCCCAATTGAGTGCAAAGGCTTGAAAATACTTCCAGATAATATCCATTTTGCACAATAAGTAAGCTCCCTGCACGAGATTTTTATATTCATCCCGATGAGCTAATTCCCTCATCGGGATTTTTCTATTAGGTAGCGTAAAGGCCAATACTTGATTATTTTGGTCGAGATCGCGGATGAATAACGAGATGTTTTTTATATCTATATGTAATTAATTTAAAATTCAGTTACTTATGAGTATAAAGTTTTATTTTTACAAAACCGGCTTGCTGGGTGTGATTAATGTCACGTATTTTGCCGCAAACCGCCTCTAGAGCCCTTGATTTTAAAGGGCTACAGAGGGTAGAGTATCAGACGTGCCCAGATTAGATGGGATTAAGACGAGACATCAATTGTCCCATGACTCACAATCTTAAACAGTATCAGACGTGCCCAGATTAGATGGGATTAAGACTTTGTAAACGACGCATTTCTTTTCGGAACACACCAAATGTATCAGACGTGCCCAGATTAGATGGGATTAAGACCTGAGTTCATTATATTTCCTTACATTTCTTCTGCGATGTATCAGGCGTGCCCAGATTAGATGGGATTAAGACGACACTATTGATAGCACCCCACAGTAGGCGACGCTCAGTATCAGACGTGCCCAGATTAGATGGGATTAAGACAGAGATAGTCATCTCTGCTTTGATAGTATCAGCCGTATCAGACGTGCCCAGATTAGATGGGATTAAGACGTTTCATGCGACATCATAGTTAGATCAGTCATTACGTATCAGACGTGCCAAGATTAGATGGGATTTTCCTCAATTTCTTGCTCATGCTATTTGAGTGTTTTGCAAATGTTTGACGAAATAACTGTATTACCATTCGTTTTACCGCTATTACACAAATTTGTGGTGTTCTTCATTCAGCTTCCATCGCCTGTACTATTCCTCTCAGCAAGAAGAGGAATGCGTTATGTCAATCAATGCACAAACTTATCGGTCTCGGGACATCAGTGCCCGTCTAGATGATGCAAAGTTACCCGTATTAGATGTCATGTTTACTGGCGTGACTGGTGCAGGTAAATCATCCACAATCAATGCCTTATTTGGCTCCAACAAAGTGCTCGTTGGGCATGGGGTTGACCCCATGACGATGGAGCTTGATGCTTACTATCTACAAAATGCTTTTCGCGTTTGGGACACACCAGGTCTTGGCGATGGGGCAGAACAAGACCGTACTCATGAACGCAAGTTAATCGATTTGCTGTTTAAAACTTGGTCTGCTGATGGGGAAACCTACGGTTTTATCGATATGGTTATAGTCATCATCGAAGGCATTAACCGTGATATGGGCACGACTTACCGCTTACTGAGAAACACCATCCTACCTTGTATTAATGCCAATCGTGTGGTGGTTGCTATCAACCAAGCGGATGTGGCTCAAAAAGGTCGAGGTTGGGATCATAAAACCAATACACCGACAGTTCAGTTAACCGAATTCTTAGAGCAACAAGCGCTTTCTATTCAAAGAAGAATCAAAGAGAGCTGCGGAATCACGATCAATAAACCGATCTATTTTTCTGCAGAGCATCGTTACAACCTAGATAAGTTGATGGATGCCATTATTGTCGCCATGCCATCAAATCGTCGCCAAATTACCGCTAGTGAATAAAGGAGTTATCTTATGCAGGACAGCCAAAAAATGCTTGAAGCATTAAAGCTACAAATTCAAACCATGTATTTTGAACATGAGCAAGATAAGCAAACCATGTTGAGCAATATCCTCAAGATTCAGCAGCAACATGTCAATATCTTGATTGTTGGTCCAACCGGTGTTGGAAAAAGCTCAACCATTAATGCGCTTTTTAAATGTGATAAGGCAGTAGTCGGTCGAGGCGTTGACCCAGAAACCATGCACATCGCTAAGTATGAGCTAGAGAATATCACTTTTTATGACAGCCCTGGCTTAGGCGATGGTATCGAACAAGACAATCGCCATGCACAAGGCATTGTGGAGTTACTGTGTAAACTGGACGTGAATGGGGAACCGCTGATCGACTTAGTGTTAGTGCTTCTTGATGGTGGCTCTCGGGACTATGGTACGACTTATCAGTTACTTAAAAATGTCATTGTGCCTACATTGGATCAAGAGCGTTACGGCAGAATTTTAGTCGCGATTAACCAAGCTGATATGGCGATGAAAGGGCGAGGTTGGGACTATGTATTAAATAGCCCAATGCCAGAGCTTAAAGAATTTTTGGATGCGAAAGTAGCCTCAACGGCAAAACGTATTAAAGAGAGCACTGGTGTAGATATGACGCCGATTTATTATAGTGCTGGTTATCAAGATAAGTCTGGCAAACAACAACCATATAATATGGCAAAGTTACTCCTTTTCATTGTTCAGCACATGCCAAAGCACAAGCGCTTTTCGCTTTCTGGTGAGGTAAGGCCAGATCCTGACATCTATGCTGCAGATGAAAACTCAAAAGGGCATTTGGAACAGACCAAGGCTAGTTTCTTAGATTCGTTAGTAAGCGCAGTTAGAAATGGAGTTTCCGTTGTGGCTGATGTTGTTACTGAGGTGGTCTCGAATGTAGTATCAAAAGCGGTAAGCTTTTTCCGTTCTCTTTTGCCTTGGTGACCAGTGCATGACCAGAATTGAAAGTCACTCTGTTGAGAAGTCGCTTTCTGACAAGTGAGAAATATTATCAGTTCGTATATTTTCGGCAACAAGACTTAGTATAAAATACATTGTATCAAACAAGCTGAGCTATATTAGCTTTTCACGCTTAACGTAGGTGACAATTTGATACGTGTGAGAATAGGTTTTCTCAGTCAAATGCTCGATTAGGTGCATGGTTTGAGTCGCGGAAAGCTTGCTTTGGCTTCCGCTATTTTCAGGCTTAAGTTTTTCAGAAAGAACATAATCACTGAGATGATGAGCAACAGTCGATTCGTGAATACGAAGAGCTTGAGAAATCATCGCCTGACTCCCACCTTCAGACGCAAGTAAAACCGCTTTGATGCGGTAATGCACTCGACCATTACAAGTTGAATCGTGCATATCTTCGAGTTGTTGTTTCTGTTGAGGAGTCAGTATTATTTTTATGGCGCGTAGCATGATTCTGATTTTATGAGAAATCAAGCATCTTCAATGATCACGGGTATATAGATCTCATTGGGATCTAACGCGGTTCTATCCTTGCTCCAATGCAACTAGAGTTACATTGAGGTAACAACCTAGCTTTGTGATATCTGCAATAGCGTGAACGGTTAAGTGATGAAAAGCGCCTTGGCAAAATGCGTCAAGAATCGGCGCTGCATCTTGGTTTTGCATTTGAGTAACAGCACATTGTATTTGTTGTCCCTCATACGTAAAGCGGATCGCAAGTAAGCGATGCGATTGTTCACTGTCGTATATCAATTCAATGCGAGTTATACAATGAAATACAATTGCTTCGCGCTCTTTGTAACATAAGTTCAGTTCTTCATAGTATTGCTTGGCTACAATGTCGCCAATTCGACTTAGGTTCTTTAACCCTGCTCGTGCCCGGCGTTTCTCGGCGTATCGGTGAGTTTCGCTACACTCTGACGTAACATCAATCATATGATCTTTCCATTCGTAAATATGTTCGATCAATGAATCCAGAGAATCTATCGTCTCAGGCAGTTTTCTAGTATCTAACAAGAGCACTAATGTGGTGCCATCTTGGATGCGATATTTTAGATCGATCAGCGCACGACCAAGAGATTTCTGAAGTACAAGCTCAACAGCACTCATTTCTCCTCGTGATAATTCGCTTTTTGTTGTTCCCAACGCAGCGTAAAAATCGCTGAGGGGGATCGCCAGTGTGATTTGTGTCTCTGTCATGTTGTCACCTCATTTAGTCCATAACGAGGTTCATTACGTAACGCTTAACAATGTACTCATCTAGTTACGTTTTTAAACTGATCGACTGCATCACACACAAAGCAGCGGCAATGTGTCCATTGCGGTTTTTCATCTGACCAATTTGTACGTACTTACCCTCACGTACGCGGTATTCCCAACCGAGTGCCTGCATGAATTGGACAAACTCAATTACTCGCACCGGTTCTCGCAAACGACCTCGCGGTTGGACTCGACTTAACCAGGCCTCATATATCTGCCAGCGTGTGCTATTTGGCAAACGCTCAAGGAACGTTAACCACTGATGGGTAGGCGCTTTGGCGAGCAAGAATTCGGTTTGCTTGAGGTTGAGCTCGACACAACGTGCTTCGCGTTCTAGCGCTTGTCGAAAATCCATCTCCTTTGAATTCGTCAATTTTACTAGCCACCCTAGGGCTTGACTGACGAGTGTATCGTTGTAAGTTGACGACGATATAAGGGGCGTGACTAGCGGTGAATGATGCCTAGTGTCCAATATTTTCAGCGAGCCTATCGGTAACCCTGATGGATGTGTTTTGGCTCGTGCTCGATAAGTCGATAATGGAATGGTTAACAAGGCAGCAATGGTGCGCTGGCTGAGACACTGAGCCTGAGAATTATGGTAAAAACGCACAATAGGCAGGGTGCAGATGTAGTATTTCATCGTGGTCGCGATGTTGGCATGCCCAAGACTCACACTGAGGGCTTTTAGTATCGCTTCATCTTCGTAACCACGTAGACACCAATCAGCGACGAGCTGAGCACGGGCAATCACGATTGAGCGTCCAAAGTACACCTCGAGCACCGGAAGATGCACGTCCATCACAAGTAAGTAGTGAAAATTGGCATAACTTCGTCGCAGCGCATAAGCGCTTAGATTCGAATTGCCCGTCAGCGTTTTTAATCCAAAGCTGAGTAGTTCTACGTTCACTCGTGCAAAGAGTGGGGGCAGTCCTACCGTTTTTTGCAGCAATGAACGTAATTGCTGCAGTTGATTTTGCTCCACGTCGGTGAGGTTGTGAGCCATCATCACCACACGGTTGCCTTTTACGCTTTTAGCTCGATACCCGTTTTGACTGGTGATGCGTATGGTCTCCCCCGAGCTACTGATCGAGTCTGCTGTGAGCAAGCATAACTCGTTTGGTCTCAATCCTCCTTTGTACATCAAGATCGCAGCACAGGTGTAAAGCAGATGGTCAGCCTCGCCTAGTGAGGTTTGTAGTGTTATCCAGTGGAGCAATCGTCGATATTGATGGGGCCAGACAAGCTCTTTATTTTGTGGCTTCACTTTCGATTTTGCACCGGAGGGGAGTTGAAAGTTTTCATCACCTAGGCAAGTGAAGATGCCGCGTATGGCGGCTTGCATACTCTCTTTGGTCTGGGTGTTTAGCCCATCAGTCAGTATGCATTGCTGCATTTTTGATAGTATGCACTCAATATATCTTCAGATAATAATGACACATTAGTCTCACTTCCCATTAAGTCAATCATGCGTTTGTATACTTTGCCATACTCAGTTCGCCACGTGTTGCCTGCAATATTGCGAGCGTAATTTCTCTTTCGAGCGACCATTTTTTTGTACATGTAGTGGTATATCGCACCTTCAATATTGTTCAGTTGGATGTCGACTAAGTTCAGCAACTCTGTCGTTGAATTGGGGCGATTATTGATTACGGAAAATATACTCAGCAAATGCTGTTGGAATATTTGTTCAGGCGCCGTGTGCTGGTGGGAGGCTAGTTTATCGACCAGCAGTTTGATCCGCTTTAGACTTGGCGCCATAGGTTTATGGATAATTGATTGATATTGTTTTAGTTGGTTGGGCAATAACGGTGGCAGTTCCGAAAACCAAGAGGTCAGACATGCCTCAGAGAGAAAATTGTTGGTGCTAGAATAGGCTTGAACATGGGCCCACATTCTATCGCCAATGGATGTTTGTTGAGGCGATAAGGCATACGATTTTGCGCGTTTTGCCGCGGCTTGCCAGCGTGAGGAGGGAACTTGGTTAAATAACGCGAGTTGTTCATCGGTGAGGAAGTCGAGAAATGAATCATTCACGATTAAATGATGAAAACCCTGATGGCTTTCAATGTGAGTGGTGTATTGCGTGAGTTTGTTCAATATGGGGCGGGGCAGATTGAAAGCGAGTTGTAGAGCGAGCGCATCCTCCCAACGCGCTTGTTTTACTAAAATCGGTAGCATTTGAGAGAGTGGTATTGATGAGTTTAGCGCTCGATGCTGAAGCCCAAATTCATTACGTTGTATGTGCTCGATGGCTGCAATCATGTTGGGTTCGGCACATGACGCTAATATATCTTTATTGGGTAAGTGTGCTTTGTCTGGGCGGTGGCCCAATAGTGTAACCCCCCATCGCCCAGCATTATGTGTCCTGAGCAAGCTAGCCATGGCATGGCGAAACACATTGGAGGGCAAGTGTTCGCCGTCAAACAGTACAGCATTAATGTCTATGCGTGATAGTGGTCTTGCTTGCTTAGTTAAAGAGTCGAGCAGGAATAAACCTTTTTGGGGAATATCGATATGCCAGCGGGCGCGCAGAAACTCACGAACCTCGGAGAGTTGCATAACAACAGCTCGGGTTATGTTGCTCATCGGCAAATTACGCTCAGGATGAAGTTTATCAACGTTTTTATCTAAGACAGTGACCCATGGTTTGTTCGTGTCTGATAAGACAGATTCGAGCACCTCAGGGGCGGGGCGCCGTAAAGCAAAATTCGTCGCCAGCGCCACATAGGCTTCGATTGTGATAGCGTTAAAACAGTCGATTAATTTTGCTTTCGAGTACCCTTGCCACCGTTCATTAACAGGAAAGGTCTCATAATGTGATGAAAAGTGTTCTGCAATCATACGAGGACGAATAAGCAAAGGACTACCCACATAACCAACAACGTCTTCAGGGACATGAAGCAACTGACCAAAAATACGCGTCATGGCATCGCACCATACGTTTATTAATTGCTGTTTTTCTAGCGTTACGTAATATAAATGGTGTTGTGAACTGAACCCAGAATGGCCCGTCAGTGCAAAAGCGACTTCTTTATCACTGAGTTCCGTCAGTGCCATCGAGAGCCAGCAGTGAAAAAAGGCGTGCCCGCGCCGCTTAGGGAGTAATTGCATCGGCATCAGTTCATACAATTTTTGCCATAAGGTTGGCCAAGATGGGGGAAGCAACTCCGAGAGGCAAAAATGCTGTCGATTTTTTAGTTGCGAGCAGTTGCGCAAGATACGTGAAATAAAAGCCGGAATAGGCAGTTCAAGATGTTGATCTGTGTCGTACAAAAATGAAGAGCGGATAGGTTTCGCAGCGCCACTTGGTAGGAGATATTTTTTTACATATCGTTCGGTAGAGAGGTTGACATGTTCGTCTGCTTGCGTATCCCAAGATAAGCACAATGATTCATTAGGTCCTCTTCCTGTGATCAACATAAGAGCGCACCCAGCAATAAAACGTTGTTCACGCTCCGGTTTGCTCCCAACAGAATGCCAAAGGTGCTGTTGAAAAGCCCTTTCTTCATCGCGAGTGGGGTAAGTAAATAAGTTGTGATTAGCGAACACGAACTCTGGTCGTATTCTGTTCTCATCGTAGATGGTTGATGTCATGGTAAGCTCCCTTACAACGTCTCATATGTAAGGGGAAACTAGGTAAACATTTTGTGTTTGTGCAAAATAAGAATGCAACATCGTTAGATGGGATTTTGGTGTTTTACAAATGCACTCCAAACCAAAGGAGGGGGACTCGACTGCTCATCGCGAAAAAACAACCGCCTGCAATCAATAGGAAAGCTTAGGGCAAACTTAATGACAGAGAGCTAGCGCTTGCTTTACAACCAGAAAATACTGAAATGAAAGGTGCCCGCTCTAAGTTTATCTGCGCAGTGAGTTGGCTGAATGGCTGTATGAGAAGTACCAATGCGATTTCGTGCTGCTGTTTAATCATCGCAGGGATGGGTTCACTCTGAGTTTGCGCTCGAAGAAAGGCTCAGGCACGGTGGTGGATGAAATTGCTTGCCGATTCAATGGTAATGGTCATGAGCACGCAGCGGGTTGTTTTGTTGCAAGTTTAGATTCTATTGGGACAAAACTCGACGATCCACTGGTTGAGCTTGTTTAACCGATTCGCCACTAAAAAATCAGCAAACTGCCGACTTTTTAGTGATGCCCGATTTAACTTCTCGTTTGCTAAGGCTGGACTTATCTAGAAAGCGTTCCAGTACGCTAAAAAGTCGGCCTGATGACGAATTGAAAGAACGTTAATCCTAGAACGAGCAAAATTACGCCCAAGACGTTTGCTAAGAAGTCCAGCTCTAATTTTTTTAATAAAAGGGCTGGTGAGAACCAAATAATAAATATGGCAGATATCACATTCATTATTCCGCGGCCAATCGATACTATAATGTCACCCATAGTCCATGATGCCTAAGGTGGTTAAGAATGGTAAATATATAGCACTTAGAAATTTGAAAAGTCAAGATGCGCATATTATTGACATAAACATCAAAACAAATAAGCTCTTTAATTAAGGAATTGTCAATAATAACGAATTATATTGAACATTATTTTAAATCGTTACTGCATCAATAGGGATAATTAGTGGTGTATTTACGGCCTATTCTTGTTGTGCCAGATTCATGCTCTCGTTTCGTCGTTACGCTGCTCGTTCTATTCGACGCGATGAGTGTTGCTAACTTGCTTTTCGAATCAGCCATTCTAGTGTCATTTACCGTGCTGTTTTCTGGAATTTTTGCGGGTTTGCGCTATTTTTAGGCAACTGTGTGCATGATAAAATGACAGTCTGTGTGGGGTGGTTGTGTTGCGCCATTTTCAAATTAGCAATAAGGACATTTTAATTATGTTTGATACTTTGATAGATCATTTGGATGACTATGTCGAGAGCTTAACGGAGCTTTGGTTTTTCCATATACCTGGGCCGTTGCTAGTCTATTATTTTGCTTTATCGACAGCAGAGAAAGCGGACGTCTCTTGGTTGTGTTTTCCTATTATTATGCTAACGACACCGGTGTTTATTTCTTTGTGGGATCGTAAGGTGCTTCCGCTCCTTATTATTGCGCCAATTTTGTTTGGTATTGGTTATGCATTCCTAGGTGGTCCTGAATTTTCATCATTTTATTTTTTGTGTCTTAAGTGGATTGGGATCACTGTGGTGGGCTGTGTGGCAATTCTCGTCTTGCGTCAGGTCTACATGTTTACCGCGTGGCTTGTCCGTAAAGTTTTGTCGGTGACGATTTTTTACAATTGGTTCACCATGCTCATTTCTGCCGTGGTCGCGTATCAAATTGGTAAGTATGCCTGGAATACTTATGGAGACACCATTAATTTCATTATGCTGCTCGCAGTGCCATTTGTGATTGCTATTCTGTTTTTTACTGGTGGTTCCGATCTTACTTTGCGTTCGTGGATGAGTGTGTTCGAACACAAGAGGGACGGCATGTCGACTCCTGAGGCGCTTGATAAAGCGGAAATGGAGCAACGCACTAGAGAGGCATTCTGGAGTCTGTTTAAGAAATAACTTACTGTCTATTCAATCTATTCACGCCCTGGCGCGCATGCGTTGAGGGTGTT
This sequence comes from Vibrio alfacsensis, assembly GCF_003544875.1. Taxonomy (NCBI): domain Bacteria; kingdom Pseudomonadati; phylum Pseudomonadota; class Gammaproteobacteria; order Vibrionales; family Vibrionaceae; genus Vibrio; species Vibrio alfacsensis. Next base: position 1,383,419 of record NZ_CP032093.1, read on the forward strand.
TTTTTGGGGGTTCATGTTGTCAGTCATTGATTGGCGCGCTATTTAATGCCAGCATTCGTTCCACCCGAATCCTCGATCATCTCTATCACTTGGCCTTTTAGTGGTGGCAACGCTGGTGGAGTTGGGTGTGATTCCTGATCAGGTCGTGGAGATTTTGATTGCGATTACGGTTAGTACGGCCCTGGTGTCATTCGTTCTCTATCCATTTCTTAAGAGGTTGCAGAATGCAAGGCCTACCAGCGAGGTTGAATCGGACTTTGCCAACATAGAGTTCGTGCTTGAGTCGGCAACGGAGCAAGGTGAACCGCCGAGGTACCATTATTCTGGTATTGATTGGCGATTGCGTTCTGAGGAGCCAATTGTTGCAGGGATCAAGGTCCGTGTTGTTAAAAAGGAAGTGGGTGTGTTTTGGATAGAGCCCGTCGCTTAGTTCTTAAATTAAACCGCATAATATTAAACGCCTTACACTAAGGCGTTTTTTTTGTTGTGCGCCGAGCATGGTGTCAACCTAGGAGGTGAAAGTCCTCTACGCGCCTTGTTGAGCAGGAAGCGTTAGCCTATGCAAGGATGTCCATCGTGAGGTGGAATCTGAAGGAAGCAAATGGCAAAACATAGCTTTGACGAACAGAAATCTGATAGTAGGCATAATCAACTTGGGTAACCTAGCAACAGATAGAATAGCCCAAAGTCTCGAACAGAAGTGTGGTTATGTAAATCAGGCAGAGCTATGGGAAAGGGTGATATCTTACCTCGGGAGGTCTTATCAATTGTCTGCGAGACTAGGCTAGCAGTGATGTTAGACGAAGATTGATAAGAAGTCAGCAGAGGGCATAGTACCCACAGAGTGGGGAAGGCCTGAACCAAGGTTTTAAAGCTACAGTTAACAGATTCTCAGTGTGGATGGAGTCTCAGTCAAAAGTAGAAACCCTACAGCTACGTTAGGAATGATGGTGAAGTCGGAAACGGATCTGTTACTAACGAAGAGAGACAAGCCACATTGGCGTTAAAGTTAAATAGTGGATTTAAGCTAACGTAAGTTAGTCTACCTTGGAACCGCCGTATGCGACCCACGCTTGTACGGTGGTGTGAGAGGACGGAGGCCGTGAGGCCTCCTCCTACTCGATTTGGTAGCGTGGATTATACTATTCTCTGGTGTGGTGACTATTACCGATCGACTGAGTGTGGGGGCTTTTGTGGTGAAAGATTCGATAAAATTAAGTGCTGATATTAGTCAGTTAGTGCTGTTATCAAAGATAGCTGTCTTGCTTTCTTGTCTGGCTATTATCTTCTGCCTTTGGATGTCTGTGGCGCAGTCTAAGGACCGAGAATTTAATCAGTTACGTTTTGATCGATTACTCGATCATTCACAGTCAGCTGATTCACAATGGTCTAGTGAAAGGGATAATTGGTAGCTTTTCAAATATATTCACTGAATTAAGTGTTTGATTTGGTAGTGTTTGCCATAATTCTCTGTCCTAGTTGCTTTCCCTTGCTCCATAAGTTCCTGAATTACAATAGATCATCAAGTTTTACCATTGCCTCTTTTATTTCATATCTTCTTGTAAACTCCATTTGCTGTGTCGGATTTCTTTACAGTTTTATGAATGTGGATTCACAAGTTCTTGCTTATCCATAGAATTTATATTGGTGTTAAAATTGCTTTGTTATGCCGCATGTGAAATCACCACGGAGGTAATAACACATGAAACAATCTCTTCTCTTTTCTTTAATGGCGTACGCCTTACCTTTTGCTGCTCTGTCAGCGCCCATTTATACCATCGACAGGTTGGGGTTAATCGACGAGGAGCATACGCTTAATGATGGCAGTCAGCGGAGCAATGTGACTTCGCAAAATGATGCGGGTCAGGTGGTTGGTACTTCTGAGCGTTATGGGGAGTTATTTCCTGGCGGGCAAAGTGCGTGGCAATACTCAGGTGGTGTTAGCACTCGCATTGGCTTTTATGATACTGAGCACACTAGCTCTGTTGGCTATCAATTCAGTTCTGCCTTTAGACAAAATGAGGCGGGGCAGGTTGTCGGGATTTCCCGTCGATACAGTGATCAGTCATCTAATGGACAGAGTGCTTGGCAAGCTAGTGGAGGCGTGACTGCTCGCCTTGGATTTTATGATGATGACCATACTTCAGGTTCTGGTTATCAATTGAGTAGTGGTTATTGGCAAAATGAAGCAGGACAGGTTTTGGGGCGTTCCACTAGATTTAATGGAAATCAAAGTGCCGGTCAAACTGCATGGCAATCTACTGGCGGTGTGTCGCTTCGTGTCGGTCTAACAGATGTTGAGCATACAGCAACTGACGGTACGCAATACAGCAATGGCAATCATCAGAATGAAGCGGGGCATGTCATCGGTAATTCCATTCGTTATGTTGGCCAACAATCTACGGGGCGAAGTGCTTGGCAGTCAATAGGAGGCGTCACGACGCGTCTTGGATTTATCGATAGTCAACATACGCGCAGTGATGGGTACAGGGTGTCCAATGCGGCGCTGCAAAATGAGCAGGGTCAAGTGGTAGGGTCATCTAATAGGTTCAATGGATTGCAATATGCCGGAAGTTCCGCATGGCAATCAACGAATGGTGTCGTTCAACGTCTTGGTTTTACTGACGTTCAGCATACACGTAGCGACGGCTATCAATCGAGTTCTGTATATGGGATGAACGAGTCGGGTCAGGTTATTGGTAATTCAGATAGGTTTAATGGCTCTACCGGTGTGGGTTCTTCGGCTTGGTTAGCTACAGGGGGAGTTGCGACCCGTATTGGTTTGATGGATGTTGACCATACGTCTTCATCCGGTCTGCATTCTAGTTACGCTTATGAAATTAATGAAGCTGGTCAAGTAGCAGGTGTGTCACAGCGTTATGACGGCGATATGAATAACGGCCAGAGTGCTTGGCAATACAGTGATGGTGCTGCAACAAGAATTGGTTTAACTGACGGGCTACATACACGCTCTGATGGTTTGCAGCTAAGTTCTGTTCTTCACCAAAACGAAGCCGGGCAGGTGGTGGGCTATTCGGAGAATTACACTGGCTACTTTGGCGAGAAGAGCATTTGGCAATCTACTAATGGTCTGACAACGCGGATTGGGCTTTTTGGTGCCGAGCACACTGGCGTTGATGGAGAGCAGGATGCGGAATTTTTCCGTCAAAATGAAGCGGGACAGGTGGCAGGCCATTCGGTTCGATATAGTGATAGAGGTGAGAATGGTCAGACGGCATGGTTCTATGATGATGATCTGGACTTAACATTCGAGTTTGATTTGTTGGGTTTTGACTCTTCTGTGTATGAATACAGTTACTTTACATGGCTTGATGAGTCGGGTTTTGGCTTGGGTATCTACGGTGATGGTATGGGGTTAACTAAAGCCTTTGGTTTTTCTTTGGATGATCTCTTTTTTGACTTAGGTGATTCGGTTCTTGATGGGCTTGATGCCAATGGGTGGGATGAGTTGAACTTTGCCAATCTCTTTAATGCTTCTGGTCAAATCGCTGGGTATGGTAACGTGTCTTCTGATGTTCAAGGGGCTTTTCAGTTAACTCGAGTCTCTGAGGTGCCAGAGCCATCCGCGCTTGCTGTCCTTGGGTTTGGCGTGCTACTTGTTGGTGTGGTTCGTCGAAGAAAGTCACTCAAGGTTTAGATGCTAATTAGACAACATTGAGCGCCTTGGTCCAGTCAAGGCGCATCCATTGCGGCATTATGTGACGCTTCCTCCAATCGTATAAAATTTACCATTGATTCGTTCTCGTTCTGTGACCGCAAGTAATTGTTCATAAGTCATTTTCTATTCAAAATCACGTAACTCGGGTGTTATCGCGCCTTTTGTTGAGTTGGCTCGTGTGGGGTAATGTCGCCGTATCACACGTCCGTCGGAGTGTATTTATGAATTTGAAACGGGTGTTCTTGGTGTTGGGCCTATCGGCAGTTTTGGTCGGTTGCGGTGATGATGCGGTTACTCAAATTAAGGAATCACCGTTCTGTGATGGGTCATCACTCACATTTGAAGATACGCTATCGCTGAAGTATGACAAATCATTGGACTGGTCTGAGTTTGAAACAAAAAAAGGGCAACATGTGGTTGAGGTGAATGGGAGTTCCATTGATGGTAAGTCACTTCGTATGCAGTACGTTGTTAAGGAAACAGCTTCAGGAAAAATTGTGCCTAAGCCTGAGTATATTGAAGTGAACGGTAAGCCATCCAACATTTTTGGGCTGCTGTTTTTGTGCGTGTAGCAGCATTAAAAGGCATTTACGCCTGTGAGCGTGGGTGCCATTTTCTTTTCTGATTGCCAGATCGTCTGTTCTCAGATCTTTTGCATCCTTAATAAGCCTATTTATTGGGGAGTGCGCTCAATCTATTCATCAAAGTTATTGCGACAAGCACCTAAGTTATATTGGCATTTGATGATATACAGGAGGGCTCATGGTAACGCCATTCTTCGACCCTAATGAAGATTCAAAAACTGTCTGTGTCGTTTTAGGTTTCTGATCAAGCCATGAGGGAGGACATCGTAGAGGTAAGTCGATCGGTTGTGACTTGCTTGACTTGGTAGGTTGGCTGTTAAAATATGGCTTAATATCTTCCGTTTAAGTATGTACATTTGAGGTGTTAAAAATGACACACAAAATCCATTTATGTAGTTACTCATATTTTGAGTTTCTTAATAATTATTATTTTCAATTGGTTGTGTCGTTTTATTGTGCTGTCTTTATTTTTATGGAAGCTTTTGAGGTGATACCACCTGGTCTTAACTAAGAACCTATCCCAAAAGGGATTTATTCCAAACAATAAGGCCACAAGCAAAATGCAGCATGGCCTTGTAGTTTTCAATTTTCTTTTCCCAACGAACAAGCAATCTACGATAACGGTTTAGCCAGCTATGAGTCCGCTCCACAACCCAACGATGAGCTTTAAAATCATCCGATTGTTTTAAGCTCGCAGCCTCTTCAGCACGTGATTGAACATGGGGAATGTAGTTCAAAGCGACCAACTCATCATGTAACCACTGACCTGTATACCCTTTGTCTAGATACAATGGCACTTTCAATGGTGGGCGATAGCACTCTAATGCATCTAAAGTTTGCAGTACCAACTTGATGTCGTGGACGTTCGCACCATCGCTGACAACGGCAAGTGGCAATCTATTCGCATCCGTCAATAAACTGCGTTTTACGCCTTGTTTCGCTCTATCTGTTGGGTTCTTGCCTGTTTTTTTGAGCCCGCTAAAGGCGCTTTTTTTTGGCAACCATCCATTGATATCGCACGCCAATCAACACCCTCGTAAATCAGGCCATTCTGCTAAAACTGTTCAAAGACACCTGTATCTCGCAACTCTTGAAAGCGACGATGTGCAGAACTTGAGGTGCAAATACCTGTCGCGTTAAGCGCATTCCACTGACAACCAGTTCTGAGAACAAAAAGAATGCCGTTCATCGCATCACGGTTATCGACACGTTTTTCGATGCGTACTGAGAGGATGGTTGGTCTTGTGAACGGGCAACAATCCCAGAGCGCATCGGAGATTAGGTATTGTGTTTAACTCATTTACAGTATTTTCAATAGGTGTTGATTTAACTCAGACAACACCTGTTGAGATAGGTTCTAAGCTAAGATATGTCGGCAGATATTAAAGAATTGTTTAAGCTCATTCGTGGTCTTTCAAAAAGCAATAGCTTGTATCTTGAAGACTCCGAATGGCGTTATCAAAAAACGATCGATTATAGAGACCTATTCGATGGAAAATTCTGCTGAACATTTTGTTTAACCATGCTGATTTATGCATTGGCGTTTCTTGCCATCATATTTTTCGTACCAAGGTAATTATCCTAATTCGTCTGACTGTAACCGATAGCGATAGTCGAAATCAAATAACGCTTTAATCATAGTTATTATGTAGGCGCTCTATATCTCTGTTAGTGACTGATAAAACCATGGTAACAGGGTCTTCCTCTGTATCACCATCAACAATCCGTTCTGCGATAACCTGTTGAATCACGCTAATGGAGACTCCCAAGCGCCTAGCCTTAGCCGCGAGTATCAATTGCAGTTCTGAATCAATCATATCAGCCTCCTAGGGAATTCAGTTGATGCAGGCTCTCATAGCAAATGCTATCAGTGTTTTTGTACTGTGAAATCATCTGAACAGCCTTGCTCAATGGTCGATCTCTGGTAACTATAATTACCAAAGGCATAACATCTGACTCAACCATGTGCATATTCAGGAGTGAGGTTAGTTCTGATATCAGGAAAAAATCAGCGCTGTCTTGAAAAAACGGGACGAACCAACCAATCCGATGGTTATCCACAATTGGTAATTTATTATGATCATTAGCTACTGCGATCACGTGAGCAACTGAACGTTTGGCAGACAACCACGTAATGTCCTCAACCGCTATCCCATCGCAATCCAGTAGGATTATATGTTGCTTGCTGCCCATAATTTACCTCTAGTTTTTTCATTTTACCTAAAATCACTGTATGAAAATACAGTATTTTTTCAAGTTTTTTTTGCGAGATGCACTCATGTGTTGAGGTGACACACTAGAATTGTTGATACAGCACTGATGAACGAATTGCAGCAAGCTCGTTATCTAAATCCATCGCGTCTTTGTTAAGGTGTTGCTCTTATTGAACTGTACCAATAGAACTGGACACTTCACAAAATGTTTTCCGATACCCTAAGTTATCCGCATATTTATAATATCAGCGATTACCCAAAGAAAGTTTGGTTCAGGAACGTGTGGTAAATAACATCGATGATCAATGAAAGGTCATTGCTAGTAAGGAGAGGGAACTTACGCGCGGAGAGACACGCTTCTTATGCTATTTTATATTCACAAAAATATAATGAGGCCTATCACAAGACCTATTAAGCCTCCAATTCCCCAAGCTGAAAGAGTTGCAAGAAGTGGGTGAGCATCAATCCAGTCACCAAAATCCATCTCCAACCTCCAAATTATGATGCCAAACCCGTTACAGATAAAAGAGTGCTAAAGTATCTACATACTATCGTGTTCCGTTATCATTAATTTTAACTCATCAGGCTCAAGTTTTCTCTTCTTGATACAAGGTCTGCTCGCTGAACCGTGTGATCTTAGTTAATATTTGCCTTGTTATTTCATCACCATCCATTAGAATGCCTAGGAATGCAAAGCCGTGTACATCCGTATTTGTACCAAGTTTTGTACCAAATTCAGTTTTTCTACACAAAAACAATATATAACCAATTGATATTTAATTGGTTATGCAAATTTCAAGTGTTGCTTGGTATGCAACACCACTGTAAAGGACATAGCATGCCTATTATTACTCTTCCTGACGGCAGTCAGCGTCAATTTGACAACCCAGTATCTACAATGGAAGTTGCGCAATCGATCGGTCCTGGCCTTGCGAAAGCAACGATTGCTGGTCGTGTAAACGGTAACCGCGTTGATGCATGTGATTTAATTGAAGAAGATGCAAGCCTAGAAATCATCACAGTTAAAGATGAAGTAGACGGTCTAGAAATCGTTCGTCACTCTTGTGCTCACCTTCTTGGTCACGCTCTAAAGCAACTTTACCCTCAAGCTAAAATGGCGATCGGTCCAACCATCGACAATGGCTTCTACTACGACATCGACCTAGACGAGTCTCTAACGCAAGAAGATCTAGAAAAGATCGAAAAGCGTATGCAAGAGCTTGCGAAAACTAAGTACGAAGTTGTTAAGAAAAAGGTAAGCTGGCAGGAAGCACGTGATACATTTGAATCACGTGGTGAACCATACAAAGTGGAAATCCTAGACGAAAACGTATCTCGTGATGATCGTCCAGGCCTTTACCACCATGAAGAATACATCGACATGTGTCGTGGCCCTCACGTTCCAAACATGGGCTTCTGTCAACACTTCACGCTATTGAATGTTGCAGGTGCTTACTGGCGTGGTAACAGCGACAACAAGATGCTTCAGCGTATCTACGGTACGGCTTTCCATGATAAGAAAGCGCTAAAAGCGCACCTAACTCGCTTGGAAGAAGCGGCGAAGCGTGACCACCGCAAGATCGGTAAGCAACTAGACCTATTCCACATGCAGCAAGAAGCACCAGGTATGGTGTTCTGGCATCACAATGGTTGGTCTATCTTCCGTGATCTAGAAGTGTTTGTACGTGACAAACTTAATGAGTACGATTACCAAGAAGTAAAAGGCCCATTGATGATGGACCGTGTTCTTTGGGAACGCTCTGGTCACTGGGACAAATACGCAGACGCAATGTTTACGACTTCTTCTGAAAACCGTGAATACGCGATTAAACCAATGAACTGTCCTGGTCACGTTCAGATCTTTAACCAAGGTCTAAAATCGTACCGTGACTTACCGCTACGTATGGCTGAGTTTGGCTCATGTCACCGTAACGAACCATCTGGTGCACTACACGGCATTATGCGTGTACGTGGCTTTACTCAGGATGACGCTCATATTTTCTGTACTGAGAGCCAAATTCAAGAAGAAGTAACAAATTGTATCAAGATGGTGTACGATACGTACCAAACGTTCGGTTTCGACAATATCGTCGTGAAATTGTCTACACGTCCAGAAAAACGTGTTGGCTCTGATGAAATCTGGGATCAATCAGAAGAAGCATTGAAACAGTCTCTAGAATCAATGGAAATTCCATACGAGATTCAAGAGGGTGAGGGTGCGTTCTACGGTCCTAAGATCGAGTTCACGCTATACGACTGTCTAGACCGTGCATGGCAATGTGGTACTGTTCAGTTAGACTTCAACCTACCAGGTCGCTTAGGTGCAACTTATGTAGGTGAAAACAATGAGCGTCTTGTTCCGGTAATGATTCACCGTGCAATTCTAGGTTCACTAGAGCGTTTCATTGGTATTCTTATCGAAGAATATGCTGGTTTCTTCCCAACTTGGTTGGCGCCAGAACAAGCAATTCTTATGAACATCACTGACAAACAGTCAGATTATGTTCAGGAAGTAGTACAAAAATTACAAAAAAGTGGAATTAGAGCTAAAGCGGACTTGAGAAATGAGAAGATTGGCTTTAAAATCCGCGAACACACTTTGAAGCGTGTACCGTATATGCTTGTAGTCGGTGACCAAGAAATGGAAGCTGGCGAAATCGCAGTACGTACTCGTAAAGGTAAAGATCTCGGTAAATTTAAAGTGGATGATTTCATTTCTTACATCCAAGACGAGATTTCAAGCCGTAAGCTCAATCTGGAGGAATAAGCTATTAAAGGCGGAAGACGCGGCCAACAGCCGGTAAAACAAAACCCGCACCGTTTGAACGGTGAAATTCGTGGCGTTCGTGAAGTTCGACTAACAGGCGCTGACGGTGAACCAGTTGGTATTGTTTCAATCCAAGAAGCACTAGCAGCAGCCGACGAAGCTGGTATGGATCTTGTTGAGATCAGCCCTAACGCCGAGCCACCTGTCTGTCGTGTGATGGACTACGGTAAGTTCCTCTTCGAGAAGAGCAAAGCTGCGAAAGAGCAGAAGAAGAAGCAAAAACAGGTTCAGATTAAGGAAATTAAATTCCGTCCTGGAACTGATATTGGAGACTATCAGGTAAAACTACGCAACCTGACGCGTTTCCTTGAAGAAGGCAACAAAGTGAAAGTAACTATTCGCTTCCGTGGCCGAGAAATGGCACACCAAGACATCGGTGTTGATGTTCTTCATCGCTTGAAAGAAGATACTGTAGAGTTTGCTGTAGTAGAATCTTTCCCAAGCCGTATTGAAGGTCGTCAGATGATCATGGTGCTTGCCCCTAAAAAGAAGTAATTAACGGCTCATAAAGTAATTAAGACCTAGCCGTTTCCCTTTAGAGGGTAAGCGGTTGGGTTTTGTTCGCCCTAATTACATTGTTTATTAAACTACTACAATGCGGAGTTATTCATCATGCCTAAGATGAAAACCAACAAAGGTGCTGCTAAGCGTTTCAAGAAAACTGCTGGTGGTATTAAGTACAAGCACGCTACAAAACGTCACATCCTGACTAAGCGTACTACTAAGAACAAGCGTCAACTACGTCCAAATGCAATCCTTCCTAAGTGTGAAGTGGCTGCAGTTCTTCGTATGTTGCCATACGCTTAATTCTTTTAGTTATCAATCGTTTAGTTTAGGAGAAGCATAATGCCTCGCGTAAAACGTGGTGTACAAGCTCGTGCACGTCATAAGAAAGTTCTAAAACAAGCTAAAGGTTACTACGGTGCACGTTCACGTGTTTACCGCGTAGCTTTCCAAGCAGTTACTAAAGCTGGTCAATACGCTTACCGTGACCGTCGCGCTAAGAAACGTCAATTCCGTCAACTTTGGATTGCACGTATCAACGCAGCATCTCGTCAAAATGGTCTATCTTACAGCCGTTTCATCAACGGTCTTAAGAAAGCATCTATCGAGATCGACCGTAAGATCCTAGCCGACATCGCAGTATTCGACAAAGCAGCATTTGCTGTACTAGTTGAAAAAGCGAAAGCTGCTCTTTAATTAGCAGTTTAGGTTTAAGAAAAGGAGAGCATTAGCTCTCCTTTTTTATTTTTGCCAATTTACTATTTGCAGTAAGCATTTTTATTGCTTCTGACTCTGAGCGATTTATACCCATACCCATACCCATACCGATATGGACATAAGCCTTAATCACGTCACATCTCATCCGAGTTCTTCCAAATTTATTCATCTCGTCTGATGCCGCTCTGCAATTGGTAACATTCTGTAGGTTTACATTGCGAATACGCATGGTAACGTAAGTGAATCATTGAGTTATCTTTCAGAGGTTATATATGATCTATACAACGACCGATACTATTCCTGGCCGTGACATTATTGAAATCAAAGGTGTGGTCACTGGAAATGTCGTTCAATCTAAGCATATTGGGCGTGATTTCATGGCTGGTCTCAAAAGCATTGTTGGTGGTGAAATTCGTGGCTATACCGAGATGATGACAGAAGCGCGTAATATCGCCATTCAGCGTATGGTAGAGGAAGCGTCGAGTAAAGGGGCGGATGCAATTGTAGGTATTCGTTTTACTACAAGTTCGATAGTTGATGGCTCATCTGAGATATTGGCCTTTGGTACTGCAGTGAAACTTGGTTAATCCGTATTCAGGAAGTGCTTTTGTCGTTCTAGAAACGACAGAATAATCTTGTGCATTAATACGCATACTTTTATGGTATTTAGTGTACGTATTGTTTTAGTTGTTACTATATTGCTTGGTTTTATATTTTTCTATTTGAGTTCTGTTGGAGTCTTGTTCTTAATTTTTGTTATTTTGTTTGAGGTTATTTTGTGGGGGCGTTCGATGAATAGAGTCTCCGCTTATACTCACAAGAAAAACAACTTTCAAACTGGAAAGTGATATATAAATTCATAGTTTATATATAAAACCTGAACTTATTGCTTGCCATATCGCTCTAAGTTGTTACAAATATAATAAAGATGTAACAACTGGAGGGGTGTAATGAGAGAGCTAACACCGGAATATTTGTTAGCGGCTTTACGGCAAGCAATCAAGACGAAAGGATTAACATACCGAGAACTATCAGAAAAAATGGGCATGCCGTTGTCCACCTTTAAGCGACATTTAACAAGCACCAATCTCGCGCTTGATAAGCTGCTTGAGTATTGCCGTGCCATCGATTGTACGTTGGATGAATTACAGAAGTTGGCAAATCAACTTCAAGCGGAAGATCAGGACTATTTCAGCCATACACAAGACGAAGTGTTTTTTCAGTTTCCCCATCTTTATGATTTTTATCGTGAGTTACGCATGCTGCGTGGTAAGGATGGTTATACCATCTTGATGAAAAAGTACGGCCTTTCGAAGCAGAGTATGGCGAGTTATCTTGGCGCCCTTGAGCTACTCGACTTAGTCTATGTCGATGAAAGTAACCACATAACATTACACGGGCCGCTTTATTATCGCTATGCTGAAAACTCAAAACTCAACGATAAATATACAGAGATCATTAAAGATCAGACAACGACCTATGATAAGTGTGTTCGAGTCGCACTATCCAGAATGAAAATTACGGAAGAACAGCTGCTTGTATTAGAAGACTTGGTGGCAAAACTGTATTGGATTTTCATTCAAAAATGTCGTCGCAGAAAACTTTAATGTGTCTGATTTTACGAATGTTCTATTGATAGCAGGCCCACATCAGCCCGTGACATTTTCAAATGGGATTGTTCAAACGGATGATAACTTTATTGATGATATACGCTATGCCATTGCTTCTGCGGGAGAGAAGCCAAGTCTCTCAATTTAGTTCATGATCGCGTGTAGTTTCTGGGTATTATGGTTCTTGGTTCTTGGTTCTTGGTCGGCTATATCGGTGCTGATTAACATGCTGGTCGCTGTTCGCTGCCGGCGATATTTTTCAGTCATCAAGATAACGGTATTTTCATAAATGAATTGGTCTCTTTATGAACAACGCCGTTTAAGGGAAACCTGCGGGTTTGTTGCTTAAGCTGCTTTTTTCACATTTTTGTGTTCTTTTTATTCAATAACCTCTTCTTTTTGTAATTCAATTTGGCTTTGTTGGCGGGTTTGGCTACTATGTACAGCTATCAAAAAACCAATCACTCCCTTATGGATACTACCAGTAGGTAGATGAGGAAACGATGCAACATCTAGAAGAGATCATTGCTAACGCGAGTGCAGCAATTGAAGCAGCAGAATCGCTAGTCGTACTTGATGAAGTGCGTGTTCAGTATCTAGGTAAGAAAGGTGAGCTAACTACTCAACTTCAAAGCCTAGGTAAACTACCACCAGAAGAGCGCCGTGAAGCGGGTCAAGAGATCAACAAAGCGAAAGGTGTTGTTCAGCAAGCTATCGCAGCTCGTAAAGATGCATTACAACGTGCAGAGCTAGAAGCAAAGCTAGCAGCAGAAACGATTGACGTGACACTACCAGGTCGTCGTATCGAGAACGGTGGCCTACACCCAGTTACTCGTACTGTTGAGCGTATTGAGAAGTTCTTTGGTGAACTTGGCTTTAATACAGAGTCTGGTCCAGAGATCGAAGATGCATTCCACAACTTTGATGCTCTGAATATCGCTGCGGATCACCCAGCGCGTACTGACCATGATACTTTCTTCTTCAACCCTGATTTGATGCTTCGTACTCATACGTCTGGTGTACAGATCCGTACAATGGAAAATGGTAAACCACCATTCCGTTTCATTGCACCGGGCCGTGTATATCGTAACGATTACGACCAAACGCACACGCCAATGTTCCACCAAGTGGAAGGTATGCTAGTTGATGAAAATGTAAACTTTGCTCAACTAAAAGGCATTCTGCACGATTTCCTATGTAATTTCTTCGAAGAAGAAGTTGAAGTTCGTTTCCGTCCATCTTACTTCCCGTTCACTGAACCATCAGCTGAAGTCGATGTTATGGGTAAAAACGGCAAATGGTTAGAAGTACTAGGCTGCGGTATGGTTCACCCGAACGTACTACGTAGCGTAGGCATCGACCCTGAAAAATACTCTGGTTTTGCATTCGGTATGGGTGTTGAGCGTCTAACAATGCTTCGTTACGGCGTAAACGACCTACGTGCGTTCTTCGAGAACGATCTTCGTTTCCTAAAACAGTTCAAGTAATCCAGGGGATAAATCACTATGAAATTCAGCGAATCATGGCTTCGTGAGTGGGTTAGTCCTTCGATTACCACTGATGAACTAACTCACCAAATTACAATGGCGGGTCTAGAAGTTGATGACGTGCTACCTGTAGCAGGTTCGTTCAACGGCGTTAAAGTTGGTCACGTTGTTGAATGTGGTCAACACCCAGATGCAGATAAACTGCGCGTAACTAAAGTTGACGTGGGTGAAGAAGAGCTTCTAGACATCGTTTGTGGCGCACACAACTGTCGCCAAGGTCTGAAAGTAGCAGTAGCAACCGTTGGTGCTGTTCTTCCAGGCGATTTCAAAATCAAAAAAGCGAAACTACGTGGCCAGCCATCTCACGGCATGCTTTGTTCATTCACTGAACTAGGTATCGACGTTGAGTCAGACGGCATCATGGAACTAGCAGAAGACGCAGTAATCGGTACCGATTTCCGTGAATTCCTAGGTCTAGATGACGTAACGGTAGACGTAGACCTAACAGCAAACCGCGCTGACTGTTTCAGCATTCGTGGTCTAGCTCGTGAAGTTGGCGTACTAAACCGCGCTGACGTGACTGAGCCATCAGTAGAAACAGTAGCAGCTTCAATCGAAGACAAAGTGTCTATCGAAGTGAAAGCGCCAGCTGCGTGTCCACGTTACCTAGGTCGCGTTGTTAAGAACGTAAACGTTCAAGCTGAAACGCCACTATGGATGCAAGAGAAACTGCGTCGTTGTGGTATTCGCTCTATCGACCCTGTAGTAGACATCACTAACTACGTTCTTCTAGAGCAAGGTCAACCAATGCACGCGTTCGATCTAGCGAAGATCGAAGGTGGCATTGTAGTTCGTATGGCTGAGCAAGGTGAGAAGCTAACACTTCTTGACGGCAGCGAAGCAGAACTAAACGCAGATACACTAGTAGTAGCAGACCACAATAAAGCACTTGCAATCGCAGGTATCTTTGGTGGTGAAGAGTCTGGTGTAACAACTGAGACTAAAGACGTTCTACTAGAGTGTGCATTCTTTGCTCCTGATCACATCCGTGGTCGCGCACGTAGCTACGGCCTTCACACTGACTCTTCAATGCGTTTCGAACGTGGTGTGGATTACGCACTGCAAGTGAGCGCAATGGAGCGTGCAACTCAGCTTCTTGTTGAGATCTGTGGTGGTGAAGTTGCACCTGTTGTGGCTGTTGAGTCTGAAGCAGACCTACCTAAGCCAAACAAAGTTGCTCTACGTCGCACTAAGCTAGACAACCTACTCGGTCACCACATCGCTGATGCAGACGTAGTAGAGATCCTAGAGCGCCTAGGTCTGACTGTTGAAGCTTCAGAAGAAGGTTGGGTGGCAGTAGCGCCAACATGGCGTTTCGATATCGCAATCGAGCAAGACCTGATTGAAGAAGTTGGGCGTATCTACGGTTACGACAACATCCCTAACCAGCACCCAGTAGCAGCACTTAAGATGCACAACCACGTTGAAGCGGATCTTCCACTGAAACGCGTTCGTGATCTTCTTGTTGACCGCGGTTACCACGAAGCAATTACATACAGCTTCGTTGAGCCAGAGCAACAAAAGCTAGTTGTTCCAGGTGTTGAGCCGCTAATCCTGCCATTCCCAATTTCTGCGGATATGTCAGCGATGCGTCTTGGTCTTATCCAAGGTCTGCTGAACACGGTTGTTCACAACCAGAAGCGTCAACAGCCACGTGTTCGTCTATTCGAATATGGCCTACGTTTCATCCCATGTGAATCTGCAGAAAACGGCATGCGCCAAGAGCCTATGCTAGCAGGTGTTATCGCAGGTACTCGCGGTGAAGAGCACTGGGATATCGAAACTAACACTGTTGATTTCTTCGACCTTAAGGGCGATCTAGAAGCGATTCTAGAGCTATCTGCGAACGAAAAAGCGTACTCTTTTGCAGCTCTATCTGCTGAAGACAAAGCGGCGAATCCAGCTCTTCACCCAGGTCAATCAGCGGCAATCATCGTTGATGGTAAGCAAGTTGGTGTGATTGGTACGGTTCACCCTGAGCTTGAGCGTAAGTTCGGTCTAAACGGTCGTACTATCGTATTCGAAATCGAATGGTCTGCGATTAACAGCAAAGTGATCCCTGAAGCGGTAGCACTTTCTAAGTTCCCTTCAAACCGTCGTGATATCGCGGTAGTCGTGGACGAAGCGGTTGCATCTGGTGACATCGTTAACGCTTGTCTAGAACAAGGTGGAGAGTTCCTTAAAGATGCGAAACTGTTCGACGTTTACGTAGGTAAAGGCGTTGAAGACGGTAAGAAGAGCCTAGCAATCGCTCTGACTCTACAATCACTTGAGCGTACGCTTGAAGATGCAGATATCGCTGGTGCGGTTGACGCTATCGTTGCTCACGTATCTGAGAAGTTTGGTGCAGCTCTACGTGACTAAATAGCGTCTCGCTAAACTTGATTAAATATAAAACCCTGCCAGAACGGCAGGGTTTTATTGAAAGCGAGTGGTGAAAGGCTAGTCCATTAGAGAACCCAGTTATTTTCTATTATTGGCTCTAAAAGAATAGAATAACTCTAATGGTCATTATTGCTGAGATTGCAGTTTTGCTCGGATAAAATCACGGTGATCAACATACAGTAATTCTGCCGTTTTACGGATAACAGCATCTTCTAGCGGATCGAGCTCTCCATCGGCATACGCGACATCCCACATACTCTTGATCAAATCGTAGCGAGTTTCTTGAGGAAGATCCCTGAGCTGAGAAGTAAAGTCATAAATCGACGCAGACTCATTAGATTTTTCCTGCGCTTGTTGAAGCAGTACTTCAGTCTCTTCTTCATTAAGAGACAATAGGTGCATTATTAACGAACGTTTGGTTGCTTGTTCTCTTTCATCGATCTCATGGTCTGCCCCTGCGACTTCACAAAGCAGACAGGCAATGGCCAAGTTGGGGGAAAAAGTACTGGAATGACTAAGATCAGAGCCCTCGATAAGCTGCTTAAACAGTGCAGTGAGAGAATTAAACATAACGATCCCCATGTTAAAAAGTGATGTATCAAAGATGGGGCCGGATTATGAATATCTCAAGTTTTCCATACCCCTTATTCAAAAAAGCATACGAATTTGGCTTCTTTAATGTTCACTCTTGATGGCAAACTTCCCTTGCTAAGACATCTTGTGAACGCTGAGCTTCGTTATGCATATGTCTTATTCTTCCACTTTCGTGGGAGGAAAGTGAACCTCGTTTCCATCACTAGTGAGAATACTAATTTGGCTTGGTTTGCCATTTTCTTCTAGCCGCAGTTCACCTATCGCACTTTGGTTTACTAAGCGGTAGAAGTCGTGGTTACTTGGGGCTCGTTTGAATATCTTAAGGCGCTTACGTTTCGTGAACCAGTTTAATGGCGAGCGCGGACTATAGAGTAGGCGGTCCATTGCATCGCAAAAGTTGAGTAGGGCAGTCGGAAACTGATTTTTAAATCCACTGCAAGTGATTTGGTAGATATTCGGGCTGTTTTTTCGGTAACGCAACTTAATGTCGTACGCAAAAGAGTAGTGAACATCACCAGACAAAATCACAAAGTTGGTCGGGGTTTTCGTATGCGTAAATATGCTAATGAGAGTATTTGCACTGCCTGGGTGCGCCATCCAGTTTTCTGCATCAATGACTAAGGGTTGGCCGCAACTGGTCATGATACGTTGCAGCATCTCAATAAACTTGACTCCAAACATCGGCGCGGCCGAAACGATAATGACTTTGTCTTGATTCATCAACTCTTGCTGAAACTCAATTAAAGCCTCCCAATCCATCAAACCTGATGGCTTATTCATGCGTGACTCTGAGCGCCAGCGACGGGTACGAGTATCGAGAACGACGACTTTAGGTGATGTATGTACGGTGTAGTGCCATTCTTCAAAGCGATATAGGTACTGAATAAATTGGTTTTGTGCTTCGTCGGTGAGTTCGTCGAAGTAACGATGCGCATACTCCATGAACGTAGTATTAAACTTCTCCGGCGCGTTACCCCAGCCTTGGCATAGCCAGTAGGCGATCAATCCGTTGCCGATGATACGATGTGAAAACGCATTTTCTGTTGCAGCTTTTTCCCAGCCGACCGTTAAATTCCAGTCATCGGTGATATCGTGATCATCGAAGATCATATAAGTCGGAATATGAGCCAGTAGTCGCTGAACGTTGTTTAGACCAGATATAAATGCATCGATATGCACTTTTTCATCACGCCAGTGCTGTTGCCATTTCGGGCTTAACTGTTTACCGCCAATAGAGAAGCCGAGGTCGAGAATTCTATCGCAGTTTATCAATGTCCAAGGTATTGGAGACCAAACCAGCAGATACATTGCGAAAAATTCAGCAAAACTAATTAAGTGGTTTTCACTCTCTCTTGAGCTGAAAATGGGCACACCTTTGTGGGGGAAGAACTTGGCTATCAAGCTTCCATCATCAACAAAGTGCGGCAAAATATGATCGCGACCGTAGTAGCAATCAGGATGTCGATAGAGCTCTTGAGTATTTTTGATAGGCGCTTGATCAAAGGTCTCATCTGGAAGACCAAGTAACTGAATAAGTTGTTCTATCGCATCAAGCATTGGCCCAGCAACGTGATCGGCATAGATCTGGTCACCACTCATTAGGAGCATGTCAGGACGATCCGTCACTTCTTGTTTGGCTACTTTTGCATCCGCTGTAACGAGGCTGTCTTTACTAAAATGATGCGGATTACGGCACGACCCATGCAGCAGGTAATCCGCCTTTTCACTGATTACAAACTCAATACCATTTTGGGCGTTTGTATCGTTTTCATAAGCAAGGTGCGGCATCAGTGTTGTCAATGGACCGTCTTGGGTATGTATTTGGTAGCGAAGTGCTTGCCCTGAGGGGTAGTTACCTTGAAGTGTCAGCATACATACCCAAGCATTTTTACCTACTTGAAGCTGCTGGTGTGGTGAAATTGCTTCTGAGTAAAGTGCGCTATCGGAATGTGCATCAAATATATCAACAGCGCCATCTAAACGTTTTGTTGTGACTAACCAAATGTTGACCTCTGCCGGGGTCACTTTTCTTAAAATTGGGCCTGCGATGATTAGAGGTAGTTGGTTTGGCTCATTGGCCGATAGCGGTGTTGGCAAAGCGGTTCCTTATGCGTTTGAGTCTTCTTCAAGGAGTTCGATAACTTGTGAGCTGCTAAGTTCATGACCCATAAGAAATAAGCCTAACATAGCATCCGTTTTTGAAGTGTTATCGGCATCTTCATCAAGGATTTGTTTTAAGCGGGTACGAATGAGCTCAATTTCATGCTCTACAAAACCACGACCTTCTTCATCGCCTTGGCCCTCTTCAGGTGCATTATCAAAGCGTAAAAAGAGCATTTCCCCGTCGAGTTCAGTTTCAACTAAGCGTTCGGGTAGCCATTCATCACCCATAACGATATCGGGATCGGCCCCTTGTGGCAGAGTGTTGAAAATGGAGATGAGTTCAGATGCTTTCACGATAAATAGTGGTTTCTAGTAGTGATTTCCTATTGTATCGGTGAATCCACTAAAAATCTAAATCTCAATAGTGTAGATAAAGAAAAAACACAACGTTGAACATTGGATAAACAACTTGAATGAAAATAATCAAACTCTTACGTGTTTTTTCACGCGTTGAGCGTTAAAGTAGTAAGGTAACGGCTTCAATTTCCATTTGTATTGAACCCCTTATATTGAACACCTAAGTTGCTGAGTTATAGCGTGAAACAGGAATGTTATGAAACACTTCACTAAGGCAAGTTGTGTTGCGGCGGGAATACTATGTAGTTTGCCAGTCGCTGCTGAGTCTTCAGTCTCTGAACAACAATGGGGAATTGCAGCGATGTATCGGACTGCTTCAATTCCGTTTTACACCGCGGATGATGATTCAACCGTGAGTACTTTTGTTCCGATGATGTTTTTGAAAATGATTATGTTTACATCGACGGGGTAGAGGGGCGTGTTTATTCATAATAGCGACGATTCCAACTGGCGAATTAGTGCTATTACTCGGCTTAGGTTTCTTGATATTCCGAAATCGGTGCAAAACGCTTTCGAGGGAGACCGAGCAGATTTCGGTGGTCAAATTCGTTACAACATTGATGATAATTGGCGTGCTGAATTTGAAGTAATGACGGATGACGAGTTTCAATTTCATACTAACTATCGTCTTGCGGCCTACTATGAGTTTGGTGATTGGGAGCTAGAACCCGCTTTCACCGTTCGTTATAAAGACGCGGACTTTAATAGCGCCTATTACTCGTTTAAGGACGTTACGGGTGAGAGCATTGGTGCGGGCATTGATGCAAACTTAGGTGTGAAAGCGCGTTACCACGTCGTATCGAACTTATATCTATTGGGGCAAGCAAGTGTTACTCGTTTGGATAGTGCAGCTTACGATAGCCAAGTGGTCGAAGATCGTTATGAGAGTGAAGTGTTTATCGGGTTTGGTTTCTTCAATGATAAGTCTAAAGCGCCTAAATCAGAGCTGAGCAATCGTCCTTATTTACGTGTTGCACATGGCTGGGCAACACCATCTAATATCGGTGATATCTTCAAACTGAACGCGGAAAAAGATGAGTATAATAACCAACTTACGTCGTTATTCTATGGCCATCCGTTAACCGATGAAATATTTGGTTTCCCGCTTGATATTTATCTAACGCCGGGCCTTGTTCACCATTGGTCTTCGGATGTGCAATCATCGAGTACAGAATATGTCGTGGCGATCAAAGCGTATTACACGTTCAATTGGCCAACCCAGTGGCGCTTTGGTGTTGCAGAGGGGATGTCTTACATTGATAACGTCACTTACATTGAAGGAACGGAGATGGAAGAAAAGGGATATACAGCAAGTAATCTTCTTAACTATCTCGACTTTTCGTTTGATGTTAATGTAGGCGATCTGTTCAATCAGAAAGATTGGGAGAATATGTGGGTAGGTTATTCCTTACATCATCGTAGTGCCATTTTTGAGAGTGCTTCCCAATTTGGTCGCATCAAAGGTGGCAGTAACTACAATACCATCTATTTGCAGTATGATTTTTGATATGAATGCTTAAAACGCTAAAACGCCCTCGTATTTAAACATGAAAAGCTCCGATGAAACGGAGCTTTTCTATTACGATTCTAAGACGGTTCTTCTATAGAACGGGTCTAGATTTGTTCCCAAGGTGAGCCTGCAACACCTGGTTTGTCGCCTTTTGTCCACCATTTGGCTTTGTAATTTAGGCCTTGGTAAGTCGCTTGGTCACCACCGTTGTAGACTTTAGATGCACTCCATTCTTTTACAGAACCGTCATCTTTTTCTTGCCATACTTCAGATGCTCCCGGTGTATCACCTTGTGTCCACCACTTAGCGGTGTACTCGACACCATTGTAAGTGACTTTATCTCCACCTAGGTAAACTTGGTCTTTGTTCCAAGTGTCACCATCGGGTGCTTGTGTGCCTTTGATATTTACTGTCACGGAAGATGACGTTTGTGATTGGGCATCTGACACCGTTACGATGACGTTTAAAGTACTGTCTTTATCTGATTCTGGAGTAGGAACGGACACTGTCGCCATGTTTCCATTTTGAACTATTGTTCCAGCAGACGCAGTAAACGTTAAGGTATCCTGGTCAACATCAGTTGCAGATACCGAGATGGTTGCGATATCACCTGCAATGACATCAACAGATGCAGGAGCGTTGAGCGATGGAGGCGTATTAGCTTCTTCACCTGTTCCTTTGATATTGATTTGTACGGTTTTCACATCAGAACGTTTTCCATCTGTTACCGATACAGTCACATGCTCAGTAGTATCGACCGCTGTTTGTGGGGCTTTGAATATTACCGTTGCGGTATTGTCACTGCTTTCAATCAACTGTGCATTTGAAGCAGAGAATGAAAGTGCATCACCGTCTTTATCCGATGCAGATACCATGAACGCAATGGTTTGTCCGGATTCCGCCTCAAATGCAGTTGGTGCGGTTAGAACGGGTGCGTGGTTCGGTACAACATCTTGGCTGAATACCGCATCGATTTGTTCTGCTAATGGTGAGCTCAGCTCAGAACATTGTTTTAGTTTGGCTCCAAAATTGGTAAATGAGCCTTTACACTCAATGTCACCATGAACTTGCCACACGATGATACCGCCCAAATCGTGGTTAACAATGTACTCAGCTTTCTCTCGAATTGACTGAGGATCGTCATAGCTCAAGAAGTACTTACCATTTACCGCATAAGGGGCACGAGCGTTATCATCCCAGTGATGCTCCCAGTTTGGCTGTTTTACAAGATAGTTGTAGTTTGGTTGGCCTTCAAAATTTGCCCAGTTAGTCAGATCCACAGACGAGACCGTAGGGCCATCGACCTCAAAGTTAACCATTCGCTTATCAGTTGGTGCTCCTAAATACGCGGTCGTTTCCGTGGTTTGCACGCCACGGCCGTAGAATGCTGCGCCGAAGTTAATTTTGTCTGCTGGGATACCACGCTGATTTACCATCCAATCTCGAAGTGTATCAATCGTTAAACCTGCGAATTCTTCTTCAGGATACGGGTAGAGAGGAGAGTTATGACCCGTAACATTAGACCAGCCGCCATTTAGGTCATAAGTCATCATGTTAAAATAATCCATAGAGTTTACTAGACGTTCCCAGTCAAATCCCTCTAGTGCAGATGGCACCGCTTTGAATGCTGCTGTTAACAGCTTATCTTCTCCGATACGCTCACGGATGTCTTCCATTAATTGCTCGAAGTTGTCGTAATCTGCCTCTGTACCAATGAAGTTCATACCACCTGTCCCAGGATACTCCCAGTCGATATCGATACCGTGGAAACCCAGTGCCATTAACTTGTCCACATCTGCAAGGAAACGCGCTTTTTTAACTGGATCAGCAGCCACTTCTGGAAAGTGCTTTGACATACTCCAACCACCGATTGAAGCCATGACTTTCACGCCTTTTTCGTTGGCTAAATCGATAAGACCAGGTGCGCCACCCGCTTTTTTCAGTGGGAGCGGCATTTCACCGGTAACACCCGATGGTTCGTGTTTCCAGCCATTACCATTTGGAACAAAACCTTGCGCTTTTACTTTTGCGAGATTTTCTGCTTCCCACGCTTCATTACCTGGATAAGACCAAAGGTATTCTAATTCACCCCATAGGATGTGCAGATCCCAGCTAGAATAAACATCGGTGTATAATAGAGAACCCGGTTCTTGCACCGCATCAGGCTGATAGATTTTCTTGTTGCGTAAATCACCGCTGTGTAAAGAACCATCTTTTGCAACGCCAAAAAACGAGTAGTTCAGAATGGAATAGATATCCATATTCACATTCAGATGGGTTGCTTCTCCTGCGACGCTAAAGCCGTGTTGTGGGCCTTTCCATGCCTCCCATTGTGTCAGGTAGCCAATCACATTTTTGTCATGCGCTGGCGCTGCATATAGGGATGAGCTCATTAGCAAAGAGCTGGCGATAGACGCAGCGATTGCGGTCAGTTTAATACTGCTTTTCATTTCGGTTTCTCCACGCGATGTTTTTTTGCATTTATATATCGCTTAATTCATTTCGCAAATAAATGATTCTAAGTTTGGTAGCGTGGTTCCAATTTGGTTGTTTTGGACTTGTGGGGATAACTTGTTTTGAAGCAATATCAGATATTTGCAATGGATTTTGAGCGGGAAAGAAACCGTTTAACGAACAAGATCAGGAGCAATATAACCAAGTTGATGATGTTTATGTGAGATGATTTGAGGCAGGATGAAGATAGATTCGCGATAAAATCAAACAACGAAACGAGAGAAATTTTCTCGCTCCGTTAGTCAATAAGTAATAATTTCTGACGTGGTTACACGAGTGCAAGCAGTTGGTCTTGCGCTTCGGTCATGCCTTTTGTTGCCGCATCTTCACCCATATTCAGTGCTTCTGCGTAAACAAATTCGACGTCAGTAATGCCAATAAAACCCAGTACAGTACGTAGGTATGGCGTCATAGTATCCGTTGGTGAGTTTTTATGGATACCACCACGAGTAGTAACGACGATCGCTTTCTTACCTTCAACGAGTCCTTGCACACCATTTTCAGTGTATTTGAAAGTCACACCCGCACGAGCAATTAAATCAATCCAGTTCTTAAGCTGAGTTGGAATCGTGAAGTTGTACATTGGCGCGGCGATGATCAAAGTGTCTGCCGTTTTGATCTCTTCAATCAAAGTATTAGAAAGGTCAACGACTTGTTGCTGTTGCTCAGACAGATCTTCTGTAGCGCGTAATGCAGTCGCAATTGCAAAATCCAACACTGGTAATGGTTCGGCAGCTAAGTCACGGACAGTAAGGTTAGCTTGGTCTACATTTTTGATATAGTTTTCAACCAGTTTGTTTGATTGAGAGTAATCGCCTAGGATGCTTGATTTTAGAGCTAGTACGCGAGACATAATGGATTTCCTTGAATAAGTGCTTTCGGCTATGGGATGTATTATAGGCGGTACATCGTGGCTCAAAATCCTGTTTATTTGCTCAAGTCGTTCGAAATATTTGAACAAGATTGAGGGTGGCTTTCCGTTATCCTGTTTTCCCCCTTGTGTGATACAATCTGCGCAGATTTATGTAATGAAAAGAATAGGAAACGCTTTGACTTCGTCACAGCCCCCAAAAAAGACCTCTGCTGAAAACTCAGCGGCACCAGAGACTGGTGTTTCAAAGGCACAAGCGACGCAAACCGCCGCTCCACAAGTTCACGTGAATAGCGCAGCGTCACTACGCAAAGCATTAAGTCAATGCATGATGCGTGATCGCTTCCGTTTAAGTAAGCGAATCTCAGGTGCGAGCAAAATTAAGAAAGACGCGGCGCGTAATGCGGTGTTCGATGAAATCGCATTAGATATCGCTAAATCCATGATGGTGGTCGAGCAACGTAGCCGTTTTCAACCTACGATTGAATATCCAGAAATCCTGCCAGTTAGCCAAAAGCGTAACGATATTGCTAAAGCGATTGAAGCGCACCAAGTGGTTATTGTTGCTGGTGAGACAGGCTCAGGCAAAACGACGCAATTACCAAAAATTTGTGCAGAACTTGGACGTGGCAAGTTTGGTCTGATTGGCCATACTCAGCCGCGCCGACTCGCCGCTCGTTCGGTTGCAAACCGTATCGCAGAAGAGATGGAAACTAAGTTAGGCGACTTTGTCGGCTATAAAGTTCGATTTAACGATCAGATCTCTGAAAATACGCAAATTAAATTGATGACAGACGGTATCTTGTTGGCAGAGATCCAACATGATCGGTTTTTAAATCAATATGACACCATCATCATCGATGAAGCGCATGAACGTAGCTTGAATATCGATTTCATCCTAGGTTACTTGAAAGAGTTGTTGCCACGTCGTCCTGATTTGAAAGTGATCATTACGTCGGCAACCATCGACCCTGAACGATTCTCTAAGCATTTTAATAATGCACCGATCATTGAAGTCTCTGGTCGTACTTACCCAGTTGAGACCCGATACCGCCCACTAAGCGGTGATGACGACACCGATCGTGATCAGCTTGAAGGCATTTTCGAAGCCGTAGATGAACTGTGTGATGAAGGTTTAGGTGACATTCTGATCTTCATGAACGGTGAACGTGAAATCCGTGATACCGCAGACGCCTTGTCTAAACGTAATCTTAAAAGCACAGAAATCGTGCCGCTTTATGCGCGTTTGTCCGCGGGCGAGCAGAATAAGATTTTCCAGCCTCACGCAGGTCGTCGAATCGTATTAGCAACCAACGTAGCGGAAACGTCGTTAACAGTTCCTGGCATCAAGTACGTGATTGACCCGGGTACGGCACGTATTAGCCGATACAGCTACCGAACCAAAGTTCAGCGTCTTCCAATTGAACCTATCTCTCAGGCAAGCGCGAACCAGCGTAAAGGTCGCTGTGGTCGTGTGGAAGAGGGTATCTGTATTCGTTTGTACTCAGAAGATGATTTTGAGTCACGTCCAGAGTTTACTGATCCAGAAATTCTGCGTACCAACCTAGCGTCGGTTATCTTGCAGATGACGGCCCTTGGCTTGGGTGACATTCAAGCGTTCCCGTTTGTGGAAGCGCCTGATAAACGCAATATCCAAGACGGTGTGCGTTTGTTGGAAGAGCTTGGTGCCATTAACGCAGAAATCAGCGATCCTAAGAAACGACTAACGAGCATTGGTCGTCAGCTTGCTCGTCTGCCAATCGACCCACGTTTAGCGCGTATGGTATTGGAGGCGCCAAAGCAAGGTGCGTTGAAAGAAGTGATGATCATCGCAGCGGCGCTATCTATTCAAGATCCGCGTGAGCGCCCTTCAGACAAACAGCAATCGTCAGACGATAAACACCGCCGCTTCTTCCACGAAGAATCGGATTTCATGACGCTTGTTAACTTGTGGGATTACATTCAGAAGCAGCAAAAAGCATTAACAGGCAACCAGTTCCGTAAGCAATGTAAGCAAGACTACTTGAACTATTTGCGTGTGCGTGAGTGGCAAGATGTGTACTTCCAAATTCACCAGTCTATGCGTGAAATGGAATTTAAATTAAACACGGAACCTGCATCATACCATGGTGTACATAGCTCAATCTTAGTTGGTTTATTGTCCCATATCGGTATGAAAGACCAAGAGAAGAATGAGTACCAAGGTGCGCGTAATGCTCGTTTCCATATCTTTCCAGCATCGGGGCTATTTAAGAAACAGCCTAAGTGGATCATGTCGGCTGAGTTGGTTGAAACCTCAAAACTTTGGGGTCGCATCATCGCAAAAATTCAACCGGAATGGATTGAACCACTGGCGAAGCACCTAATTAAACGCAGCTACAGTGAACCGCATTGGTCTAAGAAACGTGCTGCGGTTATGGCGCATGAAAAAGTGATGCTGTATGGCGTACCAATCGTGCCTAAACGTTTGGTGAACTATGGCAGCATTGATGCCGCAGTGAGCCGTGAGATCTTCATTCGAAGTGCGCTGGTGGAGGGAGAGTGGGACACTAAACATGCATTCTTCAAGCAAAACCGAAAACTGTTGCAAGAAGTGGAAGAGCTTGAGCACAAATCACGTCGCCGCGACATCTTGGTTGATGATGATGAGTTGTTTGATTTTTACGATCAGCGCGTTGGTACGGAAGTAGTTTCTGGTAAGCACTTCGATACATGGTGGAAAATTGCTTCTAAAGACAACAAAGAGCTGCTCAACTTTGAAAAAGAGATGCTGTTCAAAGGTGATGCGAGTCACGTAACAGATTTGGATTACCCGAACTTCTGGCATCAGAATAACCTGAAGCTCAAGTTAAGCTATCAATTTGAACCAGGTGATGACAACGATGGTGTGACTGTACATCTACCGCTGCCAATTCTAAACCAAGTTGAACAAGCGGGCTTTGACTGGCAAATACCGGGTTTGCGTCATGAGCTGGTGGTCAGTTTGATCAAGTCTTTACCGAAAACAATTCGTAAGAACTTTGTCCCTGCACCAAACTACGCAGATGCGTTTTTGGCTCGTGTAACGCCGATGGAAGCGCCACTTCTTGATTCGTTAGAGAAAGAACTGCGCCGCATGACTGGCGTGGAAGTTTTGCGCGAAGATTGGAATGTGGATCAAATTCCAGAACACTTGAAAGTGACATTCCGCGCGGTTGACCATAGAAATCGAAAGTTAAAAGAGCATAAGAATCTCCACGAATTAAAAGAAAGCTTGAAAGAAAAAGTTCAGGAGACGCTTTCAAAAGTCGCGGATGATGATATTGAGCAGCAAGGTTTGCGAACGTGGAGTTTTGGTGAACTGCCGAAGGTGTATCAACAAAAACGTGGCGGTTACGATGTTAAAGCGTACCCTGCGATTGTAGATACCAAAGACAGTGTTGAGATCAAACTGTACGAGACTGAATTCGAGCAAGTGACGGCAATGCAAGCAGGCCAGCGCCGTTTGATTTTGTTGAATGTGCCATCACCGATT
Source organism: Vibrio alfacsensis (assembly GCF_003544875.1). Taxonomy (NCBI): domain Bacteria; kingdom Pseudomonadati; phylum Pseudomonadota; class Gammaproteobacteria; order Vibrionales; family Vibrionaceae; genus Vibrio; species Vibrio alfacsensis. The sequence goes on from NZ_CP032093.1 coordinate 1,411,008, forward strand.
AAATATTTGCACACCAATTTACCGAACAAATCAAAGCTCGGGCTGTACTTTAACCCTTACGGAAAAGTATTGGATCTGATTGACGACTGTATCGCATGTGGTGTTGACAAGTTGATCGAAGAGCAGGGTGGTTTGGTATGGGAGCCAGAGAAGTTTGAGGCGTTGAAAGAGCACGTCCGAGCGGAACTTGGCGATACCGTTGTGGAGATCGCACAGCAAGTTGAAACCATCTTGACAACGGCGTTCAATATTAATAAGAAATTGAAAGGTCGTATTGATTTCACGATGGCATTTGCGTTGTCTGATATCAAAGCGCAAATCGAGAGTTTGATTTTTAAAGGCTTCGCAACAGAGTGCGGTTGGAAACGTCTTCCTGATATTCTACGTTACATGCGTGCGATTGAGCGTCGTATGGAGAAGCTGCCGATTGATCCAAATAAAGATCGCTTACACATGTTGAAAGTGGAATCAGTAACCAGCGATTACAAAGAGTTACTGAATAAGATTCCGAAAGGCATGGTGATACCGGAGAATGTAAAAGAGATTCGTTGGATGATTGAAGAGCTTCGGGTTAGCTTCTTTGCTCAACAATTAGGCACACCGTATCCGGTGTCTGATAAACGAATCAAAAATGCGATTGATGCTTGCTAGTTGGTCAGTACAATAGCGACAGTTTTTTGTAGGGTTTGATGGGTTATCAAATGCTTGGCCACTTTTGGCCTTAGCTGGTACGGTAATTGCTATCACTCATCTATAAGTGTTTTTAAGTCATAAAGGAGGCAATGGTTCGCCTCCTTTATGTTTGCAGTACCCATCTCTGAATCAAACAGCAGTGGGTGATATTAAAGAGTAAAGGTTGATGATGAAGAAAACTCTATTGGCAGTGGCACTTCTTGGTGCTTCTTCTGCAGCGATGGCGGACTCATGGATTTATGGTGGTGCTTCTGTAGGTCAGTCTGACTACAAAGGCGAAACAGACACGTCATACTCTGTACACGTAGGTACAGGTATTCTGCCAATCATCGGTATCGAAGCAGGTGTTGTTCAGCATGGTGAGTTTAAGGTAAACAACCAAGAGACCAAGCTGACTTCTTACTACGCAGCACTTAAGCCAAGCATCGATTTTGGCCCACTTCACGTATACGCGAAAGGTGGTATCCACCAGTGGGATAAGAAAGTAAAAAATGGTGCAAACGATGATGATTTCGATCTAATGTACGGTGTAGGTGCGGAATACTTCATTTTCGGTCCAATGTCTGTGGGTGCTAGTTACATGAACTACACTGCGGGCAAAGACGACATTGGTACGTTCTCTCTAAACGCAACACTACACTTCTTATAATCATCCAGTTTTGATAATGAGAAAAATAAACACCGGCCATTTGCCGGTGTTTTGTTAACGATTTGCTTGTTATTTTTAACCGTGTGTTTAAGATGCCTACTTTTCGATGTTTTAATTGGCTACAAGTGTTAAGGTATCCGTTTCATCAAGTGGCTGTTTGGTGCGTTTGACGACCAATGTAAGACGGATCAGCATTGCAATTGCAGCAACGGTTAAACCCGTAACAATACCAACCCAAAAGCCTTTCTCTCCCATAGCAGGGACAATTTCATCGGTAATACCAAGCAGCATGCCCAGCGGTAGGGCGAGGCCCCAGTACGCAAGGATCGCTAAAATCATTGGGATCTTTGTGTCTTTATAGCCGCGAAGTGCACCATTGGCAGAAGTTTGCAGTGCATCACTGAACTGGTAAACCGCGGTGAACATCAAAAGTGTCGCTGCTGTGGCTGATACGATAGGGTCGGTGGTGTACAAGCGTATGATCCAATCAGGGAAGAGTAGGAAAAACGCGACAGAGACCAAAGACAACCCTGCTGCGGTTACTACGCCCACGAAACTACGATGAGAAGCGCAATCTAGCTTTTGCTCACCTAATGCATGTCCGACACGAATGGTAATACCAAAAGAGAGGCTCATCGGGATCATATAAGTCATACTTGAAATATTGAGCGCGATTTGTGCTGCAGCAACGTTTTCTGCGCCAATACGACCAATAAGAAGTGCAATGACAGCAAATATGCTGCCACAAACTGCGATATTTAAACCAATAGGCATTCCGAGTTTAAACAGCTGTTTAATTTCTTTCCAAACAGGCGCCAAATCTGCGAAATGAAGAATCGATTTGTAATGGTGATGACGCTTGATATAACTAAAAAGCAGGGCTGACATCAACCAGTAGACCAAACTCGTCGCCCAACCACAGCCCACAGCTCCAAGAGCTGGCATACCAAACTTGCCGTAGATCAGAATGTAGTTAACAGGAATGTTGACTAATAGACCGACGACAGAAATCAACATAGGTGCACGGGTGTTATTCATCCCCTCACAAAAGCCATTTAAGGTGTAGAACAGAGCAATGCCCGGCACACCGAAAGCAAGTGCGACGACATAATCACTGGCAATGGGAATGATTTCGCTTGCGACGCCTAAACTTAACAGGATTGCCTCACCGAGTAGCAGGTAGACAATCAAAATGGTGCTAACGAAAGCAGCGAGCCACATCATTTGAATGAACGAGATTCGGATACTATCGTAATTTTTTGCGCCGCGGTGATAAGCCACTACCGGAGTTAGGGCCATAATGATGCCACGAAGCAATAGCGAAACGGGTAGCCATAAACTGGTGCCTAATGCAATCGCAGCGAGATCGGCAGCGCTGACTTGGCCAGCCATTGTCGTATCTACAAAGCCCATTGATTGGGTAGCAAGTTGCATTAGGATGATTGGGATCGACAAATGCAGCAGTGCGCCCGATTCTTTAAAAAAACGAGTAAAAGAGGAAGGTGTGTTTTGCATGGATGTAAGTAAACACCAATATCAATGCACCAATGAAAGCAGGATAGCGTTGTGCATTGTAGGGTGTGCCCCGTAGGCAAGCGAAATATACGGACTTTTGTTGTTCGATTCAATGTGTAATTGAGATCACAAGGAAACGTTTGCTTGTTGTGGAGGTGAATAAAAAAGAGTCAATTGATTGATTCAATTGACTCTTATAAACATCAAACGAGTGTACAGTGTTGATTACATTGCCGCTTTTTTCGCTTCTGCTACCCAAGAGTCGAAGAGGCCTTGATTTGCTTTAATCCAACCATTTACATGAGACTCGATGTCTGCAGAACTATTTTTCCCTTGGCTCATCATCATGTTTTGAGCGCTCACGTCATTGATGTCGAGTTTTACGATCTCAAACAGTTTCGCCGCAGATGGATTTTTTTCTGCAAATTCTTTGTTTGCCACAATACGCATTGAGTTCATTTCAAACCCGTAGTTTTTGCCATTTGCTAATGCTGTGTCGACATCTTTACGCTCACCTGGCAGCGCAGAGAAAGGCACTTCTAGCCATACCACGTCTTTACCCGGAATTAATACGCCACTTACCCAGTAAGGTGTCCATGTGTAATAGAGAATCGGGTCGCCTTTCTTATAACGTGAGATGGTATCTGCGATGATTGCTGCGTAGTTACCTTGGTTGTGGGTGACAGTGTCACGAAGCTTGTAAGCGTTTAACTGCTCCTCAATCACCATTTCACAGCCCCATCCTGGGTTACAGCCAGTTAGATCAGCTTTACCATCACCATTCGCATCAAACAATTTCGCTAACTCAGGGTCAGTCAATTGGCCAATGTTGGTAATGTTGTATTTCTCTGCGGTCTTTTTATCAATTAAATAACCTTGCGCAGCCCCACTGACGTATTGACCTTGACGATAGAATTTCTCGTCACCACCAGACATGGTGTATTTATCCGCATGAAGAGGAAACCAACCTACTGCAAGAAACGTGGCGTCGCCTTTTGCAATGGAAGTGTAACCAACGTTGTAATCGACTTCTTTGGTTGGTTTTACATCGTAACCTAGCGCTTCTAGGGCACGGTTAACAATCAAAGTTTGAAAGGTTTCTTCTGCAACGGTGGATTGAACTGGCTGAACAGAAACGCCTTTGCCTGGAAGATCATTTGCCAATGCGCTCATAGAAAAGGTCATTGTCGTCAAAGCACCTGCCGTTAGGGCTTTCTTCCATGAATTAGTCATTTGTATTTCTCCTTAATTTTAGGTCAGGTTGTTTCTTCTTTCTTGTCAGTTGTAATAGGCCAGAGATAGGGCCAGTGTGATACCAACGCACTTTCGTATTTCCGGCGTTGACACCAAGAACTTGAGTTATGCGGTCAAGTAAGATCGCAAGAATGACGATGCCAATACCACCGACAGCGGCAAGTCCCATATCTAATCGACCAATTCCTCTTAATACCATTTGTCCTAAACCGCCAACGGCAATCATGGAGGCAATTACGACCATTGACAGTGAAAGCATCAATGTTTGGTTTACCCCAGCCATAATGGTAGGTAGAGCTAAAGGAAGTTGGATTCGATAAAGCATCTGTTTCTTGCTTGCGCCGAACGAGTGACCGGCTTCAATAAGCTCTTCAGGTACTTGTTGAATACCAAGAATAGTGAGTCGAACAACTGGAGGTAGAGCAAATATGATGGTCACGACGACACCTGGCACGTTACCGATACCAAATAACATGACGATAGGAACCAAATACACAAACGCCGGGGTCGTTTGCATTGCATCGAGTATTGGCCGCACGATTTTTGCGGCGGTTTGACTGCGTGCTAACCAAATACCCATAGGGAGACCGATGAGCAGGCAAAAGAAAACGGAAGTGAGCACCAGAGACAGCGTCGTCATCGCTTGTGTCCATGCGCCAATTAATCCGATAAAAATAAGAGAAAGCAGAGTCGCCACGCCCAAACGCAAATTAGAAAATTGCCATGCGAGTAAAAATAGAATCAACAGCATGAAAGGCGCTGGGGTGGAAACCAATGCGGTTTCAAATGAAGAAAGAATAAAATCAATGGGAACTCGAATTGCTTGAAAGACGGGCCTGCCGTGCTCAACGAGCCAATCTAACCCTGACTCGACCCAAGTATCTAACGGTAACACGGCATCTTGAAATGGATTCATTACATCAAATGTTGTATCTTCCACCGTTTCTGTGTTGAGCCAGTCATTATTTGCCGTTGTTGGTGAATCTTGTGCCCACGGATTACTTTGAGCTTCCGGTTCTTGAGTCGTCTGTGACCATGGATCGTTGTTGGTTGTTTCTGATGGCATCACATTATTCCTTATCCAACGTTTGTAAGAGACGCGATTTCGTCACGACGCCAAAGTAAGCACCTTGCTCATCCACAACAGGGACGGCGTAAGGAACGTTAGCAACGGTTCCGAGAATTTCGTTGATGGATTGTTGCGGCAGCAAAGTCACGCCATCTTCAAGTTGTGCACTGGCTAGGGAACGGTTTTCTTTGTGAGCGAGGCGTAATGAGTCTATCGAAACAATGCCGGAGTAATGGTTGGAACGGTCAACGACGATGCCATAATCTCGATCATGATCCATTAGAATCTGCATCGCTGAACCAGGCCCATCGTATTCAGACTTCTTAAATACTGCGGCAGGCTTCTTACGAGCAATGTCTCTTGCAGTAAGCACACTGGCTACATTGACTCCGCGGAAAAAGGCTTCAACATAATCGTTGGCAGGGTTATGGAGTATTTCATCGGGTGTTCCTACTTGAACCACATCACCATTTTGCATAATTGCGATTCGGTCACCGATTCGCATCGCTTCGTCTAAGTCATGAGAAATGAAAACGATGGTTCGCTTATCATCGTTTTGAAGACGAATCAGCTCATCTTGCATTTCAGTTCGAATAAGAGGATCGAGTGCTGAAAAGGCTTCATCCATTAGTAGGATATCTGGGTCGCAAGCGAGCGCTCGAGCCAAACCGACACGCTGCTTCATTCCACCGGACAATTCATCAGGATAAGAATCGGCGTTTGCTTCTAGACCAACACGTTGAAGTGCATCGAGGGCGCTTTTATTACGCTCGTTGAGGTTAACCCCCGCTAATTCGAGACCAAACGCGGCATTTTCAACGACAGTCATATGAGGCATCAGAGCAAAGTTTTGGAATACCATTGAGATGTCGTTTCGGCGAACTTTTCTTAACTCATCGTCGGAAATATGGGCGATGTCATTGCCTTTAAGGTAGACGCTTCCCTTGGAGGGTTCGATTAATCGGTTAAGTAGGCGAACTAACGTAGACTTTCCTGAACCAGACAGCCCCATGATGACAAAAATTTCTCCCTCATTGATTGAGAGCGAGACATTATTAACACCGACCGTTAATCCAGTTTGCTCAAAGATCTGATCTTTATCTATGCCTTTCTCTATCAATGAGAATGCTTGTTCGTGATTGTCACCAAACACTTTATACAGTCCCTTAACTTCCAGTATGGGATCCATTTGAATTGTCCTTAATGTGTATAGTTTATCGTCAAATGTTTTGTACTCTAAGCAAAAGTGGCGAAAATTTCAATAAAACAGTCAATTTGATCCGGTTTATATGGGGTAGTAATGAACGTTTTTCTGATTTCTTTGGTGGTATCTTGTTGATATCTATATGCTGGTTTGACTTTAAAACTAAATGAGGTGACACGAGTGTTATAGTTCTCAGATATGATTTGATTGTTCGTAATCTAATTAATTAAGTGCTCAATTAGTGTGATGTTGTGATTTTGCATTGACATCATACTGGTTTGGTTAAAGACTTTATGCTGAATATTGCATCAGTTGTTACTGGGTATGGATTTATTTATTGCTTGATTACGATCTTGGTGATATTTATCACTACAGTTTAGGAAGTACATGGAATAAAGAATGGAAGCCGAGCAATTAGAAGTTCTCAACTTCATTAGCCAACACCCTCCTTTTGATGATCTACCGGAAGAACAACTTAGAAACATTGCACTGAATGCGGAAGTAGCTTATTACCGAGCGGGTACTGACATTCTTAAAAAAGGCGATGATATTCGTGATCTCTACATGATTCGTAGCGGTGTAGTAGAAATCTATCGACGCAAAGGTGAGTTGTACAACCGCTTTGATACTGGTGGTGTATTTGGCCAGATGGGCCTATTGATGAATAACCGTGTTCGGATGCCGGCAAAAGCAATAGAAGATACTCTAGTGTACTGCATACCAGAAAAAATCTTCGTTGAACTTTGCGATGAATTTGAGAATTTTGCGGACTTCATGGAATTAGAAGACAGTGCAAGATTGCGCACTGCCGTTTCTAATCATTCAGATGGCAACGATTTTACTACGGCGAAAGCGCGCAAAATATTAAGCCGAGAACCCGTCACTTTAGAAGCGACCGCAACCATTCAAGAAGCGGCAATATTGATGGCCGAAGAGGGGGTGACAGCCTTACTCATTGTTCGACCGTTTGAAGAATTGACGGAAGAAGATGATGATCAATTGTTGGGTATTTTGACTGACCGCGATCTCTGTATTCGAGTCTTAGCGCAAGGAATTGAGACCAACATTCAAGTCAGCGAAGTCATGACCTATGACGTCGTGTCACTCGACTATAGTGCATATGTGTTTGAAGCTATGCTCACGATGTTGCGGTATAACGTTCATCATTTGCCAATTTTAAAGGACCGCAAACCAATTGGCGTGATCAGTATGACGGATATTGTTCGTTATGAATCACAAAACAGTTTGTTGCTCGTGAGCTCTATTTTCCAACAAAACACGGTAGAGGATCTTAAAGCTGTCTCTAAACAGGTGAAAGATTGCTTTGTTCGCATGGTGAGTGAAGATGCCAATGCGCACATGGTTGGCCGCGCGATGTCGGTGATTGGTTCTAGCTTTAAACAACGTTTAGCTGAACTTGCTGAGCAAGAGTTTGGTCCTGCTCCGATTCCTTATTGTTTAGTTGCGATGGGCTCGATGGCGCGTGATGAGCAGCTCATCGTGACAGACCAAGACAATGCTCTTATTCTTGATAACAGTTATGATCCACAAAAACATGGCGAGTACTTTGCCCAGTTCGCTAAGTTTGTCTGTGATGGGCTAGCAGAATGTGGTTATACCTATTGTACTGGCGATATCATGGCCACCAATCCTGAGTGGCGGAAAACACGCGCCGAATGGGAAGAATGTTTTGCTAACTGGATCGATAACCCAACGCCAGAACGATTGCTCAATAGTAGTATCTTTTTCGATTTGCTAGGCGTGCATGGCCGTGTGAAGTGGGCCGAGCAACTGAGTGGATTTATTGCTCGTCGTGCTAAGAAGAACAGTCGATTTTTGGCTTGTATGGCTTATAACTCCATTCTTCGGACGCCGCCGCTGGGCTTTTTCAAAGATTTTGTGATGGAGAAAGATGGCCGTCATCGAAATTCCATCAACTTGAAGCGCCGTGGTACTGCGCCAATGGCAGATTTGATACGCGTCCATGCTTTAGCGATTGGTTCTCGCTCGCAAAATTCATTTGAACGTCTGGATGACATTAACAATGCGGGAATTTTACCGAAAGGGCGCGGGATGGACTTGAAAGACGCGATGGAACTGATTTACATGGTGCGTATTCGTCATCAGGCTTTAGATATAGAAAATGGCGAAGATCCAGATAACAATATTGAACCTGAGCATATGTCCGAGTTTGAGCGCCGGAATTTGAAAGCGGCATTTCAGATTTTAAGTAACGCCCAGAATTTTATTAAGTTCCGCTACCAGAGAAGCAGCAAATAATGTGGTTTTCTAAAAGTAAGCACGGTGATTCACCGTTACTTAATACCAGCCAGACTCCTGAATGGTCAAAGTTGTTTCAGCAATTGGCTGCCAAGGCGAAAGACGAACGACTTAAGCGTTACTACTCAACACCAATTGCAGATGGTGATACGCCACTTAAAGACGTGCCTTTTGTGTCTATCGATTTTGAAACCACAGGTTTGAACGCAGAAGAAGATGCGATTCTAACCATCGGTCTTGTGCCTTTTACTATCGATAGAGTTCAATGTTTGGGATCACGTCATTGGATCGTGAACCCGAACCGAGAGCTAAATGAAGAGTCGGTTGTTATTCATGGTATTACCGATTCTGAAGTACGTACTGCCCCTCAGTTAGAAGAGATACTGGACTCGATCTTAGAGGCGATGAGCGGAAAGGTGGTTTTGGTCCACTATAAGAATATTGAGCGCCAGTTTTTCAATAACGCGTTATTAAACACAATAGGGGAGGGGATTCAATTCCCGGTTGTGGATACCTTAGATATTGAGTATGCAATTCAAAGGCGTCAATGCGAGGGGTGGATAAACCGACTAAAAGGTAAGAAACCGGGGTCCGTGCGTTTGGGGCATGCTCGAGAGAGGTATGGTTTACCTGCTTATCAGCCTCATCATGCTTTAACGGATGCATTGGCAACGGCGGAGCTATTTCAAGCCCAGTTACAGCACCATTTTGACCGCGAAATGCCGCTGTCTAAAGTTTGGCAATAAAATTATTAGTCGTACCGATAACAAAATAAAATGCGTTATCGGAGTGTTTAACGTTAAAATTGCAGCGTAGAGCAATAATTCTAAAGACGATGCAAGAATCGTTTACAAGCGATACGACAAGTGATGCAAGAAAGCCATCACCCCAGTCCTACATTTTTATTTGGTCACAGATTTTAAGGAGATAAATCGTGAGCACTGACAACAACGGTGGCATTCAACGCCCCGACGGTAAAGTTAATGCTATTGATACTGACTACCAGATTGGTCAGGATAACGTAGCGTTAAAAGTAGGCCCATTCGGCCTCGACATTCACAACCGAGTATTTGCAATTTCAGGTATGTCGATCATCCTGTTCGTAGTGCTAACACTTGCTTTCAGACAACAAGTTGAACCGTTCTTCTCTGGACTACGTAACTGGCTTGTCTCTAACCTTGATTGGTTCTTCCTTTCTGCAGGTAACATTTTTGTCGTTGTGTGTTTGCTGTTAATCGTAACGCCGCTAGGTCGCGTGCGTATCGGTGGTACAGAAGCAACGCCTGATTACACCTATGCAGGTTGGCTAGCGATGTTGTTCGCAGCTGGTATGGGTATCGGCCTGGTCTTCTTTGGTGTATCTGAGCCAATGTCTCACTTTAGTGCAGCATTGGGTGGCGTGAACGTCGAGGGTGGTGTTCGTACTGACTGGGCTCCACTAGGCGCTGCGCAAGGCAATACAGAAGCCGCTTCTGCACTAGGTATGGCTGCAACGATTTACCACTGGGCGCTTCACCCTTGGTCGATTTATGCACTATTGGCTCTAGGTTTGGCGATTTTCTCGTTCAACAAAGGCCTACCTCTAACGATGCGTTCTATTTTCTACCCACTTTTCGGTGAGCGCGTTTGGGGTTGGGTTGGTCACGTGATCGATATTTTGGCTGTTATCGCTACAGTATTTGGTCTGGCGACGTCTCTTGGTTACGGCGCATCTCAAGCTGCTACAGGTCTGAACTTCTTATTCGATATCCCTGTGAATAATACTACTCAGGTTGTACTGATCGTGATTATTACAGCACTTGCATTGATTTCCGTGGTTGCTGGTTTGGATAGTGGTGTCAAACGCTTATCTGAAATCAACATGGGACTAGCTGCGTTGTTGCTATTGTTTGTGATCATCGTTGGTCCAACTTTGGCGATCATGACAGGCTTCTTTGAGAACATTGGAGCGTACCTAACTAATATCCCAGCGCTGTCCATGCCATTTGGTCGTGAAGATGTAAACTACTCACAAGGTTGGACTGCATTCTACTGGGCGTGGTGGATCTCATGGTCACCATTCGTAGGTATGTTCATTGCACGTGTATCTCGTGGTCGCTCAGTTCGTGAATTTATCATTTGTGTTATTTTGATCCCATCTACCGTGTGTGTCCTTTGGATGACGGCGTTTGGTGGTACTGCAATTAGCCAATACGTGAACGATGGTTACCAAGCGGTATTCGACGCTGAACTGCCGCTTAAACTGTTTGCGATGTTAGATGTGATGCCGCTGTCTGAAATCACTTCTATCGTTGGTATCATCCTAGTTGTGGTGTTCTTCATCACTTCAGCAGACTCAGGTTCTCTAGTGATCGATACGATCGCGGCTGGTGGTAAAGTGGATGCACCAACACCACAACGTGTATTCTGGTGTACGTTTGAGGGCTTAGTTGCGATTGCGCTAATGCTAGGTGGTGGTCTTGCGGCTGCTCAAGCAATGGCGGTAACAACGGGTCTACCATTTACTATCGTTCTTCTTGTTGCAACGGTATCTTTGGTGAAAGGCTTGATGGATGAACCTCGTCCATCGTCTAAATCGGCGAAGAAAGCGAAAGCTTAATTTTTCAGCTTAAAATATATAAAACGGCATGCATCGGCATGCCGTTTTTGTGTATTTCTTGGAAAACTCGGCTAAGAAAGCTCTGCGTTGTTTACGCCATTTATCTACAACATCTTTCGCTCATTGATGAAAATTCTTATGATGCTCTATAAATAAATTAGACCTCAAACAAAATTACTTTTCATGCTCAATTCAATTTCATGAGATCAAAATCACAAAACCCGCCTTTAAATAGGCTTGGGTTTGATTTTTACTACCAAAAAATGCTCATAATACGCCCGAAATTAATTAGAGTACGAAAGGATATGTATCTACACATGATCACATCAGCTCCTTGGGTGATGTATCCAGAAATTGGACAGGACCCAAGTCAAAAATGGATTTTTCGCGAGCCTAGAGCGGCCGATGGTGATGAAGTTTACAGCTTGATCGCGGACTGCCCTCCGCTCGATATGAACTCTTCTTATTGTAACTTTCTCCAATCCACCCATTTCTCTAATACCTGCATCTTGGTCGAACATAAAGGTAAAGTAGCGGGCTTTATTTCTGGCTATCAAAAGCCATCAGAGCCTAGCGTCCTATTTGTTTGGCAAGTGGCGGTTGCTCCTCATGCTCGTGGTAAAGGGCTCGCATTTACTATGCTCGAAGCGCTTTTGAATCGAGATGGGCTAGAGAATATTTCCGCAATAGAAACAACAATTACCGAAGACAATGCGGCATCGTGGGCACTGTTTAAGAAGATCGATGCGAAACATGGCAACTTTGGTGAGGTGACGACTTTCTTGGACGAAATGGAGCACTTCAAAGGCAAGCACGATACAGAATATCTTTATCGTATTCCCCTCAAATAACCTTTACTTACTAGGAATTAAATAAACGGTCTCATCATGGATATTTTCAAAAAGCAGGAATCTAACGTTCGTTCATACTCCAACAGTTTTCCGGTGATCTTTCGCAAAGCAAAAGGGTGCTGGCTAGAAACAGAGCAAGGTGAGCGCTACCTAGACTTCCTTGCTGGAGCGGGATCTCTAAATTACGGACACAATAATTCAGAGCTTAAACAGGCATTACTTGAATACATCGAAATGGATGGTATTACTCATGGCCTTGATATGCATTCAGAGGCGAAAGCTTCATTCTTAGAAGCGTTAGATGACCTTATTCTTAAGCCAAGAAATTTGGAATACAAAGTACAGTTCACCGGGCCAACGGGAACAAACGCGGTAGAAGCGGCATTAAAACTGGCCAAAAAAGTAAAAGCAAGAAGTTCGATTGTTGCGTTTACTAATGGCTTTCATGGGTGCACTGCTGGGGCCTTAGCCGCGACAGGTAATCAGCATCATAGACAAGGTGCGGGCTCACCACTTAACAACGTTACGCGTATTCCATTTGAGGGCTATGCAGGTATTGATGGCTTAACGCTGTTTGAAACCATGCTTAATGATAACTCAGCGGGCATGGATAAACCGGCGGCGGTTTTAATTGAAACAGTGCAAGGAGAGGGGGGGCTAAACGTCGCTTCCAACGCATGGTTACAGAGATTAGAAAAAATATGCCATTCCAACGATATCCTCCTCATTGTTGATGACATTCAAGCTGGCTGTGGCCGAACGGGTACATTTTTCAGTTTTGAACCGTCAGGTATTAAGCCAGATATGGTTACGCTATCAAAATCCATTGGTGGTTATGGATTACCAATGGCTGTTGTACTGCTCAAACCAGAACTTGATCAATGGAAGCCTGGTGAACATAACGGCACGTTTCGCGGGAATAATCACGCATTTATTACTGCAGCAAAAGCGTTAGAAGTCTATTGGTCAAATGACAACTTTGAACAACACATCAAACGCTGTTCAGAGAAAGTTGATGGAGTGATCCAACGCTGTGTTTCTCGTTTCCCAGAAATGTTTGTGCAGCGCAAAGGGCGCGGCATGATGATTGGAATCGAATGTCAAAACGGCCAGTTATCGGGTGATATCGCCAAAACATGTTTTGAAAAAGGCATGGTTATTGAAACGGCAGGCCCGAATGATGAGGTTGTTAAGTTTTTCTGTCCGTTGACCATTACCAACGCAGAACTGGATCAAGGCCTAACAATATTTGAAGACGCAGTGGAAGCCATTGCAGCAAAACACTTTAAGAAAGCATCGTAACAAGGAAAGAATTATGATCGTTAGAACACTCGATGAGTGTCGTAACAGCGAAAGACGCGTAGTTTCAGATAACTGGGAAAGCGTTCGTATGCTGCTGAAAGATGACAATATGGGCTTCTCATTTCATATCACGACGATTTACGAAGACACCGAAACTCATATTCACTATCAAAACCACTTAGAGTCGGTTTTCTGTATGAGTGGAGAGGGCGAAATCGAGGTTGTTGGAGGTAAGACTTACCCAATTAAGCCCGGTACGCTTTATATCCTTGATAAGCATGATGAGCATTATCTACGCGCTTATAAAAACAAAGAAATGGTTATGGCATGCGTATTTAATCCACCGATTACCGGTACGGAAGTGCACGATGAAAATGGTGTCTATCCTCTCGTGGATTAACCATGTGTATTTGGGGTGAATTCACCCCATTTCCCCATTTCTTTTAAACATGACCAATTATTAAGGCCCCGCGCATGACTTTTACCGTAGAAAAAATCGGCGGTACATCGATGACTGCATTTGATGCGGTTCTCGACAACATTCTTTTGCGTCCTCAAAATCCATATAACCGAATCTTTGTCGTGTCTGCGTACAGTGGAATGACGGATGCTTTACTTGAATGTAAGAAAACAGGCAAACCCGGTGTATATCAACTTATTGCGAAGCGAGATGATAGCTGGCAAGATGCGCTTGCGTATGTTGAAAGCCGAATGCTGCTGACAAACGAACATATTTTTGCTGATCCGATGAACCGAATGCGAGCAGATAAATTCATCCGTTCTCGTATCTCAGAAGCGAAAAATTGTGTTTCCAATATTCTTGAAACATGTCAGTACGGCCAATTTTCACTAAGGCACTATTTGCCGCAAATCAGAGAGTTTTTGTCTTCTATTGGAGAGGCGCATAGTGCTTACAATACGGCTCTAAAACTGAAGAACATTGGCATTAACGCAAAGTTTATTGATCTATCCGGTTGGGATAATCAACAACCCAAAAGTTTGGACGAAACCATTAGTAGCGCATTTGATGACATTGATGTGTCAGAAGAACTGCCAATTGTTACGGGGTACGCGTACTGCAAAGAGGGCTTAATGCACACCTACGATCGTGGTTACAGTGAAATGACATTTAGCCGTATCGCAGCCATTACCCAAGCAGACCTCGCGATTATTCACAAAGAGTACCATTTAAGCTCCGCTGATCCTCGTGTTGTCGGTGTCGACAATGTGAATCCGATTGGATCAACGAACTACGACGTCGCCGATCAGTTAGCCAATCTTGGTATGGAGGCGATTCATCCCAACGCGGCGGCAGGATTACGTGAAAGTGGCATCGAGCTACAAATCAAAATACATTTGAACCAGAACACGATGGCACATTGATCTCGTCCGATTATCGCCCAGATACTGATCGTGTTGAAATTATTGCAGGTAAGCAGAAAGTGTTTGCATTGCATTTGTTCGATCAAGCCATGGTCGGCAAGGTGGACAACGTTAGCTACGAGTTAATGGAACTCATCGCTGATGCCAGAGTGAGCTTAATAGGAAAAGAGATGAATGCTAACTCGATTACGTATTATCTTGGTGGCAGCACGGACAGCTTGAACAAGGTTCTCTACAAAGCGGAGAAACGTTACCCTCAAGCAACAATCACGGGGCGCATGGTTGCATTAATATCTGCGATAGGCTCTCAAATTGATACCAATAAAACATTAGCAGAGGGTGTGCTCGCATTGATGAACAATGGCGTAACACCGATTGCACTGCATTCATCAATGAGGAATGTAAACGTACAATTTGTGGTGAGTGACAGCGAGTATCAACAAGCCATCTGTGCGCTACATGACGAGTTTTTTGAGAAAGCGCCACAAGTCACTAAATCATCTAATGTGGCATAATTAGCAATATATTTTAATTGCTTATGCTTGGTAATAAGTGTGCAGAGCCATGCTGTGGGGTGAGATGTTAGGGTAAGGAGCCGAACTAGGCTCCTCTTTTTGATCTAACTTCAATATTAACCAAAAGCATCGGTCTTTTGTTTTAAGAACTCAATCAAAGTTCGGACTCGTAACGGCATCAAGGCTTTTTCTTGGTATACCGCATAAATTGGAATCTCTAAATCGTGCACATCAGGCAGGATGCGAACCAAATCTCCTCGTGCTAACTCATCTTTCATCATAAAGCTTGGCATGATGGCAAACCCTAAATGATTCAGAACAAATTCTTTGACCGTGGCCGCAGTTCGAACCTGTACTTTAGGGCTGTGAACTAAGCGAGTGACCTGGCCTTGAGCGTTGGTCATCGTAAGTTGTTTCTCACCATGGACGATGTGGTGACTAATCCAATCAAGCGATAAAAGATCTTCGGGTGTGGATACCGGCTTTACCTTGCTGAGGTAGGTTGGTGTAGCGCATAGCATATCTTTGAAATAGCCAAGCTTAATTGCGTACAGGCTTGAATCCTCAAGAGCTGAAGATGCCCGCAACGCTATATCACAGCGAGATTCAATCAGGTTGCTGTAACTGTCGCTCTCGATAATATCGAGTTTGATTTCAGGATAGAGGTGCAAGAATTCACTTAATATATCCACCAAAGCAGAGCTAGGCGTGGATATCCGAATCGTACCGCTTGGGACTTGGTTCGTATCCTGTGTTTCTGCGTTTGCTTCCGAGGCAATATCGTCAATCAATTTGCACTTCTCATAATAACGCAACCCAGCATCAGTCAACGAAAGTGAACGGGTCGTGCGATGCAGTAAGCGAGTATTCAGCGCTCGCTCAAGTTTAGAAACAATCTGTGAAACGCGCGCTTTACCTATATCAAGCTCATCCGCAGCTTGAGTAAAGGATTGCTTCTCTGCCACTTTGGCAAAGATCATCATGTCATCGAGTGAAATCATAAAGGCAACTGTTTTGATGTTATGGTTTATTAGCGATTACCTAACCATAATTGTTTAGTGAAAATGAACAATTAGTTTAATCAAAGGCTAATTATCTATCAATCATCAAACGATATAGTGTCTCCATCGACAGCGGGAAGCCAAAACAGCTTGGTCATTTCCGCCTTATCAGACAGAAATAATGTAAGAATTGATTGGAGAAATCATCATGTCAGATCGCAAAGTTCTAGTAACAGGAGCATCAGGTAAACTCGGTTCACAAGTGGTAAAAGCATTGCTTGAAGAGTTACGTGTCGACCCAAGCCAATTAATCGTTACCACTCGCAGCGCAGATAAACTGCAAGCGTTAGCGAATCAAGGTGTGGACGTACGTGAAGCAGATTTTTCAAGTCCAGAATCTCTAGAAAAAGCATTTCAAGGTGCAGACAGTATGTTGCTGATCAGCATTGATGCGTCAGGCCCTCGAACTCAAGCGCATTTGAATGCGGTTGCCGCAGCAGAAAAAGTAGGGGTGAGCCACATTGTTTACACATCTATGCCATCTGCAGAAAACTCACCTGTCATGTTTGCTCATGAACACGAAGCAACAGAAAACGCGATCATGGAGAGTGCAATTGCCAATGCGACTATTTTGCGTAATAACTGGTATTTTGAAAACCTAGTAGACTTTTTCGCAAGTATTTTACAATCGGGCCATTGGTTAACGTCAGCCGCAGAGGGTAGGGTTGCTCAGCTTTCTCGTAAAGATTTGGCCTATGCAGCAGCTTGCGCCGTAGTTAAACCTGCTCAAGGAAAAGTAGTCTTGCCAATGAATGGCATTCAATCTATGACTCATGCTGAGATGGCGAAAATTATGGATTGCGTATTGGGGACTTCTATCAATATGGTGAATTTAACAGATGAACAGTACCAAGCACAGCTTGAGTCGTTTGAACTGCCTGCGCCAATCGTTGAGCTATGTGTAACGATGGACAAACATAACCGTGGGAACTATTCAGATGGCACAAGTGACGTATTTGAACAACTGACCGGTAAGCAGCCTCAGCGTTTTGACGCTTGGCTGGAAGAGCATAAAGCAGTGCTACAAAAACTAGCGAACGTTTAAGATAGCTTGAATAAAAGGGACTCACTTGAGTCCCTAATTTGGTTTAGTAAAAGTGGTTAACCCAAGCTCTCAGTCACCACTGGTTTGGTATTTCGTCTTGCGACTAAGTAGGCGATGCCACCCCAAAAGGCAGTGAGTGCCCAAAGCGCAGTCCAATATTGCGCGATTTGCTGCCATGTTGCGCCCATTTGGTTGAGTGCCAAAAAGCCTTTGATTGCCCATGTACTTGGGCTTAAGTCTGCAAACCACAGCAGAGGTGCAGGGATTGATTCGACAGGCCAAATGAATCCAGCTAAAAAGATCAATGGCATCGAGCTCACCAGAACCACTAGCGTTACTAGTTCACGCCTTGGTAACAAGTATCCAAGCCATAAGCCTAGACCACAGCAGCCAAGTAAGAATGGTAACAGCAGAGTCAGCAGTTCACTGGCGTTCGCAATGTGATTGACGCTCAAACGCTCGAAACTAAAACCGAAGTAATAAGCACTCAATAAGTAGTAAATAGCGACAAAAATGGTCGTTCTAGCGAGTAATAGTGAGCCAGTCGCCGCTTGTGACCAGTAGCCGCGGCCATGGCGTTGCGTACCCGTTTGCAAACCTACTGCCATGATTAATGTTTGTTGAAGAATCAACACAAAAACAGCCGGTACAACATACTCAATGTAACCCATCGTCGGGTTGAACGTTGGTTTCATATTCAGCTTAATGGCCGAGTAGTTGTGGCTTGCCATGCTTAACGGGACGCCATCAATCAGCATTTTGCTTACTTTAACTTGCGCTCCGAGCGTGCCAGCGGCTTGTGCTAGCCCCTCCACAACAGTGCCATAAACGAGAAAGTAAGAGGCATCTGCCGCATAGGCCAACGTTGGACTTTTGCCTAGCATTACGTCTTTATAGAAATGTTCCGGAATGACCATGAATCCGGTTATCTCTCGGTTCATGAAAGCTTGTTTGGCATCTGCGATGGTGTACAAACGGGTGACAACGTTGACTTGCGGAGTGGCATCCACCATTCGTTCAAGCTTCAAACTGGTTTGGCTGCCGTCCAAGTTCACAATGGCGATAGGTTGCTCGCGTGGTGTTTGCTGTGCGTAGGGGAGAGGGTACAAAAACGAATAAAATACCACGCCACCAAAAACAGTAAGTACCACAACAGGGTTCGTTAGTACGGATCGCAGTTCCGCTTTGAGCAATTGCAGAAATGTCATATCAGCTCCTGTTTGCTGTCACTTGATGAAGTGTCTTCAAGCAATGCGGTATTTCGATGTTTTGCAAATAACATAGCCGTGATGAGTAGCGGAATAACATAACCAACCATTGGCCATAATGAGGCAATGGATTGAGCCGCACTCGCACCATAGTTAGCTTGATCGACCTGAACTTCGATGTAGTGAGTGATCGGCAGCAGGCTTCGCCATGCGTGTGCTAGGGCGTTCATGTCTGATACCGGAAAGGTAATTCCCATGAACGCAAAGCTCGGTGCAGTAAACGCACCTGCAAAGCTCATTGCTCTTGCTGGATCCATTGATAGGAAGAAGAACAAAGTCCCCATGATAATACAAGCGATCACCGTGACAAGCTGAGCGAGTAGCATGACCAAGTAACTCCCCTCCATTGGCCAATCTAATATCATGTAAAACCAAATTAAGAACAGGGCTCCTTGGACCATAAAAACGGGCACATATTGACTTAAAATCTTGCACAACCGACCCAATGGATGGGCACCTAAGAACTCGAAACGGTGTTTTCCGTTGCCATAGAGTCGAAAATGCGCAGCAAGAATCAAAATGGTGCCAACCACAATACCGATTTGCCAAATCGCAGGCACAATCGCGGTGACCAAAAATTGGGCGTAGTTGGTGTTGCGGTTGAACAATGCCGTGATTTGTGTCGATATAGGAACGGCTTGGCCAACGGCAGCAAGTGTTGTGGTGTTGCCTTTTGCAAGATTGGCCATGGTCTCTATTTGAGCATCAAAATAGCCTTGAGATTGAGTAACGGCAGAGTTAATCAACTTCGCAACTAAGATGTATTGGCTATTGAAAAACACCGATAACTGAGGTTGCCGATGCATCAGAATATCTTGATCGAAATTGGGTGGGATCACCGCATAGGCGTAAATATCGCCCTCAATCATGGCATTCTTTGCTTCCGTTGTGCTGGTGTAGTGATAATCCACTGATAGTGTAGATGAGGCATCGAGGGAATAGATCATCTTACGTGATAGTTGTGAGTGCTCTAGGTCCACCACGCCAATAGGTAGGTCTCGAGCGATACCCGCAGAAAAGACTCCCCAAATGGAAAGGGCTAACAAGATTGGCATCCAAGTTAGGCACGATAGTAACCACTTATCGCGTCTTAGGATTTGCCATTGTGAGATTTGAATTGTCATCGTTCTCAGCCTGCGTTGTTACAGTTCAACCACAACACTCATGCCCATTCGCAGTTCAGGTTCTGGTTGAGTAGGGCGAGCTTCTACTTCAAATGTACGAAGATCAAATCCTTTCGATGCATCGGTTGCACGCCAGGTAGCAAAATCCCCCATCACTGCAACATGCGACACTTTAAACTCGATGTCTTTGTCTAGTGCAGGAAGATACGCTTTGAATGTGGTGCCTTTAGTGAAGTGTTTAAGCAAATCTTCACGTACATTCAGTGTTGCCCAAGCATCTTGCATATCAATAACGGTGACAACAGGAAAACCTTGCGGGGCCAGCTCGCCGCTTTGTAGCAACACTTGTGAAACTTCGCCATTAAACCAACTAAATATTTTGGTGTCTTTGGCGTATGCTTCTACCTCTGCAACCGCACCTGCGGCCATTTTGGCTTTTGCTGCAGCGGCGACTTTAGTTTCACTGCGTGCGCCTTCTTTCGCCATTTCATACATTTGGAACGCCGCACTTTCGGTGTATTTTGCTGCTTGATATTGGGTCAGTGCTTCATCACGTTTTTGTTCTGCAACCACACCATCTTTGTATAGGTTATTTACGCGTTGGTAGGTTTTTCCATCAAATTTGCAGCGGCTTTCGCTTTTAACCATTGATCTTTTGCCGCTTGAACTTGCTGCTCGCGAGCCCTTTCTCTGCTTCTAGCGCGAGTGCTCCTGCGGCTTTTTCTCCCGCTTTGGCTTGTTCGAGTTTCGCTTCAATCTCAGGGCTAAGAAGCGTAAATATGAGCTGACCTTTTTCTACTTCATCACCTTTGCGCACCAATACATCATCAATACGTCCCGGAACTTTTGACGAAATGCTGTATTGCTGTGCTTCAATTAAACCCTGCAATCGAGCCGGCTCTGGTTGGTAAGCTTGGTAAAATTGATAACCGACCCAAGACGCAATACCCAAAGCACAAAGTGATAATAAAGCGGGTTTGATAGATTTTGTTGCCATGACTTAATTTGCCTCTTTGGATGTCGGTTTTGGTGTGTAAGCGGTATGTTGATACTGTGCGAAGCTGTTCATTTCGCTGCTTAGAGCGAGGAGTTTGGTTAGCGAGATTAAATAGCGAAAGCGTGCCGCAGATTGTTGCGTTTCGACGCTTGCAACATAGAGCTGGGCATCGACGACATCGAGTGATGACGACAACCCTTGCGTGAACGCTTTTTCACGTAATCGCAGGTTCTCGTTTGCCAACGCAATGCTCGACTCAAGGCCTTGTACTTCGTCGATCGCTTGCTGAGCCTCCAAATACGTTTTTTGTACCAATAGCGATAAGTCTTGCTTGGCTTGTGACTTCAATGCATCAACCTGTGTCACCATACTTTGAGCCGCTTTCACTTTTTCACTTCGTCCAGTGGATTCAATCAGCGGGATATTTACACCGACACCCACCATCCAATCAGGCTTCATCTGACTTGCGAGAGAATCGTCTTCGTACAAACTGTAGTCACCGTAAAGATAAACTTCTGGGTAGTATTTGCCTTTTTCTGCTTTGATCAAACTGGATGCTTGCTTGTGTTTTGCATCGAGCAAATCCAACCCAGGGTAGGTGAGCAGAGTTTGGTCCACAAATGCACTCAGTGGCGGAATACGGTCGTTGATAAAAAGTGATTCAGACGGTTCAACGGATTCGTTTTGAGCAAGAATGGTACCCAGTGCTGCTTGAGCGATGGTTAAATCACTGGCTGCTTTACGTGTTTCCACTTTTGCTTTATCGAGGGATGCATCGGCTTGAAGACGTTCAACACGGGCGATTTGACCTTGCTCTTCCATTTTCACTGCAAAGTTACGATGCTTGGTTAGGCCTTTTTCAACCGCTTGGCGAGTCGCTAACACTTCTTTAGCGAGTACCACGGAGAAGTAGTATTTAGACAGATCTTCAAAGCGCGCTTGTTGTTCCATCACGAGCTGACTTTTTGCTTCGTCCGTTTTACCTTGAGCGGCCGCTTGCGCTGCGTTGATGCGTCCACCAGTGAAAATAGGCCAAATAGCACGAATAGAAGAAGTAAAAATGTCACGTTCTGTAATCGTGGAGGTGGTACTTGCTAGCGTATTGAACACAGGCTCAACGATCGGTAGAAGCTCTGGTGGAACGCTGATTTTTTGCCCAGTACTGTCGAATATTTGTTGGCCTGAAAGCGTAACATCAGTATCTAAACGGGTGTAATTCGCACCGATACTGACTTGAGGTAAATTAAGATTGCCTGTCGCGTCTTGTTGGTATTGGTAACTTTCAACATTGGCACGTTGTGCTTTTAGAGAATAGTTATTCTCTAGTAGCAAGTTCCACGCATTATCGAATGTGATAGGGGCCGAGTGGCAAGCAAAAGAAATGGAACTGCTAAGCAGGCCTAGGACCCATAACTTTCCGGTTGGTTTCATAGTGGCTACTTTAATTTAGAGTAATAACTCTAATATAAAGTATTAGTAAGAAAGAGTTAAGTGATTATAACAAAGAATTGTTGATAATTGTTGCGCTCAGTCCGTTTAGGTCGAACTGAGCACAGAGTTTGAGCGAGTTACTTGATGGATGGGCAGTGAAATTCTGCTCTCCATTCAAGTTGACGGGAACCTCGCATTGTATTCAGCAAGTCTTTACCAGTCATCTGTGGGAACGACAGCAGCACCTTTAAATCTGATGGACTCGTGTCGTTCTTTTCATAAGCTCTGACGTGAGTAAACGTTGAATACATATTTTGTGACAGCATAGCCTTACTTAGGCAAATTCCAAATGTATCGCGTTCCATGTTTTGGTGTTCCTTCTAACTATAAAAAGCACCTCTGTTTTTCGCTATTTCCTTAGCAGATGGTGTCCAAGTGGTTTCCTACGATCAGTCAATGCATATTATTAGTATAGGTACATTTTCTGACATCATCGTTGAGCGTGGTAAATAGACTTCCATTTTGCTGCGTTATTATGCGAAACTCTATTGGTTTCTTGATGGAAAATTATACAGTGCAAAAGCTCAAAACGCCTCAAAAAGAACTAAATCTGGTGTGATTAGAATCAAGGTTTTGGTTGGATTTTCATCAAACATTATCGAGTAATAAAGAGGCTTTATATGATCCAAGCAAACGTTTGCCTTGTTTATAGATTGAGTCATCGAGACGTTCTTATCCCGAGTTAAGCCTAAGCAGAGTGCGATTCGATTGTTAATTCAGCAAACTAGGGCATTTACTTTAATTGCTTTGAGTCTAAGAAAATTTAGTTTTTATTAAAATACAAGTAGTTAATAAGAAGACTGTAAATTATTTAAACGTTTGCACTACCAAGTATTGATGTAAATCAAATAGTCGTAGACAATACTGCCCCGTGTCGGACTTCTCCTCCGCAGAGCGCAAGGTTGTGCTCTAAAGACATAAACGTTCCGAATAACTTTAAAACGTTGGATTTAACGCTATGTTTAATTCAAACCGTTGTGTTTAAGTTAAACAGCTTGTGTTGAAGTCAAATAATAAAGATATTTGGGACCATAGGCTTTACCTATCAACGTAATAGGTAAGAGCAGCTTTCTATTGTTAGGTGTCATTGATAGGGTTGGCTCAATCCTTTAGCCGTATCCAGGCACACAATAAGTACCTCGTTTTTAAGGGAAAGATGATGGTAATACCAGAAAACAGCAGCATCGTTATTTTTGGTGCTTCAGGTGACCTTACATACCGTAAGTTAATTCCTGCTTTATATCACCTGTATGCGAATAAGCAGCTTCCAAGCAACTTCGCCATTTTAGGGGTAAGTCGCACTGAATACAGTGACCTTTCTTACCGCGAAAAGCTAAAAAAATCGCTTCAAGAAATGGAGAAAACGGAGCCAGAAACGCTTAATGCATTTATCAATCATCTGCATTACCAAGCAATCAATACTTCTGACACACCAGATTACAGCAAGTTGGCAACTCGTTTAGACCAGTTAGCCGACGAATACCAATTCGAACAACGTAATACGCTTTTCTATCTTGCGACGCCACCAAGCCTTTACAGTGTGATCCCTGCAAGTCTTGCAGCTCACGGCCTGAACAGTGAGGATGACGGCTGGAAACGTCTGATCATCGAAAAACCGTTTGGTTACGATCTTGAATCTGCGCGCACTCTAGACAAAGACATCCACGAACACTTTCAAGAGCATCAAATCTACCGTATTGACCATTACTTAGGTAAAGAGACAGTACAAAACCTGCTTGTCCTTCGTTTCTCTAACGCGATGTTTGAGCCACTATGGAACCGTAATTTCATTGACTATGTGGAAATCACAGGCGCGGAATTCTTAGGCGTAGAAGAGCGTGGCGGTTACTACGATGGTTCAGGTGCAGTGCGCGACATGTTCCAAAACCACTTGCTGCAAGTTCTAGCAATGGTGGGGATGGAGCCACCAGCACAAATTAACGCGGATTCTATGCGTGATGAAGTCGTCAAAGTGCTGCAATGTCTTAAACCTCTGGATGAAGATGCGCTGCGTAACGATCTCGTGTTGGGGCAGTACACCGCATCTGAAGTTCGTGGCCAGCAACTTCCGGGTTACCGTGAAGAAAACGGCGTAGCAGACGATTCTCGTACCGAGACTTACATCGGCCTGAAAGCGTACATCAACAATTGGCGTTGGAATGGCGTGCCTTTCTACGTGCGTACAGGTAAGCGTCTACCGACTCGCGTGACTGAGGTGGTTATCCACTTTAAACAAACACCACACCCAGTGTTTGGTCAAAACGCACCAGAGAATAAGCTGATCATTCGTATTCAGCCAGACGAAGGCATCCAAATGAGCTTTGGTCTGAAAGAGCCGGGGGCAGGCTTTAAAGCGAAAGAAGTGAAAATGAACTTCCACTACGCTGACCTGCAAGAAACCCAAATGCTGACGGCTTATGAGCGTTTACTTCTTGATGCGCTTAACGGTGATGCAACGCTATTTGCTCGTAGCGATGCGGTTGAAGCGTGTTGGAAATACGTGCAACCAATTCTAGATTTCAAGCAAGACCCACAAGCGCTATTCGGATACGCATGTGGTACATGGGGGCCTAAAGAGGCTGATGACTTGCTACAGCGTGCTAACCGCGCTTGGCGTTTCCCTTGTAAAAACCTAACAGACACGGACTACTGCGAACTATGATCAATCACAAGATCTACCAAACAGCAGATCAGGTAGTAGAAAGCCTAGCAAATGACATGAAGTCGTTTAGCGAAATGGGCCGACCTGTTCACATCTCTCTTTCTGGCGGCAGCACACCTAAAATGCTGTTTAAGCTACTAGCAACAGAAGCTTACGCGACGTCAATTCAGTGGCAAAACCTACACTTCTGGTGGGGTGATGAGCGTTGCGTTGCACCTGATGATGCAGAAAGCAATTTTGGCGAAGCGAATGCGCTTTTGTTTAGCCAAGTGGGTATGCCTGCTGAGAACATTCACCGTATTCGTGGTGAAGATGAGCCAAAAGCAGAAGCAGAACGCTTTGCGAAAGAGATGAGCGATGTGATCCCATCGGAAGATGGCACTCCTGTGTTTGATTGGATCTTGCTTGGTGTTGGTGCAGACGGTCATACCGCATCGCTGTTCCCAGGTCAGACAAACTACGATGATGAGAACCTATCAGTATTGGCTTCTCATCCTGAGTCTGGTCAAATTCGCGTATCAAAAACGGCACGTGTATTAGAAGCAGCGAAGCGCATTAGTTACTTGGTACTTGGCGCTGGTAAAGCGGACATTGTTGAAGAAATCAACAGTTCACCAGCGCAAGACCTTCCATATCCGGCAGCGAAGATCCAAGCGAAAGCGGGCCTGACGGAATGGTATTTAGATTTGGACGCAGCGGCAAAAATCGCTTAGTGCGGTCGCTGGTCGAATAAAAGACAATTGGAGAGAAACAATGAAAGGTGATATCGGTGTAATCGGCCTTGCTGTAATGGGTCAAAACCTTATCCTAAACATGAACGACCACGGCTTTAAAGTTGTGGCTCACAACCGTACTGCTGCGAAAGTAGACGAGTTCCTGGAAGGTCCAGCGAAAGGCACAAACATCATCGGTGCATACTCTCTAGAAGAACTCGTAGAGAAGCTAGAAACACCACGTAAAGTGATGCTTATGGTTCGTGCAGGTGACGTTGTTGACACGTTCATTGACAACCTAATTCCGCTTCTAGACGAAGGTGACATCATCATCGACGGTGGTAACACTAACTACCCAGATACAAACCGTCGCGTAGCACATTGCCGTGAGAAAGGCATTCACTTCATCGGTACTGGTGTATCTGGTGGTGAAGAAGGTGCACGTTTTGGTCCTTCAATCATGCCTGGCGGCGCGGCTGAAGCTTGGGAAGCGGTTAAGCCAATCTTCCAAGGTATCTCTGCAAAAACTGACGCTGGCGAGCCATGTTGTGACTGGGTTGGTAACGACGGTGCTGGTCACTTCGTTAAGATGGTACACAACGGTATCGAATACGGTGACATGCAGCTTATCACTGAAGCTTACCAGTTCATGAAAGACGGTCTTGGTATGTCTGCAGACGAGATGCAAGCAGTATTCGCTGATTGGAACAAGACTGAGCTAGACAGCTACCTTGTTGAAATCACTGCTGATATCCTTGGCTACAAAGATGAAGACGGTGAGCCTCTAGTTGAAAAGATCCTAGACACAGCTGGCCAAAAAGGTACTGGTAAATGGACTGGTATCAACGCACTAGACCTAGGTATTCCACTAACGCTTATCTCTGAGTCTGTGTTCTCTCGTTGTCTATCTGCACTGAAAGACCAACGTGTTGAAGCTGAGTCTCTATTCGGCAAGACAATCACTCCAGTTGAAGGCGACAAGCAAGAGTGGGTTGATGCACTACGTCAAGCGCTACTCGCTTCTAAGATCATCTCTTACGCTCAAGGCTTCATGCTAATGCGCGAAGCGTCTAACGAAAACGGTTGGGACCTAAACTACGGTAACGTAGCGCTAATGTGGCGTGGTGGTTGTATCATCCGTTCTGCGTTCCTAGGCAATATCCGTGATGCGTACGAAGCGAACCCAGACATCGCGTTCCTAGGTTCTGATGAGTACTTCAAAAACATCCTACAAGGCAGCCTAGCGGCATGGCGTAAGGTAGCAGCGAAATCTCTAGAGTCTGGCATCCCAATGCCATGTACGATCTCTGCGCTATCTTTCCTAGACGGTTACACAACAGCTCGTCTACCTGCGAACCTGCTTCAAGCTCAACGTGACTACTTCGGTGCTCACACTTACGAGCGTATTGATCGTCCACGTGGTGAGTTCTTCCACACAAACTGGACAGGTACAGGCGGTAACACAGCGTCGACCACTTACGACGTTTAATTTGCCGTTCGTCAACGGATAAACCCAAAAGGATGCTCAAGTGGCATCCTTTTTTGTTTTTCGTCAAGCAAAAGTCAAAGAGCACTTAGGCACTCTTTTCTCTCGTGTTACCCTTGAAGTGGTGACCGAACTTATCATTCAAATATAGAATTGCACTGACAAACAAAGCCACAACAGACACAGTAAAGAGGGCATGCATATCTAAAACCCAAGCGAATGTGGCTGTAAGAAAGGCAATAAAAGAAAACATCCTGCTGAATGACATGATACGACCAAGTTTAGTACTTTTCATAACGCCTCCCAGAGCTTAGTGGGTAGTAATTAGAGCTTTCACTCCGCAATTGAATTGTCTCTTTTGCCCAAAAGATACCCAAAAGTGAGCTAAATATTTCAAAAAGATTAAATATTGACCTGCTAGACAGTTTTTGATGATGGTTACATTGAAAACAATGGGTTCACTTTGGTTTAAAACTAGTTTTATTTAAAAGGAAAGGACGTAGTTGGCATATTTCTAGTTTATGTGATGGTATAGTTGCATAAGCTTAGGCTATGCGTTGAGTTGGAGCGAAAATGCTCAGTTCGTAGATGATGACATTGGTGATCATTTTGACATTGCCATCGTTTTTCGAATCTAAGTGGCAATTTTTAAGTTGTTGTGTGAATTTGAGAGCATGCAACTCAACGTCAAAATGCAATACTCCGCCGTCTGAAAGAGCGACTTTGAACAAGGAAGTGAAAAAGTGAGCCAATGCAAAGATACACAACATGACTCCACCTATCCAATTAACACGCAGACTTCTATTTACGATATTACTGTTATTGCCCAAATCGACACTTTAATGGGCGTCGATTGCTTAGAGTTAGCATACCGTGCAACTCAAGTTTTCTCTCAAAAAAAAAACGTACAAAATTCAAATATTAGGGATAGAGGGTGGGTGGGATGCAAGTCTTGATAGCTCTCCTTTTTTTAAGATAAATCACCAATGGCTTGAACAGTTAAGTAGAGAGAAACGACAAGGCGTTGCGACATACCGTAATTGGAACCAGTTAAATACAGAACAACACGAAGAGGTGCTCAGTTCTATCGTTATTTGCTGTGTTAAACCAGGTCAGTTAACAAAAGCATTGCTACAAAAGAAAGGTGTAGAGATACATCAAATGGGGTTGCAAGGCACACTCTTGGAAGATTTGGCAGTTTGGTTGGGAGAAGACCTGCTGTCGATAGATAAGGCCCATTCAATATATTATAAAGATTACCTACCGGGGTTATCGGTTCAAGGTGTACCTTTAAACTCATCATCGCATATCCATGCGCCATTTGGGCCGTTATCTCGTAATACGAACAGCACCCCAAGTGTTGATAAAATAGTGCTGAGAACACAAATATTTTCACAGGATCCCATAACGGTAAGCGGTGATTCGCCTGAGATAGACAATTTCAGAATCGATGATTTTTGGCGCGGTGTCAGTCAAAACAAAATTAAGGGCAAAAGCCGAGAAGAAAAAGAGCGCGTGAAATCTGAGCGAGATCTGTGCTTATACCTTGTGGATGAACAAAGCCTTACTGAGTCTGATTATACGTTTTCTCAGTATGTTGCGCATTTTTTGGATGCAGTCAATTACCAACATTGTATGACTCATCAGCCAGATGGTAACGACTACATATCCTGTTCTGAACGGCATCATTCTATCCGTTTACCCACTAGCCTTGTGCTGTTTTGTCATCAAGGTGAAGAGAACCAAAATCCGTTCAAACGAGTAGAGGTGATAGAGTTCGTCACGTCAAATTGTGACAAACAAGCGTTAGAAAAGCTTGCGATGGACCCCAAACTTAATGGTCTTGCAAAAGTTTCTGTAAATTCTGGTCAGTATACTCACTATCTTTGTGCTCGAATTATACATCAGCCAGGTACGGACTCATGCACCATCGTAGACTATATTGTTGATAATTTAATGGGTGTATCGCTTAACGGCGAACGCCCACTTGTCAGCTACGGATCAACGTTTTTTCTGCCTTTTAGACAAGTGCACAGTAAAAAGAACGACACATTGTCACTCAAAGGAGGTCCATTCAATTACCACAATATCATCGTTGCGAGCGATGAGGACGTCAAAACCCATCAACATCGCGGAATGGAAAGGTTTAACCTCATTGCGAATGAACGCGACAATTTTCTCTATATTGATCCTGTTATTCGTGAGCGATTGTTTCGCCTAGAAGATGGAGAAATGCAACGTATTGAAGAGTGGCGAGCCGACATTAGTCCAGATGATGAGCTAACCAACGCATGTGAAAAATACATATGGAGTGTAATCAAAACGGCCCCAAATCGCTTGTCACAATGTGTCAGTGCTACAGTACGGAGTATTAAGCTCTACAAGTTTTATAATGAAGTTTATATTTTAGCTGTTAACGTATACGAGCAATTTTTGATGGTCAATCTTCATTTACTCAGAATGGGAATGATTGGTGGCATGATCTGTTTACTACCGATGAGCAAACACTGAATACGCTTGAGCGCGCTGAGATAAAACATTGGTTAATGTATACGGATAAAATTCGCCAGTTGTACCCATCGTTTGCAGAGCGAGAGAGTGATAAGCAAAAAGGGGCCTTAGCATACTTTTTTGGTAAAGCGTCGCTCTTTAACCAACCTCTCACCAATCCTGAAGTCAATCAACAAGCCACGCCACGCACATTGAATTTTGAACAACTGTCTAAATGCCACTACGACTTACCCCAAGATATCGAGGCCATATTCGCTAAGTTGGGCATTGATAAAGTTTGCCGTTTGAAACCTTTCATTGATAACCGTATGTTTATTAATGTGGCATATGGTTTAGCAGGAGATTGCAAGGTCAACGACATGAGCAAAGCCAAGTATGAGGCATTGTTTTCCCTAGCGGCCTATGTTGATGACATTGATGATAGCTTTAGTAGGCTAGATGGGTATGCGTATGACCCAGAATTCGTGCGTGCGCTATTAGATCGTCAAAGTTATCAACGATGGCGAGCGCTAGGCAATCTGTATGCATTTACCGATTACTCAAACGTTTATATGGGGTACGGGACGGAATTTAATGAAAATATCGTGCCAAGGCATGTCTTTTACAACTATCAAAATATGTTGTTGATGGGATTGTTTTATCGTGAATCACTGCATGATTTTAGCGAGCGTATCTCAGATGTCTCTAAGCGGATTGATATTGTCTCTCATCAAGAGTTTCAAACCATTCGTGAACACTTTATCCGCTTTACCAATGTTTCATGGTTTCAGGATTTGACCTCTCAGCTTCAAGGTAAAGAAGTGTACCAAAAACAGTTAAGTGGATTGAACGTACAAAAGAATATGAGTTTTTAGAAAAGGAAGTGTCTTCAACTTATTTGCATTTTCAAGCTTTGACAGCAGAAACGTTCACTCGATTAATGTTTTGGCTCGCTTTTGCTACTTTAGTGGGCACCGCTTATGAACTTTATGGTGGAAAAGCCTCCGAGACGGAGACATATTGGTGGGTACCTTTATTGTTTCTCTATTTCGTTTCTGCGTGGCTTTTGCACAAAAAAATAGTGAATGGCCTAGTCGTGTTGGGGCAGTCGCGGGTAGAAATGGAGAGTGAAACGCCTCTACGGCTTGGAGCTCGGATTAAGCAAAAAATCAGAAAGACAATCGCGAAACTTGGTACGTGTTTTCGCACGAGTTCTAAAGTTTACTGGAGCGTGATGGCGTTGGGAGGCGGTATTGGGTTTGTGTTATTCACTGACATTGAACTAAGGTCAGTGACTGTGCAGTTGACTGAATCGATGGAGAGTTTATTCAGAAAAGTAAAATGATGAGAGACATCATTGACGTTTAAAAGAGAGCGATGCCGCTCTCTTTTATTGAAGAGGCGCTGGCATGGCTGCATGTTATTTGCAGGCCAAACTAATAAGCCATGTTGTACAAACCTAGTTTTAACTGCCTAAAAATCCTCATGTCTTGCGACCTATCAAACTTAAGCCGCAACTAGCTATCAAAATGTCTCAACAGCCTATGCGGCTTCATATCTTGCGACACTAAAGAGGAAAATCCTATGAAAATGCTTAAGGTCTCAACAGCCTATGCGGCTTCATATCTTGCGACTTGTTATGTCACAAATGCAAATCCCATGGGAAGCGCGTTTCAACAGCCTATGCGGCTTCATATCTTGCGACAATTAGCAAACTTTTCCGAAGATGTTCAATGCGCCAGTTTCAACAGCCTATGCGGCTTCATATCTTGCGACACCTTATGGAGATATTATCTATGTATACATCAGGTTTCAACAGCCTATGCGGCTTCATATCTTGCGACTGCACCTTTACTAAGCCCTTTTATTATAAGCCTTTTTAGACCTGATTTGGCTCGCCAGTAAAAATAGCATAATATATTGTCACTTTTGTGAGCAGATACAGCTTTTGACCAATTTATAATGCATCAAAGACTTATAAATTAATGGGTTGGCTCTCATTGTCTTGCTTTTGAAGTACTATGGTTAAAATTGGAAGATATCACTGCTTTGCGGCGCAAGTTCAGAGAATGCTGATAAGCATGATGTTTAATCACTAAATATGCTCATTGTGACCGTTTGCGATAGACTCAATCCGTTGCGAGAGTTGTTTTATATCGTACCCTTCCAATAGATGAATCCCGACCTCTAACGCTCGGGTGTTAATTTGATGGCCTAAAGGTTCTAACGATACAACAAAACCGTGGCAACTCTCGCCTAATAGTTCCGTAATCGAATCGAGACGATAAATGGTTTGTTGGTTAAGCACAGGTTTTTGCGATAACTTTCCCGTTTTGCATTCGATCAAAAATAGGCGATTGTTAACAAGCGCAATAACATCCAGTTCATTAATTACTGAAGTTCCTTGCAATTGACGCTCTATTTTGACACCAAGTGCAATATCTTGGATATCATGTCGTGTCGATTTTAGTTGGTGCAAGGTGGAAAAACAGGCATATTCTAACCAACCTCCGCGCACAAAAGAGGCGATGGTAGGGTCTGAAAAAGTAATGCGTCGTTCGCCCTCTTTTTTCACTAAGTTTAAATCAGTCAAGTCTCGTATTAGTTGCTGTAGGTGTGGCTTGTTCCATAAATGTCTTGCGCAAGACAGAGAGGTTAATTCGAGCCCATTCGCACTAGAGCTTAACCAGTTTAATGTCTGAAACGCTTGACGGTGGGAGTGGGCTTTTGTTAGCCATTTAGCTGCCAAGGGGAGCAGTTGGTTTTGGCTTGGCAAATGGCGATACCCTTCCTGGAAGATCATCCCTTTGAGTGCAAGAAATTCAGGAATACAAATATGATCAGCTAAGGGGATTGGAGGGGTGGATTCAGGAAGTAAAAAACGTAACTTATCTGTATTGGCATTAAGCCAAAAAGCACATTGCTTATGTTGCTTGGCCCATAAAAGTAATTGACCCGTTATTCCGGGTCTGCCCTCTGAGAGGTTGATGGCGATATTGCTATTTTGGTATGGTTTGAGTGCATGATTCAAACTCTGCAAATCTGATTCTAGCGGAATGACAGTAAGGTTTATGTCTTTTTGACGCAAAAAGTGCTCAATATAAGGCAGCTGAGCAGAATGATCTGGCGAGACAAGTAAAACAAAATGTTGACACAAGATGGTATGATCGATGACTGGCGTGATCAGTGGTATTGTATTTTTAGTTAATACACCAATCTGAGTATGAGAGTGTGTTCTAAGCATATTATGTAGATTCTCTAGTTTTAGTTTTAGTTTTAGTTTTGGCTTGAGTAGGGTGCTAGTATTCAGATTACTAAGGGTCTATTAAGATCGCCTGGATTTTCAATACTGCCTACAGCTTTGTCTGCACAGCGTTTACAAAGTGGGTAAAAGCGCAGGTCATCTCCATCGTCAATGATATTCATTAGGTCATCAAACACCTTTTTGCACTCCTGTGGATTTTTAAAAAGTACTTCAAATACTGATCGTTGAACACGATCTCCATACCCGCCAAGTAAGTGACCAACTTGACGACGTGTTTTGTCATCTTCGATATCGAAACAAGCGAGAACGAGCACTATCGAATGCTCCAAGGCTCAAAAGTGCCGGTTTCTGCTAGAGCACGAGTGAGACTGATATTTTGCTTATGGATATGATCAATCAAGGAGGCTTTAACTTTTGTTTTCGAGTGAGTTACGTCTCGTAAAAATTGTTGCGTCAATTGAGACAGATACCAGCGTCTTGCTTCTCGTTCCATCATGCAAGCTCCGACGTGGTCATGATAAAAATGAGCTTCACTAAGTTGCGACTGAGTCAGAAGCTTATGTGCAAAGCGATCCACCTCATAGCGAAATGGCTCTACTAAATCAGAAGCTAATGAAGCATGGCCTGAGCGTTGTTTGTGATAAAACCCTTGCCAAGGATACAAGCCGTCACTGCGTGCAATGCTGTCACAATAACCAAACAAAAGTGTGTAACCGAGTGATAGTAATGTATTGAAAGGATCTAACGGTGGCCTGCGATTACGTCCTGTAAAGTTGGCCCAGTCGGGCAATGTGGAACCGAGTTGCTGAAAATAGTGCTGGGAGGCATGGCCCTCGACCCCATTAAGTTGCATTGTATCTTTGGTCTTTGGGATGTCATTCACTAGCTGTAGTAAGGAGTGGTGATCAAGGTTTCTCTTTCTTAGTACCTCGGCTTGGCTTTTAATTTTGGCTTCTATTAAGGTGTGGCTTAATGAAAGGGAAAATTTTTCATTATCAAAGTGGTGAATTTGCTTTAGCCATAGGTTTGGTCCGTGTGGTGGCCGGCCACTCCCAGCTGAACCGATGTATTGCCCCATCGGACTAGAAAAATGAACGGCAACATCATGTCTAAGTGCTGCGGTAAGTGCTGGCGTGGTAATATGATGCTGGCCAAATATCACCAGTGAGCGAATCTGCCGCCAAGCCAACGATGCCACGAGTTCTTTATCTCTTTTGATTTCTAACCGTTGTTGAGCGTTGCTGAGTACACATCGAGGGCCTGCAATACACACCAGTTTAGAATGTGGTTGGTAGGCTTGGTCAATTTCATCAGAGCTTGTAATGCTCGTGCTTGGAAATGTTAATTCGCTTTTGGTCAGCGACTGTTTGAGCCTATCTAAGTGTTGTTTGTCTTTTTCTCTATTTTCAACCACTAGATCATTCAAGAATAAATAACCAAGAAACTCGAAGCCTTTATCGGTTGGGGAGATTTTGGTTTTACTTTGGTTAAGAGATAAACCATGTTCTGCTAATGACCTTTCTGCTGATTGCATCGCACGTTTTGCCTGAGCTTCGGTTTTGCACAGAATGATAAAATCATCAGCAAAACGAATGCACTGGTATCCTTGACTGTGCATGTCGTTGTCAAAATCATCTAACACCAAGTTTGCCATGAGTGGGCTTAGAGGACTTCCTTGTGGAATACCAGTAGGTCGTGGTTGAATGTTTTTGTTGGTTGAAATAGGAGCAGAAAGCCAGTTTAGTACGGCGTTAGTGAGCGTTGAATCTTGAAATATGCCATCTAATCGACTTTGAATTTGTTTGCGATCTAATTTGTCAAAAAATTTTTCTATGTCTGATTCTGCAACCCAACGATAACCTTTTCGAATAAGATGGCAGATTTGCTCTTTCGCACCTTCTCTTGAGCGTCCAGGGCGATAGCCATAACTTCGATTCGAGAATAGGGACTCTAATATTGGCGTTAACCATTGCGCGGTTGCGCGTTGTAGTACTCTATCTTTAAAAGGCGCGATGAGAAGTGTACGCGTGTCTTTGTTCGCTTGCTTTAACTCAAAAGCGCTGAGTGATGGTACGGTATAAGATTCATTGAGCACTTTATTGAGTTTGGATTCAAGTGAATCATAGTTTTGCTTGAAGCTGGTTTTAGGCTTGTCAGTTGCCGTTTTACCTTGGGATATGTGTGTCCACGCATCCTCTAACCAAGCACCATCTCTAATTCCCGTTAATATAGGGTGAGCCGCAATAGTTCTTCGCATTGATACTTGCCCATCCGGTTGACGAAGTTGATAGCGTCCCCAACCAAACGCGCGATAATGGCCAATACCAGTGTATTGACCTAATACAATCCAAGGAAGCCACTCTTTTTCAACGTCAGAAAAGTGAACATGCCCAAGCAGCCCGCCCATGGTTTTCTTTTTCCCTTTTTCATCATGGTAGTTTGCATCTACCCAATAGGCATGAGTGTGTCCCTGAACTTGGGGAAATGGAATGGCTGGCGAGTAAGGAGCGTCGCCTCCTAGTGCGCGGATTAGGCTGGTAATTGTGTTATACACGCGTTCAATCAACATAGCGGGAGGAACGTGGGCATTGTCTCGACAGTACCGTTGCTCACCTTTCATATTGGTAATGTCTTCTTTTTTTCTTCTAATGCGAGCAGGGGATAGCCAATGAGCCTGTAAGGTTTTATTTTGCCACAAACTGGCTTCTGTACAGAGAGTATCGTAGTCATATTCACACAATTCAAAGAAGTCATTGATGGCTTGACCACTGAATGTATCGCAGATAGAGACTAACTGAACGTTGTCACGAAATGGTAATTTGCTTTGTGTTAGTGGCGCACTATTGGGTAGTAGACTGAGTTGTTGGATAAGGTGAAACAAAGGCTGGTCATAATTTGCGAACGCGTAAACGGTAAATCGATAATAATCCCCCGTGCTATAGCGCATACGTGGGGATTCTGGACAGTCGATGACCAGCCCCTCATTAAAAGCCGTTTTATGTTCGATGAGCCCTCGAAGAAATGCACTGAGAGCGGGTTGATGAAAAGGTTTAAGCTCCGCTGGTGATAACCATTTTAATGTCACGGAGATACCTCGTATTGGCAGTAACGAGGTTAATAACTCTCTCATTGGATCTCCTGTTGAATATGGTGTTCGTAGCACGCTTTAAGTAATAGTGCATCGTAAAGCGCATTGTGAGGCTCGCCATTGGGTTTGGAAGCGTCCGGAACCAATTTTTCACGAGGAGTATGAGGATCCCTGCCTTTAAGTCGTAAGGCGGTGGCAAAATCCATCACCATGTAGTTTATGTTTTTAGGCAAAGAGAGGGCACCGCCGAACAAGTCGCAAAATAGCACCCAGTCGTACGCGGGGCAGTCAGCCCATATTTCGACCTGTTTGTAGGCTGTTAACCATTCGTTTAGCGCTTGAGTAGTAGCTTGTCTATCTCCATATACTTGAGTGGCTTGACCATCGATAAAAGGAGGGAATGGCGCAAAAGATGCGTCATCTAGCCATAACATATTGTTAATGACGTGTTTTTTGAGCCATGTATTCCTTTTGTGTTTTTCATCTTGTACGATTTCGGCGTAAAAACTTCGTCCAGAGGAATCGACCAATGCTAAGCTTAAGAGTTTCGCATCGCGACTTAACTCAGTGAATTCAGTATCGAAATAAGGTGGTCAGCATTTTTATGCTCCCTTCGATCGGTAGGGGCGCATAGCAGTAGGTCCATTTTGCGTGATCGGTTTTATTTGTTGGGGAGATCGCGTTTCTCTGCTGGCGTTAGTGACAAACCATTTGAAATTTTCTTCGCCGGAATTATTATTTGCGGGGTATTTTACGCCAATGCTTCTGTCGTAATCGGCACACCCGACAATACATTGTGCTTGCCACTGCTGGGCGCAAATATATTGGTCATCGAAAATAGGGGGGCTTTTTTCTAACTGATTGAGCGCTTCCCATTCAGATAAATATTGCTCTTGAACACCTTTCAGTTTTCCTGATGGTTTCTCTGCCCAATGATAACGCGAGGCGTTCAAGCCATTTATGCTATAACGGGCATCTCGATCAATAAACAAGGTGAATAAGATGGCGTTTTGAACGCTGCCAAGACCAAGCGGTTTCCCCAAACCGATTTTATGGTAGTAAGGGGACTTAACATCCTGACCCATTGTTTGCCCCTCCGTGGAGGAGTTAGGGTCAAGGGCGATTTTAAGCAGTGTCAATTCGGCAGCGCTAAGATTGTCAAAATCAACATGGTAATAGAACGCTTGGTCTTGACTGATTAAGTCGGTGTTTAGATGTTGAGTTTGTTTACCGTTTTCCTTACCTGCATCCCATGGTTTTTTTTGATTCTCAAAAATGCCTTGCGCGTTCATATTGTGATGCAAATACACTTTTCTGCCGTTGGCGGTATTGTGTGTTTTGGAAAGTTCGTGTTTTGGGTTAATTGCTTTTGCGAGCTTTGAAAATACATTGCAGGACAGGGGGGTTTAGGGGAGTCTAGTTTTTTCAACGTGACATCAACAATAACATCCGGTTTAACATTGCTTTGAGCGACAGAAAACCTCACTCGCCCCATTACTCCAACTTGATCTCTTACTGTACCAAAATGGCATCCACGGGACTGAGTGCTACCCCGTTGTCTTCGGATATGTAGCCCGATGGGAAAAAATCTTTTGCGGTGTCATTGAGTTCTTTCCGCCAAATTTGTGAATAAGAGAGTTCATTAACTTGTCCCTCGCTGTTGATATCGAATAACACGATGGAACCATCGATAAGTTCAATGTCACCGTTCTGGTCGGGTTTTATGTTGTAACCTTTTGGCAGCAAATTCGTATTCTTGGACTGATCTTTTGGTATTACTTCTAACAACATTCGTTCGAGTTTGTTGATGACATCCGAACTGACGGGATGCCAATATTGTTGATTTTCGATTGTTTCTTTTGTTAGTGGAATAAACCAGTCGTGTTTACCAAAATTAAACGCTGTACTCCGATATAACCCGGATGTTAAAGGGCTATCGTAAGATTTGGAGAAATTTTGACCTATGATATATTGACCTTTTTTCTTCAAATCTGTTCCATTATCAGCAAAGTACTGCTGATAGTTATCCATTAGTGATTTCAACGTGACATTAGAGTTTATTGCACATTGAATAGTAAATTTCCCCTTGTCTTGCTCGTTTTTTAGTTGGTCCGCATCAGTGCAGGTTGAGGTGGTTCCAACCGGATCTTTCCCCAGATAAATTTTCATGCATTCAGATAACTTTCTGTCCATTCCAAAGAAATGAAGATAGCCTCTTGATTCTTCGTCTTTTTTATTACGCATCGTGGGAAGAGATAATGGTAGTAACTCCCATTGAAAATCACTATTTTTCTTTGTTCGCACCTTTCTTAATAGACCCACTGCAGACAATGCTTTTTGGGGAGGTTTACGAACGCTATAGTGGCGATTGTCAAATACTCTCATAGGAGAGTCGCTAATCGCCTCTGCTACCGCTGACACCATACCTCTTAAGCTCGTAGCGGGGATGGCAGGCCAATCATGTTTCTCGCTGTTGATTGTCATGGGGTTGGTGTACAACGTTGCTTGCCCTGGCTGGTTGCTGTTCCCTTTGGTGTGTTTTGCGGCGATGGCGACAGGGGTTTTAGTCACGAGTTTGCATATGATTCTGCCGCTGTACGTTTCTGTTCCCCAATAATCATGACGCGCTGTGGTTGCTTTTTTGCCAATCTCTTGTTTATGCGCTAATCCTGAGGGAGCATCGTTAAGAGGAATGAACTGATAGGGGTTGTAAAATTCACTCATGGTTAGCTCTCCTTGTTTATTGGTGACAAAGCGACGTTCTGAGACTCGGCATCGAGCCGTGTGATGAGCGCGTCAAGTTGGCTTTGGGTCTCGGTTTTATGGTGGTTATACCAACTTTGCCACGTGAAACCTTTTTTGTTTTTTGGACTATGAATTAAGGCACTGAGTGCACCATACCCTTTAGATTTGCCATAACCGATGGCAATGTCACCTTCTAGGAAGTCCCGCACTAACCATGCCCATAGGGCTTTATGTTCCGGTTTGTATAGTGTGCCTTGAACGATGACTTTAAAAGATTTTGGTATGGCGATGGCAGCATCAAAAAGTGCCCCATGTTTTACGCCACCAGTAAAACGATCGATGGCATTAAAATATTGGTGAGATTTCACATCATCATGTTCGGTGGTTACCTCAACATCAGGGAAGCGCAGCAATGAACGTTGATCTTGATTGCCAAAGATCTCACTCACTAGCGTGTCAGCGAATGTTTGCGCTTTTTCGTTAGTTAGCTTTCGCATTGCTATGGTGAGGAGTACTTTTCTTGCTTGTGCGCGAAATGCCCCTTTGAGTGTTGTTCCCGGGATAAGTAAATTGGCCCCTTGCCTTTTTAGGTAGATTAGATCCGAGCTTTTTTGGTCCGATTTTTCATTTTCTTTTGCGGGCCTAACCTGTTCTGGATCGTGAATCAAAATCGGAGAGGGGAGTCACATTGAACACGAATTCTTCTCTGTTTGGGAGGGAGGAATTATCGGAGTAGATAGGCTTGTAGGAGTGTTGCCATTCTAGATCTTGTTTATTGCCCAAATAGAATTCAAGGTAAGCGCTTTTACTTAATGTTTGATAGCCAACCTGATGTATTTTACTTTTCCCGAAGCCACTTTGTTTGCCAGCACCTATATAGAGCCCACTGGTTTGTAAGGCTTTAATGATGTCATTGACGGCTTTTTGCCGTTGTTCTGTCGCGTTAGAGAGTATGAGTTCAACGTTGAATTGAGTCCCAGACAGAACGACAGCCTGGGTAAACAATTGGTGCTTTTGTGCTGTTTGAGTAATCGGGTCAATGGACGTTCGATAGCGTGTGGAAGTACTTTGCTCATTGTCACCTTTTGCAACGTCCTTATTTAAAAAGGCATCAAACACGGCGAGTTTGCCAGCTGTGGATGATGGAGTAACGTTGGGGGTGAGTTGATGTTCTGTTTTGATATCGGATTTTTCTTTTGCTTGCCGCATCTCTCCAAAAATTGAGGTATCTTGGCCATTTATCGCGCGATAGGTTTCGGCAAATAACCCACGCAAAGTGGAGGCCGGGATGTAAGGTTGTCCTTGGTGATCGATAACAATAGGGTTGTGGTTGCTGGTGGTTTCTTTATTTGCGCACTGTAAGTTGATTGTACCATCACCAATGTGTAAGTCGGATTCTAAAACTAGGGTAATGGTGTACTTGATTTTTTCAAATGACTGACTCATACCTTACTCCGTTCTTAATAACTGAATGCCACGTTCTGAGAAATCTCGTAGTAAGGCGATTTCGCCAAATCCATTGCGGTTAATGTAAGGGGAATGTTTCCAATTACTATTCTCAGAATCTTCGGTTTTTGTCTGGGGTAAAGGTAATCCACTATCTAGCCACTGATTTACGAGCTCAAACACGTCGGTTTGATTGGACTTATCAACGTTGAGCACAAATACGCTGCCGGGTTGTGTTAGCCAATATGGACGGTATTTTTCATGCCGAAAGCGGCGATGAAGGTATTCACCACCTCTGAGTTGTTGTGTGGCATAAAAATGTGAAAGTGTTAATCCGTTGTCGGATATACTTTGCCAATACTCGTTGTAAATATCGTGAAGGCTTGCATGGCGATCTTTTGCTGTGTACTTTTCAACGGTATGTTGAGTAAACATTATGCATTCAGTTTGTAACACGAGTGCGAGTGTGTGTTGTTCCTTACTCTCGGCTTTTCGCGTTTTATTTGTGCTATCAACAATGTCAAAACTTACCGGAACCCCTGTTTTTCCAAGCCCCAACAAGATAGTGTTGTTGATGGTTTTAAGTTCGCTAATGGCGATTTGTCGCTCTTGTTGGGTAAGGAGCGAGAGATCTATCTCGCCAAGCCAATCTGTTTCATCAGGTACGATTAATTCCATCGAGAATAGTGCGGATTCTTCACTTTGTTCTGTGGTTGGATTAATGGCCGTATGAAGCTGGAGTTGGGTTTTGGGAGTGTGAGGTTTACCGATCAATTCCTCTAGCTCGCTGTGATCGCTTTCTTTCCAATCTATATTGAACGTGGGTGTGAGTTTCGGTGTGAATGTAAGTAATGCATTTGCGTCGTTAACGAATGCGGCGTCATACCATGTATTCTTTGCTTCGTGATGAGTGGCAGGATAGCTGTTTTTAAACAAACTAATTTGGGGTTGATAAGGTCGAATTTTGGATAGGGTGTTCTCGGCCTTGACTGGGAATGCATGCTTTACCACCCAATTGTCGACATTCATCTTGGTCAATTCCGAGTCGCTTCGCTCTTCACGCAATTGCTTCACCAATATTGCTTTCAGTATATTTCCGGCAATGTGACGATAAGATTCAAATCGATTGCTGTTGTTTACGTGAGGCTTAGCGATACAAAATGGCTCCAATGGTCGGTAGCGAATGGTTAAATGGCTATGGGTCTCATCGATATTTGTATCGGCAATACTTAATGTTTGTGGCGGTTCACTTAAAGATTGAGGCACTTTTGAGACTAACCGATGCAACTCGACCAAATCCAACGTTTTTATAAGACCCCATTGATTGGATCGTTTTGATCGTTTTATTGACCCAAGACTCAAAATCATCGCGTTCTTTTCATGGCAATCGGTCAGGTATATTTTTCCTGTGAATGCGATTTCTTGCCCTGTTGGGTAGGGGGTATCGATGATGAGCAGGCTTCCTTTTTCAACGGTACCGTTTTCTCCGATTTTTATTCGGTTTCGTCGCTGTTTATAGGCATCAGCCGCCAATTCTGTTTCTGCCACCCAATATCTGGCGAAATGGGTTTTCGCTCTGTTAGGCGTAAAGGCGTTGTCGTGACTATTCTCAGAGCCAAACCAGGCTTTGATATATTCATTTAGTTCTTGTGCTTTGCTCTCATCGTGGCTACGCAAAATATCGACCGCATAGTTTAATGCGTGGCGAATGTTTCCTTTAATCAGCGTTCCAGGCAATACTTGTCGATTATTTTCAACGAGGTACCCACTATCAGCGCCAAAGGGTAATACGCCTGCTTTTTGACTAATGACCGGAGCGATGATGTTGAAAGTAAGCTCAAATTCGGTTCTCATTTTTCACCCTCCTGTGGTAGGTAATCCCAAAGTTCGATCAGATATATCCAAGGGAGTATGTCGGATGAAAAGTCGCTGCTATTTTCCTCTGACTTTTCGTGATCCTTTTGTACTAATGTGAATAAGGAGCGAAGATCATTCTCTAGTTCGTTAGTATCCTTCGTTGTGGTTTCATCTAGCCGAGCAAGTTGCTCTTTGAATGAATGTTGGCTTTGTGCGCCATGTCTCCACTCTTCAATTGCAGAATGAACAAGGCGATAAAGCTGACCTTTGGGTAATGTTTTAAGATTGGCGATTAACTGAAACCAATTTTCTCTAAACGGTTCTAGTGGCAAGCGTATTTTTCCGAGTTGTTCGCCATAGTGGTGCTGCCAAAATTCGCTTAGGCTCTCTGTCGGATAATCGATAGACTCTAGTGCCATCACGTTAAATGCATTTGTTTGGTGTTCGAGCTCTGGCCCAATAGTGGATTTGACTTCTTCTGCGAGGTCGTGCGCAAGTGATTGAATCACCTTGAGTGGTGTTTTAGCGGGACAAAAAACGAGTCCACCAGCGTGGGTCAGTTTATAGGGAGAGGCCTGGGTGTCAGGATTAGCAATTTGCCAATCTTTACTGATGTCGTAAAACGTTTGTACTGCTTTGAAGCCCAGCTCAGCGGGTACAATGAAATAAAACTCATCGCCTCCCCACATGAGTACTTCTAAAGGGAAATCGTTGGCGGAGTGGGTGTGAATGACCTCGACCAAACGCTGTAGAAAAGTAGCGCGATACTTTTTTACCTCATCATCAAAATGCCGCTGAGCTCGCTTGGTACTCTCACTGGTGGTGCATTCCTGCAGCAAATGTTGTTGGATTTTGCCAAATTTGTTTCCATCGGCATAAAAGAGGGCGATTTTTCCTTTGAGTTCTGTCTTAGCGATCTTGGCTAGCGATTCTAGATCGTCGGGGATGAGTAGGTTATCTATCTCTTGCTCATTGATGTCGGCTTGAGCGTTATAGTGTCGATCTGAGGCAATCAGTGGGGATTCATTCTTGAACAGCTCTCTTTTTTGTTTTTTTCCTATGAGTCGTCTGGCTTTGACACTTTCTCCTAAATTGCCTAACTCAGAACCAGAGTCTTGTGCAGGATAAATCCCGGACCATTGACATATTTGGGTGAACTTATGCTCATTCTCTGAAGGTATTAGTAAGGGTGATACGCTAAAAGATTGCATTTGCAATATTCGCGTTTTAGCAATTAACTGTTCTTTAGCGAGAAGGAAATCAGTTTCTTCTGTTATAGCAACAATAAAAGAAAAGTATTGGGTTGGTAGCCGCTTTTGGTTATATTTCAAACCTGAGTTGAGTGATGACTGTATCTCAAGTGCGATATCGTTAAGTGTGCTTTGTGAGTCTTCTGAATATACTTCAAATATTCCCTCAGAAGCTCCGGTGGATAACGCGATTAGAGAATACTTGTTACGTTCCGACTTTTATACTTTTCTTTTATACAGTCAATTGTTTCTTTTAAAGTAAAGCTTGCTCCACGCGTAACACTTACTTTATCCGTATCAAACAGCACACTGTCTAAGTTAACACCTGTAATTGAAAGGTAACCGATTTGCGTATCTTTCATATACTTCCCTTTTTGAAAGCTATCTACGTTTAGAGTCCTTCTAACGCTATAAATTGCCGATTTATCAATAGCATTATTAAATGGCTTAACAATTATAATTGTTTGAAATGCAATTTCTCTTGTTGGCTGTAATTATGTGATGCGCATTGCTTATACTTGAAACTTATGAATATTTTCTGATGATTTACAATGGTGCTAAGGATTTGAAACTAGAATTCAACCATGAGTTTTGCGAAAATCAAAATTGATTTCTAGTTTTAGCTAAAGTGAATGTATCCCAACTGATAAAGCAGGAATCTCCTATGTTAAAGACTCAACTAAAACGTGTTGTATTGCTTACCAGCCTATTAGTTTCATCATCTGTGATGGCGGCAACGAGCAATTACAATACCGATATTCCATCTAGCATCATGACTCCGAATAAGGTTGAAACCAGCATTGGTGCTTTGAACTTTAAAGATGGCGTACCAAGTGAGCAAACCATGGATGTGCTTTACGATAACTTAGACACGATGCGAGCGACAGAAGTCTTTATGAATGCCATTCCAATGGCATCGCTAGAAGCTTTGCGAATCGGGCATGAAAAAATGGGCCTGACTGAGTCTAATCAAGTGATGCTGTTTGATCAGTTGATGGATTCCAATCCGCTATTTTTAACGGGTAACACGGACACGGTTTATGCGTCGGCGTTCTTAGATCTTGAGCGTGATGGCCCAACGGTGGTAGAAATTCCCCCAGGCATGGGACCGACAACCGTGAATGATGCATTTTTCCGCTTTGTGACAGACATGGGCGTTGTCGGCCCAGATAAAGGCGAGGGGGGCAAGTATCTGATTTTGCCACCAAACTATAAGGGAGAAGTACCGGAGGGATACCATGTTTCGCAATCGAAGAGTTATGTTAACTGGTTTATTGCTCGTGGGTTTCTGAAAGATGGCAAGACTGACGCGGCTGTTAATGCTTACCATTCAGGATTGAAGATCTACCCACTTGCGAAAAAAGGCAATCAACCTAAGATGGAGTTTGTCTCAGGAAGTGGTAAAGCATTCAATACCATTCACGCCAATGATGCGCATTTTTATGATGAAATCAAAACCGTCATCGACAAAGAGCCGATTGAGTTTATTGATCCA
Source organism: Vibrio alfacsensis (assembly GCF_003544875.1). Classification (NCBI taxonomy): domain Bacteria; kingdom Pseudomonadati; phylum Pseudomonadota; class Gammaproteobacteria; order Vibrionales; family Vibrionaceae; genus Vibrio; species Vibrio alfacsensis. The sequence goes on from NZ_CP032093.1 coordinate 1,455,805, forward strand.
GAGATGCGAGGTTTGATAGCGACGATTGGTATACAAAAAGGGAAACCGTTTAATCCCGATGAGCGCATGCAAAAGATTTTAGCTGATGGTGCAGCCATTGGTAATGCAACCGCACGTGCACTGATGTTTAATCCTCGTACTGAAAACGCCTATATTTGGGATGATCGAAACTGGAAGACTGCGTTCATTGGTAATGATTATCAATGGTTGATCGATGAGGGTAACGGCGGGCGCAACCTAGATGCGCGAACCTACTTCTTCTATATGGCGACGGTTAATACGCCTGCGATGGCACTTAAAATGGTAGGTAAAGGTTCGAAGTATGCGATTGTCGATAAAACGGCGAAAGGCGATTACTTTGATGGTGGAAAAAATTACAAGCTGACGATTCCTGCTAATGTGCCAGCTAAGAACTTCTGGTCAGTGGTGGCGTATGACACACAAACGCGTTCTGAGCTACAAACAAGCCAGCCATTTCCGAGTAAGAACGATAAACGTGATGATATGATGGAAAACCCAGATGGTTCGATCGATTTGTACTTTGGTCCTGAGGCTCCGAAAGGCAAAGAAGCAAACTGGATTCAAACGGTACCGAATAAAGGTTGGTTTACTATCTTACGTTTATACGGCCCACTAGAACCTTGGTACGACGGTTCTTGGAAACCAAGTGACATCACTGAAATAAAATAAGTCATTTAAATCAGCCGGTCTTCGATAGACCGGCTTTTAATTGCATTTCGGTGGCTAGTGTTAGGCGGAATTGCAAAAGGTAGAAGTAAAAATAAAAAGAGTCAGTTTGCTTGGAGAAGTGCTTGTTTTATAAAGGTCTCTACTTGAGCAATGATAGGGTGTTGATAGAAAGCGCGGTGATACTGTATGCCCACATCAAACAGCATCGGTTTCGCTTCAAATTTCAACGGAATTCGGCTAACACTTTCTGGTATCAATGCATCTTCTATGTACATCCCCACAAACACATATGGGCTGACTCTGACACAGTCGAGCGCAGCTGTCATGGAAGAAACCGTGAGTTTTTGTTCTAGTTTTACACCGGTCATCTTCCGAACTCGTTCATAATAAGCGCTGACATCAAGTGACCCCATTGATACGCGAACGGTTTCTAAGTTTTCCATCTCTTCTAGTTCTAAATCTGCTTGTCCACTGAGAGGGTGATGTTGGTTTACGTATGCATAGAGTGGTACTGAGCTGATCTTACGCTCGACCATCCTTTCATTGAGCACATTCGGGAAACCACCAATACCAATGGCGACGGTGCCTCGTTTTGGGTTTTCAATATTTTCAATCGACCAATCAATAAAAGCGATTTTAGGTTTTTGCTCTTCAGTGGTTAGGGCTGTGACTAACGGAATGGTCAGCATACTTGATAACGGGTTAATGATACTGAACATGTATTCGGTTGTGTGTGGGTCCGCATTAAAGCTTTTGGCTAATTGAGGAACTTGCTCTAACTGTTCTAATGGCTCGCAGATCGCTTGGCAAAGTTGTTGGCAAAAAAGCGTTGGTGTATACGCGCCTTTTTCTGCGTTGAAAAGCTCATTGTCAAAGCGCTGTCGGCATTCTGCTAGATAGCGCGTAAATGTCGCTTTGCTGATATCTAGGGTGTGACACACTTTGGCTTGTGACTTTTGCTGAATCAGCAAGTGAAGAAAGCGATACAAATTTAAATCAATGGTATTTTTCACGTCATCGGTGCCTTTGAGTGTTGAGCGTTAAGTATTAACTGGTCTCCTCCTTGGTTCCAATAAAATTTTAAACAAATTTTTCTTTGTGACATGCAGTTAGCGAGTAATTGGGTTTGGTCGCACTTGTGATATTGAAAATAAGATTACGTAAAAGATGAAAAAGAGTGTTAGGTAAGCCTTTGATCTCCTCCTATAATTAGCGACATACGGAGGATGTTTGAATGATAAACATCCCTTATTTTTGAAGCCTACAAACAAGGATTCAACGAGAGTTGATGTTGTTTACGTTTACCAAGAAGGTATTTTACGATAATTAATTGAGGTTCATACGATGACTCTTAACAAGTACTTTGTTTTTATTCCAGCAGATTTGGATCAGGAAACTCACAAGGAACAGGAAGTGATATCAGAGATGGAAACTCAACGTCAGGCATTAGTAAAACAGGCGCAGCAACAAGGCGGACTGTAATACCATTCGTAGTAAATAATGGTCAATCTAGTTTGTTTTAACGCTCGAACACTCAGTTTACTTATTGTGGTTTACTTACTGTGATTGGCATAAGGCTAGATTCAAAATAAGAAGAGCACCGAATGTGGTGCTCTTTTTTGTGTTTCAAATCTTACATTTTATCTTTCAAGACTCGTCACTTGAGTACACCAAGGCTTTTCAGCTTGCGATAAATGGTGTTACGGCTCAACCCCAACATACGGGAGGTTTTGCTGATATTACCTTGGTTCGCTTGATAGGTTTTTACTAACTTGTCCTCTACGGTTGAACGCATATCTTGTTCGCGCTGTACATCAACCGTTCCTGACGCGATAGATTGGCTGAGCTTTCTTGCGAGATGACTTGGTACATGACTCAGCGTAAGTTTTGCTTCATCCTGTGCCATTAAAGCAGACACTTTAATCAAGCTGTCCAATTCCCTTAAATTGCCCGGCCAAGCATAGTTCATAAGAAGGGACAATAGGTGAGGGCAGATCGCTTGATCCGATTGTGCGTGGCGGCGGTGTATATTTTCAATGAGGGCTTGTTTGTCGCTGCGTTCTTCAAAGCGGGGTAACTCAAGGATAAGACCGTTGATCCTATAATACAGATCTTGACGAAACTCACCCTGCATAACGAGTTGCTCTAAGTCTTTGTGTGTGGCTGCGATGATTTGAGTGTCAACTTGAACGGTTTGGTTGGAACCCACGGGCAACACGGTCTTATCTTGCAGAACATGTAACAATCGACTTTGGGCCTCAAGTGGTAGGTCGGCGATTTCATCTAAAAATAAGACGCCGTTGTGTGCTTGCCGAATTTTACCCTGATAACCTTTAGGGTTGGCTCCGGTGAACGCGCCTGCTACGTAGCCAAACAGTTCTGATTCGACCAAATCTTTCGGTAAGGCTCCACAGTTAACTGAGACTAAAGGCTCGCTTTTTCTCTCACTGTTTTGATGTAAAGCCTTAACGAATTCGTTTTTGCCCACGCCTGTTTCGCCCAAAATCAGTAGGCTAATGTCTTTATCGATAACTCGGTTTGCTTGTTGCCAACAATGCTCAACATTCGCATCACCGTAATGGAGATCGTTTGACGCGGCGATGGTTCGGGTTGTTTTTCTATTTGTTTGTCCGTTTGACAATGGCTGAGTCTTAAAAACGAATGCTTGAGTGCTCGTTGTATTGTCCAAGATGGCGTCAAGTGATTGACCAACCACATTATTTTTATCGAGAAGCTGCGAAGCTACTTGGTTGTGAGCAAGAATTTGTCCCTCTTCATTTGCAATGATAATGCCTTGCCAACCACTATTGAGTAAGCTTTGCTCACAGGCGAGATCGACCCGAATATGACCTTGCGGTATTTGGTTCAGCAGTTGATTTTCGATCTGTTGCACCATGTTTTGAACCAGCACCTGAGTAGAGAAATCATGCTTTTTCTGTTCACTCGTGATATCGAGCACTCCCATTAGATTGCCCAAATGATCGAAGATAGGACTGGCAGAGCAGCTAATAAAACGGTGCTGCTGAATAAAGTGTTGATCGCCAATCACAGAGACCGGTTTTTCTTCAAATAATGCGGTGCCGATGGCATTCGTTCCTTTCAGTTTTTCTTGCCAGCACGCCCCTGAACTAAGAGCAATCTCAGTCAGCTTTTCACGAAATTTTGGTTGGCCCCAACTGCCAATGATAACGCCATCCGCATCGGTTAGGATCAGTCGACTGTCACTGTGAGCGAACAGTTGGTTAAATAAAGGTAATGCAAACTGCTTAACCGTATCAATGAGGAAGTGAAGCTGGTGGCGCCTATCTTGCAAAAATGCTGAAGTGACACGAATGTCTTCTGGTCGACGACGCTGTTTTAAACCGGCTTGCTCACTTCGATTCCATGAAGTAGAAAGCCAGTTGCTGTTGGTAATGTGTTGAAGTTCCATGACTGTACCATTTTGTCACAGTGAGGGTGTGCCATTTTTGAACACTTGAACACTCGTGTCCTCACAACATATAGGCTCGAGCATCACTCACTTAGATTGTTATCGCTCAGTAATCATAGTTTTACATTTAATTAACAACAAGCCGTAGGTTGTTGGCATGTGATTTGAGTAATGCACTTTCAGAGTGGAACACTCAAATGTTTAAAACAAACAATGAACGAGAACAAAAGGAAGAGTTATGATCTATGCACAACCAGGTAGTGAGAATGCCATTGTTAATTTTAAAACGCATTACGATAACTACATCGGTGGCGAATGGGTAAAACCGACCAGTGGCGAATATTTTGATAATACATCCCCAATCAATGGTCAGTCGTATTGTAAAGTGGCTCGTTCATCTGAAGCGGACATTAACCTTGCATTGGATGCCGCTCACAATGTAAGAGCGCAGTGGGCAAAAACCAGTGTTACTGAGCGAGCCAACATTCTACTGAAAATTGCAGACCGAATTGAACAAAACCTCGAAGAGCTCGCGGTGGCGGAGACTTGGGAAAACGGCAAGCCCGTTCGCGAAACACTCGCGGCAGATTTACCTTTGGTTGTGGATCATTTCCGCTATTTTGCTGGCTGTATCCGTGCGCAAGAGGGCAGCGCTGCTGAGCTTGATGAGCATACCGCGAGTTATCATTTCCCAGAACCTATCGGCGTGGTTGGCCAGATCATACCTTGGAACTTTCCAATGCTGATGGCGGCATGGAAACTTGCGCCTGCGTTGGCCGCTGGTTGTTGTGTGGTACTTAAACCTGCGGAACAAACACCTACGTCGATTTTGGTTCTCATGGAAAAAATTGGCGATCTTCTGCCCGCTGGTGTTGTGAACGTGGTCAATGGTTTTGGTTCCGAGGCAGGCCAAGCACTGGCAACCAGTAACCGAATCGCCAAGTTGGCATTCACCGGATCAACGGAAGTCGGTAACCACATCCTTAAGTGTGCGGCTGAAAGTTTGATTCCGTCGACGGTAGAGTTAGGTGGTAAGTCGCCAAATATCTATTTCCCTGATGTGTTTGATCACGAAGATGAGTACCTAGATAAGTGTATTGAGGGCACATTGCTCGCGTTCTTTAACCAAGGCGAAGTGTGTACCTGTCCGTCTCGCGTCTTGGTGCATGAATCGGTCTATGACAAATTTATTGCTAAAGTTGCCGAGCGCGCGAAAACCATCAAGCAGGGCAATCCGTTAGATACCGATACTCAAGTTGGCGCACAAGCATCGCAAGAACAGTTCGATAAGATTCTTAGTTATTTAGAAATTGGTCGCCAAGAGGGAGCGAAAGTGGTGTTTGGCGGTGAAGTTGCTAAACAAGAAAACGACTTGGAACAAGGTTACTACATTCAGCCAACCTTGTTAGAGGGCCATAACAAGATGCGCGTGTTCCAAGAGGAGATATTTGGACCAGTTATCGCGGTTACTACCTTTAAAGATGAAGCCGAAGCGCTCGCTATTGCGAACGACACGGAATATGGTTTAGGGGCAGGTGTGTGGACGCGCGATCAAAACCTAGCTTATCGCATGGGGCGCAACATTGAAGCAGGTCGTATTTGGATTAACTGTTACCACGCTTATCCTGCACATGCTGCATTTGGTGGCTACAAGAAGTCAGGCATCGGCCGAGAGACTCATAAAATGATGCTCGATCACTATCAAAATACCAAGAACTTGTTAATCAGCTATGACGTTAACCCGCTCGGATTTTTCTAACGCCGCACATTTTTAAAACAACAAGAAAAAGCAGTAAAGCAAAGCCCCGATTTTTCGGGGTTTTTTGCTGTAATGGTCATCTAAAAACTCACGTTTTTTCCACACCTCGACTGATAACTTAGCGCCAAGCTAACCGTTAATCTTTGTTTTATTAACGCCTAAATAAACATCAAGAACTTTGCGTTTACATCAGTGGTGGCGCAGGGATAGAACCGTACACAAGCTGTCGTTGGTTCATCAGATTTTGAGATAACTAAATGAAAAAAGAACCTCATTAATTCCGTTACTTTTCTTGTCGAGCTTGGCCTACGCCGAGAGTGACTACAGTGACTACGTGGTTGGTCAATTGGTCCCGGAGAAAAGTGTGGTGATAAAAGTGAAGTGGCAGGTGTGGTTGATTATTACCGTTATGATAACGGTGACGGGGTCACACTTGGTCAAGAATTGCTGTCCTTGTCATCTGGCGATTACTCATTGAATGTTGAGTTAGCCCGCAATGAGCTGGAAGTCAGTCGAGCGGAATTAGATATTCAGGAAAAGCAGTTAAAGCGCTATGAATCACTGCTAAAGAGCAAAGGGGTATCGGCCAGCGACGTGGATGACCAGATCTGCAACTAGTGTGAAGTTAAGCACCGTTCATAAATACTTACTGATCAATATCTTCTCTTGATTCTATTCAAGATGTGATCTTTAACGTTATCAGTTTGTTAATGCTTGCTATAATTACGTGGCTATAAACAAAGGAAATAAGGACGTTCAATGTTAAAACTCAAGCATATTGCTGTTGCGGCTTCCCTTGCTGCTCTTAGTACAAGTTTTTCCGTTTCTGCAAAAGATACGTTCGTCACCATTGGTACGGGCGGTGTAACTGGTGTGTATTACCCAACGGGTGGTGCAATTTGTCGCCTAGTAAACAAATCACGAGCTGACCACGGTATTCGTTGCTCTGTCGAGAGTACGGGTGGTTCTATTTATAACATCAATACGATTCGCGCTGGTGAGCTAGATTTGGGCATCGCTCAGTCTGACTGGCAATACCATGCTTACAATGGTTCAAGTAAATTTGAAGATAACGGGCCATTTAAAGAGCTTCGCGCCGTATTTTCTGTTCACCCAGAACCGTTTACGGTAGTAGCTCGTAAAGACGCTGACATCAAGACATTTGATGACCTAAAAGGCAAACGTGTAAACATCGGTAACCCTGGTTCAGGTCAGCGCGGCACAATGGAAGTGTTGATGAAAGAGTACGGTTGGACGAATGATGATTTCAAATTGGTGTCAGAGTTGAAAGCATCAGAGCAATCGAAAGCTCTGTGTGATAACAAAATTGACGCAATGATCTACACCGTTGGTCACCCGAGTGGCGCAATCAAAGAAGCGACCACCTCGTGTGACAGTGAAATCGTTACCGTTGCGGGTCCAAAAGTCGATAAGTTGGTTGATGATAACAGCTTCTACCGTATCGCAAATGTACCAGGTGGGATGTACCGAGGATCTCCAGAAGATGTTCAAACATTTGGTGTCGGTGCAACTTTTGTTTCATCATCGGCAGTGCCGGATGAAGTGGTCTACAACGTGGTGAAAGCGGTATTTGAAAACTTTGATGACTTCCGCCGTCTACACCCTGCATTTGCAAACTTGAAGAAAGAAGAAATGGTGAAAGATGGTCTTTCTGCGCCTCTTCATCCTGGTGCAGAGAAATACTATAAAGAAGTGGGCCTGATTAAATAATCACGCTTTCAACGAATAAAAAACGCCATCGTATTTTGCGATGGCGTTTTTGTTGCTTGTATTGTCTGAACTTAGGCATTAGGCATAGACGTCAATAAAGAAGTAAATCGTAATGATCGTTGATGATAGTGCGACAAACGCTTTTACGTGGATAGGGTTTAGTTGCCGAGAGACACGAGCCGCTAAGTAGCCACCTACTAAAGTACCAGCCATTACAACGCTGCCCTTGGTCCAATCAATTGAGCCATTGGCGACGAAGATGACGATAGCGATAAGGGACACACAGGTAGAAACCAATAGTTTAAGCCCATTCATTAGATTGATGTCTTGATGGCCAGCCACAACTAAATAGCTTAATACAATGACCCCTAATCCAGCATTAAAGAAACCACCATATGCTGACACCCCAACGAGCAGTAAACTGAGTGCGATAATCCCAAGAATACCCGCATGTTTAGAACCTTTCGTCAGTGACTTGATGGCATGTGTCATGCGTGAACCAGTTAAAAATAGCACGGTAGCGAACAAAAGTAGCCACGGGATGGCTTCGAGAAAAACGGATTCTGGCGTGTTAAGTAAGAGGTAAGCACCAATCGCGCCACCAATCAAACTGAACGAGATAGTGAACATCAGTTCTTGTTTGTTTTTTAGGATCTCCTCTCGAAAACCGATAGCCCCACTAATGTATCCTGCACAAGAAGCATAAGTATTAGTCGCATTTGCGATGATTGGCGGAACACCAACAGCCATAAGCGCTGGAAACGTAATAAAGCTACCACCACCAGCGACCGAGTTCATGATTCCTCCTACAACCCCAGCAGCAAACAAGAGTGCAAATTCAAGTAGCATAAACGTCCTTTTCTTATTTTAACTTTGAGACTTGTTATCGTTTTTGTTAACACTACGCAACTCCGATAAAGAAATAAAGTAGCGTTTAGTCAAAGAGCTAGGGTCATTTGTCGTTTTTGCTATACGTGGTTTCATTTTAGGTAGTGATGTTGCGAGCCGTTATGGCCCATCTAATGGTAGGCATTTTTCGTCGGTATTTTTTAGCAGGTATAGGCTTTGTAACCTCTGGTTTTGTGAAGATGCTTCGCTTTTCATTAACATCAAATGTTTAAGTACCACTTGTTTTGTTGCCAAGGTTGATAAGTTAGCAATCTCGACAATACTGTTAGATAAAGAGCACTAATTTTCAGCACCTTAGTTGTTTACTCATCCCTAAAATAATCACAATTCTAATGCCATGGAGGGTAAAAGGCGGTGAAATTTGAAGCTGTAACATCTCACAAGTTTTCTATTCGATTTACCGTTGGAAGTTTATTCATCTTTGCCACCACCGTGACAGCATTGCTTGGGATCGGCATGCAGTACTATTTCAGTAAGCAAATGGCGGAAGAAAACGTTCTTACTCGTTTGAGCATGACCGCCGCTGAAGTCAGTAGTCATATTCATCAAATCGATATCAATGCAACCAGTACCGCGAGCATATTGCGCAGTATCGTTGATTACAGTCAGACGACCTTTAGTGAGCAAGAAGTTCGAAGCGTATTTATTGAGGTACTGGGCGACAACCCAGAATTTTACAGCTTGTATTACGCGAATCAGGATGAAGATTTTTACCAAATCATTAATTTACATCCATCGCTTAATATTAGAGACAAAATCGGTGCAACTAATGATGAACGCTGGGTTGTCATTAAAGTAAATGGGGCGGGAGACGCTCGATTGAAAAGCACGAGTTATTACACCCAAGACTTACAGCAAACACGTCAGACAGAAGAGAAGAGTAATTTTTATCCAACGAGACGGCCTTGGTTTGATAAAGCGCCAAGAGACAATGTTTATAAAACGGATCCTTACTTATTTCAGCACCTAAAAATCACAGGGCAATCTTATTCTGTGCGAAGTAAAGGTTCTGTCATTGGTGTCGATATGGTGTTGTCTTCTGTCATCGATAAAATTTCTTCTTCTGAGTTTGGAATGATGGCTGATAGTGGTGTTGAATCTTTTATCTTTAACAATCGTGGTGAAGTCATCGCCTCCAATGTGGATATAGATACGGGGTTGAAAATGCCAGATTCCATACCCTTGGCATTAACACAACGGGAACGTAAGCTCATTGAGAGCAAGGGAACACTGGTAGTTTCTAATCAAAATGACTGGGCACCCTATGATTTCTCACAAGCGGGCAAGCCTGACGGTTATGCGATTGATGTATTGAGACTGATTGCTCAGAGAACAGGAATCAAGCTGGATTTTGTTAATGGCTTCAACTCGATGGAGCTTGAGGGAAAATACACCAAAGGAGAGATTGACATACTTCAGCCTATTGTGGGGAGTCATGAGGCATCGGGTATAAAAAGTGTCCCTATATTTAAGGTCGAACCTGCGGTTGCCTCCACGGTTGGCAATTTGATGCCACAGACGCTGAGTGATTTATCTGATTTTAAACTAGGGGTCGTGGCAGGTTTCGGTATGAAAGAGTGGGTGCTAGAACGTTTTCCAAGTGCCAATGTTGTAGAGTTGACTAACTTAGATGCGGCTAAACGCGCCTTGCACAAAGGAGAAATTGAATACCTTGTTGATAGCTATTTAACACTTAGAGAAATGGAAAATTTGGCGGAACTCACTCAAGCAAAAGTCGTTAAATTGAAAGAGCCAAGTATTGAATTTTCTTTCCTGATGAAGCAAGAAAATAAAGACATGATGTACATCATTAATCAGGTGATTAACGAGATTACGCCTATACAAAAAGCCATTTTAGCGGCGAAATGGTTTCGCTCAGAACAATGGCGGGGGAGCTTCATACCGTATCCGCAAGTATACCAATACGTCACTCAGGATGATAAGCATCGAGTTATGAATGAGGTCGAAATTAAAGGGCAAGATAAGTTTCTCTATATTACGCGATTGCCATCTCCCCGTGGCACAAGCGACTTTTTTGCTGTATTGGTGCCGGGAGACATGGTTACTGATGCCGTAACCAGTCGCTTATTGAAAGCGATAGCCATTTCCGCATTTGCAATGGCGATACTCCTGCCTGCTGCTTGGAAGTTTGGGTCGCCAATTGTTCGACCTATTCTTGCACTGCGAGAAGAGACAAAAAAAATTAAACAGCGTAAGTTTGATCTGTTAACGCCCGTTAAGACAAGAATTAAAGAAGTGTCTGAACTGTCTGATTCCATCTCAAAGATGTCGGATGAGATACAGCAACATGAGAAACAGCAAGAAGAGTTTGTAGAGTCGTTTATCAAGCTTATCGCTCAAGCCATCGATGATAAATCTCCTTATACAGCGGGGCATTGTAACCGTGTTCCTGAAATTGGTTTAATGCTTGCTGAAGTCGCTGAGCAGTGCCAAACAGGATCGCTTAAAGACTTTCATTTTAAGGACGATGATGAGCGTCGGGAATTTCGTATCGCGGCATGGCTACATGATTGTGGAAAAATAACCACGCCGGAGCATATTGTCGACAAAGGGACAAAATTAGAAGCAAATTATAATCGTATCCATGAGGTCAGAACGCGATTTGAAGTTTTGAGGCGTGATGCCGAAATTGATTATCTAAAAGCCATTTATGAGCATAAAACTGATCCACAAAATGCATTCAAGGCTTACGCAAAACGAACCCATCAACTTGAAATGGATTTTGAGTTTATCGCGAACGCAAACGTGGGCGGCGAGTTTATGGGGGAAGATAAAATTGCTCGAATACGGCAAATCGCCAATCAAACGTGGGTACGACATTTTGACGATGGTATTGGATTGTCACCCATAGAAGAGATGAATCGCCAACCAAATAACCACAACCTTCCTGTGATTGAAAAACTACTTGATGACAAGCCCGATCACATTATCAACCGAACACGTGAAATGGAGTTTGATCCGAAGTTCGGAATAAAAATGAAAATACCCACTCATCAATATAATTTGGGTGAAATGTACAATCTCTGCATTTCAAGGGGTACGCTAACGGAAGAAGATCGATTTAAAATCAACGAACACATGATCAGCGGAATAAAAATGTTAGAAGCTCTTCCGTTTCCTCCAGAGTTATGCCGGGTGCCACGTTATGCTTCAACTCACCATGAAACCTTAAAAGGGACGGGTTACCCACGGAAACTAACGGCGGATGATCTCTCGATCCCGGAAAGAATCTTAGTTATTGCGGACATATTTGAAGCATTAACCGCTGCAGATAGACCCTATAAAAAAGCGAAGCCAGTCAGTGTAGCTATCGATATTATGTACAAAATGGCGCTCGATGATCACCTCGATATGGAGTTGTTCATGCTATTTTTGGAAAGCGGTGTGTACTTACAATACGCAAAATCTCATATGCCTGAGCAGCAAATTGATGATGTAGACATTCAGAAATACAAACAAAATGTGTAATCGGCCCATTTTTACTTTGATAAACAACCTGCGTTCACCGGTTTTATTTAATAAAACAAATGATTATCTATATTACCAATTGTCAACAATGTCTTTTTTAAACTTGGTTGTTTGCGGTTTTTTGCAATAATTTTCACTAATTACGCCATTTAAACTCATACATTAGTCTAAATTGTCGACAATTTTCTTGATTGTCGACAATGTTTTCGTTACTCTGTATTTAAGTTAACAACTGGTTAACAGTTGTTGTTAAAAAAATGAGTGCCGAATGATGAATACAGAATTGAAAGCTCGCACTACAAATGCGGTTTCTGATAAAGAAAAGACGAAGTCGACAACATTGATGGACACGCTGGTGGATTCTATCGTCAATGGTGTGATTCCATCGGGAAGTAAAATATCAGAACCCGAGCTTGCCAAGCAGTATCAAGTGAGCCGTGGTCCATTAAGAGAAGCAATGATGCGTCTTGAAGGGCTTGGCCTTATCGAACGAATCCCACATGTCGGGGCTCGAGTCATCAAGCTTTCTCCTGAAAAATTGATAGAACTGTATGCGGTACGTGAAGCGCTAGAGGGAATGGCCGCTCGATTGGCTGCGCGACATATTACCCTTGAGGAATTACACCGTTTAGAAATGCTATTGTCGACACATTCTCAACATATCGACGAAGTAGAAGGGGCGTCCTATTTTCATCAGCATGGTGATTTTGATTTCCACTACCTCATTATTCAAGCAAGCCGAAACAGTAAATTAATCTCTCTTCTGTGTAACGAGCTATACCATCTACTGCGTATGTATCGTTATCAATCTCCTCGCGCACAATCTCGTCCTAATGAAGCTCTAAAAGAGCACGAATACATTTTGCAAGCGATTCGCAATCGTGATGAAGAACTTGCAGAAATGCTAATGAGAAGACACATCTCAGGCAGCAGAAAGCTGATTGAGGCACAAATCTTACATTCAGAAAGTCAAGACTAGAAGGAAATTGTCATGAGCTTATCTCCGGGGGCGAAGTTCAGACTCGCCGTAGAGCAAAATAATCCATTACAGATCGTTGGTACGATTAATCCGTACGCGGCAATGATGGCGAAAAATGTCGGTCATCAAGCTATTTACTTGTCAGGTGGGGGGATAGCCAATGCCTCATACGGTTTGCCTGATTTAGGAATTACGACCTTAAACGATGTGTTAGCCGACGTTGATCGTATTACGAACGCTTGTGATCTGCCATTGCTGGTGGATATTGATACTGGATTTGGCGGTGCTTTTAATATTGCTCGTACGATTAAGGCTATGGAAAAAGCCGGCGCAGCAGCGGTTCATATTGAAGATCAGGTCGCACAAAAACGTTGTGGTCATCGCCCAAACAAAGCGATTGTGAGTCAGCAAGAAATGGTCGATCGTATTAAAGCTGCGGTTGATGCTCGTCAGGATGAGAGTTTTGTCATTATGGCTCGCACCGATGCCTTGGCAGTTGAGGGGATGGATAGTGCTATTGAACGCGCCATTGCTTATGTGAAAGCTGGCGCTGACATGATTTTCCCTGAAGCGATGAATCAATTGGAGCAGTATCAACGATTTTCAGCGGCTTTAGAACAAGCAACAGGCAAGCACGTACCGATTCTTGCCAATATCACCGAATTTGGTCAGACACCATTGTATGGCTGTGAAGAGCTTTCTCAGTCTAATGTCGACATGGTGCTTTACCCATTGAGTGCTTTTCGAGCGATGAATAAAGCAGCAGAAAATGTTTACAAGCATTTATTAGAAGTCGGCAATCAAGAAGCGCTACTTGATTCGATGCAAACACGTAAAGAGTTATACGAGCATCTCAATTATCACGATTACGAGAATAAGCTAGACAAGTTGTTCTCGGAGGGGAAATAGCCCTACGTGGTAGATAAACAAACGGAAGCCCAAGAAATATTATTTAAGAATCTCTAACCCAATAACGTGAAATTCGTCTGGCGTCAAAAATGGCCCCTAAAGGGTATCGCTCCAAAGAGAGAAAGTCAGACAGAAAAGGAGTTCAACTATGCCTCATTCTGTAGAAAAGAAAGCGGAAATAGGTGGTGCTGGTCTACGCGGCCAAAGCGCTGGAAGCACAGCTTTATGTACTGTCGGTAAAACGGGGACAGGTCTGACATATCGTGGATACGATATTACTGATCTTGCCAATCATGCGCAGTTTGAAGAAGTGGCGCACTTATTGTTACGCGGTCACTTGCCAAATCAGCAAGAACTCGACGCATACAAAACACATTTACTCAGTTTGCGAGGGCTTCCTGCGGAGCTTAAGCAAGCATTAGAACTCATTCCGGCGGATGCTCATCCAATGGATGTGATGCGAACAGGTTGTTCTATGTTGGGTAACTTAGAGCAAGAAATGGACTTTGAGCAACAGCTTCATGCTACTGAGCGAATGCTGGCGCTTTTTCCTGCCATTATTTGTTACTGGTATCGCTTTAGCCACGATGGTGTACGAATAAAAACTCACGATAACAGTGAAGACAGCATTGGCGGTTACTTCCTAAAACTGCTTACTGATAAAGCACCAAGCGAAACACACAAAAAAGTCATGCACTGTTCTTTGATTCTTTATGCAGAGCATGAGTTCAATGCATCGACATTTTCAGCGCGCGTGTGTGCTTCGACACTTTCTGATCTTCATTCTTGTATTACGGCTGCTATCGGCACGTTGCGTGGTCCACTGCATGGCGGTGCAAACGAAGCGGCGATGGAGATGATTCAAGATTGGCAAACGCCAGATGAAGCGGAAGCCAACATTCTTAAGATGCTTGAAAATAAAGATAAAATCATGGGCTTTGGTCATGCGATTTATCGTGAAAGCGATCCGAGAAATGCGCTGATCAAACGTTGGTCAGAAGCGCTATCTAAAGAAGTTGGAGACACACACCTGTATGCGGTTTCTGAACGTGTTGAATCGGTCATGAAACGCGAAAAAGGCTTGTTCTGCAATGCCGACTTTTTCCACGCGTCGGCTTATCACTTTATGGATATTCCAACTAAGTTGTTTACGCCGATCTTCGTTATGAGTCGATTGACGGGTTGGGCAGCTCACGTTTATGAGCAACGTGCGAATAACCGTATTATTCGCCCAAGTGCGGATTATACCGGCCCTGATCATCAAGATTGGGTACCAATCGAACAACGCTAGCGTATGACGGCCCTCTGCGTTTAAGTAGCGGGGCGTCTTTTCATCGCGCATGTTTAATCACACAAAACCGCGGTGAGTTCAGGTAAAGACAGACTGAATGGAAGCAAATCTCATGAGCATAACGACAACGATCAATACTCTCTATCGCAAGCCTCTTCAAGGAACACAACTGGATTATTTCGATGCAAGAGAAGCCGTTAACGATATTTCACCCGGGGCGTACGAAACCCTACCATATACCTCGCGAGTCCTCGCAGAACAATTGGTTCGTCGGTGCGACCCTAATGTACTAACGAATAGCTTAAAACAACTTATTGAACGCAAGCGAGACCTCGATTTCCCCTGGTACCCAGCTCGTGTTGTTTGTCACGATATTCTTGGACAAACTGCTTTAGTCGATTTAGCAGGCTTACGCGACGCGATCGCCGATGAGGGGGGGGACCCATCGAAAGTGAACCCAGTGGTTGAAACACAACTTATTGTGGACCACTCACTCGCAGTGGAACATGCGGGTTTTGATCCTGAAGCGTTCGATAAAAACCGCGCAATAGAAGAGCGTCGTAACGAAGACCGATTCCACTTTATTGAGTGGTGTAAAACGGCATTCGAAAATGTCAGCGTGATTCCGGCGGGTAACGGCATCATGCATCAAATTAACCTAGAGAAAATGTCCCCAGTCGTGCAAGCGAAACAGGGAATTGCCTATCCTGATACTTGTGTCGGTACAGATAGCCATACGCCTCATGTCGATGCTCTTGGCGTCATCGCCATTGGTGTTGGTGGATTGGAAGCCGAAACCGTTATGTTAGGGCGACCATCTATGATGCGTTTGCCAGACATCGTGGGCGTGAAATTAACGGGTAAACGTCAACCTGGTATTACCGCGACAGACATCGTTCTCGCCATTACAGAATTTTTGCGTAACGAGCGAGTGGTTTCTTCATATTTGGAGTTCTTCGGCGAGGGCGCACGCGATCTTACGATTGGAGATCGTGCCACCATCTCGAACATGACACCGGAATATGGTGCAACGGCGGGTATGTTCTACATTGATGAGCAAACCATCAAATACCTTAAGTTGACGGGTCGAGATGATGAGCAAGTTAAGTTAGTCGAGAGTTACGCGAAGCAAACCGGTTTATGGGCAGATGATTTAGAGAGTGCACAATATGAGCGTGTGCTCGAATTTGATCTCTCAGCCGTTGGACGCAATATGGCCGGTCCGTCGAACCCACACCGTCGATTGCCGACTTCGGAGTTATCATCACGTGGAATTTCAGGCGAGTGGCAAGAGAAAGATGGTGAACTGCCTGATGGTGCAGTGATCATTGCCGCCATTACTTCTTGTACTAACACCAGTAACCCTAGAAACGTTGTGGCTGCAGGCTTAGTTGCACAAAAAGCCAATCAATTGGGTTTAGTTAGAAAGCCGTGGGTGAAAACGTCCTTCGCGCCAGGTTCAAAAGTTGCTCGTCTTTACCTAGAAGAAGCAGGGTTGTTGCCAGAACTTGAAAAACTTGGCTTTGGTATTGTCGGTTATGCATGTACCACTTGTAATGGTATGAGTGGAGCGTTGGACCCGAAAATTCAACAGGAAATCATCGACCGCGATTTGTACTCAACGGCGGTACTTTCAGGAAATCGAAATTTTGATGGCCGAATTCATCCATACGCAAAACAAGCATTCTTAGCATCCCCTCCTTTAGTTGTCGCTTACGCATTGGCCGGTACGATTCGCTTTGATATTGAGCGTGACTCACTAGGTACAGATAAAAACGGTAAACAAATTTACCTAAACGATCTGTGGCCATCGGATGAAGAGATCGATGCTGTGGTGGGTGAATACGTGAAGCCAGAGCAATTTAATCAAGTCTATATTCAGATGTTCAAACTCAATGATGAGGTTCGAAATTCAAATCCTCTCTACGATTGGCGTCCAATGAGTACGTATATTCGCCGTCCTCCCTATTGGCAAAAAGAGGGAGAGGGTGCTCTCGCGGGAGAGAGAACCTTATCGGGTATGCGTCCGCTTGCCGTCTTGGGTGACAACATTACCACCGATCATTTATCGCCATCGAATGCGATCTTGGCGAGCAGTGCAGCTGGCGAATATCTAGCAAAAATGAATGTGCCAGAAGAAGACTTTAATTCCTATGCAACACACCGTGGAGATCACTTAACTGCACAACGCGCAACGTTCGCGAACCCTAAATTATTTAATGAAATGGTTAAAGAAAACGGCGAGGTCGTGCAAGGCTCATTAGCAAGAGTAGAGCCAGACGCTCAAGTTATGCGTATGTGGGAAGCTATCGAAACGTACATGAATCGGAAACAGCCTTTAATCGTTGTCGCTGGCGCTGATTATGGTCAAGGTTCTTCACGCGACTGGGCGGCAAAAGGGGTACGTTTGGCGGGTGTAGAAGCCATTGTCGCTGAGGGATTTGAGCGCATTCACCGCACGAATTTAGTTGGTATGGGAGTTCTACCTTTACAGTTTAAACCGGGTGTAAATCGCAATACCTTAGAACTCGATGGTACAGAGATTTATGACGTGATTGGCGAGATCACACCTGGTGCAGATTTGGCGCTAGTTATTACGCGTGCGAACGGTGACAAAGTGGATGTGCCAGTAACGTGCCGACTCGATACAGAAGATGAAGTTCATGTTTACAAAGCGGGTGGTGTATTACAGCGTTTTGCCCAAGATTTCTTAGCGCAATAGTGAGGGTAACAATATGGATACTCATACACAAAGCCAAATCAAAGTCCCTGCCACTTACATGCGTGGTGGTACCAGTAAAGGCGTGTTTTTCAATCTTGAAGATTTGCCGGTTCAGGCGCAAGTACCTGGAAAAGTGAGAGACGACCTACTGCTGAGAGTTATTGGCAGCCCAGATCCATACGGAAAGCAAATTGATGGAATGGGAGGGGCGACATCAAGTACGAGCAAAACGGTCATCGTTTCTAGAAGTCAACGAGCAGACCATGATGTGGACTACTTATTTGGACAAGTCTCTATTGATAAACCCTTTGTCGATTGGAGTGGCAATTGCGGTAATTTGTCTGCTGCGGTTGGCCCTTTTGCTATCCATGCTGGTTTATTGCCTGCGGATCGAATTCCGCAAGATGGCATTGTGACGGTTAGAGTCTGGCAGGCCAACATTGAAAAAACAATTCTTGTACACGTCCCTATAGTCAATGGGTTTGTTCAAGAAACGGGTGATTTCGAGCTTGATGGCGTAACGTTCCCAGCGGCTGAAATTCAAGTCGACTTTGTTGACCCAGCCGATGGTGAGGGGAGCATGTTCCCAACCGGTAATTTGGTTGATGATCTGATAGTACCAAATGTAGGAACATTTAACGCGACGTTGATTAACGCGGGAATTCCAACCATTTTTATAGACGCAGAATCGATAGGCTACCGAGGAACGGAACTGCAAGATGACATTAATAATGATGAACAGGCATTAGCGATGTTTGAGTCTATTCGTGCTCATGGTGCGTTGAAAATGGGGTTGATCAACGCGTTAGAAGAAGCTCAAACCCGTCAACACACACCTAAGATAGCGTTTGTATCGAAGCCCAAACGTTACTTATCTTCGAGTGGAAAAACGGTCACCGAAGAAGAGATTGACGTGGTCGTGAGGGCGCTCTCAATGGGCAAATTACACCATGCCATGATGGGAACCGCTGCCGTTGCGATTGCTTCAGCCGCGTGTGTTCCTGGTACTTTAGTGAATTTGGCCGCTGGTGCAGGAAAAAAGGAGTCAGTCGTCTTTGGTCATCCATCAGGAACATTAAAAGTAGGAGCAAAAGCGACGGAAGCCGCTCAAGGGTGGCGCGTGGAAAAAGCCATCATGAGCCGTAGCGCGAGAATCATAATGGAGGGCGTTGTGCGAGTGCCCTCGGATATCTTTAGATAACGAATTTCAACTTTATAAGTAGGAATCTACCTCAGGACATACTGGAGGATGCAATATGTCTGCATATCAGAAAGAGTACGATTGGGCACAAACGGAACCAGAAAGCTTTTGGCGAGCTAAAGCCGAGAATATAGATTGGTTTGAAGCGCCAAATACCATTTTAAAGAATGATGAGAATGGGATTGAACGTTGGTTTCCTGACGGTATTCTCAATACTTCCTGGTTGGCGTTGGATTACCATTGTGAACAAGGGCGTGGTGATAATATCGCTCTGATTTATGATTCTCCAGTGACGGGTATTAAACGCCAGTATAGCTACATCGAAATGCGCGACAACGTCGCTAAAATTGCGGGTATGTTATCCAATCAAGGCGTGAGTAAAGGCGATCGAGTGGTCATTTACATGCCGATGATCCCTGAAGCGGCAATGGCAATGCTGGCGTGCGCGCGTCTTGGTGCGATTCATTCTGTGGTATTTGGCGGTTTTGCTCCAAATGAGCTTGCTGTGCGAATCGAAGATGCAGAGCCTAAAGTGATTCTTACCGCATCTTGTGGAATTGAAATTAATAAAGTCATTCCCTATAAACCACTTGTCGATCAAGCCATCATGGACAGTCGTTGGAAGCCAGATAATGTCTTTGTGTTGCAAAGACCGCAATGTGAAACTGAGCTCTCGTTAGAGCGTGACTTAGATTGGCAGACCGAGTTTGACGCGGCATTGCCTCATGCGTGTGTTCCTGTATTGGCGACAGACCCGCTTTATATTCTTTATACCTCAGGGACAACGGGCAAACCTAAAGGCGTGGTTCGCGACAACGGCGGTCATGCGGTTGCAATGAAGTACTCAATGACCTCGATCTACAATATTCCTCAAGATGGCGTATTTTGGGCTGCATCTGATGTAGGGTGGGTTGTTGGCCATTCCTACATTGTTTATGCGCCTTTGATTCACGGTTGCACCACGATTTTATTTGAGGGCAAGCCAGTAAGAACACCTGACCCAGGCGTGTTTTGGCGAGTATGTGATGAATACAAAGTAGATGTCCTTTTTTCTGCTCCAACCGCATTCCGAGCGATAAAAAAAGAAGATCCTGAAGGCCGTTTTATCCAGCAGTATGAACTTTCTAATCTGCACTCCATATTTATGGCAGGTGAGCGATTGGATCCACCAACACTCGAGTGGGTTCAAAGCAAAACCAACAAGCCGGTTATCGATCACTGGTGGCAAACAGAGACCGGATGGGCTATTGCAGGAAATCCAACCGGTGTCGAAATGATGCCAGTGAAAGCAGGTTCGGCAACCAAGCCTATCCCAGGCTATCAGGTTGAAATTCTCAATGAGCTAGGGATGCCTGTGGGTGCAAACCAACAAGGTTTTGTGGCGCTGAAGCGACCATTGCCACCAAGTTGTTTGCCAACGGTATGGCGTAACCACGATCGCTTTGAAACCGGTTATCTAAGTCAATTCTCTGGTTATTACGTATCGGGTGATGGAGGCTATCTGGACGAAGAGGGCTATCTATTCATCATGGGCCGAATTGATGATGTGATTAATGTCGCGGGTCACCGATTATCCACCGGTGAAATGGAAGAGATTGTTGGCGGACATCCGGCCATTGCAGAATGTGCTGTTGTAGGGATCCATGATGAGTTAAAAGGTCAGTTACCACTCGGGTTTGTTGTCTTGAAAGATGGCATTAAAGTGGATGAATTTGCACTTGAAGGTGAACTTGTTGGTAAAGTTCGTAACGAAATCGGCGCGGTAGCATGTTTTAAACATGCGTTGGTGGTTGATCGCTTACCAAAAACTCGCTCAGGCAAGATCTTGCGCCGCACCATTCGTCAAATAGCAGACGGTGAACAATACACAGTGCCGTCGACTATTGATGACCCAAGTAGTCTAAATGAGATTGAAAGGGTATTAAAACGCTAGCGTAAGATCTCTTTATTGGATTGAATCGTTAGTCTGATTCAATGTTTGAAGTCATTTTTTTGTTCAAAAACATTGATTTAAAAACAATTATTCAAAGTACGTGTGTTCAAACCATTTATACTGAAAACCCCTTACGTTCATAGCCCCTTATACAGTTTTTACTAGGGAGTGTTGGAATGTAAGGGGTTTTCTTATTGGCACTGGCGAGCGATAGTAGAACAGGTATTAGGTTGTTACCGCCTATTAAACGGCTTGCTATCTTTAAAATTTGCGAAGACACTAAATGGACTATTTTTATGGACCTTTGTGTATGTCGGCATTTCTTATCAAACCAGCTCGTTTCGATGATTTGGAATCTCTTAATGATCTCATGTTTGAACTGCATGATGAGCATCATCATCAATCCCCAGAATTTTTTAAAACGGCAGAAGAGATCGAGCAAGAGAAAAGTATCGCTCGCTATCTTGATGATCCGGAATGTTTGGTTTTTGTAGCAGCGATCGATGAAACGATCATAGGGTTTGTATCAGGCCATTTTTGTGAGCTAATTTCTACAGTAAGCAAACCTGTGTTAATGGGAAGCATCGATGAATTGTATGTCGTTCCTGAATACCGAAAACAGGGTGTGGCAAAACAGCTCATTGATCGTATGGAAACCATGTTTTTAGATTACGGTGTTCAACAAATGTTTGTCGAGGTTTGGGATTTCAATCAAACTGCGATGTCGTTATATGGGAAACACGGATTTGGTCATCATATCCACTGGTTGAGAAAGACCTTATCTCGCTAGACTGCCTGAGTATGAGTATGAGTATGAGTATGAGCGTATTATCGGAAATGAAGTCTCATTAGTGAGATTGCGATGTCTTTGATTCAGTTTTTCTGACACGAATTTTAAATAACTGGCAGAATCACGTCCTAAATTTTACGGTTCTATCAATTTCTAGGTAGTGTCCTTGATTTTGCCATGACGATGAGTATTGCTGCGGTATTCGCTCAGCGTAGCTTGCCATATCGGAAGCATTTTTGACATGAGCAGCAAATAGACTCATTATTGCTTAATTTCCATCGAAAAATATTCATACAATTGCCATGATAGCAATGAATGAGTTCTTTCTTTAAAGGTTGTATTTTGTGCTGAGACACTTCTTTACTCTGTTCTTATTTTTCTGCTCGTTTATTGTATCGCCAGTTGTTTTTGCAACCCCCTCAACGGAGGGCTTGAAAGGGGCAATTTGTATTGTCCGAGCAGATGACAAAATTACGGTAATACATGAAATCCTTACGGATAAAATCTCATTGCCCGGCGGAACGATTATGGAGGGAGAGCCTCCTCAAGTCGCTGCACAAAGGGAAACGTGGGAAGAAACGGGCTTGGTGGTTACTGTAGGAAAAGAGCTAGGTCGTTCTGACACGGCGGTATTTTACGATTGTGTATCAGACTCAGAAGTCGTGGCGTTTTCAATGACAAACTCTTTAGGTGGAAATGAAATTCCAACCTGGTTTGCCCCGCATTATGGGGTGGAGGTTGCTTCCGCTATGCTATTGTCACCACGAGAGCTTGTTTCATCGCTCTATCGATACCCGAATCAGTGGTCTCATGTGACTCAGATGTATGAGAAAGCAACGGAGCAGCCAGTCCAATATGTCAATCAGCTAATTGATTCTGCTCCTGCATTTCGTCAGATAGAACTCGCGTGGATGGTCGATCTTCAAACTTGGGCAGGATCATTCTCTGCAACCAGTCGAGATACGGCTTGTGAGCTAGCAAAGTTAGTAACAGGATTAACTAACCCAACGTTTCTGTTGTTTTTATTCCCATTCGTGATGATGAAGTTTGGCATCCGTTTTGTGCATCGCTTATTTTTTGCAATTGCTGCAACATCCTTGATGGTGTTGGTTGCACAACAAGGGTTTTCCTTACCAAGGCCACACGTTTATGTGCCTATTGCTGAATTAACCCATAGTTTTGGTTTTAGCTTCCCAAGCTTACCAATCGCGGTGTGGTTCTGTGTGATGACATTTATCTTCCAACGTACGCAAAGTTTTGGCCTTAACCGAACGACACTACTTGTTGTTTTAGTAACACTTATCGTGATGGCGTGTAAGTTCTTCTTAGGAACCGCGTTTGTTCTTGATATGGTTGTTGGGGCAATATTAGGAAAACTGGTCGCCTGGCACGTACTGCGATTAGAGGGTAAGCCCGATGTGAATATCGATGACTTGCTTTGCTCAAAAAGCGTGTGGTTTGTCATGACGGGTATAACGGCTGTGATTTCAGTTATATGGCCGTTACCAGTATTTGTTAGCTGGCTGGCGATTCTCATCACGATGTCAGCGTTAGTGCTTACCTATAGAGAGGCTGAGGGTGAATTTGAGCGTCGTCAGATGTTGTTTGTCATCCTTGCTTTGTTATTAGTTGATCAGTTGTATTGCTATTTTGAAACGTTAGTGTCATTTAGCAGTTTATGGTCGCTTGTGATGAACACGTTGCATTATCCACTGCTAATGTTGTTGTTTATGGTACTCGCGAAAAGACTGACCGCTAGGACGGTTGATCTCAAAGTCTAATACCTACAGATAAAGAAGCCTCGCAATTGCGAGGCTTCGTTGTCTTTATCGTACAGAAAAGTTGTTATGTTTGCGTATTACTAAGCGTTGAGTACAAATTTTTCTATTGATTTTGCTACACCATGGTCATCATTGCTTTCAGTAATGTAGTCTGCAATTTGCTTTGTTTCTTCCATGGCGTTTGCCATCGCAATTCCTAGACCTGCGTATTGCAGCATGTGGTGGTCATTTTCAGCATCACCCATACAGATCACTTCGTCTGCACCAATGCCGAGGTATTCGGCGATCGCAGCAACACCGATACCTTTGTTGCTTGCTGGGTTGAGAAATTCTAGGAAGAATGGAGCACTTTGTACCACTGTAAACTCTTCACGAAATTTGGCGGGTAGGGCGTTAATAACTTCACTCAGTTTGCTTGGCTCAGCAACCATCATTGCTTTGATGATGGCATGATCATCTTCTAACGCTTCGAAGTTCATTTCGGTAATCTCAAGGCCGTTGATCTTGGCTTCGATATCTGTATATGGGTTGTTTTCTGTAGTAATCAGGCCATGCTCTTGGCTAAATGCATGAACATACGCACCTAGCTCTTTGGCTTTACGAGCGATTTTCTTTGCAGCTTTACCATCAATGATCTGTTGATGAATGATTTCGTTGGTGCCAATGTTCTTAACCATTGAGCCATTGTAGTAGAGGACAAAATCTTTATCAGAGTCGATGTTCAGCTCATCGAGTTTGTCCTGCATGCCTTCAAGTGGACGACCAGAAGCAAGTACAACCGTTACACCAGCCTCTCGGGCTCTAGCAATAGCATGCTTGTTTTCTTGTGAAATTATTTTATTGCTGTTTAACAGCGTGCCGTCCATATCAAGAGCGATCAGCTTATACATCTTTACTTACCTTAAAATTGGAAACCTGAGTATGAAACTACAAAAGAGTCTATTTTAACAATTATTTTTTGGGTTTAAATTGACCTAGATGCGGCTCTCAATTAAGGTCTTCGCCTCTAAGTATGATGAGTTGAGTGAGTTCCACGTTGTATAAGCTAAATGAGATGTTCGAAACCATCCAAGGGGAAGGGGTTTTCACGGGTGTACCAGCGGTATTTGTGCGTTTGCAAGAATGTCCGGTTGGTTGTTCATGGTGCGATACCAAGCAGACATGGTTTGCGCAAGAGGAAGATCAACGCTCAATTGGTGATATTTTGTTGAAAACCGAAGATTCCCCAACATGGTGTTTCGTATCTGCCGATGCCATCGTATCTGAATACAAAAAACAGGGGTTTAATGCCAAGCATATCGTTATCACGGGCGGCGAACCGTGTATTTATGATTTACGTGCATTGACGGAAGCATTTGAATCTATGGGTTGCCAATGTCAAATAGAGACGAGTGGCACGTCAGAGGTCGTAACTTCGGATAATACATGGGTGACAGTGTCACCTAAAGTGGCCATGAAAGGTCGATTACCAGTATTGAGAAGTGCTTTAGAACGTGCGAACGAAATTAAACACCCGGTAGGTACGCAAAAGGATATTGACCATCTTGATGAACTCTTATCCTCTGCAAACATTGAAGCGACGACAGTGATTGCATTACAACCAATTAGCCAAAAGCCAAGGGCAACTCAACTTTGCATTGATACCTGCGTAGCGCGCAATTGGCGTTTGTCAGTTCAAACTCATAAATATTTGAGTATTGCTTAATACCAATCACAGTAAGTGAAACCTGGAGAAAAAAGATGAAGAAAGCCGTGGTTGTTTTTAGTGGCGGACAAGATTCAACAACATGCTTGGTTCAAGCATTACAAGAATATGATGAAGTGCACGCCATCACATTTGATTATGGTCAGCGTCATAAACTTGAGATTGAAGTAGCAGAGAAGCTAGCAAAAGATCTTGGCGTAACCGCACACAAAGTGATGGATGTGGGTCTATTGAATGAATTAGCGATTAGCTCACTTACTCGTGATGACATACCTGTTTCTCATGAACTTCAAGAAAATGGTTTACCGAATTCGTTTGTACCTGGACGCAATATTTTGTTCTTAACGCTTGCGGGCATTTACGCTTATCAGATTGGTGCAAAGGCGGTGATTACCGGCGTGTGTGAAACTGACTTTAGCGGTTACCCTGATTGTCGTGATGACTTTGTAAAATCGATGAACAGCGCTTTGGTTAAAGGCATGGATCGCCAGTTTAAAATCAACACACCTCTGATGTGGTTGAATAAAGCAGAAACATGGGCACTTGCCGATCAATATGACGCGCTGAATCTGGTTCGTGAAAATACCTTAACGTGTTACAACGGCATCATTGGTGATGGTTGTGGAGATTGCCCGTCTTGCGATTTACGTAAAGCGGGCTTAGAAGAGTATTTAAACAACCAAGAGATGGTTATGAAGTCGTTGATTCAAAAGCAGCAGGCGGAAGATCAATAGGTTCATTGTAAGCATCGATTATTGCGTTTCGGCCGTTTCTTTTGGCTTGATATAGAGCTTGGTCTAATATCGAATACAGTTCGTCGAAGTTAGTGAGTGGCTTCGACGTTGATAAATAGGCTAAGCTTGCTGTAACGCTAAGCAATTGATTGTTTGAGGTTTTTATTCGTTTTTCTGAAATTGTCTTGTGTATGCTTTGCACACGAAACGGAACATCGATCTCGTCAACGTTTTTCAGCAACAAGACGAACTCTTCTCCTCCTAATCGACCTAAATATTCGTCTTTATTGAGCTTCGCTTTTAATGCTTTGCTGACATGCCGCAATACCGCGTCTCCCGTTGGGTGACCATAGTTATCGTTGATTAACTTAAATTTATCTAAGTCAATTAGAATTAGGACGTAGCGCATGTCGTCTGAACATTTGGCGCATTGATCTTTAATCTTATCAATAATTGCACTGCGGTTTAGGGAGCTTGTGAGCGTGTCTAACGTTGATTTGATTCTTGTCCTGCGTTGGACGAATAGGCTTGCTATCAATAAAATGATCAAACAGAAGATGGCAAAATTGTAAGCGCGTTGCTGATCGCCTAATTTTTCTACTTCGAGTAGTTTTAAGCTTCGTTCATTATTGATTTTGGCCAGTTGTAGGTCGTATTCATATTCATTTTTGGTTAAGTCTAGCGCTTCGATGGCTTTTACGTTGTTAGCATCTCGGTTAGCCAGTTCAAGCGTTGCGTAATTTTTATAATGAGTGAGTGCTTTCGAGTACTCCCCTAAACGGCCATATACTTGCGAAAGCAGTAACTGTGCTTTTGCTTGTAATGCAGAGGTTGAGTTCGTCAGTGACAAGTTAAGTGCAGCTTGACCATGTTCTAACGCCTTGTCTTGCATGTCATGTTTTAAGTATGCAGATCCCGCAGCTAGGTGGCTTTCCGTTTGGAGGCGTATATTGTCATATTGCTCACCGAGCTTTAGCGCTTTTCTGATCATCGGTACTGCGCTTTTAAGATCACCGGACTCTATGTAAGCCGATCCTAATCCGAGATAGGTGAGGCCTTGGCCGTATGGGTAGTTTAAGCCATCGAGAATAGTTAGAGCATTTTTATAATGGCTGATCGCTTTATCGTAGTCTTTTGATTTGTTGTACATTGCCGCAAGGCTATGTTCGACTTGAGCGACTTCCAAAGGTTTAGCATCAAGTTGGCGCGCCAGTAATGCTTGGATGAGATATTGCTCAGATTGTTCAAACTGACCTAGCTCACTAAGTAAATTACCCACATCGTTGTATACGCCCGATGTGTCACTTTGAGCGGGCATGTTATTAAGAATACGTCGGTAGAGGTTTAACGCGATATCGTACTCACCGCGAAAATCAAAGTTATTGGCAATCACACGTATTGCTAAATCAGACGGAATACTTTCAGGGTGCCCGTTGGAAAACTGTTGCATGAGTGAAGAGCAGAAGAAATTCGATTTGTGATACTGCCCTTGTTGATTGAGCGTATAGCACAATTGATAATTCATTAGCGCTTTACTTTCTAAGTCCTGTTGTTGTTTTGTTGCCTGTAACAAAGATGAAAATAGACTTACTGAGGCATCACAATTACCGTTTTTACGCTCTTTTAGTGCTTGGATATATTTAGACTCAAGTTTGGCAAAACGATTGTCCAAAATCTGACTACTTCCATAATACGGTTGATTGATGTTAGACATATATTCATAAATCAAACCACTTACGTATAGTTTTTCACTGTCTGTATCTGCAGTGTGATATCGATCTTGAAGCATACTCAGTGCAGAGTTTACGTTTGTTTTTAGTGTTGCTTGATAAACAGCATGCCATTGAGTGATGTTTTGTGTATCACTCGCGTATGCTTGGCTGCCTAATAAAAGTGACGCAAGCAAAGAGAGCAGCGTGCGCATAGTGGTGTAACCTTATGTAATTTATTGTATAGTTCTGCAGACATGATATCCCAAGAGAGACAATGCCTTTGTGACAAACTCAAAAGGAATCGATAAAGGTATGGGAAAAGTAGGTGTTTTTCTGTGGCAAATTCAGACTTTTTAAATGGAACTAACAAGACCTCAACATAGGGATGAGGCCTTGTACAGCTAAACTAGGTGATATTAAGCAACGTATAGCTTAGCGAGATCTTGAGGTTCAACCTCTTTGCCTTCTAATTGTGCGTTCCAGTTTGTACCTACAAGAACACCATCTTCAGCTAGAGTTAGAAGCCAATCTTCAACAAAGATATCTAGAGGGATCTCTAGTACTTCGAAATCTGCCCATTCTTCAACGTTGTGTGCTTGCGCGTCTTCTTTTGCAGACCAAAAAGGCATCACTTCGCTGCTTTCGAATTCTGTAGAATCACAAGATAACCAACCTTCTTCGTTACGTAGACCCCAAACTAATTGGTTTGCTTTTGATTCCGCAACGAAAAGTTCAAGGTTTGCTTGGATATCTGTTGTAAGTTTGCTCATTTCAAAACTCTCATTGTTATGACGCGGCTAGATTAACACTAAAGCGTCGATTCCTAAAGCATAATACAGCCAAGCTCACATGAAAAAGAAAAGGAGCCGAAGCTCCTTTGGTTAACTTTTTGGAAGAGTTGTAAATATTGTCCACTCTTTTTGATTTCGCCTTTGTATCCAATAACTGATGCGGTGACTCTGCGGTTGAGCGCATGGCTCACTTCGTCTGTTCCATCTGTAGCGAGATGTGTATCACCAAAACCGACGATTTTAACTCGGGCACTGTCTATGCCGTAATTGAGTAGAGCTTTTTCGACATTTTGTGCACGTCGTTTTGACAGTTCGAGATTATGCGAAGCACTTCCGGTTTTGCTTGCATAGCCTTTCAACTCAATCGATGTGTCCGGATATTCTTTGAGAAAATCAGACAATTGCATGATCTGCTGTTGAAAGATAGGATTAATCTCATCAGAGTCATTCGCAAACAAAACTTTTACTTGCATTTCTTCAGATGAATCAATTCTTTCGCCACATCCGTCATTGTTTATTTCAGAACCGACGGCAGTACCGGGACACATATCGCGAGCGTTGATTACGCCATCAGTATCATCATCGAGCAGATCGGCGATTTGCTCCGACTGTGGCGCTGGAATGTAATCATACTCGTCTTCATTTTGCGCGAGGGCTTGATATGAAGTAGTGATAATACCTAAAGCTAATAAAATCTTAATTGCTTTCATCTTTAGTACTCCACCTTCTGATTCCACTCTGTTGGTACATCAACACGAAGTGCGTTTAGCAACTGACCTGTTGCATTCATCACACGGTATTTCGCATACTGCTCTGCGTATTTGGCATCCAAATAATCTTTGCGAGCTTGAAAAAGCTCATTTTCCGTGTTGAGCAAGTCAAGCAGAGTTCGTTTGCCGATGCGATATTGCTTTTCGTAAGCAATCACCGTTTCTGCTGCGGAATCGACATGGTCAGAAAGAAACTCTTTTTGCTGTAGTGTAAGATCGAGTGCGCTCCAAGAAAGGCGAAGGCCTTCTTCAACGTTTTTATATGCTCGTTCTCGTAGGTCTTTTGCTTTATTTAATTGATAAGCATAACTCTCTGCATTGGCAGCATCACTTCCGCCATTAAACAGGTTATATCTCATTCGCAGCATTGCCGTAGTTTCATCGGTACGGCCTTCAACACCGCCTGCATCATCACGCCATGTTTGAGCTGCTTCTACAGAAATCGTAGGGAAGTATGTGCCTTTTGATTGTTTGTATTGGAATTTTGCGGAATCAACATCGGCCATAGAGACCTTTATTACCGGGTGTTCGTTGAACGCTAAATCAACCGCGTCATCGACGGTATAAGGGATGAAGTTTTGATCTGCTCTGGGAAAAATAAGGCCTTGAGGAGACTGACCAACGATACGAGTAAACATTGTATGACTATCGAAAAGATTATTTTGCGCCGCAGCTAGGTTACCGTGAGCTTTGGCTAAACGAGCTTCGACTTGGGTTAAGTCGGCGGTTGAACCGATACCTGAATTTACGCGCTTTTTAATATCTTGATAGATTTTCTTATGAACTTTCAGATTGTTTTCAGAAAGTGTCAGAATTTCATAGGCTTTTACTGCATCGAGATAGACTTTAGTGACTTGTAATGCGGTGTCTTGAGCATCCGCGAGTAATTGATAGCGCACTGATTCTGCATCAGCTGCTGTTCGATCGATATCGTTAAGAGTTGCGGAGCCATCCCAGATCAATTGAGTTAAAGTGATGGTCGCTTCTTTACGAGTTAAATCAGTTTTTTGTTGGGTATCTGCTGAGTCAATACCCTCGTAACCGATCCCTGCATCAAGGTCGACAGATGGAAGGTAAGCACCGCTGGATGCATCGTTCACATACTGCTTACTCACGAATTCATTGAACGCGCTTTTGATATCGGGATTTGTTTTGAGCGTATTCTCAACTGCTTGCTCTAGGGTTTGACCTAAAGCAGGGCTAGTAGCTAATACACCTAAACATAAGGCGTTTGCATGAGTCCACTTCACTGTGATTCTCCTAAATTAAATGATGTTAGAGGTAAAATTATATTTATTAATCAAAGACCTCTAAGGGCGTCAATAATCTAACGTACAACCGTGCTCATAATCAACTATACAATTCATTTACATCTCTTGAAATTTGTCACTAAGCATTAAAAAACAAATGAATTTACACTAAGTATTTAGTGGCTACAGGGTTCAAGAGTGAGTTGCAAGTGTTATTAGCCAAATATTAGTAATGTCTCTCTCCTCTCAATTGTTGTGAACTGTATAGGTAATATATGAGATTAAAGTTGCAAATTAGTGTTAAGAGCCTGTTATTGCGTTATATTATTGGGCAATATATAACAAATTGACATCATTGGTCAAAATGTTGACAGTAATTTTCGGTTAGGGTTTTATGGAGAATACAGCCTTAGTTTCACTTAGTGGACGACTTGTAGTAATAGGTTTGGATGGGGAATTAAAAGTTCTTAATGATGGACAACAGCCTCTACCAGGGGAAGTCGTCATCGCTAAAAATGACGCTGATTCCGAACGCGTACAACTACAACTTGTAAACGAAGATGGTATTCAAGACATCTCTGACGATGTTGCTCAAATTATTGGTGCTTTAGAACAAGGCCAAGATCCGACCCTAATAGGGGATGAATTTGCACCAGCTGCGGGCGAAAGTAATGGCTCCAGTTTGCAAGCTAGCGGTACAATTGACCGAATCGGTGCGGAATTGCTCGCGGATACCGGCTTCGAAACGAACGGTCTACAGGCTTTAGGCTTATCTCAAACTCAAAGCCTTACGTTGCTAGAGCAGTTCAATAATTTCTCTCAGATTCCTGTTGAATTAAACAGTCGACCTATTGGTGCTAATTTAGAGGTCGTTACTGACGAAGATACTCCGGTGAGCGGTAAGCTTACCGCAAACGACGAAGATGGCGATGCGCTCACGTTCAATAAAACCACCGATCCGACCAACGGCTCAGTCACGGTGGGTGCAGAGGGTAACTGGACCTACACTCCGAACGACGATTACCACGGCTCTGACAGTTTCACTGTTGAAGTGTCTGATGGACAAGGCGGTACCGACACGATCACTGTCAACATTGGTGTGACGCCAGTGAATGACGCTCCCAACATTGTCGATGGCAATGGCGCACCATTGGGTGACGATGTCTCGGTAGAAACCTCGGAAGACACGCCTGTGAGCGGCAAGCTGAACGCCGCGGATATCGATGGCGATGCGCTTACGTTCAACAAAACCACCGATCCGACCAACGGCTCAGTCACGGTGGGTGCAGAGGGTAACTGGACCTACACTCCGAACGACGATTACCACGGCTCTGACAGTTTCACTGTTGAAGTGTCTGATGGTCAAGGCGGTACCGACACGATCACTGTCAACATTGGTGTGACGCCAGTGAATGACGCTCCCAACATTGTCGATGGCAATGGCGCACCATTGGGTGACGATGTCTCGATAGAAACCTCGGAAGACACGCCTGTGAGCGGCAAGCTGAACGCCGCGGATATCGATGGCGATGCGCTTACGTTCAACAAAACCACCGATCCGACCAACGGCTCAGTCACGGTGGATGCAGACGGCAACTGGACTTACACCCCGAACGACGATTACCACGGATCCGACAGCTTCACTGTTGAAGTGTCTGATGGTCAAGGCGGTACTGACACGATCACCGTCAATATTGGCGTGACGCCAGTGAATGACGCTCCCAACATTGTCGATGGCAATGGCGCACCATTGGGTGACGATGTCTCGGTAGAAACTTCGGAAGACACGCCTGTGAGCGGCAAGCTGAACGCCGCGGATATCGATGGCGATGCGCTTACGTTCAACAAAACCACCGATCCGACCAACGGCTCAGTCACGGTGGATGCAGACGGCAACTGGACTTACACCCCGAACGACGATTACCACGGATCCGACAGCTTCACTGTTGAAGTGTCTGATGGTCAAGGCGGTACTGACACGATCACCGTCAATATTGGCGTGACGCCAGTGAATGACGCTCCCAACATTGTCGATGGCAATGGCGCACCATTGGGTGACGATGTCTCGGTAGAAACCTCGGAAGACACGCCAGTGAGCGGCAAACTGAACGCGGCGGATGTCGATGGCGATGCGCTCACGTTCAATAAAACAAGCGATCCGACCAACGGCTCAGTCACGGTGGATGCCGATGGCAACTGGACTTACACTCCGAACGACGATTACCACGGCTCTGACAGCTTTACGGTTGAAGTGTCTGATGGTCAAGGCGGTACCGACACGATTACAGTCAATATTGGCGTGACGCCAGTTAATGACGCGCCAGAAGTGACCATCACTCAGGTGGAGAACTTTGTTGAAGACAGTGGCGCAGCAGACGGCAGCCTAGTGGCTAAGTTTGAGACGTTTGATGAAGACGGCGATCCAGTGAGCGTGACACTGAGTGACACGGTGAACTACCGTATTGAGGGCGACACGGTGGTGTTGACCGAGGCCGGAGCTGCATTAGTCAACTCAGGGCAAGAGCTGCCAGCGTTTAGCTTGACACCAAACGATGGAAAAGTGGATGGCGAACCAGCGAGTGCCGACCTAAGCGTAACCGCAGTCAACGACGCGCCAGAAGTGACCATCACTCAGGTGGAGAACTTTGTTGAAGACAGTGGCGCAGCAGACGGCAGCCTAGTGGCTAAGTTTGAGACGTTCGATGAAGACGGCGATCCAGTGAGCGTGACACTGAGTGACACGGTGAACTACCGTATTGAGGGCGACACGGTGGTGTTGACCGAGGCCGGAGCTGCATTAGTCAACTCAGGGCAAGAGCTGCCAGCGTTTAGCTTGACACCAAACGATGGAAAAGTGGATGGCGAACCAGCGAGTGCCGACCCAAGCGTAACCGCAGTCAACGACGCGCCAGAAGTGACCATCACTCAGGTGGAGAACTTTGTTGAAGACAGTGGCGCAGCAGACGGCAGCCTAGTGGCTAAGTTTGAGACGTTCGATGAAGACGGCGATCCAGTGAGCGTGACACTGAGTGACACGGTGAACTACCGTATTGAGGGCGACACGGTGGTGTTGACCGAGGCCGGAGCTGCATTAGTCAACTCAGGGCAAGAGCTGCCAGCGTTTAGCTTGACACCAAACGATGGAAAAGTGGATGGCGAACCAGCGAGTGCCGACCCGAGCGTAACCGCAGTCAACGACGCGCCAGAAGTGACCATCACTCAGGTGGAGAACTTTGTTGAAGACAGTGACGCAGCAGACGGCAGCCTAGTGGCTAAGTTTGAGACGTTTGATGAAGACGGCGATCCAGTGAGCGTGACACTGAGTGACACAGAGAACTACCGTATTGAGGGCGACACGGTGGTGTTGACTGAGGCCGGAGCTGCATTAGTCAACTCAGGGCAAGAGCTGCCAGCGTTTAGCTTGACACCAAACGATGGAAAAGTGGATGGGGAACCAGCGAGTGCCGACCCGAGCGTAACCGCAGTCAACGACGCGCCAGAAGTGACCATCACTCAGGTGGAGAACTTTGTTGAAGACAGTGACGCAGCAGACGGCAGCCTAGTGGCTAAGTTTGAGACGTTTGATGAAGACGGCGATCCAGTGAGCGTGACACTGAGTGACACGGTGAACTACCGTATTGAGGGCGACACGGTGGTGTTGACCGAGGCCGGAGCTGCATTAGTCAACTCAGGGCAAGAGCTGCCAGCGTTTAGCTCTGACACCAAACGATGGAAAAGTGGATGGGGAACCAGCGAGTGCCGACCCGAGCGTAACCGCAG
The DNA here is from genome assembly GCF_003544875.1 of Vibrio alfacsensis. Taxonomy (NCBI): domain Bacteria; kingdom Pseudomonadati; phylum Pseudomonadota; class Gammaproteobacteria; order Vibrionales; family Vibrionaceae; genus Vibrio; species Vibrio alfacsensis. The sequence continues at coordinate 1,490,161 of NZ_CP032093.1, forward strand.
TCAACGACGCGCCAGAAGTGACCATCACCAGGTGGAGAACTTTGTTGAAGACAGTGGCGCAGCAGACGGCAGCCTAGTGGCTAAGTTTGAGACGTTTGATGAAGACGGCGATCCAGTGAGCGTGACACTGAGTGACACGGTGAACTACCGTATTGAGGGCGACACGGTGGTGTTGACCGAGGCCGGAGCTGCATTAGTCAACTCAGGGCAAGAGCTGCCAGCGTTTAGCTTGACACCAAACGATGGAAAAGTGGATGGCGAACCAGCGAGTGCCGACCCAAGCGTAACCGCAGTCAACGACGCGCCAGAAGTGACCATCACTCAGGTGGAGAACTTTGTTGAAGACAGTGGCGCAGCAGACGGCAGCCTAGTGGCTAAGTTTGAGACGTTCGATGAAGACGGCGATCCAGTGAGCGTGACACTGAGTGACACGGTGAACTACCGTATTGAGGGCGACACGGTGGTGTTGACTGAGGCCGGAGCTGCATTAGTCAACTCAGGGCAAGAGCTGCCAGCGTTTAGCTTGACACCAAACGATGGAAAAGTGGATGGCGAACCAGCGAGTGCCGACCCAAGCGTAACCGCAGTCAACGACGCGCCAGAAGTGACCATCACTCAGGTGGAGAACTTTGTTGAAGACAGTGGCGCAGCAGACGGCAGCCTAGTGGCTAAGTTTGAGACGTTCGATGAAGACGGCGATCCAGTGAGCGTGACACTGAGTGACACGGTGAACTACCGTATTGAGGGCGACACGGTGGTGTTGACCGAGGCCGGAGCTGCATTAGTCAACTCAGGGCAAGAGCTGCCAGCGTTTAGCTTGACACCAAACGATGGAAAGTGGATGGCGAACCAGCGAGTGCCGACCCAAGCGTAACCGCAGTCAACGACGCGCCAGAAGTGACCATCACTCAGGTGGAGAACTTTGTTGAAGACAGTGACGCAGCAGATGGCAGCCTAGTGGCTAAGTTTGAGACGTTCGATGAAGACGGCGATCCAGTGAGCGTGACACTGAGTGACACGGTGAACTACCGTATTGAGGGCGACACGGTGGTGTTGACCGAGGCCGGAGCTGCATTAGTCAACTCAGGGCAAGAGCTGCCAGCGTTTAGCTTGACACCAAACGACGGTCAAGTGGATGGCGAACCAGCGAGTGCCGACCCGAGCGTAACCGCAGTCAACGACGCGCCAGAAGTGACCATCACCAGGTGGAGAACTTTGTTGAAGACAGTGGCGCAGCAGACGGCAGCCTAGTGGCTAAGTTTGAGACGTTCGATGAAGACGGCGATCCAGTGAGCGTGACACTGAGTGACACGGTGAACTACCGTATTGAGGGCGACACGGTGGTGTTGACCGAGGCCGGAGCTGCATTAGTCAACTCAGGGCAAGAGCTGCCAGCGTTTAGCTTGACACCAAACGATGGAAAAGTGGATGGGGAACCAGCGAGTGCCGACCTGAGCGTAACCGCAGTCAACGACGCGCCAGAAGTGACCATCACTCAGGTGGAGAACTTTGTTGAAGACAGTGACGCAGCAGACGGCAGCCTAGTGGCTAAGTTTGAGACGTTCGATGAAGACGGCGATCCAGTGAGCGTGACACTGAGTGACACGGTGAACTACCGTATTGAGGGCGACACGGTGGTGTTGACCGAGGCCGGAGCTGCATTAGTCAACTCAGGGCAAGAGCTGCCAGCGTTTAGCTTGACACCAAACGACGGTCAAGTGGATGGCGAACCAGCGAGTGCCGACCCAAGCGTAACCGCAGTCAACGACGCGCCAGAAGTGACCATCACTCAGGTGGAGAACTTTGTTGAAGACAGTGGCGCAGCAGACGGCAGCCTAGTGGCTAAGTTTGAGACGTTCGATGAAGACGGCGATCCAGTGAGCGTGACACTGAGTGACACGGTGAACTACCGTATTGAGGGCGACACGGTGGTGTTGACCGAGGCCGGAGCTGCATTAGTCAACTCAGGGCAAGAGCTGCCAGCGTTTAGCTTGACACCAAACGATGGAAAAGTGGATGGGGAACCAGCGAGTGCCGACCCGAGCGTAACCGCAGTCAACGACGCGCCAGAAGTGACCATCACTCAGGTGGAGAACTTTGTTGAAGACAGTGACGCAGCAGACGGCAGCCTAGTGGCTAAGTTTGAGACGTTCGATGAAGACGGCGATCCAGTGAGCGTGACACTGAGTGACACGGTGAACTACCGTATTGAGGGCGACACGGTGGTGCTGACCGAGGCCGGAGCTGCATTAGTCAACTCAGGGCAAGAGCTGCCAGCGTTCAGTTTGACACCAAACGATGGAAAAGTGGATGGGGAACCAGCGAGTGCCGACCCGAGCGTAACCGCAGTCAACGACGCGCCAGAAGTGACCATCACTCAGGTGGAGAACTTTGTTGAAGACAGTGACGCAGCAGACGGCAGCCTAGTGGCTAAGTTTGAGACGTTTGATGAAGACGGCGATCCAGTGAGCGTGACACTGAGTGACACGGTGAACTACCGTATTGAGGGCGACACGGTGGTGTTGACCGAGGCCGGAGCTGCATTAGTCAACTCAGGGCAAGAGCTGCCAGCGTTCAGTTTGACACCAAACGATGGAAAAGTGGATGGGGAACCAGCGAGTGCCGACCCGAGCGTAACCGCAGTCAACGACGCGCCAGAAGTGACCATCACTCAGGTGGAGAACTTTGTTGAAGACAGTGACGCAGCAGACGGCAGCCTAGTGGCTAAGTTTGAGACGTTTGATGAAGACGGCGATCCAGTGAGCGTGACACTGAGTGACACGGTGAACTACCGTATTGAGGGCGACACGGTGGTGTTGACCGAGGCCGGAGCTGCATTAGTCAACTCAGGGCAAGAGCTGCCTGAGTTCAGTTTGACACCAAACGATGGAAAAGTGGATGGGGAACCAGCGAGTGCCGACCCGAGCGTAACCGCAGTCAACGACGCGCCAGAAGTGACCATCACTCAGGTGGAGAACTTTGTTGAAGACAGTGACGCAGCAGACGGCAGCCTAGTGGCTAAGTTTGAGACGTTCGATGAAGACGGCGATCCAGTGAGCGTGACACTGAGTGACACGGTGAACTACCGTATTGAGGGCGACACGGTGGTGTTGACCGAGGCCGGAGCTGCATTAGTCAACTCAGGGCAAGAGCTGCCAGCGTTTAGCTTGACACCAAACGACGGTCAAGTGGATGGGGAACCAGCGAGTGCCGACCCGAGCGTAACCGCAGTCAACGACGCGCCAGAAGTGACCATCACTCAGGTGGAGAACTTTGTTGAAGACAGTGACGCAGCAGACGGCAGCCTAGTGGCTAAGTTTGAGACGTTCGATGAAGACGGCGATCCAGTGAGCGTGACACTGAGTGACACGGTGAACTACCGTATTGAGGGCGACACGGTGGTGTTGACCGAGGCCGGAGCTGCATTAGTCAACTCAGGGCAAGAGCTGCCAGCGTTCAGTTTGACACCAAACGACGGAAAAGTGGATGGGGAACCAGCGAGTGCCGACCTGAGCGTAACCGCAGTCAACGACGCGCCAGAAGTGACCATCACTCAGGTGGAGAACTTTGTTGAAGACAGTGGCGCAGCAGACGGCAGCCTAGTGGCTAAGTTTGAGACGTTCGATGAAGACGGCGATCCAGTGAGCGTGACACTGAGTGACACGGTGAACTACCGTATTGAGGGCGACACGGTGGTGTTGACCGAGGCCGGAGCTGCATTAGTCAACTCAGGGCAAGAGCTGCCAGCGTTTAGCTTGACACCAAACGATGGAAAAGTGGATGGCGAACCAGCGAGTGCCGACCCGAGCGTAACCGCAGTCAACGACGCGCCAGAAGTGACCATCACTCAGGTGGAGAACTTTGTTGAAGACAGTGGCGCAGCAGACGGCAGCCTAGTGGCTAAGTTTGAGACGTTCGATGAAGACGGCGATCCAGTGAGCGTGACACTGAGTGACACGGTGAACTACCGTATTGAGGGCGACACGGTGGTGTTGACCGAGGCCGGAGCTGCATTAGTCAACTCAGGGCAAGAGCTGCCAGCGTTCAGTTTGACACCAAACGACGGAAAAGTGGATGGGGAACCAGCGAGTGCCGACCCGAGCGTAACCGCAGTCAACGACGCGCCAGAAGTGACCATCACTCAGGTGGAGAACTTTGTTGAAGACAGTGGCGCAGCAGACGGCAGCCTAGTGGCTAAGTTTGAGACGTTCGATGAAGACGGCGATCCAGTGAGCGTGACACTGAGTGACACGGTGAACTACCGTATTGAGGGCGACACGGTGGTGTTGACCGAGGCCGGAGCTGCATTAGTCAACTCAGGGCAAGAGCTGCCTGAGTTCAGTTTGACACCAAACGATGGAAAAGTGGATGGGGAACCAGCGAGTGCCGACCCAAGCGTAACCGCAGTCAACGACGCGCCAGATGCGGTTAACGATCCGGTTGGCTTTGAGGTTAAGCTAGGCTCATTCAATGAGGGTTCTTGGAGCTCCGAAGATGCTCAAATTAGTGCTAGTTATGCAGGTGAAAAAAGAGACATTACCGAAGATGGTGATAAACGCGGTGTGTCTGGTCACGAAAATGGTGGTGATGCCGAGCAAATCCAATTTAATCGTGAAACGGGTGAGTCAGAGCAATTCATTATTGACCTTGATAAACCTGCTACAGAGTTCAGCTTTACAGTTTCAAATTTATATAAAGATGAAGGGGATAGTGCAGGAAACCACGAACAAGGTAAATGGGTGGCTTACCTAAACGGCGTCGCAGTGGCGAGTGATACCTTTGTGGCCAATGATGGAAACCACAGAGGCGAATATAAGGTTGAATTAACCAATGAAGATGGGACCCCAATCGCCTTCGATAAGATTGTCTTTGAAGCGACCGATTTTGTTGATGTCCCAGCAAAAGGCAGCGATTCCTCTGATTACTTTGTTACAGGCTTCCAAGCTTCAAGTGAAGGTGCCTATGCAGTCAATCAAGGTGGTGTACTAGAAATCCCAGTTTCAGAACTATTGGCAAACGATTCTGATATTGACGGTGATAGCATCCGAATCACCTATGTGTATGGTGAAACGGAAGGTGAGGCCTACATCAAAGATGGCGTAGTTTACTTCGATCTAGATGATGACTTCGTTGGTTCGACAAACTTCCAATACCAGATCACCGATGATAAAGGTGGATACGATAGTGCGACAGTGAATGTTATTGTCAACCCGGCCCCAACCCCTGCGGTTGTAGAGTCGGTTGAACTGCTATCGAATGAGGTGATGGAAGGCGAAGATCTAGCGTTTAAAGTCACTCTAGATGCTAGTGCATTAGAAGAAACTCTCCTTGATATCGACTTTGGTTTATCTGGTGATTTAGCTGATGAAAATGATGTAGTTCTGTCTGAGTTGGTGTTTACCAATGGCGTTAAGTACGATGAAGCAACCGATAATATTATCATTCCGGTAGGAGTGAAAGACTTTACTGTTTTAGTACCAACAGTGAAAGATGGTGTACATGAATTAGATGAAAGTTATTCAATAGTAGTTGGTGGCGTCGAAGGTACTGGCACTATTAAAAACACAGACGTGGCTGAGTTATCTGTTTCCTCAAAAGGGGATGTATCGGAAGGCTCAGAAGCGACGTTTAGCGTTTCATTGTCGAATCCATCTTCGCAAGAAACCGTATTGTCACTCGTGACGACAGTATCTGGCGATGAGAATACTGCCGAGATTGATGATCTGAGCGGTAGCATTACTGCATTTTATATAGATGCGGATGATAAGGAAATCGCGCTGACGGTAATAGATGGAAAAGTGACAGTTCCGCCATTTGTAACCGAAATTTTTGTCGAGGTTGGTACAGCTGACGACAGTGTCTATGAAGGTTCGGAACAATTTGAACTTATCGTTACGGACGTAAATGGTGTTACGAGCAATAAGTCTGACAGTGCTTCAACAAACATTGTTGATGATGGCAGTGTGGATCCTGACGGCCCAACGGGACCAGATAATGACAAACCTACGCTGTCGGTAACGGGTAAGGATAACGTTAACGAAGGCGACAATGCCGTGTTCACGGTGTCGCTCTCGAATGAAACCGAAGCGCCGGTGGTGGTGAATCTGGCACCGACGACAGGCGGTTACACCGCAGAAGCGGGTGACATCGGCGACATGGTCGTGACGTATTTGGATGGAGACAAGCAAACTCAAACTTTAACCGTAGACAGTAACGGTAACGTGACGATCCCAGCGGGCGTGACGGACATTACCGTGACCATTCCTACCACACAAGATAGCGTTTATGAGGGCGATGAAACCTTCGGGTTGGTGGTGACGGAATCTAACGGCGTGACCGTGAATGGTTCGGATCAAGCTGAAGCGACGATCCAGGATTATGAAGACGATAAACCTAACTCTGAAGACTTCTCAATCAACATCGGTGAGTCTGGTACGTCAAAAGTCATTTTTGATGATGGCAAAGGATCTATTGAAGGGGATGGCTCAGACCATATCTCTGACGAGTTTGATGACTCGCAACCAGACACGCAAGTTGGCGTAGTCATTACCGAATTACCAGACAATGGAACACTGACTTATGATGGTGTTGAGATTACCGTCGATGATCTAGCCGTGTTTGATGATCAAGGAAATGTTCTCCAAGAGGGTACGGTATTTGAAAATCCAAATCTGATTGAATACACCCGTGATGAACACGCAGAAGGTTTCCTACTTGGTGTTAGAGATGAACAAGATGTCGATGACGATTCACCATCGAAAACAGATTTCTACAACTGGGGTGAAGCTACGGATGATCCGTCGGTGCGTAAATTGACTCTGGCTGATGGTGACGTCATCACTATTACTGCTGATAAAGAGGGTAAAGGAAACGACGACCTGATCCAGTATAATTCTAATGCGAATCATGTTGGCTATGGTGTGGGCGTCGGCAAAGGAAACGGTATTGAAGAACGTGAATCAATTACCATCGACTTTGAAAGTCGCTCTGCAGATAGCATCATCCTTGGGCTAGATGGTTTAGGTGGTTATTTTGAAAAAGGTTTAGATGATCGACTCAATAACGGTTCCAGTAACGAATCAAAAGTCACGATTAATGTGACATGGCTTGATGTCAATGGAAATCGTCAAACGACGCCTTTCGAGTATCAGAAAGAAACCAAAGGAAATTCCGACTTATTCCATGAAATCGTGATTCCATCTGAACAGTTCGCGCTACCTAATGGGGCGATGATAGAGTCTGTTGAATTATCGACAGAGGGTAATGGTAACTGGGAACTACGCTATATTGATACGCGTTCTGATGATTCATTCGACTATCGAGCGGTTGATTCTCATGGTAATTACAGCGACGAATCTACCGTTACGATAAACAATGCCCCAGACGCAGTTGATGATCCTCAAGGATACACCGTTCAACTCGGTTCTTTCGCTGACAATCAAAACTGGCAGGCTGATGGTGTCGAGATAAAAGCCTTTATTGGTAACTTAGGTGATCGTAGCGAAGATATAGAGCGTGATATTGAAACAACGGATGGTCATAAACTTGGTGTTGATGGCGATATTAGCACTGGGCCAGGCGAACAACTTCAATATGACCGTGAGACCGGGCAGTCAGAGAAGCTCGAAATTACATTGCCTAAACCAGCGACTAGCTTTTCATTTGCCGTTGCGAGTCTATATGCGAATGAGGGCGGTACTGGAAATCATGAGCAGGGTATGTGGACAGCATACTTAGACGGTAAGCCAGTTCAAAGTGGTGTGTTTAGTTTAGAGTCAGGAAAAGATGGTCAATTCTCTGTTGATTTAGATGGCGTTGCATTCGACTCGATTGTTTTTGAAGCGACTGAATTCACTTCACACCCTGACAAATTTGAAGGTTCTGATAATGACTCTTCTGATTATTTCTTAACGGGTTTCGAGGCCACAGGAACGGGGGCGTACGCGGTTAATCAGAGTGAGGGTGAGATTCGTATCCCGATTTCAGAAATTCTAGCCAATGATGTCGATATAGATGGTGACGCTCTAACTATCACTGCATTTAACGAGTTCGGTGAGCACAACGTTCGTGTAGAGGGTGATGAAGTTGTATTTGATTTTGTGGACAGCTTCCATGGCGAAACCTCGTTTACTTACACGATTACCGATGGTAATGGAGCAAGCGATACGGCAACAATTAATGTAATTGTTAACCCTGATGTCGATTTAGTCTCAGTAAGTAGTGTTAACACTTTAGGAACTGAGGTTGAAGAGGGAGAGTCTCTCACTTTTGTGGTAAATCTATCCGCTGAGTCACAGCTTGGTCAGCACCTAGAAGTAGACTTTGGAACCAACGCAGGTGAATTAGATGCGGCTTCAAGTGCCGATGTGAAGTTGGGAGAATTGCAATTTACCAACGGGGTTACCTATAACGCTAACACTGGCTTATTGTTCGTCCCTCCTGGCGTTGAATCGTTTGAAATTATCGTTCCGACTGTTGATGACATAATGGATGAATCGTCTGAGAATTACACGATTTCAGTAGGTGGAAAAGAAAGCACAGGCAACATCTTAGACAATGATAAAGTAATCAATAACACACCTCCAGAAGCGAAGTCTGTGAATCTCGATACCATTGGTGGGAGCAAGGAGGTTATCTTTACAGAGTTAGTGTCTGATAAAGAAGATGACCAAGACCCTACTCAAGACATTAATCTTGTTATTGAGTCCGAACCGTTATTTGGTGATATCTATTACATCAATGACGATGGAATTAGAACGGATCTCTCTGTAGGTGATGTAATAACGGAAGACACGCACATTCACTACACGGTTAATCCTGATCTTATTAGTCAAAATAGCTCAATGGTTGCCGAGAACCTCGATCCAAGTGTGTTAGGTGACTCTCAGTTTACCGTTGATGGTCTTTTCAGTGTGTCTGGCGGTACCGTTACCAAACACGGTAATGAGTATCAGTTCAATCAAACAGGCAAGCTGCTTTATGATCAGGCTGCGGGCGAGAAAGGGCTGAGCGTTAAAACGTCAGGTAACGGGAACTCAAGTGACAACGGTGACGAAATTAGTTCAGATGAGTATATCGCGGTTAAGTTTGAGTCTGTCGATGTGAATACAGCCACGGTGTCATTGGGTAGTATTAATGGGCTGTTTAATAGTGGTAATGACCAAAACAAACCTACATTGACTGCATTGTACTTTAAAGATGGAAAGTTGGTTGGCTCCGAAGACTTAGTCATCACCGAAATAGAAGGCGGACACAATAAAGAAGGTATTGCCACGCTAGATAGTGATATTGCTTTCGATGAGGTTCGTTTTGTACTTGATGCTAAGAATGGCAGTGCTGGCTATGTGCTTCAAGGTGTCCAGGTCGATGAAATCAGTAATGTAACTGATATTGTTGATTCATTCGATTATAAAGCAGTGGATTCACAAGGCTTAGAAAGTGACAGTGCAACGGTTACTTTATCGAGTGACAATATCACGATATCCTCTAATCCAGAGGCGATTGATCATGTTCGTGTGAATCATTATGGACATGCTAGTGAGCAAGTGCTTTGGAGTGCTTCTGGCATCCATCCAGGGATAAGTAATAAGCCACTAGAAGGGCATAAAGAAGGTCTATTTGTTGATGTAGGTGAAGGTGGCGATACCGTTTACCTTGGCTCTGGCGATGATACGATTTACCTTGGTCGAAGTCATACTTCTCTTGATGAACATCAAAATCAAGAAGAGAACCTTACAGCTGTTCAGCGTGAACTTATAGACAGTTTCTCTTCGGGTGCAGACGGTATGCACTTGGAAGCCACAGATGATCACTTTAGAGACGATGACCTGACTAATGACACGATGACTGAGTTTGAGGAAAACTCGGATCTGGTCTTCCACAAGGCAGATGGGATCGCAGGGTCAATCAGTACTGCTAACCTTGATATCGCCCATGCAGGTGGTGGAAACGATATTATCTTCGGTGAAGAAGGCTCGGATGCCATTTTTGGTGGGTCGGGTAACGATACTATCTACGGTGGCAAAGGGCTTGATGTGCTTCGTGGCGGAACTGGAGACGATCATATTGATGGAGGAGATGGCTCAGATTTCTTAATTGGTGGTTCTGGGAATGATATCCTCGTCGGCGGCGACGGTGATGACATCTTCAAGTTTGTTGATCAAGGTGATGGTATCCGAGATGGAGAAATGGATATTGTTAAGGATTTCACCTTTGGTGAAGATACGCTTGATCTGAGTGAATTACTCGATTCATACGATGATAGGAGTATGGATGATGTACTTAGCGTAACGCTTGAAGGGAGCGACGATCTGAAGGTCACCATATCAGACGGAGATGAGAGTCAATCAATAGTGTTAGAGAATGCGGCTTCGCAATTTAGTGAGCATATTTCTGATGGAAACGTATCTGATTCAATTCTTAACGATCTGCTGAAAGTGCAAGACACATTCAATAGCTAAACAAAAAGGGCCGAAAGGCCCTTTTTTAGTATGAGGTTATTTGTCGTAATTGATAGGCACGACAGCGTTTTGCTTTAGACGGTGATCAAAGCACCTTACAAGCAAAGCCTTTTAGGTAGAAACCCTCTGGGTAAGCACTGTCTGTTGGGTGATCAGCGGCTTGCTCAAAGCGCTCTACAAACTTCACTTGGCGGCCTGAATCCAATGCCGCATCAGCGATGATTTTCTGGAATAGATCGGATGTCATTAAGCCAGAACAAGAATAAGTAAGCAGTGTTCCACCTGGTTTAAGAATTTGCATGGCGAGCATATTGATATCTTTGTAGCCATTTGCACCAGAAGTGAGATTGCTCTTGCTTGAAACAAACTTTGGTGGGTCCATGATCACGACATCAAATTGAGTCCCTTGATCGCGGTATTCACGTAGCAGTTTGAATACATCTGCGTTTAGGAACACAGCACGTTTTTTTGAAATATCAAACTCGTTTAATTCCGCGTTAAACTTAGCAGTATCTAATGCTGGTTGTGAAACATCGGCATTGATAACGCGTTTAGCGCCACCTTTAAGTGAGTACAGTCCAAAACCACCGGTGTAAGAGAAGCAGTTGAGAACCTCTTTATCTTTAACGTACTTCATTGCTTGCTGACGGCTATCGCGTTGGTCTAGGTAAAAACCTGTTTTATGGCCGCCAACAATGTCCACGCTAATTTTGACGCCGTTCTCTTCAATGACGACAGATTTTGGTGGCTCTTCACCATGAAGTACACCCGTGACTTCTTTCAAGCCCTCTTTCTTACGTACCGCGACGTCAGAACGCTCGTAAACATGACACTCTGGGAAGCATTCAACCAGCGCATCAACAATCGCCGTTTTGTTATATTCCGCACCAGCGCTAAGCAGTTGGCAAACGAAATAGTTTTGGTAGCGGTCGATAGTAACGCCTGGCAAACCATCAGACTCTGCCGCGATTAGTCGATAGCCAGTTAAACCGTCACGCTCGATAATATCTTCGCGAAGCAGTTGTGCATCTTTGAAGCGCTTAGTGAAGAACGCTTTGTTAATGTCTTCTTTATTGAAGCTCCAGATGCGAGCGCGGATTTGAGATGCTGGAGAATATGCTGCTTTTGCTAGCCATTTTCCGTCGTGAGCGAATACATCAACGGTTTCACCAATAGCGGGTTCGCCTTCAACTTTACTGATACCGCGAGAGAAAATCCAAGGATGCTTGCGCTTAACCGATTTCTCACGACCTTTTACCAAATAGATAGCAGCTGTCATATCTTTAGCTCTTATTGAATCAAGAAAGGGTCGTATTGTCCGGGATGTTGTTGGTAAAAGCAATAAGTGTAAACAATCAATAAAATACGATGCGGGCAAAGGAGTATAGGGGAAAAAGTACAGGAAAAAAAAGGGCCACCGAAGTGACCCTATACAATAGTTGTTCAGTTATGCTCTTAATCCTATGAGTAAGGATTCCATCGCATCACTTTGTTGACGTAGCTGCTCTACATTTTGTGAGGTGTTGGAAATCATGGTGCACACGTTGTTTGCTTGCACTCGGATCTCTTCAACGCTAGAAGCAATATTGTCAGCCACAACTCCTTGTTCTTCGGCTGCGGTTGCAATTTGGATACTGCTGTCTGAGATACTCAGGTTCTTATCAGCTAAAGACCCAATTTCATGATTGACCTCAGTCATTAAGCTTTGACCATCATTCGCGTTATTAACCGTTACTTCCATCAACTTAGTTAATGATTGGCTGTTACGCTGTAATGATTCAATCATAGATTGGATTTCGACGGTTGCTTGCTGGGTTCTGCCCGCTAGAGCTCGAACTTCATCCGCAACGACAGCAAATCCACGACCTTGTTCACCAGCACGAGCAGCTTCGATGGCAGCATTAAGCGCCAGTAAGTTGGTTTGCTCTGAAATCCCATTGATGGTTGTGACCACTTCATCGATTTGCGCAGCGTTAGCATCAAGTTCTTCAACAGCCTGTGACGCTGATTGAATTTCGCTAGAGAGAGAAGAAATGGAAGCCAGCGTATTTTCTACCTTGATTTGACCCGATTGAGCAACACTGCGAGCGTCTTCTGTTTGTTCACTAGAGTTGTGGGCGAGGGTAGCAACTTCACGAATAGTAGATGCCATTTCTTCGGTTGCACTTGCCAGAGAGTTTAGGTGTTCTTGCTGTGTATTAGAAATGTTCGAGCTGTCTTTGATGGATTGATTGAGATCGGAACTGATTTGTTGCATAAGCGCAACCGATTCTTGAATAGAGAGCACCATCTTTTGTTCACGTTCCGCGACTTTGTCGATAGTAATCGCGATTTCACTGAACTCATCACGAACAGGAAAGAAGTTCATACGCTCTGTCAGGTTGCCATCTGCTAACGTATTAAGGGCTTTGTTCATCGTGAACATCGCACCGCCAATGAACGTCATGATGTAATAAACACTCAATGCAACGAGAACAAGGCTAACTAAGATCACTGACACTTGTATTGTCGAAAGGGCTGACCACAACGATTTGTCATGATTAGCGACCAAACTGTACGAACCATCTAAGACAGAGATAGATCCTGGGCCAGAACCAATAGAAATTGTGCTTGAACCAGCAATTAAACTTGCTACTTGTGACTGAGAAAGGTTGCCAGCTTCAATAAGGCCTTTCATTAGCTGAAGCTCTTCAGCGTACATGTTCGTAATGAGGGCATCCGCAGCACTATTCATAACAAATGTGAGGATGACGATAGCGAGAAGTGGTAGAAAGAAAAGCAAATAAAACTTTTCTTGAATCTTTAAGTGGATGAGATATTTATCAATCCAGCGGAAAGGAATTTCTTTCATAATTATTATAACCATACAAAACCCACTATCCTTAGTGGGGTAAATAGACGGAAATAATATATCACTCAATGAAAGGGAGCGGTATTCGGATGAACCTAAAGTGTGAGAAGTTTATAGTAAAAGGTCATGTTCAAGGTGTAGGTTTTCGTTATCACACATCACACCAAGGGCTTAAGTTGGGGCTGACAGGTTACGCAAAAAACTTGAACAGTGGTGATGTTGAAGTGATGGCCTGCGGGACGCCGGATCAAATATCCGAGTTTGCTTTATGGCTAGAGGATGGTCCGCGGACAGCAACGGTCGAAAGTGTGCTTCGAGAGTCAGCCTCTTATAAACCTTTCCGCGGATTTAAAATATTATGATCTTACAAGCATTTAGCTGGCTTAGGCAGGCCTGCGAGTTTTGTCGCTTGCTTTGCTGGACCTTTTTTAAACAGCTTAAATAGATATTTGCTGTTCCCCTTTTCAGGGCCATGAGCCTTTTCCATTGCCTTTACAAGCATTCTCACCGCAGGTGATGTGTTGAACTCCACATAGAAATCACGAACGAAGTGAATAACTTCTAGATGCGCTTCGGTAAGCTCAATTTCTTCTTCTTTCGCTAAAAGCTCAATCATACCTTCTTCCCATTGTGTGTGGTCAAGAAGATAGCCTTGAGCGTCGGTTTCAATTTGTTTGCCGTTGTAAACGAACATGATGTGTTATCCGCTTAATTGTCTTTGATGATTATAGGGTAGCGTAGAGCTAAGGGATTGCTCAACAAAAGAATCAGTTATGGTCACTGAATGAAGCGAAAACATACAACACGTGTTCAATAGATGATGGATTCATAGTCGTGCCATAGCAAACTGATGCTGACATGAGAATATTCACAAAATTGAAAGTTCATGCATTTGGTTAGAAAAATTCCCGAGTGGACACTTGGGTTTTGCATATTAAGTCAAATATTAAGTGACCATTTATTTTGAGGGGCTAGAAAGGAAAACCCGAAGCAAAAACTTCGGGCTTTAAAATTGAGAGTCAATCTAACGTCTAACGAATTAGTCGTCGTTCATGATGCCTAGAATGCTTAGTAGGCTAATGAAGATGTTGTAGATTGATACGTACAGCGTAATCGTTGCCGAGATGTAGTTTGTTTCGCCGCCACGGATGATGCCTTGAGTGGTCATCAAAATAGCCATGGTAGAGAAAACAATAAACAAGCTACTCATCGCTAGGTGTAGGATAGTTGATTGGATAAAGATGCTCGCAATCATACCTACTACTAGTACAACGAATAGAGATAACATCAGGCCGCCCATCATAGATAGGTCACGCTTAGTTGTTAGAGCGTAAGCAGAAGCTGCCATGAACGATAGTGCAGTACCGCCAAGTGCTGTAAGAACCACATCGCCCATACCTGCGCCGATGTACATGTTCAGGATTGGACCAATGGTGTAACCCAAGAAGCCCGTAAATAGGAACGTAAACACTAGGCCCATACTGTTGTTGCGGTTTTTCTCAGTCAAGAACAGTAGGCCGTAGAAACCAACCAACATTAGGATAATGCCCGGACGTGGTAAGTTAAATGCCATTGAAACGCCAGCAACCAGTGCTGACCATAGTAAAGTCATTGAAAGTAGTGCATATGTATTACGCAATACTTTGTTGGTTTGTAGAGCACTTTCTTGAGTAGTAGTGCGTGAAAACATAGGACTGTTCATAATCTTCCTCTATAAGGGACCGTCTTATCTTTGATATATAGACATATATGGGCCCGAAAGTTCAAAAAATCAAGCCCGACACGTCTATCTCTAGAACAAAATAATAATAGAAATAGTGTGTTATGTATGTGGCAACTTGTAACACAATATTACCGTCTTGCATAGCTGCGATGTACGCAGACTCGTTTTGTGTCCGCTTTGTCATTAAGTCTGGTACAAAAAGACAAAGTAGGTCACTATCAGCTCGCTGAGATTTACTATTTATTCAATGGCTAGAGAAGCATTGCTTAAAGAAAAAGCGCTGAAATAAAAATCAGCGCTTAACGTTTGCCCCTGCCGTTACGACTAATGGGACGATTTTAATGGTGAAGAATCTGAGCTAAGAAGTTCTGTGTTCGATCAGATTGTGGGTTCTCAAAGAAATCGATAGGGTTATTTTCTTCGATGATTTCACCTGCATCCATAAAAATGACTCGATCAGCCACTTCTTTGGCAAAGCCCATCTCGTGCGTGACACACAACATGGTCATGCCTTCTTCTGCGAGTTCGACCATAACATCCAGTACCTCGCGTACCATCTCTGGGTCGAGTGCGGATGTTGGCTCGTCAAACAGCATCACTTTTGGGCTCATGCAAAGAGATCGAGCAATAGCAACACGTTGCTGTTGGCCACCTGATAACTGCCCCGGGTACTTATCTGCTTGATCAGGAATCTTTACACGTTCCAGATACTGCATTGCGACAGCTTCAGCTTCTTCTTTAGGCATTTTCTTAACCCAAATAGGTGCTAAGGTACAGTTTTCCAACACCGTAAGGTGAGGGAATAGATTGAAGTGCTGGAAACACATCCCGACTTCTCGGCGGACAGCTTCAATGTTTTTTAGATCTTCAGTGAGCTCAGTGCCTGAAACATAAATGCTTCCAGCCTGGTGCTCTTCTAGGCGATTTATGCACCTAATCATCGTCGATTTACCCGATCCAGACGGGCCGCAGATGACGATTTTCTCACCTTGCTTCACTTCGAGATTGATGTTTTTTAGTACGTGAAACTCACCATACCATTTGTTCATGTCCTTGAGTTGGATCATGTAGTCTTGTTGTTGCGTCATAATACGTCCTTGACCTTGATGAGCTATCGTTTGTGACCGGTATGAAGTTTGTTCTCAAGCCATATCGAATAACGCGACATGCCAAAACAAAATACCCAAAACACTAACGCGACAAATACATAACTTTCTGTAGCGAAACCTAACCACTCTGGGTCGGTATTCGCTGCTTGACCAATGCCTAGTACATCGAACATGCCGATAATCAATACAAGGCTAGTGTCTTTAAATAAGCCGATAAAGGTGTTTACTATCGATGGAATCGTGATTTTAAGAGCTTGGGGCAAAATAATCAGACCCATCTTTTTCCAATAACTTAAACCCAGAGCATCGGCAGCCTCGTATTGACCTTTTGGAATGGCTTGCAAGCCACCTCGTACGACCTCCGCCATATATGCGGCACTAAACATGACCACACCGATCAGCGCACGTATGAGCTTGTCGGTTTCTGAACCCTCAGCCAAGAACAGAGGCAGCATGACAGATGCCATGAACAGAACAGTGATCAGTGGAACACCACGCCATACTTCAATGTAGACCGTACAGATACTGCGGATGATCGGCATGTCAGAACGTCGACCAAGTGCCAATGCAACCCCAATTGGTAAAGACACCACGATACCGACAAGCGCAATGATCAGAGTAACAAGCAGACCACCCCATTTGTGAGTATCGACCACTTCAAGACCGAATACACCTCCGTATAAGAGTGCAGCAATGATAAAAGGGTACACATTGACAAAAAACAGCCAGATCCAGATACGCTTCGGCGTTTTTTCATACGCAAGCAGTGCAGTAAAAATAGCCAAGCTGATGTAGAACAGACGAGGGCGCCAAAGCTCAGATTCTGGATAGAAGCCATACATGAATTGTTCCCAGCGGACGCTGATGAATACCCAACATGCGCCGTCTCGGCTACAGTCATCTCGTGTACTGCCAATCCAATCGGCATTGATGAACGCCCAATCCATGATGTTCCAAAGAGCAGAAAAGACGATGTACGCTAAGACGAGTGTAACGATCGAATTGACAGGCCCATTGAATAGGTTTTTACGTAACCAGCCGATAACCCCGACAGTATTTGCAGGAGGAGGTAGGTCTGGTTGGAATTGATGTGTGCTCATATTATCTCTCCACCAGCGCTACTTTACGGTTGTACAAGTTCATTAACGCAGAAGTAATCAAACTTAAGGTTAAGTAAACGCCCATCGTCATTGCAATGATCTCTATCGCTTGCCCGGTTTGGTTTAGCGTCGTGCCAGCAAACACAGAAACCAAATCAGGATAACCAATGGCCATCGCCAGAGATGAGTTTTTGGTTAGGTTTAGGTATTGGCTAGTAAGAGGTGGAATAATAATACGTAGAGCCTGCGGAATAACGACTAGCTTCAGGGTTTTCGATCTTGGCAGACCGAGAGACATTGCAGCCTCAGTTTGCCCATAGCTGACCGCGTTAATACCAGAGCGTACGATTTCAGCAATAAATGACGCGGTGTATACGCTTAGTGCTAATAAAAGCGCCGCAAGCTCAGGAATAATGCTTATCCCGCCACGGAAATTGAAGCCTTTCAACTCTGGATAATTCAAAGAAATCGGCATACCCGCAATGAAATACACAATAAGTGGCAATACAACCACCAAGCCTAAGACAATTCTGCCCATTGGTGTTTGTTGACCAGTAAGGCGTTGTTTGTTTCTAGCCCAGACGCTGATAAAAATGCTTGCAATAAGCCCCAATATAAACGCTGCTATAACAAAACTACTGCCACTTTCCAGCACAGGGGCAGGGAAATATAGTCCTCGGACATTAAGGAAAATCGCCTCACCAAGGCTAAGACTTTGACGCGGTGATGGTAGCGCTTGAAGAACAGCAAAGTACCAAAAGAAAATCTGTAGAAGTAGAGGGATATTACGAAATGTTTCAATGTATACCGCAGCCAGTCGGCTAACTAGCCAGTTAGAAGAAAGGCGGGCAATACCCATTGTGAAACCAATGATGGTCGCGAGAATAATACCAAGCACTGAAACCAATGCAGTATTAAGCAGACCAATAACAAAGGTTCTACCATAAGAAAACGTTTCGTCATATTCGATTAGAGTTAGGCCAATACCAAAACCTGCTTCTTGATCAAGGAACCCAAACCCAGTGGCGATACCTCGAGCTTCTAGGTTGTTAAGAGCATTATTTACGATTGTGTAGAAGAAAAATACCAGTGCGGCAACGGCAATGATCTGGAAAAGAGCGGAGCGAAAGACAGGATTGTAAATCAGGCTTTTATTTCCGCTTGGCTTGGACATCGTACTTGGCGATGCATTATTTGTCGGCTTCATACAGCGATAACCTCAAACCTATTTATAGATTTACTCACTAAAAAGGGCGGCAAAAAACCGCCCAGTGAAAATCGTTTTATTAGCGGATTGGTGGCGCGTACATAAAGCCACCAGCATTCCATAGGGCATTGACACCACGAGAAATCTTCAGTGGTGAACCTTCGCCCACAGTACGCTCAAAGCTCTCACCGTAGTTACCCACTTGTTTAATGACTTGGTATCCCCAGTCATCACGAATACCTAAGCCTTTACCTTTAGGCCCATCTACACCAAGAATACGCTTAATGTTTGGATCTTTCGATTTCAACATTTCATCCGCGTTCTTAGATGTAATGCCGTATTCTTCCGCATTCACCATGGCAAACAATGTCCATTTAGCGATATTGAACCATTGGTCATCACCTTGGCGAACCACAGGGCCTAGCGGCTCTTTTGAAATAATTTCTGGAAGTACGGTAGCTGAAGATGGGTCTTTGAGGTTTAAGCGAAGTGCATATAGACCTGATTGGTCGGTAGTAAGTACGTCACAACGGCCTGCATCGAAACCTTTTGAGGTTTGCGCTGCAGTATCAAATACGACAGGTTTGTATGCCATGCCTTGGTTGCGGAAATAATCGGCTAGGTTTAGCTCTGTTGTTGTACCTGATTGCACACATACGGAGGCACCATCAAGCTCTTTTGCGCTTGAGATACCAAGATCTTTCTTCACCATAAAGCCTTGACCGTCGTAGTAGTTAACGCCTACGAAGTTCAAACCAAGAGCAGTATCCCGATGAAGTGTCCAGGTGGTGTTACGTGAAAGCACATCGATTTCACCAGACTGAAGTGCAGTGAAACGTTCTTTCGCGGTTAGGGGTACATATTTAACTTTCGTTTTATCCCCAAGAACGGCAGAAGCCAGCGCTTGGCAATATTCTACGTCGATGCCTTCCCATTCACCTTTTGAGTTAGGGTTTGAAAAGCCAGGTAAACCGGTACTTACGCCACAAGTAATGAAACCTTGTTTTGTGACTTTGTCCAGAGTCGTGTCTGCTGCTTGAGCGCTAGTACTCATCATTGCAGTAGATGCCGCTACGACGGAAGCAAGAATTGTGAGTTTGTTTGCCATGTGTATCCTTCCTGTATGATCCATGTTAAATCAGGAGTGGCCTGATGCAACGTGTCCAATTCGTTTATTGTTTTATCCTACGTGATTGATTTTGAAGAGACGGTAATCGGCAAATCAATCAGTTATAAGCGTAGAAAAGGATTTGAAAATTCTCAAATATATAATTTAAAAGAGTTTTGATGAGAATCACAAATTGCCTTACAAATTAGGATGACGAAATGTTAACTGGTTGTAAATAGTGCAACTAGGTAACGTTTTGGTGCATCAGCACAATTGGGAATGAGGAGGGAATAAACGTAGAACAATCGTTTGTTATTAAAACTATCATCAGCTGAGCAAAAGACTCCAGAGACAAAATTCGAACAAAAATTGTTTCTGGTGATGAAACAAGATGAAGTGTTTGCCCTATTTTTGGTAGCATGAGAGGGTTATACCCAAGTGACTTAAAAGCACAACACTTAAGCAAGCGTTGTCCGTTCAATGTCGTCATTTCCGCTGAATCAAGCGAGCAAGGTTATTTGGGTATATTTATTTGAAGTGGTCATGGATTGAAATGCGTTATTTTCCTCTGTTTTAGATTTACTAGATAAGCCAGTATTGGTGGTCGGCGGTGGCGAAGTAGCAAGCCGTAAAGTCGAGGCTTTGTTGAAAGCAGGAGCTGACGTTACCATCGTATCGCCAAGTCTTGTTGATTTTTTAAGGAAGCTAGCACAAGAGCAGCAAGTGCACTGGATTCAACGTTTCTATTCAAGTGACATTGTCACAAGTTCTTTTGTCCAAGTGTGGGCGACAACAGACAATCCTGACCTCAACCATCAAGTGTATAAAGATGCGAAAGCGCTCGGAATTTTAGTCAACGTCGTCGATGATAAGCCATATTGTGACTTTATTACGCCATCAATGATTAATCGAGGGCGTATCCAAATTGCCATTTCTAGCGGCGGGGCATCTCCGGTTTTAATTCGAAATATCCGTGAAAAGCTTGAAGCCATTCTTCCGCAAAATATGGGGTTAATGGCAGAATTTGCAAATTCTAAACGCAATTCCATCAAAGAAGCTCTGCCAACGGTCGATTTACGTCGCAAGTTTTGGGAGAACTACTTTTCCCATCCCGATGTTGAAAATGCTAAAGATAATCGTGAACTTGAAGTAATTTATCAGCAAGCGATGTCAATGCCACTCGATAGCGAGGGTAGTTGCACATGGATTCATGTAGGGGCTGATGTAGAGATGTTGCCTATAAAAGCAGTACGCTATATGCAGCAGGCAGAACTGGCATTGTCTTCGACAAAATGTGAAGTCAGTGTCATGGAATTGGTAAGAAGAGATGCAGAGCGTGAGTCTTTTTCTTGTGCGGCAGAGCTTTCTGATATGTTGAGGCAAGCAAAAAAAGATAAATTGCGTGTTTGCGTGTTTATTCCCCAAGGAACGAACGAGTTTTCGCTTCTACAAGGACAAGATTTGGTTATCTAACCGAGACACTGGATCTCGACAAATACAAAAACGCCGACGAAATCATCGTCGGCGTTTTCATTCTATCTTTACTTCAATTAACAAGTGCTAAATGGAGTATGTGATTAATCACGGAAGTTGTTGTACTGGAATGGGATACCCATTTCTGCTTCTCGGATTGCTGCAATGGTCGCTTGTAGATCGTCACGTTTCTTACCGGTAACACGTACTTTGTCACCTTGAATAGAAGCTTGAACTTTCAGCTTTGCATCTTTGATTAGCTTAACCACTTTTTTAGCGGTTGGCGTATCGATGCCTTGGCGAAATGCAATGTTTTGGTGCCAGTTACGACCCGTTACTTCAGGTTCTTTAGCGTCCATTGCATTTGCGTCTACGTTACGTTTTGCCAAATGGCTGCGCAAGATGTCACGCATTTGCTTAAGCTGGAAGTCACCTTCAGCAGACAGTTTTACGTTTTCTTCTACTAGCTCAAAGCTCGCATTTACATTGCGGAAATCGAAACGAGTCGATAGTTCACGGTTCGCGTTATCAACGGCATTACGTAGTTCAACGTTATCGATTTCTGAAACAATATCAAACGATGGCATGAAGATTCCTTGATTATCTTGTTATAGGGAAATTATTTACTGGATTTAACTGCTTCTGCCAGCATATCTAGCATGGTCACAGTATCATCCCAACCTAGACATGGGTCGGTAATAGATTGACCGTAAGTTAGGTTGTTAATATCAGTCATTGGCTGATTGCCTTCAATAATGAAGCTTTCTGCCATGATACCAGCAATTTGTGTACTGCCAGATTTAATTTGGTCACAAATATCTTTTGCAACGTCAATTTGTTTACGATGTTGCTTTTGACAGTTTGCGTGGCTGAAGTCAACAATCAGGCGTTGTGGCAGATCGAACTCAGCAAGTGCATCACACGCTTGTTTTACCGATGCTTCATCAAAGTTAGGACCTTTTTCACCACCGCGAAGAATGATATGACCATATGGGTTACCACTGGTACGGTATACCGTCATACGACCATTCTTGTCCGGAGAGTAGAAGTAGTGTGATGCTTGAGAAGCGCGGATAGCGTCAATCGCAATTTTCACGTTACCGTTTGTCCCGTTTTTGAATCCAACCGGACAAGATAGCGCAGACGCCATTTCACGGTGAATTTGAGACTCGGTTGTGCGAGCACCGATTGCCCCCCAAGTGATGAGATCAGCAATGTATTGACCTGTGATCATATCAAGAAACTCTGTTGCGGTTGCCAAACCAAGTTTGTTGATATCCAGTAGCAGCTTACGGGCTTTATGAAGACCAGCTTCAAGTGCATAAGAGCCATCTAGGTTAGGGTCGGTAATTAGGCCTTTCCAGCCTACTACTGTGCGAGGTTTTTCAAAGTAAGTACGCATAACAATAAACAGTTCGTTTTTGTACTTATCTTGAATTTTGCTAAGGCGTGTAGCGTAGTCAATCGCAGCTTCAGTGTCATGAACTGAACATGGACCAACGATAGCGAGGATACGATCATCCTCACCGGTTAAAATATTTTCAATTTGACGACGAGATGTAGCGATACGGTCAGCGACATCATCGGTGATTGGATGTGTGCTGCCTAATTCTGCTGGAGTCGGCATTGGACCCAAAGGCTGGGTTCTCAATTCATCTGTTTTAATAGGCATGTTATAGCTTTATTCTCTATTGCGAAGCGGTAAAGATAACGGAATTACACTTAGGAATAAACCGTTTCACGGGATTCTTATCTAGTAACTATCGAATTGTATACAATAAGGTTAATTAGTATTGGTGTAAGTTATGCAAAAATGACAGGAATTGATTCCAACATCAATACATAGTTGTTTGAATTTATACCAATTTGTTCTGAGTTAAGGTAAAAAAACGAACATGCTGGAGGGACAAGAATCAAGAAATGCAAATTTACGTGACATCGTAACTATTGGCAATGCCTTTACGTTGCTCGTATCAACCTTTTGTTAACATCTCTTTGACAGCAAAAGCGATTACTGATTAACTGGTCAGACTTGTTTGGAAAGGAGTCCAAAAATGTTGTCTTCCGTTCGTCGTGCAAATCTTTATCTTAATCTATTCGGATTTTCTAAAGTGCCACTCATTTGGCTATGCCGCCCAAAGATCCTCGCTATTGATGACAAGCATGTAGAAGTTAAAATTCCACTTCGTCGAAGAACGAAGAATCACCTCAATAGCATGTATTTCGGCGCGTTAGCAGTAGGTGCCGATGTGGCAGGTGGTTTTTTGGCGATGAGTAAAGCGAAAGATCAAGGTGAACGCATATCTTTGGCGTTTAAGGGAGTAAAAGCAGAGTTCTTAAAAAGGCCTGAAGCGGATGTGCATTTTGTTTGTCATGACGGTCCTGTGATCGACGAAATGTTAAAGCTCACGCTAGAAACGGGGGAGCGAGTGAATCGAGATGTAAGAATTACTGCGCTATGTCCAAGTATCAATGGGAATGAGCCTATGGCTGAGTTCTCGTTAACACTGTCCATTAAAAAGGCGGCAATAAAAAAAGCAGCTCAAAAAGAAGCTGCTTAGTTTGAGATTCCATCGTTTAGATCTAAGTGAGTTCGATTTTCTCAATAGACACGATTTTCGAACGGTTTAATACCACTTTCCAACGATAGTAGACTGGCTCATCTGTGTGATTGTCCTCTTTGACAATCACATTGAGCAGATGACGTTTTTCCACGGATTCTTTACTTACTTGACCATCATTCAAACGATATACGCGGTTCGAGCTTTTATCCATCAGTCGGATAATTGGTCGCAAGCTGACATTCAACGTTTCGCGAGTTTGTTCGTAGCCACTTAAAAAGAGTGACGTCGCCATTTCGGTTTTCGCATGGTAATGAAGAATCTGTTCTTCACGCTGCACAACTCGTTTTTTACGAATGTTCTGGATTCTGTCTGGTAAGCTGGACAATGTTTTGTAGTCTAGCCACTCCAATTTTCGGCCCACGACTTTTTTCGTGGTCGGGTCCATGTACTTTTTACGCCACTTTGGTTTGCCCTTACGAATCCAACGCCACATTGCATCGCGAAGATCATCTTTAAAGATTTCACGTAGCGCATAAATGAATGACATTGCGACGATAAACGATGCCGAGATCTCACCAAGATAATCACGTGCGAGGATCACTGTGGAGGTTACTACCACCATTACTAATCCGGTTGCAATCCCTTTTATTGCTCGCTTGATGTTATTCCCCATCGATGTGGTTTTTTCACGTAATACGATAGGGTGCTCAATCAATCGTCTTAGCAATCGCATTTTATTTGAAAGGCGGGTGACGTCTTCCACAATACTCGCAGAGTTGTAATTGTTTAATTTGCGGTGAGCTTGTTCTTTTTCGCATAAAGTGATCAGGCGCTCTTTGATCGTTCCATAGTCGCCCTCGCGTGGGAGGTGAGCGACAAGAGACAGAAAGCGCTGTTCAGTGTACCAAGACAAGTAGTTGTCGATGTTCACATAGTATCGCTTTAAGTTTTCTTCATACGGGATAGAGCGGCGAAGACGTTTGAGAATATCAAGTGTCAGTTCGATAACCTGGTCAACTTCGTCAGCCGTGACACTGTCATCTTTTTCGTGTTTGTTTAGAGCAGCAACGGCTTTATCCAGTGCGATAACGTATTGATAGGCAAACAAACTCAAACTAACACGGTATTGTTGGTTTGACAGTCGCCCACGTTTGGCCAATCGGCTGTGAACCAGCGGAAGCAGTACCTCAGTACTGTAGTAGGAACGCTTTTGAGTAATAGACGTATAATAGAACTCAGACTCACTGATAATATCGGCGTTTAAGCCCAGCTCGCCAGGGACAAAAATATAGATATCAAGATCGAGTGTTTTACTCTTCGCCAAGGCGTGGCTGATTTTTAGGGTGACTGAGTCTTGTTTGTCGACGGTGACCAAGAAAAGCTCCTGATATTGCTAACGCATCCTAAGCCTTAAAGCGTCAGTAAGTTGTCTTAACTTAAGTTGTTGTCCTAACTTAAGTAGTTGTTCTGAATTAAGGGCCACTAGGATAAATGGTTGATCGTCGACAGCATAGCAGAGAGATTTGCTTTTCTCTCTGATTTTCTTGTTAGTTTGGGTATAATCGTCAGTAAATTTAAAAAGAGACAAATTCAATGATTAAAATTGGTCAAATTAACAGCTTAGAAGTCATTAAAAAGGCTGATTTTGGCATCTTTCTTGATGGTGCGGATTATGGTTCGGTACTGCTACTGAACAAGCACGTTCCAGAGGGTACCGAAATAGGTGATCGTCTTGACGTATTTCTTTACTTCGATTCTGAAAGCCAGCTTGTTGCGACCACTGAAAAACCCATTGCCCAAGTTGGTGAGTGGGGCTTAATGAAAATCGAAGGCATCAACGTAACGGGTGCGTTCGTAAGTTGGGGAATTAGCGACAAAAATCTGCTTATCCCATTTAGTGAACAACGAGCTCGCTTTACCGAAGGTCAAAACATTTTGGTTTATGTCTACACAGATAAAGCATCTGGCCGCATTGTAGGTACGACGAAATTCAATAAATGGCTTGATAAAACACCTGCAAACTATGAAGTGAATGAGCAGGTCGACTTAATCATTGCAGAGCGCAGCCAACTTGGTTACAAAGCTATCGTGAATGGAAAGCATTGGGGAATGATTTTTCCATCTGACGTTTTCGGTAAATTATTCATTGGTAAGCAACTGAAAGGTTACATCAAACAGATTCGTGAAGATGGTAAGATCGACCTAGCACTTCAAAAAGTGGGTGTGGCGAAGATGGATGACTTGTCGATGAAAGTGCTTGAGTTGCTTGAAAAGAAAGGCGGTTACTTACCGCTAAATGACAAGTCAACACCGGAAGCGATTTTTGATGCGTTTCGTACGAGTAAAGGTACGTTTAAAAAAACCATTGGTGGCTTGTATAAGCAGGGCAAAATCGTTATCGAAAAAGACGGAATTCGTATCGCCTAGTTTAGAATGTACGATTAGAAGATACGTTGAAAAAAAGGGCCCAAACTCGTCCTTATTTTGGGCCTAGGGGAAATAGGCTCTTAAGAGCCTGCGCTAAACTTGTAAACCAATGTTTGTTAAATTATGTTCTTGGTTTGTTCAATAATGCTCTTCTAAAGAATGTACCAAAGCAGAGCAACGATACATTCAGTTTAGTACAGAGCACTTAGATAGCTAGTTATCCCCATTAACATTGAGTTTTAACAAATTTGAATAGTGAAAACCATCGTAGAGCGATGGTTTTTTTGTTTAATCGAATGTCAGGATTAGAAAAGGTTCTTGTCGCGAACGAGCTCTCTTGGCAATCCATTCTTAATGCGGTTACTTACCCATTTACCAAGACCAATGATTGCGCCATCATACTTAACCAGTACTTCGCCTTTACCGGTTTGAGCCCCTGCAGGTATATTTTGTGGGCGAACGTCTCGGCCCATGTACCATTCGCGAGCTTCTTCGATCGTCAGTTCAATCGTATTTTTCTCTGTCCCAGTCGCTAGGGCAGTCGCAACTTGGTGTTGCCAGCGATAACCGTTTTTATGAGCTTCTGCGATTTTGATTCCCATACGAGAAAAACGCAGCTCACCAATCATGGCTTCTAAAGCGTTAGGGAATAACCACACATCTTTATCACGAATCCAAACAGTGCTATCGCTTGGGAGTTCAATATCCAACGCAGTATGAAGTTGCTTTTCGATATCTACGGATTCTTTAGCTGATGCTTTCACGAAAGGAAATTTACCCATTCGCTTTTTCACTTTCGGCGCTTCGACCGCTGATAGCTTACGAATGCGCGCAACAAAGAATCCCTCACAATCATATACTTGAGGGAAAATATGCAAAAAGCCTTCGTCAGTCAGTGCCGCGTTTGCATTTTCAAACAAACTTTCTAAACTTTCAAATTCAACCGCGTCCCCAAATGTCTCTTTTAGATGATGGCAAACTTGTTGGTTCTCTTCGGTGCTCAACGTACAGGTGGAATAAACCATTACGCCGCCTGGTTTCAGAGCATGGAAAGCACTTTCAATCAGATCTTTCTGCGTCTCTGCAATTTCAATTACTGACGATTGTGTCCAGTTCTTCATTGCATCTTCATCTTTACGAACGGTACCTTCGCCTGAACATGGCGCATCGAGTAATACCGCGTCAAATTGTTCTGGTAGCCAGCCACCAAATACGCGACCATCGAAGTTACTTAGTGCAGCATTACGTACGCCGCAACGCTCGATGTTCGCGTGAAGTACTTTTACACGACTCGCAGCGTATTCATTCGCGACCAAAACGCCTTCGTTATTCATTAGCGCTGCGATCTGAGTCGTCTTTGAGCCGGGAGCGGCTGCAGTGTCTAGAACAGCCGCATAAGTTTCATCATTCATGAATAATGCAGATACGGGCATCATCGAACTGGCTTCTTGGATGTAAAATAAGCCAGACATATGTTCAGCGGTGTTGCCCAATGGGACGCTTGATTCATCAGCATCGATCCAAAAGCCAGTTTCACACCAAGGCACAGGTGATAATTTCCAACCTTTTGCTTCCGCACGCTCTAAAAATGCTTCAACGCTGATTTTGAGTGTGTTGACACGAATACTTTTACGTAATGGTTTTTGGCATGACGCAACAAAGTCATCCATGTTGAGGTGAGCAGGAAGAATAGTTCGGATTTTTTCCAGAAAAGCTTCTGGGATGTAAACGTTCGGATGCAAAGTGGAATCTCGATTGCAGAATTTGAGGCAAATAATATACGAAAGCGGGCCAGAAACGAATACTTGCTCAGGGCTGGATAATAAAAAGAGCAGCGATGGCTACTCTTTGACATTTATTCTTAGCTATTTGACTCGCTTAACGATAGAGCGACTAAGCCGAAACATGAGATCGGTAGGTAGGCTCATAAGCATAAGGCATTAAGTAAGCACACGATACTAAGTAAGCATAAGATATTAAGGCTTTGGAATGGCGGTATGCCACTTAACCCAGCTTTCCTCTGCTTGTGGATTCAAGTAAAACGAATGTCCGCTTTTGGCCACTGGCGCAATGTTTTGTTGCTCTGGCGTAGAAAATGCGATACCGCCGCGAACAAGGCTATCAATCGTGCCAGCTTTAATGTTTGCTCCAGTAATACCGATAGACACATCCACACCGGACACATTCCAAAACACGCTATTTTGGCGAACCAGATAAGCGTATTTTGGTTGAATTTCGATACGAGTCATCACTCGGTCTGCAAACTCACCAAGGCGAACATCCGTGACTTGGCCGACTTCAATTTGACGATACAAGATAGGGGTGCCTACTTGGACTGAACCACGTTGTTCGCTTTGCAAAGTGAAAGAAATGCCTTGTTCATTCTGTTGGTGTTTTGCCAAAGAGAACTTAAATTTCGCATCGCCTTTACCTGGCTCAACGCTGATTGATTTTGCCACTAATGCACCTAAGTTCTTCACGCCGCCTAAGCCAATTTCTGGTTCCGTTAGCCAAAAATGCGAACCGGAAACAGCAATGTTATCCACGTATTCTGGCAAAATTCTAGCGGTGATATCGACAATCTCACGGTGGAAGTTCGGTACAACTAGCGTCACTTCACCCACTTTTACGCCCTGATATTTTATCGGCATACCTTGTGTGACTTCTTGGGTGCCATCAGTCTCTAAAGAAATGACACGGCCATATTTTCGTGCTTGCTTGTGGTCTTGATAGAGTTTCCAACGCTCACCTGTCTTGTTCTCAATACCAGGAATAGAATCGAAAGCAATACCACCTTTAATAAGGGACTTGAGTGGTTGTGCTTTAACGCTGATGCCTGCTAGGGACGCGTCTATTTCTACGCCAGAGCGATTCCAAAATACGGTCTGCGCGGTAATTAAATGGGCATAGCGATTTTCTATCGTGGCATTCACAATGACGCCACCGTCAACCAATCTAAAATCAGACACGCTTCCGACAGGGTGGTTACGATATAGGAGCGGACTACCTTTAGAAATTGGCGGTAACTCAGAAGCAAACAAACTCAGAACTTTTGAACCAGTTTGGTTGTACTGCGCTAACTCTGCCAGAGATTTGCTTTGGAACAATTGATATTGCGTTAAGATGCTATCGGAACCTTGAGTGACAAAACTGATGGATCCACTGAGCAATTGTTTTGCAGGTGGGACAGTGACACTCAGCCCTGATTCGGTAAGCTCTGCTGATGCACTTCCTGTAACGTAAAAGCGGTTATTCGACTTGATGAGATGTTTGTATTCATTGTCAATGAGAGCATCCATAAAGACTTCGTGTTTGGCTTTTTCTGCGTTTTTCGAATCAAGTAAGCCAACTTTAATGATCGAACCTACGACAATGCCTTTGTAAAGTACATTTGCACCACTGTCTAAGCCGAATGAATTATCAGATACAAGACGAATCATGATGGATTTTTCTTGTTGCTGATTGAAAACACTTTTACGAATGGCCGTGAAGCGACGAGAACGCTCACCGTCACCTGGAACAATCGTTAAAAAATTGCCGCGTACTAAGTTGGTGATATTTTCGATGCCGTAAAGCGACACTTTTGCTTCTTCTAAAACAAAACGCGTTCCGGAAGTGAGCATGTCACTAAAAGCAGGTTGAATAGCGGCAGATGCTAAGATGACTTCTCGTCCCTCGGATAGATTCAAATCGGTAATTTGGCCAACCTCTATCCCTCTGTACATGATAGGCGCACCCTCACCACTGACTTTATTATCATCTGGTAATGCTATTTTGATCGGAATACCACGACCAGCGGTTTTCAAATCTTTGTATAAGCGAAATTGAGAATTTTCGTCAACAGGTTCACCATCATCTGGGGAGTCGACAGCGATGGCTCCGCTGAGTAGGGCGCTCATGCTTTCTAATCTAACGTCAACACCATCAAAACCGATGCTTGTACCAATACCACTGACGTTCCAAAATCGGCTGCGGTCATTAATTAAATGGCGATACTGCTCTTGAATATTGGCGCGAATGGTAATCGACTTAGCATCTTCATCCAGTTGATAACTAAAGACTTCACCAATTGGAATTTTCTTATATACAATCTGGGAACCGATGGATACTCCACCTAAGTCTCGGCTTTTAGCTTAATGTTTAAGCCTTGATTTACGTGCAAATCTGTCGGTGCAGAGTCTAACGCATGAAACTTAGTTTCAAACTTGTCACTTTCGCCTGGCTTGATCGAGATATAGTTACCGGAAACTAACGCATCTAATCCTGTCACCCCGCTTAAACTTGCGGTTGGTTTTACGAGCCAAAAACGGGTTTCTTCATTGAGCAGTTTTGTCGCTTCTGGGTATATGTCAGCATCGACGTAAATGCTTGTAAGATCTTCAGATAAGTTTATGT
Organism: Vibrio alfacsensis; assembly: GCF_003544875.1. Classification (NCBI taxonomy): domain Bacteria; kingdom Pseudomonadati; phylum Pseudomonadota; class Gammaproteobacteria; order Vibrionales; family Vibrionaceae; genus Vibrio; species Vibrio alfacsensis. Next base: position 1,520,578 of record NZ_CP032093.1, read on the forward strand.
CTCGCACCATGCCGACTTCTAGACCTTGGTAACGAATGGTGGTTCGACCTGCGACTAAGCCTGCCGCGTCGGAAAAGTAAATCTGAACTCGTTGGCCCGCATCATGGATTGATTTCATCACTAGCCAACCTGCTAACAGCATCGTTAGAATCGGTAACAACCACAGGGGAGAAAGTCCCTTGCTTTTCCGAACATCCGGTACGTATGAAGTTTGAGAACTTTTCTGATCACTCATTAATTGACTCTTTTTTAGATTGTTTTGGGACTTGGTCCCAGATAAGCCTAGGGTCAATGCTATCAGCTGCAAGCATTGTGAATACCACGACCAGTCCAAACGCAACTGCGCCATATCCTGGGGTGAAATCGAGAATCTGACCACGATCGACTAACGTCATCATGATTGAAATGACAAACAGGTCCATCACTGACCATTTGCCAATCCATTTAACTGCGAAGTAGGCCATCATTCGCTGTCTTTTAAATACAGTACGCTTGAACTTAATACAGAGAAGTATGTATGCCAACCCAAGAATTTTAGCCACAGGCACGACAATACTAGCGACAAAGATGATAAATGCGATGCCGTACATATCACTTTTAACTAACGCGGCGACGCCAGAAAAAATCGTATCTTCGAGTCTTTGTCCATTCGTAATCAATATTGATATTGGAACGAGATTAGCGGGAAAATGGCGATGGTTGCGGCTGCGAGGTAAGCCCACGTTTTTTGGATAGAATGTGGCTTACGGTGATACAGCGCATGATGACAGCGACGACATTTATTACCTTCTGGCTGCGATAAATGACATTCATGACAGTGCACATCTTTCTGTTTAAACGTATAGGTCGTTTCAGTTTGCCATGCTTCCCAATAGCGACGAATACTTACTCGAGAAAGAAGCAGAACGGTCGATATTTGCAATAGAACCAGACCGATTAACCCCGGCCCAACATAAATGTCGGAATAATCTTGTAGCTTGAAACACGAAATGGCGATGCTAATAAGGAATACATCAATCATGACCCAATGTTTGAGGTGTTGAGCAAGCCAAAGTGAGACTTGAAAACCTCTAAACCAACGCTGATGAAGAGAAAAATGTGCAGTAACAATTGATCCACAGACAATCAGAGGCGCAAGAGAGCTACAAAAGAGAATCAACAAAGAGAGGAGGACAAAACCTTCTTGCATTAGCGCAATCATGCCAGACGGAAGCGTCGCAGGTATCATCACTCCGAATAGCCGAATGCTGATAAAATCAAAAAAATGAGAGGGAATAAAAAGTAACAGGCAGGTAATCGCAATTGCTAGGTTACCTGACAAACTTGGATTTCCGCCTCGGTAGAGCTCGTAACCACATCGAGGGCAGTGCGCCACCTTGCCACGAGCAAGAGGAACGATATCAACGGGCAGTTCGCAACCCTGACACAAGCGTACTTTTGCTGGTGGGTTAGTATGTTTAGATAGAGAGGTCATAACGACCCCTCTGAACGTTGATTATGCGTGTGATTGAATTCCACCATATAACGTTTGATATAAGCCTTGTTGCTCAACGAGCTCACCATGAGTACCTGTTTGTGTCACTCTTCCGTCTTCGAGTACGTAGATTAAATCTGCTTGTTTAACGGCAGATAATCGGTGTGCAACGATTAAAGTCGTTCTACCACGTAAGAATTCAGTTAATGCTTTATGTAAGGCAGCTTCAGTCGCTGTATCCAACGCTGACGTTGCCTCATCCAGAATGACGAACTGTGGATTGCTTAACACCATTCGAGCAATCGCCAGTCTTTGACGTTGACCACCTGACAAGCGAATACCATTTCGTCCAATTTGAGTCTCAAGGCCGTTGCTAAGTTGTGATATCACATCTTGCAACTGAGCAACTTCTAATGCTCGCCATAATGACATTTCATCAAAATGTCCGCCTAAAGTCAGATTATGCCTCAAGGTGTCGTTAAATAGTATAGGTTGCTGTAATACAACGGCAATTTTATCCCTTATCACATCAAAACTAATATCGTCTGTTAGCTCATCATTGAAACGGATGGTACCGCTATTTTGACGATAAACGCCGATGAGCAATTGAATCAATGTTGATTTGCCACCGCCACTAGCACCGACTAAGGCGACTTTTTTACCCGCAGGTATATGCAGCGATAGGTTATCTAGCACTTTCGTTTCATTGTTGTACGAAAAATCCACATGTTCAATACGAACGTCAACTTCTCGATCTTCTTTGAAAGGATTCACCTTAGATACCGGTCTGTGTTCTTCTTCTAGCTCTAGTAGGTCATTAATTCGCTTTAACGCGGCTTTCGCGCTATACCACGAAAATTGAATGCCTAATAGCTCTTGAACTGGAGACAGCATAAACCAAAGGTAACCAAACACAGCAAAAATCTGGCCAATGGTCAGGTCGCTAAACATCACCATAAGCATCGCAACAGCGCGAAATAACTCAAAGCCAATTAAGAAAAGGAGAAACGAAACACGACCCGCGGCTTCCGATTGCCAAGCGTATTTATCCGCATCGATTCGCACTTGATCGGCGTTCGTTTTTAGTTGTTGTAGAAACTCACGCTCTTTATTCGCAGCTCGCAGTTGATAAATGCCATCGAGCGTCTCAACTAAGCGATTTTGAAAAATCTCAAACGAGTGGTTTTCTTTGCGTTTAAGGTGCTTAACCATACTTCCCAACTTACGTGAGAAGTAAATGACGATAGGGTTGACTAAGAGAATAAATAAGCCAAGGCGCCAATCAAGCCAAAGAAGAATGATGGCGGTACCAGTAACGGTAAGAAAACTTATGACGAACTTAGCAAGGGTAGACCCAATGAATTTATCGATCGTTTCAATATCGGTAATAAGATGAGCATTGATACCACCACTGCCTTTCGTTTCGTACTGGCGAATACTAATGCGACCAAGTTTGTCGATCATCTTGCTGCGCATCTCGAAAGTGATGGTCTTAGATACGAGTGTAAATTGACGGCTTTGAACAATATTAAGAACTTGGCTCGCGGCGCGCATGAGCACAACTAAAAATAGTGTAAAAAAGATATAACCAGTCGGTGTATGCCATGTTTCGGGCAGAACGGCATTCATTGCGGCTAGGCCAGATGCAGGTTTGTCCAATAGAACTTCGTCGACCATCAATGGCATAAGAAGTGGGATTGGAACACTAATCAAGGTCGCAAGTAGGGCGATCAAGTTGGCTATTATCAGCTTTGACTTGTGCTTTTTTACTTGAGTTATCAACCAAGAACGGCTAATAGTGTCGTTTATTGGGTTCATTTTAATTGAGAATAATTCCTATTATAAAGTAGGTGTGCATTTTAGCTACATACTACGAGAATGGAAGCCTTAATATGCAAAAGGGAAAGTAATATGAACATAGAACAATACCAAAGACTTACAAAACAAGCGGTCGCATTGATCGAGTCTGAGTCTGATTACATTGCAAACCTAGCCAACCTAAGCTCACTGTTATTTATGGAACTAGAAGATCTTAATTGGGCAGGTTTTTACTTGGTAAAAGGTGAACAACTTGTTCTCGGTCCGTTCCAAGGCAAGCCAGCCTGTGTTCGAATTCCAATGGGCAAGGGTGTTTGTGGTACGGCAACAGAAACAAACCTTGTACAAAGAGTATACGACGTTCATGAGTTTGAGGGCATATTGCTTGTGATGCTGCGAGTAATTCAGAAATTGTGATTCCATTTTCTATTAATGGAGAAGTTGCTGGTGTATTAGATATAGATAGTCCGAACATTGGTCGTTTTAGTGAAATTGACGAAGAAGGCCTGGTTCATTTCATGGCAGAAGTAGAAAAGCTGCTTAATTCACACGCGAACGACGCATAAATTCACCCATGAGTGTGGTTTTTCCTTGGCATGTCTCTATAATACGAGAATATTTTTTCTTAATGCTTCGCGGAAATCCGCTTAAACCAGGACCCCTCATGACTGAAAAGTTAAAAACAGCAAAGAAGTTATCGCATACATTGCTGAATGTTTCCCTAAGTGCTTTACTTTAGAAGGTGAAGCAAAGCCTCTGAAAATTGGTATTTTTCAAGATCTTGCGGAACGTCTAAATGAAGACGAAAAAGTAAGCAAAACTCAGCTTCGTGCAGCGTTAAGACAGTACACTTCATCATGGCGTTACCTACACGGTGTAAAAGCTGGTGCAGAACGTGTTGATCTAGATGGCAACCCATGTGGCACACTAGAAGAAGAGCACGTTGAACACGCTCAAGCAACACTGGCTGAGAGCAAAGCTAAGGTTCAAGCTCGTCGTAAAGAGCAAGCTCAAAAAGCTCGCGAAGAAGGCAAGGCAAAAGCAAAACCAGCGGCTAAGAAACCGCAACAGCCTCGTCGCCCAAGCAAGCCAAAAGCACAAAAACAAGAAAAGCCTGTAGAAACACGCGCACTAAATGCTGATGAAATTACTGTTGGCAATGAAGTTAACGTGAACATGGGCAAAGGAAACATGGCTGCGACCATTGTTGAGATCAATAAGGAAGATGTACGTGTTCAACTTGCTAACGGCCTACAAATGGTTGTGAAAGCGGAGCACTTGCGCGCATAAGGGAGATACTCCTACGCATGAAATGCCGTTCAAAAGTGACACTGTTTGCTGCTAGCTTTTTGCTAGCAGCTTCAGCTCAGGCTCTCGAAGCCAAATTAGACAGGGATGATTTGCCGGTTCTTGCTCCAGAAGTGCAGCATGAAACAGCCAGCAAACGCGTAACATCCCGTTTTACCCGCTCTCATTATAAACATTTCAATCTGAATGATGACTTTTCTAAAGCGATCTTTGAACGCTATGTAGAGATGCTTGATTACAATAGAAATATTTTTACTCAAGATGACATCAATTCATTTAACAACTGGTCAATTCAATTGGACGATCAGCTTAAAGCTGGTAACAACAAAATTGCCTTTGATGTTTATAACCTTGCAATGCAAAAACGTTTCGATCGTTTTGCGTATGCGATAACGTTACTCGACCAAGAAATCAAGTTTGATACTGATGACAAGATCGAGTTAGATCGTTCTGAAGCTGCTTGGCCAAAAGACGAAGCAGAAATCAACGAACTTTGGCGTCAACGTGTTAAATACGATGCTCTAAATCTGAAATTAACTGGCAAAGAGTGGCCGGAAATTAAGGAAATGTTAGAGAAACGCTATAACAACGCAATGAAGCGCATTACACAAACACGCAACGAAGATGCATTCCAGCTATATATGAATGCTTTCGCTCGTGAAGTGGATCCGCATACTAGCTATCTTTCTCCTCGAAACGCAGAACAATTCCAATCAGAGATGAACCTTTCTCTTGAAGGCATTGGTGCTGTACTTCAAATGACCGATGACTACACCGTTATTCGTTCTCTTGTTGCTGGTGGACCTGCGTCTAAAAGTAAACAACTGGGTGAGGGTGATCGCATCATTGGTGTTGGCCAAGATGGCAAAGATGTTGTCGATGTGATCGGTTGGCGTTTGGATGATGTTGTTCAGCTAATTAAAGGTCCAAAAGGGACTAAGGTGAACTTGCAGATCCTGCCTGAGGGTAAAGAAGCCAAGAGTTACGTTGTCACTATTGTTCGTGACAAAGTGCGTCTGGAAGATCGTGCGGTTAAATCTGAAATCATTGAAAAAGACGGTAAGAAGATTGGCGTATTAGAAGTGCCAAGCTTTTATGTTGGTCTATCCAAAGATACAGATAAACTGATATCTGAGCTGAAAACTAAGAACGTAGACGGCATCATTGTTGATTTACGAAACAATGGTGGTGGCGCGCTTACCGAAGCAACGGCATTGACAGGTCTTTTCATTAAAGAAGGGCCAGTGGTTCAGGTCCGTGATAGCTATGGTCGAATCAAAGTTAATGCCGATACTGATGGTAACGTAAGCTATGATGGTCCATTAACGGTACTGATTAACCGTTATAGTGCATCAGCATCAGAAATTTTTGCTGCAGCAATGCAAGACTACAATCGTGCAGTCATACTTGGTGAAAACTCGTTTGGTAAAGGTACTGTTCAACAGCATCGCTCATTGAATCATATCTATGATCTTTTTGATAAAGAACTTGGCTATGTTCAATACACAATTCAGAAGTTTTACCGTATTGACGGTGGGAGTACTCAGAATCGTGGCGTTGCACCAGATATCGCTTATCCAACAGCTGTTGAAGCCAGTGAAACCGGTGAAAGTGTTGAAGATAACGCACTGCCGTGGGATAGCATTGATAAAGCAAAATATGACGTGTTTCCAAGCAATGATACTTTGATTGCTTCTTTAACAGAACGCCATAACAAGCGTATTGCAAATGAAATGGAATTCCGTTTCATCAAAGAAGATATTGAGAAGTACCGCAAAGAAAAAGACGATAACTGGTTGTCTCTAAACGAAAAAGTGCGTGAAGAAGAATCAGATAAGTCGGAAGCACTTCGTTTGAAGCGCATCAACGAACGTCAAGCAACATTGGGTAAACCTGCGTTTAAATCTTTAGATGATATTCCTAAAGATTATGAGGCGCCGGATGTTTATCTTGATGAGTCAGTGGCGATCACGGTTGATATGATCAATCGTTAATATTTGCTACGTTGTTTAAGTAAAAGCAACAAACGGTCAAACCTAAAGAGTGAGTCATAATGGCTCACTCTTTTTTTATTTAACGGGCATATTTTATTTGTCGTTATGCACAAAAGACAAATCGTTTTTCTTTTCCATCATTGATTATTCCTAACAACGATTTATTGAGCACCGTAGACTTTTTCATTCCGAGTTAACGTCAAGTACTGATCGGAATGCATAACCCATGCTTAATTTTCTCCAATAATTTACGTGATATAGATCAAATTTTAGCGTAAATGAGATCTAAAGCCTAAGCTAAAAGAAAAGCATAAGGGTGCCGAATATGAAATGGTTCATGATTTTACTTAGCTTTTGCTGCTTTAGCGTATCAAGTGCAGAAGACTTGAAAGAAGATAAATTGAGTCAGTTTGATACGCCGTTTCTCATTGGGGATTGGTACTTGATGAACCCCAATCCAGAGGGTTCAACAGAAGACTTTCTTGCTATCAAACTTAATCTTGGTTCTGACTATACATTTTCTATCGATATCCAGAAAAAAGATTATTCGATAGACCACTGGGAAGGTCTTTATAATGCCAATGAAGATACCATCATACTTGGCCTAGATTCCGACGCGCCTCAAATCTACGCATACCGCAATAACCATAATACATTGGACTTAAATGGGGTTACCTTTGTCAAAGGTTTACCAAATGCGCTTGCTGGTATTTGGTCCAGTTCTCATGTCGCTGGCGATGTGATGTTGGCTAACAACATTAATCAGATGGATCTCATCCTTCAGCCTGACTTTGTCTTTATGTTTCGAATTTCGAACGAGTCAGGTGAAGAGTCGGTGAAACAAGGTGTGTATTACACCGAAGGTGAACACCTAATTCTCATGTACGAAAATGGTGAGCAAGGTACGACTTATAAACTGAAGCAAAACGAATTGACTATTGAAGATTCGAGTGGAGAAATGTACGCCGTACTAAATCGAGTCACGCCATAACATGTTCATCGATACCCAAGGCATCTCAATAAAACCAACTTGTTGAGGTTACTTGGGTCTATTAATTCGCAGTGCATGATTAATAGTGAAATATTCTGATGTTGATTAAATGTTAAACAAACGACAAAGCAAAGGCACTAAAAGCACCGTTTTTTCGTAGAAAGACTTGTATTCTGATACCACAAGCCCTACAAATAGCTTATATCGTGATACCAGTAAGAGGTGTTTGAGCCTCTCGTCCTGGTATTTTTGTGGCTCTATATACAAGGATTTATGGACATGTCTCAAGCTCCTCAAGCGAAATATCGCAAAGACTATCAAGCACCATCACACCTTATCACTGATATTGATCTCACGTTTGATCTTTATGATAACGACACAATCGTAACGGCCGTTTCAAAAGTTATACAAAACGCAGATTCGACAAAACTAGAACTAGACGGCGAAGGGCTAGAGCTGCGCTCCGTAAAAGTGAACGGTGAAGAGTGGTCACATCATGAAGTAAAAGAGACCTCTCTACTTTTAGCGGAACTGCCAGCAGAATTTGAACTTGAGATCATCACAAAGATGGATCCTGAAGCGAATACAGCGCTTGAAGGTTTGTACAAATCGGGTGGAGCATTCTGTACCCAGTGTGAAGCGGAGGGCTTCCGTCGCATTACTTATTATCTAGACAGACCTGACGTACTCGCAAAATATACGACAAAAGTGATTGCAGACAAAACAGCGTATCCATTTTTGCTGAGTAATGGCAACCGTATTGCAGAGGGTGATGCAGAAAATGGTCGTCATTGGGTACAGTGGCAAGACCCACATCCAAAACCAGCTTACTTGTTTGCACTTGTTGCTGGCAATTTCGATGTTCTACGCGACAAATACACAACGATGTCGGGACGTCTTGTTGATCTAGAAATCTTCGTTGATAAAGGTAATTTAGATCGAGCAGGCCATGCAATGACGTCACTCATTAACTCAATGAAGTGGGATGAAGAGCGCTTTGGTTTAGAATATGACCTTGATATCTACATGATCGTTGCCGTTGACTTCTTCAACATGGGTGCGATGGAGAACAAAGGGCTGAACATATTTAACTCTAAGTTCGTCCTAGCAAATGATCAAACAGCGACAGACCGTGATTACCTTGGCATTGAAGCGGTTATCGGTCACGAGTATTTTCATAACTGGACGGGTAACCGAGTCACTTGCCGTGACTGGTTCCAATTGAGTTTAAAAGAGGGATTAACCGTATTCCGCGACCAAGAATTTTCTTCAGATCTTGGTTCACGTGCCGACAACCGAATCGATAACGTTCGTATTATCCGTGGTCCTCAATTTGCGGAAGATTCAAGCCCAATGTCACACCCGATTCGTCCTGACAAAGTTATTGAGATGAATAACTTTTACACATTAACCGTGTATGAAAAGGGAAGCGAAGTGATCCGCATGTATCACACGCTGCTTGGCGAAGAGGGTTTCCAAAAAGGCATGAAGCTGTACTTCGAACGTCATGATGGTACGGCTGCAACTTGTGAAGACTTTGTCTGTGCAATGGAAGATGCCACAGGTGTGGATCTTACTCAATTCCGTTTATGGTATAGCCAGGCAGGCACACCAACACTTCGAGTAAGCAGCGAATACAATGCTGATCAAAAGACTTACGCACTAACGGTTGAACAGTTTACTGAACCGACACATGACCAAGCGATTAAGCAAGCACTGCATATTCCATTTGATATCGAGCTATATGCACAAAACGGTGATGTGATTCCTTTGGTCATGAACGGCGAATCTGTGCATCATGTTTTAGATGTGAAGCAAGATAAGCAAACGTTCGTATTTGAAAATGTGGTTGAGCGACCAGTCCCGTCATTGCTACGTGAATTTTCTGCGCCAGTGAAACTGGAATACGATTACAGCGACGAAGAGTTAAGTTTCTTGATGAAGCATGCAACCAATGACTTTGCTCGTTGGGACGCAAGCCAAATGCTATTAGCAAAATATATCCGACAGAATGTAGTTAACATTCAATCGGGTAGTGAGGTTAAACTTTCAGATGAGTTGATTGATTCATTCCGAGGTGTGCTTCTTGATGCAAACTTAGAGCCTGCGTTTATTGCTCAAGTGCTTTCTCTTCCGTCTATCAACGAAATTACAGGTTGGTACAAACAGGTAGATATTGATGCGGTTGATGCAGTACTTAATAGCATTACAGTGTCACTTTCCAAGGCGCTTGAAGACGAACTGAGTGCGACGTATCACAGCTTGCGTCAAGCCGAGTACAATATTGGGCATGATGCAATTGGGAAACGCGCATTACGCAACCGTTGTTTGCAATTCTTGGCTTACACCGAGAAAGGTAATGATCTTGTTATCGCTCAATATGACGTGGCGAACAATATGACCGACACCATTGCTGCAATGACTGCCGCGAATAGTGCCCAGTTAACATGTCGTGAAACGTTAATGTCCGACTACAGTGATAAATGGAAGCATGATGGCTTAGTTATGGATAAATGGTTTGCGCTTCAAGGTAGCAATCCTGTAGAAGATGCGCTAGAAAATGTAAAAGCGACCATGAGTCATGAAGCATTTAGCCTGAAGAATCCAAACCGTACCCGTAGCCTGATCGGTTCATTCCTGAACACAAACCCAGTACGATTCCACGACAAGTCGGGCGCTGGCTATCAGTTCGCAGGGGAAATTTTACGTCAGTTGAATGACACCAACCCGCAGGTTGCATCACGCATGATCGATCCACTTCTTAAGTTCCGTAAATACGATGAGGACCGCCAAGCGTTGATTCGTGCCGAGCTTGAAAAACTCAAGTCAATGGACAACTTAGCAAAAGATTTGTTCGAGAAAGTGACAAAAGCGCTAGACGAATAATCCACGAGAGAATAGGGTGGTAATCAATGCCACCCTCACTTTTATGTAATTTCGAAATATGAACCAATACCATTTCTCCCTCAATATTTCATATCAAACATTTCTTTCACATTACAATGGTGCGGCAAGTTCGGTTCAAGTCATTACCGACAACGGCTTGCGATTGCAACTACCAGCACTGAAGTTTCGACCGTTTCTTAGTCAATTAGGTATTCGAGGCCGTTTTAGGCTAACAACTGACCAAAATAATAAGTTTATCAAGTTAGAAACTCTGTGATGCCCAATATTACTAGAGAGTTAAACAGGAATCTTAGTCACATAATCAAACATTTCACCTCTTACCACTACGAATACTTGTTAAACATTTGTAATTAACCTTTTACAATAAGTCTATGCATTACCTATGCTTAGATTCGGGATGAATACCCGAACTGAGTCCCCCTACAAAACAACAATTCTAATGTGGAGTGTGAATATGACCGCGCGTGAAAATGTAGTGCCGGTTCTGCTTGAAAAGGTGTACCAACTGATTCAAGACAAACTCGAGCTTTCTCACCAACCGCTTGTAACTAAACTTGCTCAACACTTATTTAGTAACATTGCTGATGATGATTTGATTCAGCGAAATGAATCTGATCTTTATGGTGCTGTTGTCAGCCTTTGGCACCATATCAATGAAAAAAAACCAGCAGACATTTCCGTAAGGGTATTTAATCCAACGGTGAGTCGGCAAGGTTGGCAGTCCACACATACTATCGTGGAAATTGTTGTTCCAGATAGTCCATTCTTAGTCGATTCAATTAAGATGGCATTGAATCGTCTCGATCTTGTTTCGCACTTAATGTTAAACAACCCAACGCAACTGGAACGTGGTGAAAAAGGCCAAGTGACGGATGTAAATGGTCAAAGCGGCATTCTTCAATCACTTTTCCATATCGAAGTTGACAGACTTACGAGTAAAGATGAAATGCTTACCCTTAAAGCGGAGTTGCTTTCAATTCTTTCCGACACGCGTCTAGTGGTTGATGATTGGAAACAAATGGTCGACAAGCTAAAGATCGTGACAGATGATCTTGAAAACAACAAAGATCGTGTTTCTATGAACACAGATCGTTTGGATGAGACGATCGAATATTTGCGCTGGTTGGGTGATCATAACTTCACTTTCATGGGATACAAAGAGTACGATCTTGCTAGTATCAATGGAGACAATGAACTCTGTCCTGCAAAAGAGAAAGGGCTGGGGCTGTTTGCTGATGAGAAACGAGTTCGTAGTATTAAATTATCTGAGCTGTCAGATTCTGCTCGTCTAGAAGCCAAAAAACCATATGCACTGATTATCACTAAAGGCAATCAAGCTTCAAGGATTCACCGCCCGGCATATACCGACTACATTGGAGTGAAGAAGTTTGATGAAAATGGAAAAGTGATAGGCGAACACCGATTCACTGGCCTTTATACGTCAGCGGTTTACAACCAAGCCGTGCAAAGCATTCCTCTTATTCGTGAAAAAGTTGGACGCATTCTTGAGGCAAGTGGTTATCGCCTAGGCTCATACTCCTATAAAGCTCTGCACAATATCTTAGAGAACTACCCACGAGATGAACTGCTTCAAGCTCGAGAAGAGGAGCTGTTGGAGGTAGGAATGGGCGTAGTTCAAATGCAAGACCGTGATTTATTGCGCTTGTTTGTTCGTAAAGACCCATTCGGACGCTTCTTTAGCTGCATGGTGTATGTGACTAAAGACCGTTACAACACAGAGCTGAGAAAAGAAACTCAACGCATTCTTAAACAGTACTTTGGGTGCGAGCAAGAGGTTGAATTTACGACATTTTTCTCAGAGAGCCCACTTGCGAGAACCCATTACATTGTTCGTGTAGACAACAACAATATAGATGTAGATGTGAAAAAATTGAGCAAAACTTGATGGAAGTATCGACCTCTTGGGATGACCGCCTTAAAGAATCTATTATTGCCAACTTTGGTGAAAGTAAAGGGCTTCCACTATCTAAAGAATACATGAGCGCGTTCCCTCGTTCATATAAAGAAGACATGATGCCAGGCTCTGCAGTTGCGGACATCGAGCGCTTAGAAGCATTAAGTGACGAAAATAAACTTGGGATGCTGTTTTATCGCCCTCAAGAGGAAGCGGTAGATTCAAAAGCGGTACGCTTAAAACTGTATCATCGTGATGAGCCAATCCACTTATCTGACGTCATGCCGATGTTGGAAAATTTAGGTCTGCGCGTGATCGGTGAATCACCTTATGAGATCGAAAAAAACAACGGACAAACATTTTGGATCCTCGATTTCTCAATGCTTCATAAGAGCGAGAAAACCGTTGATCTTCGTGAAGCCCGTGATCGTTTCCAACAAGCATTCGCGGCAATCTGGGCTGGAGATTTAGAGAGTGACGGCTTTAACCGCTTGGTATTAGGAGCGTCATTATCTGGCCGTGAAATATCAATTCTACGTGCTTATGCTCGATACATGCGCCAGGTTGGCTTTCCATTTAGTCAACAGTACATTGAAGAAACCCTAAGTCACTACCCAGATTTGGCAACCGAACTGGTATCGCTATTTGTTAAGCGTTTCGATCCGAAACACAAAGGAAGCGAGAAAGGTCAAAAAGATCTCATTAAAAAAATTACTGGGCAGTTAGATCATGTAGAAAGCTTAGATGACGATCGTATTATCCGTCGTTATATGGATATGATCATGGCCACGCTTCGCACTAACTATTATCAAGTTGATAAAGATAAGCAGCCAAAACCTTGGTTGTCATTGAAGATGAAGCCAAGTGAAATCCCAGATATTCCTCAACCAGTACCAGCCTTTGAAATCTTTGTGTACGCTCCAGACATCGAGGGTGTGCATCTACGTGGTGGAAAGGTTGCACGTGGTGGTCTGCGCTGGTCAGACCGTCAAGAAGACTTCCGTACGGAGATTCTTGGTCTGGTTAAAGCGCAACAAGTTAAGAATACGGTTATTGTCCCAGTCGGCGCGAAAGGCGGCTTTGTCTGCAAGCGTCAGCCAACACTAACGAGCCGCGATGAAATTTTCGCTGAAGGTCAGCGCTGTTACAAACGTTTTATCCGAGCACTACTCGATGTTTCTGATAACATCATAGAGGGTGAAATCATTCCACCTAAGAGTGTTGTTCGCCACGACGAAGATGACCCATATTTGGTTGTTGCTGCTGATAAAGGTACAGCAACATTCTCTGATTTAGCTAACTCAGTCTCTACTGAATACAATTTCTGGTTAGGTGATGCGTTTGCATCCGGTGGCTCTAATGGTTACGACCACAAAGCGATGGGCATCACTGCTAAAGGTGGCTGGGAATCGGTTAAACGTCACTTCCGCGAAATGGGTATTAACTGCCAAACTACAGATTTCACGGTTATCGGTGTTGGTGACATGGCGGGGGACGTATTTGGTAACGGGATGCTACTTTCGAAGCATATTCGTCTTCAAGCTGCGTTTAACCACATGCATATCTTCATTGATCCAAATCCAGATTCAGCGATCAGTTGGAAAGAGCGCGATCGTTTATTTAACTTACCAAGATCGAGTTGGGAAGATTACAACGCAGAACTGATCTCTAAGGGCGGTGGTATTTTCTCCAGACGTTCTAAGTCAATCCAGTTAACACCGGAAATCCAAAAAATGTTGGGGACTAAAAAAGCGTCTTTAGCACCCAATGATCTCATTAAGATGATCTTACAAATGGAAGTGGATCTACTTTGGAATGGTGGTATTGGCACCTATGTTAAAGCGTCTAGTGAAACGCATACAGACGTTGGTGATCGTGCGAATGACGTGCTGCGTATTGACGGGCGCGACTTAAGGGCCAAAGTCGTCGGTGAAGGCGGTAACTTGGGCATGACACAGTTGGGTCGTATTGAATACGCGAAGACAGGGGGACGAGTAAACACGGACTTTGTTGATAACGTAGGTGGCGTAGACTGTTCGGATAACGAAGTTAACATTAAGATCTTTTTGAATGGTCTAGTTTCAAACGGCGATCTTACCGTTAAGCAGCGTAATCAAATTCTAGAATCTATGGAGGACGAAGTCGGCGAAATCGTATTGGATGACGCGTATCGACAATCTGAATCGATTTCCGTGACTGAACAACAAGGTGTAGGCATCGTCAAAGAGCAAATGCGCTTTATTCATACTATGGAAAAAGCCGGGTATTTGGATCGCGGGTTAGAGTACATTCCTGATGATGAAACACTGATTGAACGAGAAAAACAGGGCGTAGGTTTAACAAGACCTGAACTATCTGTTCTCGTTGCCTATGGAAAAATGGTCCTCAAAGAGCAATTGGCCGTTGATGAAATAGCAAGTGACGATTTCCATGCTAAACAATTGGTTGAGTACTTCCCAAGTGAGTTACGCCGTAACTATAAGCAACAGATGAATCAACATCCACTCCGTGCAGAAATAATTGCTACTGCGCTTGCGAATCAGATGGTGAATGAAATGGGCTGCAACTTTGTCACTCGATTGCAAGAAGAGACAGGGGCATCGGTTGTAGATATAGCAAATGCTTATAGTGCAAGCCGTGAAATCTTTGAGCTCGCGGAGATTCTTCAACAAACACGAGCACTAGATAATATTGCGACAGCACAGGCCCAATATGAAATCATGTTTTATGTTCGTCGTGCATTGCGTCGAATTTCTCGTTGGTTGTTACGCAATCGTAGCGCGAAAAGTCGAGTCAGTGAGTTAATCGACATGTACAAAAAGGATGTGCATGTGATTACTGAAACACTCGATCAGATGCTCGTTGAATCAGAAGTTAAAGAGCACAACGAATTGGCTCAAAAATGGATTGATAATGGGGTAGAAGAGAGATTAGCGCACCATGTTGCTCGTCTTTCAAGCCTCCAATCTGCTCTTGATATCTCGGCGGTTGCAAGCGAGACAGGAAAAACGGTTGAGCAAGCATCGAAGTTATATTTCAACTTGGGCGATCGCTTATCATTGCACTGGTTCTTAAAACAGATCAACGGTCAAGCTGTCGATAACAACTGGCAAGCATTAGCACGAGCAGCATTTAGGGAAGATCTTGATTGGCAACAACGTCAGTTGACGGCACAAGTATTGAGTTGTGGTTGTGCAGTTGAAGAGTTAGATGTGATGCAAGCACTTGAAGATTGGATGTTAAGTAATGAGTCTTCTTTGCAACGTTGGGAGAGCATACTTAATGAGTTTAAAGTTGGTTCTGTACACGAGTTTGCTAAATTCTCAGTTGCGTTACGTGAGTTGGTGCTTTTAAACCTCAATTGCTCATCTAGTGATTCGTCTTCCGGTCATTATCAATCATCAACTTTAATGTATAGAATTTAACGTAAATAGATAGAAACCAGATAAACTGACCCCAATAGTTGGACACCAATTATTGGGGTCTTTTATGACCAAATAGATTATTTATAATCAATCGTTTTATAACCAATCGTTTATAACTAGTTGCTTATAACGATGGATTGTACCTAAGTGACTAGTTACACTGTCACTAATAGTAGTGCTTTTTATGGAAGAAATCGTTTGCCAAACAAAGATAAATAATAAAAATTCATTGGAGAAGTAAAACTAACCTTATGATTTTGATGAAATAATACTGGTGTTATATGTTATTTTGCAGAATTCAATCATTTTCATTGAATTACTTTGGAAAAGGGTAAATAATATTGTCCCGTTTACACGGGGCTTTTTTCTTTCGGAGGCACAATGCTCTACCGTCAGCCAGAACTGGCTTTTTCCAACTTGATGCCGAAAAGGCACATGATCTTGCAATTCAAAACCGCTTTAACGGCACACCACTTGATTTATTCTATCGCCAACAATTACCAAATCGTCCAGTAGAATGTATGGGACTCACTTTCCGTAATCCTGTTGGTTTAGCAGCGGGTTTGGACAAAAATGGCGAATGTATAGAAGCTTTTGATGCCATGGGCTTTGGTTTTATCGAGGTCGGTACAGTAACACCTCGACCTCAGCCAGGTAATGACAAACCAAGATTGTTCCGCCTTCTTGAAGCAGAGGGTATTATCAATCGAATGGGCTTCAATAACGAAGGTGTCGATCATCTTGTTGAAAACGTAAAGAAAGCGAAATTTAATTGCGTTCTCGGGATCAACATTGGTAAGAATAAAGACACACCAATCGAGAAAGGTGCAGAAGACTACCTGATTTGTATGGAGAAAGTGTACGAATACGCAGGCTACATTGCGGTGAACATTTCGTCTCCAAATACTCCGGGACTTCGCTCTCTTCAATACGGTGCGGCGCTTGATGAATTGCTCTCAGAACTAAAAGCAAAACAGTCAGAACTTGCAGAAATACATGGTAAGTATGTACCACTGGCTCTTAAGATTGCGCCAGATTTAACTGATGATGAAATTGTTCAAATTTGTGACTCATTAGTGAAGAACAACATCGATGGTGTTATTGCAACTAATACAACGCTCGATCGAACAATTGTTGAAGGTATGAAGCACGCGAATGAAGCGGGTGGTTTGAGTGGCCGTCCTGTTCAATTACGTTCGACAGAAGTTGTTCGTAAGCTTCATGAGCAACTAGGCGATAAACTTCCGATCATTGGGGTAGGTGGCATTGACTCTTACGTAGCCGCTAAAGAGAAAATGATGGCAGGTGCGCAATTGGTGCAAGTTTATACAGGCTTCATCTATCATGGTCCTGGCTTAGTACGTGATATCGTTAAGAATCTATAATACATGCTATTAACTCGTTGAGAATTCGACGCTTGTTACTAAAAAAGAGGATATGGTTCTTCTTTTGGCCGTTCATTTGTAAAATTTGAAATTATGAGAAGGTAATTAAGCGTCTTACCTCTTACTACTGATCAAATGAATCAAAAGAGAACGGAATCATGCTTAAACCCAGCGACAAATGGAATTGGTATTTTGATGAGCAAAGCACTTATCTAATGCTGGATTTGGGAGAGGATATGCTCTTCCAAACCAACCTTAGCCGTAAGTTGTTGGTCAACTGTGCTTTCTCACATAATGAATTTACCGTTGATGATGCCAGCGCATTTCAAACCTACAGCGAAAGAATACGCTGCTTGGACATCAATGAATATCGTCAAGCTGAGCTGACACTTTATTGTGTTGCCGCCAAGCGCTTCCATAAACCGGTACAACCAAAGAGCTGGTTTTTCGACGCTCAACCTTGTGGTCACGAACCAGAAGAGGGCGATATGGTTTTCTTAAGCAATCAATACTCAGATGGTGTTTTTATCGTGCTTGAGGCAGGAGATTCATCAAGTCTATGTGCATACGTTGGGCAGGATGAGTTTTTACTCGATTGCAACAAGTGTTTGCAGTTTGGGCAACCGATTAAGGTTATGCATGACCGAATGAGCTGTGCTAACCATCTGTTTATTCTGACTCCGATGGCGATGGTCGGGTAGCTTTGATTTACTCATAATTTCGTTCCTTTGTTTTATTAGTCGGCCAGATAGGCCGATTTTTCCCCATATAATCAAACTTCCAGTTTTGAATCATTGTCACATTGAAACTTGAATGAAACTCATCAATCAATCATGAGCTGGCTCACTATTATCTCAAATTATTCAATCTAATTCGTACTGATTTCATCTTTCCGATTGTTTGTTTTACATTAATTCCCTATAAAATTCTGAAATAAAATTACAATCAATTTTATTTCCTGGTATATACCAATTGGGAGGTAAATAAGTATTCACTTTCAATTTAAGCGATGAAATTGAGATAATGTTTTGGAAAGGGTTTTAGCGATTGGTAACGACTTGGTGTAAGTTTCAGATCATCGGTTTGGGCGGTATTTGTACTAACAAAATGAAAATACCTTTAAAACGAGGCATTGATCGTAAAAGTCAGGTATAATTAAAGCCATTTTTTATCAGCGAAAGAACACTATGAATCAATATCTCGCGGTAACTTCAAATGGCATGGAGAACTTGCTTGTTGAAGAACTGACAAATCTGGGCATTGAAAACGCAAAACCAGTACAGGCAGGCGTTAAATTTAAGGCAACGAAAGAGCAAATCTATCGCTGTTGTTTGTGGAGCCGCTTGGCGTCTCGATTTGTACGTGTTTTATCGGAATTTACTTGTAACGACGACATGGATCTTTACTTGTCGACGTCTTCGATTAATTGGGTAAATCAGTTCCATAGCTCAAAGCGATTTGTCGTTGATTTCAATGGTACTAACCGTGAGATCCGCAATAGCCAATACGGAGCAATGAAAGTAAAAGACGGTATCGTTGATTGTTTCGAGAAGAAAGGCCTACCTCGCCCTAATATCAGCAAAGAAAACCCAGACATCCGTGTTCACGTACGTTTGCATAAAGACAAAGCGATTTTGGGCGTTGATATGGTAGGTAGCGGTCTACATCAACGTGGTTACCGCCCAGAGTCGGGTCGTGCACCGTTGCGTGAAACGCTTGCAGCCGCGATCATCATGCGTTGTGGTTGGGACGGTCATCAACCATTATTAGACCCGATGTGTGGTTCTGGTACGCTATTGATTGAAGCGGCAATGATGGCAGCGAACATGGCTCCCGGTGTTAAGCGTAAACAGTGGGGCTTTGAAGCATTAGAAGACTTCGAACCTGAGCTTTGGGCTGAAATAAAATCAGAAGCAAATGTTCAGGCTCGCCGTGGCGTCAAAAAAGTTGACGCTAAGTTTTTTGGCTTCGATAACGATCCAAAAGTACTGAAAGTTGCTCAAGACAACGCACGTCGTGCCGGTGTTGAAGAACTGATTGTCTTTACTCAAGGTGATGCAGCAACGCTAACTCGTCCTGCAGGTTTTGAAGCAGGTGTTATCGTATCTAACCCTCCATACGGTGAACGCTTAGGAACTGAGCCTGGTTTGATTGCGCTGTACACTGC
Organism: Vibrio alfacsensis; assembly: GCF_003544875.1. Classification (NCBI taxonomy): domain Bacteria; kingdom Pseudomonadati; phylum Pseudomonadota; class Gammaproteobacteria; order Vibrionales; family Vibrionaceae; genus Vibrio; species Vibrio alfacsensis. The sequence goes on from NZ_CP032093.1 coordinate 1,539,962, forward strand.
ATTTGGCGGCCAATTGAAAGCTGAATTTGGCGGTTGTAAAGCATCGATTTTCTCAAGTTCTGACGAACTACTTAGCTGTTTACGCATGCGTGCAGATAAGCAGTTTAAATTGAATAACGGTGCGTTACCGTGTCACCAAAAGAACTATAGCATCGCTGAGCGTAGTTCCGATGAGGTGAAAGGTGCGGATAGTCATGCTCAAATAGCGCCAGACTTTGCAAACCGTTTGAAGAAAAACATCGGAAAAATTGGCAAGTGGGCGAAAAAGGAAAAGTTAGATTGTTATCGTATCTACGATGCCGATCTTCCAGAGTACAACGTTGCTATTGATGTTTACGCAGACCAAATCGTGATTCAAGAATACGCAGCGCCGAAAAATATACCGGAAGAAAAAGCAAAACGTCGCCTAACGGATATCATTCGCGCAACGATTCAAGTGACGGGCGTTGAAGCGAATAAGGTAGTGCTCAAGGTTCGTGAAAAGCAAAAAGGTCGCAGTCAATACCAAAAACTAGGTCAAGTTTCCCAGACTTTAGAAGTTAATGAGTACGGCGTTCAACTAATCGTGAATTTGCATGATTATCTGGATACGGGTCTATTCCTAGATCATAAGATCACTCGTCGTCGACTTGGTGAAATGGCGAAGAATAAAGACTTTCTAAACTTGTTCGCGTACACCGGCAGTGCGACAGTTCACGCTGCTGTTGGCGGTGCGCGCTCAACGACGACAGTTGATATGTCCAATACGTACTTAAACTGGGCAAAAGACAACATGCAGCTCAATGGTTGTGTGGGCCGTCAACACCGTTACGAACAAGCAGATTGTTTGCAATGGTTAGATAACGCGAAAGGGGAATACGACCTGATCTTTATCGACCCGCCAACGTTCTCTAACTCTAAACGCATGGATACCTCGTTTGATGTGCAACGCGATCACATTAAATTGATGACGAACCTAAAACGATTGTTACGTGATGGTGGTACGATCGTTTTCTCTAACAATAAACGTCATTTCAAAATGGATGAAGCAGCATTAGCAGAGTTAGGTTTGAAAGCACAAAATATTTCTTCCCAAACTTTGCCGTTAGATTTCTCACGTAACAAACACATCCACAACTGTTGGCTTGTTACCCACGCAGAGTAAATAAGGATTTTAAGTAAAAGGATGTTAAACGTGCTTACATTATACAGCACTGAAGGATGCCATCTCTGTGAGATGGCATTAGACCTCGTCAAACAAACGGGTCTTGCCGAACAAACTCACGTCGTCGACATAGCGTTTGACGACGTACTCTTTTCTCGTTACGGCGTCACAATTCCCGTTCTAAAATTTCAAGAATCTGAGTTGAACTGGCCGTTCGACTTAAATCAACTTACACATTGGTTGGATAAAAATGGCATTACTTACCGTTCATAACGCACAACTTGCATTTGGTGACCACCCATTGCTAGATAAGGCAGAATTTGCTTTACAAGAAAACGAACGTGTTTGTTTAGTCGGCCGAAATGGTGCAGGCAAGTCAACATTAATGAAAGTGCTTGCTGGTGACATTGTCCTCGACGATGGCAAAATTCAAATCACTCAAGATGTGGTGGTTTCTCGACTAGAGCAAGATCCCCCACGTAATCAAGAGGGTACGGTTTACGAATTTGTATCCGGTGGCCTAGCCGAAGTAGGCGAACACCTTAAGATCTATCACGATCTTCTTGATCTAGTTGCCGTTGACCCGAGCGAAAAAAACATAAACCGACTTGCAAAAGTTCAAGAGCAACTTGACCATGCAAACGCATGGCGCTTTGATGACCGAGTAAAAAACGTTCTTGGTGCCCTCAAACTGACTCCTGAAACAAAACTCACCGATTTATCAGGTGGTTGGCAGCGAAAAGCTGCATTGGCACGTGCGCTAGTATGTGATCCTGATGTTTTGCTATTGGATGAACCAACTAACCACCTTGATGTAACGACTATCGAATGGCTAGAGGGTTTCTTAAAAGATTTTAAAGGCTCGATCATTTTCATTTCTCACGACCGTGCGTTTATTAAATCCATGGCGACACGCATTGTTGATTTAGATCGCGGTCAATTGGCATCTTTCCCTGGTAACTATGACCAGTATTTGATTGATAAAGAAGAGATGCTGCGTGTTGAAGAGATGCAAAACGCAGAGTTCGATAAGAAACTAGCTCAAGAAGAAGTTTGGATTCGTCAAGGAATTAAAGCACGTCGCACACGTAATGAAGGTCGTGTTCGAGCGCTTAAAAAATTGCGTGAAGAACGCAGCGATCGTCGTGAAGTTCAAGGTAAAGTCAACTTGAACATAGATGATGCATCACGTTCAGGCAAGATCGTGTTCGAAGCCGAAAATGTTTCTTTTGCTTTTGATGGTAAAAAGATTGTTGATGATTTTAGCTTCAATATCATGCGTGGCGACCGCATCGCACTTATCGGCCCTAACGGTTGTGGTAAGAGTACCGTACTAAAATTATTACTAGGTCAATTGGAAGCGCAATCAGGCCGTCTACACTGCGGTACAAAACTAGAAGTGGCGTACTTTGACCAATACCGTGAAATTCTCGACCCTGAGAAAACGGTTATTGATAACCTTGCTGATGGTAAGCAGGAAGTGATGGTCAGTGGACGCCAACGTCATGCATTGAGCTACCTCCAAGATTTTCTATTCGCTCCAAAACGTGCAAGAACCCCAGTAAAAGCACTTTCTGGTGGTGAAAAAAATCGTCTTTTGCTTGCTCGTATCTTATTGAAACCAAACAACTTACTGATTCTCGACGAACCGACCAACGATTTGGACATCGAAACGTTGGAACTTTTAGAAGAAATGCTTGCCAATTATCAGGGCACATTGCTGCTTGTGAGTCACGATCGTGAGTTTGTAGACAACACTGTAACCACCAGTTGGATCTTCGAAGGAAACGGAGTTATCGAAGAGTTTGTCGGCGGTTACCACGACGCAAAACAACAGCGTGAACAGGCGCTTAGTTCGCGTAACGCGGTTGAAAAAGCAGCGAAGAAAGAGAAAGTGGTTGAGGAAACTCCCAAAACGACACAACCTAAGAACAATTCGAAGAAGTTATCGTATAAGCTGCAAAGAGAATTAGAAGCTCTTCCAGCTAAACTAGAACAATTAGAGTCGGACATTGAGACATTACAAGAACAAGTGAACAGTCCTGAATTTTTCACGAAATCTGTAGAGCAAACTCAACCGGTATTGGAACAGCTCGCTGCTGTAGAGCAGGAGTTAGAAATCGCGTTCGAGAGATGGGAAGAACTCGAAGCAATGCAACAGGATAGTTAAGAATTCAATGAGTTGTAAAAACAAATTCAAATTAACCGCTGTCGCTTTGATGGTAGGCACAGCGATGAACGCTAATGCGGCACTGTATAATGTTTATGAGTCGTTACCAGAGGGCTCTAACTTTGAGAATTATGGTGTTGCGGTCCAAGCATCTAGTAAAAATCAGGAATCTGGTGAATATGATTCTTGCTGGGACTCGCAGTGCAGTTCAGAAAAGTATGCAACAGGCGTTGAAGTCAAACAACTAGGCGCTGAGGGTTTCGATTATCGCAGTGAAACGCCTTTTAATATTGGGCGTGGTTTTGACTATCTGACTGATGGGCGTGATGGCTTCGAGTTTTATTGTGATGTTTTCTTAGACTACAACGACACATATTGTGATGAGAGTTGGACAAGACGAGAGTACGATCTGGGTTATCGTAAAGAAAGTGTTGATAAAGAAATAAACAACTCTATAGCATCAGTAATTCCAAACAATATAGGCTTCCCTCACAGAGAAACGAACACTGTAATCACTCAGATTGCTGAAGATGGTAGCGTTACTGGTAATTTTAATAGTGGCGCCGTTCGTAACGTTGGTTTTTCCGGGGATTTTTCATTAGAGACAATAGAAACGGAGAAACGGACTCAAGCATTCGGTCGAGTAGAGCTTGATAATGCGGTTTATGTAGCAGGCAGTATCTCTACAGAAATCAGCTCTGAGCCTGGCTTTCGTTCCTCACAAGCATCCTTTTGGAAGTTTGATAAGTCGAATCCAACCTCTGTACTTCAAAATGGTATCTATAACTGGAATGGTGGTTCTGGATATGACGGTGGCCGTACTTCAAATGCAAGTATGAGAGACATTGCTGTTCTTGGTGATAAAATTTACGGTGTTGGGTATAACGCCGATAAAGACGAATACCCTAGAGCTTCAGTATTTGTTGTTCCAACCGATAATAGTGAAGAGCTGACCTTTTATAGTTTGAATTGGGCTGGTACTGATCAAGACAACTATGAGAATAGTATTCTCTACACGATGAACGCAAATAAACTTGCCGTAGGTACGACTAAGTATTATGCAGGTGGTAGTGGTTTTAAACGAGCTTATCCAAATCGCCTGTTTTACGTAAAAGATGTTGAAAACGATCGTACAGCAAGATTCATCTCCGGTGGCATCTTGTTTGATGGCGCGAACACAAAAGTCGGTGCAATCAATAACTTTAACGAATTAGTCGGGACGACAGATTTCGATTCTCGCCCAGAGATTGACAGTACGCCAAGAAGACAAAGTGCATTCATCACCACGCTCGAAGCTAATTCCTTGGACGATGGCAAGCGTTATAAAGAGCTATACGATTCTCAGCCTCGTTTCTTAGATGACCTCACAAATGGTGATAATGCCGATACTGACAACAATCAATACCGCATTGTCGAAGCAAGCGATATTAATGATGCAGGCGTTATTTCTGCAACGGCATTGAAGTGTCAAGGTGGGTACAACAGTACAGCTCATAATGCTAAATGCGGTGATGGCAGTTCAGGCTTAGAGAAATTGGTCGCGATTAAGTTGATCCCAATTCAAGGCGCTACGGCAGACAATATCCAACCACGCGGCATGGAAAGCGAGTCTGTCGACCGTCAAGGTGCGGGACTTGGTTTATGGGCTTTGACATTGCTAGGATTGTTAGGGTTCCGTAGAAAATAGTCAGAAATTTTCAATTCAAGCACAGGCTCACAAATCTGAGCCTGTGCTTTTTTTTTGCCTTGAGAAAATTCATAAACTGATCGATTCTTGTAGTTGGAGTCATAAAAACTCCATTTAAGTTTCACAATAACAGCTGTACGTTAGTAAATGGACCTGTATGAGGAATTAACTATGAAGAGACAAAAGCGTGATCGCCTAGAACGAGCTCAATCTCAAGGATACAAAGCTGGTTTAAATGGTAGGTCTCAAGAGGCCTGTCCTTACCAGCAAATTGATGCTCGGTCATATTGGTTAGGTGGTTGGCGTGATGCCAGAGATGAAAAACAATCTGGTCTCTACAAATAACTCTCCACATACAAAAGAAGGATTTGAAAGGGCTCATTATGAGCCTTTTCTGCATTTAGTGACGCGCAGACGATATTGGCTTCAGAACATTTTGTTTGAAATAAAAAAGGCTCCTGAGGAGCCTTTAGAGCATGAATGGTGTAGGGGAGTTAGAAACTAGACGTATCTTGGAACAAGCCTACTTTTAAATCTTTAGCTACGTAGATTTCTTTTCCGTCGACACAAACACGACCATCCGCAAGTCCCATAACCAGTTTGCGGTTCACTACACGCTTCATATGAATTTCATAAGTCACTTTTTTCGCGGTTGGTAGGATTTGACCGGTAAACTTCACTTCACCCACACCAAGCGCACGACCTTTGCCCTTGCCGCCAACCCATCCAAGGAAAAGCCAACCAATTGCCACATCGCATCTAGGCCAAGACAACCTGGCATTACAGGGTCACCTGGGAAGTGGCAATCAAAGAACCAAAGATCTGGAGTAATGTCCAATTCCGCTATGATCAAACCTTTGCCAAAGTCGCCTTCAGTTTCTGACATTTTGCTAATGCGATCCATCATCAACATGTTAGGCGCAGGTAGTTGTGGGTAACCCGGACCAAACAATTCGCCTTGGCTAGACGCAATAAGATCTTCACGGTTATAAGAATCACGTTTGTTTTGCATTATCAATTACTCCAATTTTTGACAAATGCATCTTAGTGAACACGTGTACGCTAAACAACTCCGATCAGTACTAGACAAACCAGTTTTTGATGCGCTCCACAATTCCTTCAGAATGTTCGTGTCTTTCAAAGTTTTCAATGCGTTCCGCAATTTTACTGATGATGCTGTCATCTTCACCACGGAATGGTTTGTCCATTAACAGTGGAATTGCTTCATCAACCGTTGATACTGACCAAATATGGAACTCACCATTTTTGATGCTATCGATGACTTCTTTGTGCAGTGCAAGGTGCTTTAGGTTTGTTTTTGGCATAATGACGCCTTGCTCACCCGTAAAGCCTTGATGCTTACAAACTTGGTAGAAGCCCTCAATCTTTTCATTTAAGCCACCAACCGCTTGGACTCGGCCAAATTGGTCAACCGCACCTGTAACAGCAATCTGTTGATTAACAGGTGTCTCAGATAGGGCACTCACTAAGCAACAAAGCTCTGCGAGCGAAGCACTGTCGCCATCAACCTCACTGTAAGATTGCTCAAATACTACAGAAGCGGAATATGGAAGTGGCTCATCAAGGTTGAGCGCTGAGCTTACAAAGGCTTGCATGATCATCATACCTTTCGCATGCAAGTTACCACCGAGTTCAGCTTTGCGTTCAACGTCAGAAATATCACCATCACCGAAGTGGATAACACAAGAGATACGTGCCGGCTCACCGTATGAAACAGGGTGTCCAGCCATATCAATCACGGTTAAACCGTTGATCTGTCCGATCTGCTCGCCAGTCGTTTCAATCACAACTTGACCATCGCGAATATCATCAACAGCGCGTTGGGGCAAATAAGATTCACGATAGTACTTGTCATCAATTGCCTGATCGATAGACTCAAAACTGATGGTATTTGTATTGCAGTGCTGACTTGCAAGGCCAAGCAGTTGGTTATGCCACATAACGCCAATAGGAAGATAATGTTGGTCTTCGGTATAACGCATACCGGCGAGCATTAGACGTTTAAATGCCGTATCTTCTAAACGAGGAAGCTGGTACTTATGACATATCCAATGGACCAATCCAATGTATTGTTCTAGATTGCACTCTGACAAATGAATGTCTTCTTCAACCTCTGTATACATAGTTAGGCCTGCAGAAAAGTCATCATCGACGTATTCAATCTCAGCTAATTGATTTCTATCACCGGTAATAATTAACTTAACATCATACATTTTCGCTTCGACGGATGATGAAGGAATACGAGTTGGTGTTACGTTTAACGGTTCAAATGGTGCACCTTGAACCGCTGATTTGATGCTCGGCCAAAGGGCAGGGTTTGCTAAAATTAAATTGGCGGGCACAATTAGATAACCACCATGTGAACGAGAAATGAGCCCAGGTTCGAATGTTACTTTCCCATCTAAGTCGACACGAATACGATCAAATAGTGCTTTCGCATCCAATGACTCCGTAATTAACACAGGAGCATCAGTGCAATTTTTCACCGCAGCGTGAATGAAACCACGATATACTGAATTATCAGTACAATTTACAAGTAGGATACGAGTAAGTCCTTTGATCTCTGTAAAACGCGTAATCGTCGTGGTTAACCGTGGTTGAAGATCTGAGAAGCTCTTTGCTTGAATAGTAGAAGCAGAATTCAACAGAGTTTCATAAGGTTCAAATGAGGGCGTGACATCTTGCCAGTTAAGTGGGTTCATTAATAATCATCATAATTTAATATTGGCGCCATTATAGCGAAATGCCGGTTAACTCCCTAGTCCCAATTGCTTGAATATAAGCCAGAGCGATAACCGCGTGAAATCAGTGATCAATATCGACTCTCTGTTTACTTTTGATTGCTGAACGTCTCATCATGGGTTACGCTGTCACTAGATATGCTTTGAGGAACTATTGGATGAAATATCAGCAACTTGAAAATTTGGAATGTGGTTGGAAATGGAAATATCTCATCAAGAAATGGAAAGATGGTGAGGCCGTGACACGCCATATTGATACAAGTGAAGCCGATCATGCAATAAATGAACTTCGCAAGTTAGAGCATGAACCGACACTTGTTCTTGCTTGGATAGAAAAGCATATGTCTGAAGAGCTAGAAAATAAGCTCAAGCAGGCGATTCGAGCAAAACGAAAACGCCATTTTAATGCCGAACAAGTTCATACCAAGAAAAAGTCTATCGATCTAGATTATCGTGTTTGGGAAAAACTATCCGGTAGAGCGAATGAACTGGGCTGTACATTGTCTGATGCGATTGAATATTTACTATCTGAAGCGTCGAGAAGTGAAAAGGCAAGTCAGAAAGTGACTTCGATTAAAGAAGACTTAAGTAAATTGTTATCTAGTTAAGGAGTGCAAGATGCTATATGTAATACTCATTGCTGCTGTTGTTATCTTTTGGCTAGTTGCCGTTGATAGGCCTGTACTTAAAGTGTCTTTTGATCGCGGAAAGATATCGAAGATTAAAGGTCATATTCCACCATCTTTTAAGCATAATTTGCACATCGTCGATCACAATTCATTTGCTGGAGAGATGAAAGTTTATAACCAGCGCACTGGTATGCGTTTAACTTTTCGAAAGAAGTACCAAAGAAAGTACAGCAAAGAATCCGTAACGTATTTCCTCATCAGGGTTTTAAAACAAATAAGGGCAAAAGAGCGCTTAGAACTTGAATGACATATCAGTTACTTATTTTTAAACGGGACGCATTATTAGCGTCCCGTTTTTATTTTGAAGACTAACAGTAATCTTCTAAAAGTCATGATGTTAAGCGAGAAATAGAATGAATTACGTTGTCACTTTATTGGTTTTATTATGTGTGAGTTTTGGGGTTTATTCTGATGATTCTGAGTCGAACCCTTTAGCAAAAAGATCAAGCGTAAGTTACAAAGAAAGTGGATAAAGAGTTTAGCCACTATCAGGGATACTGCGATGTAATGATAGAAATGGAATACAAGAGTCAGCGAGCAATAATAAAAAAGATATCGGGAAATGGAGACAGCAAAGTCTGCAAGTCCGTCAGATCTAATCTGAGAATAGGGAAACAATATCGATACGATCGTACGGAAAAATACATTCGATTACACATAACGACCAGTGATTGAAAATACAGTACTAGTGCAAATATTGGAATTAACATCACATTTAATTTACGAGTTGTTCATTTGAATGATAAAATCCAACCAGGATAAATAGAACAACGTTAGGAATAAGTTTGTTGCTCACAAATAAAAATACACTCAAGAAGCAATAGACATCGCAAAGAAAGTATCCGTAGAAGTAGAGCAGAGGCATGCTAAATGGCTAGCAAGCATGACCCATGTGGTTGATCAATCGCAAGTTGATAAACTACTTAGCTTACAAGGACGATACTGCGAAGATGTGATCTTTAATGAAAATGAAAGAATAACGCGCCATCAGCGAATTTTGCTTATGTGCGAACAGGAACGCGTGAAAGAAAAGCGCCAACAGATTGCCGATCGGCAAAAAACGTTACAACGTGGTTTCTGATATTTCAAAGGTCGCTGAGAACATCCTCATCGAAAGGCTTAATTCTTTACCCGTCGAAAGACTTTGTAGTGGCGTCCCATCTTCGATCAATTCGCCTCATTTGCTTATTCATCATCATTGTCTTTACTAAATTATCAGCACTAACGGCAAGTAATCAGCTCAGTGCGACAATCTTTGATGTCATATCAAACTCTCGATATGGAGAAAGGAATACACGTTCAGGTAAAACCAATACTGACCCAAAAGTGGCAATAGGCCAGATTGGTATTGAGAACTGTAGGCGGCTATTTCCCATATTGATGGCGCGTCCAATGCTACGCTGGAATGACAAAAATATTCAGGTTCTTGTTCCAAAACTTTGGCAACAACTTGTTTTAACATCAAATGTGGCCAAGATGCGGCTAGAAGAAGCTCGTGTTCGGGACGCAGATAGTGGTGTTCTTCTCGGAACCTTAAGAACACTCGGGAGCGTTATCATCATTAATCACTTTACCTCAGCATTTGAAGACGCAATGGTTGAAGTCATGCTGAACTATAGAAAGGCCAATCGCAGAGAAGAGTACTATGCCTGTACAGATGTAAAAATGAATACCGCATGTCTGCCTAAAGTGCTTGTTGAAATGGAATCGATAGTAACTCGGAAGTTACTCAACACGTTTGATTGGCCCAAAAGCGTTGAACATTTAAAAGTCGCAATTTTAGAAGATCTTGACCAAATACCAATTTTGCAGCGAAGCCAATATGGTGCGGCGCTAGCGCAGGCTAGGGCTTATGCTATCTACGATGGTCTTTCAAGAAGTGGACTGTTTTTTGAAAAGCATAAACCATTTTGGTTCGCTAACGTTCAAATATCCGGTGAAGCACTAACAAGCATCAGAATGCACGCGCCAGGGAAAATGACATCTATGATGTGAATTAATTACAGTGTCACTTTTCGTGTAGTATTAGAAGCGGCCAAGTTGGTCGCTTTTTTTTGTCACACGACATTTTGTCGGATACTTTTGTCTGGACTAAAGAATTGGACCGCCTGTACATAAAATTAAGTCAGTGACAGTTAGCCAAGAGTCGCTACAGGTACATCAACTCATAAATAAGTAAAGCTTCTAATTATCGATAAGCTTGAGCACGCAAGCTAATTCCCTGAGTTGGTTCCAATGAAGCCCAGAAAGAAAAGCCGAACCTTAGCGATGGGTTCGGCTTTTTGTGCATTGTCGCATAGCATTTAATTGCACTATGGTGATATATTCCGGCCAAATAGATTAAGCCTTTTAATTTGTAGGTGTTTTAATGGCTAAAAAGTTAGAATTCGGAAACTACACTCTAAAGTTCGAGAGCAAAGGTTCTTCTAGATTTATACGATGATGTAGTATTTCCATCATTCTTGGAAATGAAATACAAGCGTAAAATCAAAATAAAGGTGAGTTTTTCTTCTAGATACGGAAGCAACAAGTTAGTTGATGACAAAGATGAACCTGTAGTGGGTATCAGCGGAAGAATTGTTAAGAACACGAAACCCGTCGTGAACAAATCTTTAGAGGTCAAGGGTTAGTCGAAGATCATGAAGAGCTAGAGACTGCACCAAGTTCGACGTTTCTATTGATTCTTAACAACCACCGACTAATCTTTTGCAAAGAGGTTCCGGGTGCGCCGACAATATCAAACTTCTGTTCGACAAGCGCTCACTTTATAAAAATCGCCCACCAAGAGTTCATTGAAGCGCAATTTGCTGAGGCGAAAGCAGCAAAGGAGCTTAACCCTGACCTCGAAAGAGTGACTAAAAGCTCGCTATTGGATAAATATCCGCGACCAGATTTACGTATCACTCCACTGACTGACACCGAAGATTTGAGGCATTTTGTTAATCGTTTTGCTCAAATTGACAAGCTATCAATCAAACTACTTCCAACAAACAGGGAAGAAATCGACAACGATGATTTTTGGCGTGATTTTGGTCGCCGTAAAGATAAAATGAACAGTCCAACTACACGAGTCGAATTCTACAATAATGGTGACGGCTTGGACTTGGAAGCTGTTTATGAAGAAACCAGCTCTGCAACATCGTTTGGTAACTCTGAAATTAGCATCAAGGGGCACAATGGCGATGGCGACACATTGAAAGGTGATAACACTGACTTTGATTTGTCAGTAGAAATGGACGAAATGCCACGCGAACCTAAACAAGCTGCTGAGGCTAAATATAAGGTATTCATGAACCTAGCAGACCAAGGGACGATTACGCTTCCAGCTTTAGCTGCTGAGGTAATTGACAAGATAAAGCTAATCTTCGACAGGCTATAAATCATGTATAGCTTTTCGGATGAAGAGTTAACCAGTGAGAAATCGCTCTGGGATGTCTTCAAGCTCTGTACCAGATTAAAACCAAGTAACTCACAAGTTATTTGTTTGCTAGTTGTCGCCGTACTTTTGCTTGTTAACGCGCTAGCCCTTGAAACTCCAGTTAGCAGCCTTTTAAGGGATGTTAGGAAGTGGGCAGAGTTTGGTTTTAACTTTTCCATTACAACGATAGGCTTCTTAATCGCAGGCTTTACCATCTTCGCAACTTTATCAAAGCCAGATATGATGCTTGCGATGATGGAGCACACAAACAAGGAAACGCAATTACCAACGCTAAAATACAACTTTTTTGCTTTCATGAAAGTGTTTATTGCTTACATTGGTATCGCATTGTTTTTCTTGTCAATAATGCTTTTTGGGCAAGTAGATGGGCTCATTTCAAACGTCGTTTCTTTGCTACCAAACAGTAAGTGTGTGAAGTATACAATTGTCGTTACAGCGTATGTATATATGGGTGCAAGTTTCGTTTATTTGGTCATGCTGCTAATGACCTTCATCTTTAACATATACGCAATTGTAATGAACTTCTTGAGGTGGGAATATCACAAAGAAGTCGACAGGGCTGACGAACGTGAAACAGAGCAGCAGGACAAAGTAGCACAAGCAAAGTGGCGTAGTTTGGTTATAGCTTTACTTAAAAACAATAACTTACACTGAATTTTAGTTTTGTGTTTTGTTGGTATCCACTCTGCGGCTTTCATTCGACTGCCGCCTTTAACGGTAAGAAGTTTTCTTTAGCAGGATAGACCTTTGGCTGGTCTATATGCTCAAGTTTCTCCACAAACTGACGATGTTCTTTACACCAAAACACAAAGCTTCCAATTCTTTGGGGCCGCGTTTCTCACAAACACGAAATTATACGTAAAAATATTCAGCGCCTTGCTTGATGGATTTAAACTCTCGCCAAAAGAGTGTGCGGAATGACTCGTGAAACATGATTACGCATGTATTTGAACAATGGTGCGAAAATTGTCTTTTTCACTGAAAGTAGTCAGCAACGGCTACAGTCTTAAAAGCAAACAATGTTGTTAATCTTAGGAGGACATTTTAAAGTGGCTAAAACCGGACATTACTAAATTGCTCTAACAAAAACAGTGCGCATTATGTATATTATGTTAAATAAAGTATGGTTGTATCCGTAATCTACAATACTTTGGGCTCCTATCCTCCCAGATTAAAAATCCGACGGACTTTGTCAGTATCATTAAACATAATCGTTATTTACTATAAAATACTTAATATAGATCTTAATAATCTATCGATTGTTAAGATCTATATTAAGGCGCTACGCTGTTTCTGAAAATGATTGAATCGCTTTGTAGATATCTTGTCTACGAATCGGTTTCGATATGAATCCGTTCATACCAGCATTTAAACAAGTTTGCTTATCGCTATCTAAAGCATGAGCTGTTAGCGCGATAACTGGAATTGAAATGCCTTTTTTTCGAAGCTCTTTCGTTGCAGTAATGCCATCCATGACTGGCATTGAGACATCCATGAAAATCATATCGATATTTATTTGGGTCGATTCTAAGAATGCTAATGCTTCTTCGCCATGATCGACGATAAAAACATTGTGACCTAATTTGCTGAGCAATAATTTAATGACAAGTTGGTTCGATTCTGTATCTTCCACAATGAGAAGGTTCATAGATTTTGTTTGCATACTTGATGAGATGCTCTCCGATCCTACAGGAAACTTGCGAGACAAAGTCGGTATCGTAACTCTAAATGTCGAACCTTTGCTTTCTTCACTTTCAGCTTGAATGCGACCTCGCATCATCTCAACTAAATGTTTTGTAATGGCTAGCCCAAGACCTGTGCCTCCGTAACGTCTAGTGATCGAATTGTCACCTTGGTGGAACGCCGTAAACAAATGTTCTATCTTGTCGTTAGCGATACCGATGCCCGAATCCGAAATAACAAGAGTCAATTTATTGTGGGTTTCTTCACTTACGGATACTTGAACGCTGCCAACATCAGTAAATTTGATCGCATTACCAATCAAATTAAAAAGTATTTGAGAGAGCCTGGTGGAATCAATCCAGTATTGTTTCGTGTTATCTAACGCTAATGTAAAGTCCAGATCAATATTCTTGTTGATAGCCGTTTGTTTTTCTGTGAAATTAAATTTGTTACCACGTCACCCAAGTCAACCCATTGTTCATTTAAATGAAATCTTCCTGACTCTATTTTGGATAAATCAAGAATGTCACTGATGATCGCAAGTAGAAGCTCTGCAGAACACTCCATTTGATTAAGTGCTTCACGTTGTTCAATACTTAATTGTGAGTGTGTGAGTACATCAAGCATGCCCAACACAGAATTTAGTGGCGTGCGTATTTCATGACTCATCATGGCCAGGAACTCAGACTTTGCTTGGTTTGCCTTTTCTGATTCTTCTCTCGCTTTTGCTAACTGCGCAGTTCTGACATCAACGATACGTTGTAACTTTTCTTTGGTTTCGATATCAATAACTGCCCGTTCAATTAAAGGTCGAAAACGTCGCAGCGTTTCTTTATTTTCTATACTGAACTGGCCCTTTTGGGCGCCAATCAAAAGGATGATATTTTGGGTAACTTCAGAGCGAATGCCAGTTAATATGACCGAATTGACATGACTTTGGATAAAACTGTTCAAGTGATTGAATTCACTCAAATGTAATGGTTCGAATAACAAAATACATTCACCATTGAGCGCCCTATCGGTGACGTTACCCTGTGACCAATGCATCTTTTCAAAGACATGATTCGTAGAGATAAGCGTTTTGAATGCTTGTGCACTAGATTCACGGGTAATCACAATAAAATCATCGAAATCGATGTATTTCTTTAACACGTTATTCAAACCAGAAAAGATCTCGTTCCGGTTTTAGCCTCACTCATTGCGGAGGTTGCCGACAAAATTGCATTGTTCTCGTCTGCTAGCAGTTTTTCACGATGCCTAGCTTGTTTAAGTTCAGCTAAGGCTTCTTGAAGCGCTTCCTGTTGATATATCTCTAAATAATTATCTGTCATAAGGTTTGTGGAAAATTGCTGATGAGATCATCAAGTTTCCATGTCCATTTTCGCCACCTATAAATCTACCTTGTTCACCAAAAGTAAAAGGACAGATAAATGGTAAGTGGTCTAGTTCCTGGTTAATTTGCTCACAAACTGCGTTGATATCTTGCTTTAAGTGCAGCATAGGTCCGGCACAAAAGATATTCACTACGCCAATTTTTGTGACTTTTCTAATTTTGATTAAATGCGTTATTGACCACCCTCGCCGCTCGAGCGATCAGTTGCTTTCGACAACCTTTCATTAGCGTTAAGGTTTCCCCTTCTTTAATAGTGGAAAACAGTTCGATCCCACCATCAGGTGTTTCTCTTATCGGATGAGACAGTTTGTAATATGGCCTTTCAAAAAGACTGCCGGCAAAGCGGCCAAGAGGATATGCGCTAGTATTTGTAAATAAGAAGAACTCTTTATCAATCTGAGTTTCCTGATGATTTGTCCAGTCTCTATAGACATCTAAAGCAGGTTGATGATCAATTTCGAGTAAGCATCGACCTTTTGTTTTCGTTGCGATGCCAGTGATGCTTGTTGGTGAGTGTCCTGCACTAAAAGCAACATCGACTGGTTGAGATGAATAAAATAGAGTTAAGCTAATGCCGTGTTGTTCACTACCTTGCGTTGAAATTATTGACCAACGCCCCTCAATGTTATCGTCTGCGGCAGAACCACCTATAATCGGTACCAAAGTACGAAACCGATCGTCGATACACTCTATGATTTGCTCTTCATTTCCCGGTGTCGCGTGCAATAAAATAAGATTCGGCACCTCTCCTGGGCGTTTTGCATGTAACAAGGCCATGTCCAGAGCTTCATTTACGCTAACCTCGATATTGTTACTATACCTAGAAATACCAGTCCCATATGAATGTTGACCAGAATCATAGATCGCGAATACAGCAATAACTGGCCCTGTGTGGTATCCGTGATTGGTCATGACAGCTTGACAGGAGCTTGATCCATGAAATGAAATGCCCGAAAATTGCTCTAACAGTGCCTTTTGGATCGCCCGAAAATCGTACCCGTCTGTGTAATAACAAATGAGATGACATAAGTTCGTTTGAGCAAGTTCTGTTCGAAATTTCTCAATCGCTAAATATTCGTCAGCGATATGAGTGAATAATGTTTGACAGTGCATACGATTTTAATATTGATTGCCACGCTTCTTTTATACCAGTGCAATTAATTAGTGCTACATTAAATTGCATTAGTTGTACAAAGAATAGCCCATTATTACGTGCCAGATCTAATTTATAAATACACTTCGACATTATTTTGGTTTAATTTGAATCTAATCACTATCTTCAGAAATACGATTCCATTCAACATTTAGATATTTATCGTCAACTTCAATAAAATCGCCTCCTTGATTTAGATCAATTTTTATACTGCTGTTTTCCTTAAGTTCAAGCGAAAAACCATCAGTTCGCTTATTTATTACGACTTTCTCTGCCCCAATTGTTACATCACATCGCTGTTTTTGTGAACAATCAACCGTGCTATTAGTCTCGTAAGTAAAGGTGCGCCAGAAAAATGCAATAACTAACAGACTGAGCATGATTAAGATTTGTGCAAGTCTTGCCTTTGTTAACTTTTGTGCGGCCATAATTCCTAATATCCTTGTTACAAACTTCAAACTTTTAAATAAAAAATGATTTCCTGAGGTCCAGTAAGGTTACTACTCTGTCATTGAATTGTTAATTCAAGTATAGTGACGCACTGAAAATGCCACTTTTTATTAAAGTCAGCAATGGAAATAAAGTGATGATAACACTTCAGTTCTAGAGTTTACTTGGGTGGTGTTACGACGCAAGTCGTGTTGGAAGTAAAGTGTAGTTAATTAGAAATTGGAAGCATGCAAATGAGCCAAGTAAAGCAGCTTGAACAAAACTACAACTATACAGTCGTTCGCCAATTTACCCTTGTGACCATTTTATGGGGCATAGTTGGTATGGCTGTTGGTGTTTTGATTGCCGCTCAATTAGTTTGGCCACAGCTAAACTTTGATACGCCGTGGTTGACGTACAGTCGTTTACGTCCACTGCATACTAATGCGGTAATTTTTGCGTTTGGTACCAGTGCTCTGTTCGCAACATCTTATTATGTTGTGCAGCGTACCTGTCAAACACGTCTTTTTGGTGGCCCACTCGTTGCCTTCACCTTTTGGGGATGGCAAGCAATCATCTTAGCCGCAGCAATTACTTTACCTTTGGGTTTTACGTCCGGTAAGGAATATGCTGAGCTAGAATGGCCTATTGATATCGCGATCGCGATTGTATGGGTTTCCTACGCTGTGGTGTTCTTCGGAACACTGATTAAGCGTAATACGTCCCATATTTATGTGGCTAACTGGTTCTTCGGTGCCTTTATTATCACAGTAGCAGTACTTCACATCGTGAACAGTATGGCTATTCCTGTTGCACTAGGTAAATCTTATTCGATTTATTCTGGCGCCGTGGATGCAATGGTTCAATGGTGGTATGGACACAATGCAGTAGGGTTTCTACTCACTGCTGGTTTCCTAGGTATGATGTATTACTTTGTCCCTAAACAAGCTGAACGTCCTGTTTATTCTTACCGTCTGTCTATCGTTCACTTTTGGGCATTAGTTTCTTTGTATATTTGGGCTGGTCCTCACCATCTTCATTATACCGCGCTACCTGACTGGACACAGTCTCTAGGCATGGTGATGTCATTGGTTCTATTCGCACCATCTTGGGGTGGCATGATCAACGGTATCATGACGTTATCTGGTGCATGGCATAAACTTCGCTACGACCCTATCCTACGTTTCCTTATCGTTTCATTGTCATTCTACGGTATGTCGACTTTCGAAGGTCCTATGATGTCGATCAAGACAGTAAACGCACTATCGCACTATACAGACTGGACAATTGGTCACGTTCACTCAGGTGCTCTAGGTTGGGTTGCTATGGTTTCCATTGGCTCTGTATACCACCTAGTTCCTCGTCTATTTGGTCAAGAGCGCATGTATTCGGTTAGCCTAATCAATGTTCACTTCTGGCTAGCGACTATCGGTACGGTTCTTTACATTGTCGCAATGTGGATCTCTGGTGTAATGCAAGGATTAATGTGGCGCGCAGTTAACTCTGACGGCACGCTAACTTACAGCTTTGTTGAATCTGTAGAAGCATCTTACCCGTTCTATTTCGTACGTTTCCTAGGTGGTTTCATCTTCCTATTTGGTATGTTCCTAATGGCATACAACACGTACAAGACGGTAACAGCGCCTAAAGAAAGCTTAAAAGCTATCCCTCAACCGGCATAAGGAGATTAAAGAATGAGTAATAATTCGAATAATCGCCACGAAATCCTCGAACGTAATGTCGGTTTGTTGGCTATTTTCATCGTCTTTGCAATTAGCTGGGGTGCGCTTGTAGAAATCACTCCTTTGATTTTCCAGAAGCAAACGACAGAGCCTGTAGAGAATCTACGTGCTTACACGCCACTGGAAATGGAAGGTCGTGACATTTATATCCGTGAAGGTTGTAACGTTTGTCACAGTCAGATGATTCGTCCATTCCGTTCTGAAACCGAGCGCTACGGTCACTACTCAGTTGCTGGTGAAAGCGTTTGGGAACATCCATTCCTATGGGGTTCTAAGCGTACTGGTCCGGATTTGGCGCGTGTCGGTGGACGTTACTCTGATGAATGGCACCGTGTCCACCTAATCGATCCACGTGAACTCGTACCAGAATCAAATATGCCAGGTTTTCCTTGGCTAGAAGAGAACGTACTTGACGGCAAACTAACGCAGAAGAAGCTAGAAATCTTCCGTAATCAGTTTGGTGTTCCGTACACAGATGAACAAATCGCGAATGCGGCTAAAGAAGTAGAAGGTAAAACAGAGATGGACGCAATCATCGCTTACCTTCCAGTCTCTTGGTCATGCAATGAAATAAGGGGTCACATGGATTTCGGTACAATTCATAGTATTTATACCGTGGTGCTCTTCGCTAGTTTTATTGGCATCGTTTGGTGGGCATTTAGCAAAAAGCGTAAGGCTCGCTTTGAAGAAGATGCCAACTTGGTGTTTGCTGACGAAGAACAAACGACCCCAAATAACCAAGGAGTGAAGAAGTAATGACTACATTCTGGAGTCTCTGGATTATCGTGATTACTGTCGGTACGCTAGTCGGCTGTGCGATTCTCCTTACTTGGTGCGCTAAAGACAAAATGGGCGTCGAGGAAGGGGAAGACATGGGCCACGAGTACGATGGTATTCGCGAGCTTAACAACCCTTTGCCAAAGTGGTGGACTTATCTGTTTGTTAGTACATTTGTATTTGCAGCAGTATATCTGACACTTTTCCTGGTTTAGGAAATTTCAAAGGTGTCCTAAATTGGCAAAGTTCGGACCAAACAGTTCGTTCATTGGAAGAGTCTAAAGAAGCCATCGCTAGAGCCCAAGAAAATAAGCAGTTAAACCAATATGCGAAAGAGCTTGATGATGCAGATGCTTACTTCGGTGAAGCATTCCGTGCACTTGCTCATAATGAGAATGGTCTACGCCCTATTCCTGAAATTGCTCAAGACCCAGAAGCAATTAAAGTTGGTCAACGCTTATTCTTGCAAAACTGTTCTCAATGTCATGGTTCGGATGCCCGCGGACAAAAAGGTTTCCCTAACCTAACAGATGATGCGTGGCTATACGGCGGTGAGCCAGCAGCAATCGTGACAACGATAATGGATGGTCGCATTGGTCAAATGCCAGGCTGGAAAGATGCTCTTGGTGAGCAAGGCGTAGAAGAAGTAGTGAGTTACACGCTTAGCTTATCTGGACGTAAAGTGAACGCACGAGAAGCGGCTGCTGGTAAAGCCCGATTCGTCGTGTGTGCAGCTTGTCACGGTACAGATGGTAAAGGTAACCCTGCGGTTGGTGCACCTGACCTTACCGATCAAGATTGGCTATTTGGTGATTCTCGTGCAGACGTAACAGAAACGGTAATGAATGGCCGTTCTGGTGTGATGCCGGCTTGGAAAGACATTTTAGGTGAAGACAAAGTTCAACTTGTTTCCGCTTATGTGTGGAGTCTAAGCAACGCTGATAATAAGTAACATTTCAATAACAGCCCCTTTTATAGGGGCTGTCTTTCCTTTAAATTTAAAGCCTTACAATTTTTTCATTTAGCTGTTGAGAACTTTTTTATGGTAAAGCCTTGGTATAAACAATTTTGGCCGTGGTTCCTGATCATCCTGCCTCTTACCGTGATTGTATGGACGATCGTTACAGTGGTCGTATTCGCCAATAACTCAGTATCTTTGGTCGCCGAGGATTACTATAAAAAAGGAAAAGGGATTAACATCGACATCAGTAAAATGAATGTCGCTCGAGATCTTGGTCTTAATGCAAGCGTCTCCTCTAATGACAACAATATTATTATTGCCTTTGCGAAAGGCAACTTGCCCCACTACCCAGCGTTAACCGCAACGTTTACCCATCGTACCTTGCCTGACCGTGATTTCACTAAGTTGTTAACGGCGGATGCAAAAGGCAATTATCGTTTTACACAGGAACAATCGATACAAGGACCTTGGTTTGTGGAGCTACAACCTCACAATAATGAGTGGATGATCCAAGGACGAGTCGAGTTTCCAGCATTACCAACAACATTAATGAAGTAAGTCTATGTGCAAATCCTGTTATCACTGTGGTGAAGATGTACCAGCCAACACGGATTTCAAAGTCGAAATATTGGGCGAAGTTCGCGATATGTGTTGTCCAGGTTGTGAAACGGTCGCGCAAACTATCGTTGAGAGTGGTCTTGTCTCCTACTACCAATACCGAACAGCACCAGCAGAAAAAGCGGACTTAGTTCCGGAGCAACTTCAAGCTTTGATTCATTACGACAACGAAGACGTTCAATCAGAGTTTGTTCGTAATAATGAAAATACATCTGAAGTCACGCTGTCTCTTGAGGGTGTTTCTTGTGCGGCTTGTGCTTGGCTTATCGAAAAACAAGTTTCTGGAGTTGAAGGGTTGGTATCGATTCGTGTGAATACCACGACTAACCGTGCGCTCCTTGCTTGGGATAAAACACAAGTACGTCTAAGTGAATTGTTGTCCGTCATTCACAAACTGGGCTATAAAGCGGCACCATTTGAAGCGGATAAACAAGAAGCGGCATATCATCAAACCATGAAGCAATACCTCTACCGTCTTGGTATTGCAGGCCTTGCGACAATGCAAGTCATGATGCTTGCTGTTGCGCTCTACCTTGAAGTCTTCGGTGATTTAGAACCAGAGTTTAAAAGCTACTTTCGTTGGGTGAGTTTGATCTTTGCAACGCCCGTCTTACTTTACTCTGCATTGCCGTTTTACTTAAACGCTTGGCGAAGCATTCGTGGACGTACACTCGGCATGGACGTCCCTGTTTCTATCGCGCTCATATTTGCCTACGTGGCGAGTTTAGTTGCAACCGTTACTGAACAAGGTGAAGTATTCTTCGAGTCTATTTCGATGTTTACGTTTTTCCTGTTAGTCGGCCGATTTTTGGAGATGCGCGCTCGCCGTAAAGCTGCAGCGGCAAGCGGAAACCTGTTAAAATTGATTCCCGCCATCGCCACAACATTAGATGGCGATCAAATCCCTGTAAAAACACTCAACATTGGCGATCGAATTCGTGTCCTTCCTGGGGAGCACATCCCTGCTGATGGCAAAGTCATTTCTGGTCGTATTCATATCGATGAATCGATGCTCACAGGGGAATCCGTTCACGTCGTTAAGAAAATTGGTGACGCAGTTTATGCCGGCACATTAAACGGAGATGAGTCCTTTGAATTGGAAGTGACGAATTCGAAAGCAGATTCAATGATCTCGAATATTGTCCGCTTACAAGATGAAGCTCAGCACTCAAAGCCTAAGATCGCTGAAATCGCAGACGTAGTAGCGCGCTATTTTGTTGGTGCCATTCTCATCATTTCTGCCGGAACTTGGTTTTACTGGCATCAAACCAAACCTGATGATGCGTTTTGGATTATGTTGTCTGTTCTTGTCGCGACTTGTCCATGTGCCCTTTCCTTAGCGACACCAACAGCACTGACTTGTGCAACTTCTCGTATGGGCAATTTTGGTATTTTGCTGCGTAAAGGGCATGTGTTTGAGACCTTATGCAAGATAAATCATCTTGTCGTTGATAAGACGGGCACATTGACAAAAGGTGACATTGAAATCAGTGAAACTAAAACCTTTGCCAATTTAAATGAGCCTGAAGTACTTTCCATTGCAGCAGCGCTTGAGGCTCACGCAAACCACCCAATTGCTCGTGCGTTTTCAGGATTTAGTCGAGAAGATATCACCGTCAGTGATGTTCAAAATGTTATTGGTTCTGGCATTCAAGGTAATTGGAATAGCAAGACAGTAAAAGTTGGTAGTGCCACTTTTGTTGTTGGTGAAAGTCGAGCCGAGAGCAACGCTGTATATCTTTCTGTAGATGAACTGCATGTGGCAACTTTCTACTATCGCGATCCGATTCGCAAAGAGAGTAAAGCATTCATACGACGTTTTGCAGATGCTGGAATCAAAACAACACTTCTAACGGGTGATTCATTACAAAACGCACAGTCCGTAGCAAATGAAATCGGCATTGATAATGTGATTGCATCAGCGAAGCCTGAAGACAAACTTGCATATCTTAAAGGATTGGATAAAAACGACATTACGATGATGGTTGGTGATGGTATTAACGATGCACCAACACTTGCAGGAGCTCATCTCTCCGTTGCTATGGGGGGTGGTACTGATGTTGCAAAAGCTTCAGCGGATATGACGTTATTAGGCGATAATTTAGAGAAGTTGTTAGAAGCCCGCACACTTGCCATTCGAACACGAAAAATCATTCGAGAAAACTTGGCTTGGTCTTTAGGGTACAACCTGTTAATTTTGCCATTGGCCGTGGCGGGGTTAGTTGCCCCCTATGTCGCAGTAGTTGGCATGTCAGCGAGCTCTATCATTGTTGTATCCAACTCTTTACGGTTACTTAAAGAGAAGTAAGTGAGAGATCAAACATGGAAAGTCTGTATATATTAATCCCTATTGCCATCGTATTGGTCTGTGTCGCGGTGGCTATTTTCCTTTGGGCGGTCCGTAGTGACCAATTTGAAGATCTTGAACGTCAAGGCCACAATATTCTTCTTGATGAAGACGAAACACCAAACACTAACAAAAAGACAAACATTAATAAAAATCGATAACCCTATATTATGAATCCTGATTTTATTGGTGCCTTTATGATTGGCCTCGTAGGGGCTGGTCATTGCATGGGCATGTGTGGTGGCATTGCATCGCTTCTTTCTATTGGTTCGCAAAACAACAAACCGTCTCGTTCAATACCCATTTTTATAATTTTGGTAGGCTCATTAGCTATGGTGTCATTGGTGCACTTGTAGGCGGTGCAATATCCGGTTTGTCGGAGTTAAGTGGGCTCACTCAGTCACTGGCATGGTTACGCCTTGTTGCCGCATCTTTCATGGTTCTTGTCGCGCTATACATTGCAAAATGGTGGCATGGTTTATTGTTCTTAGAAAAAGCAGGCCAACATTTATGGAAATACATCTCTCCTGCTGGTAAGCGTTTATTACCATTAAAACACCCTACTTATGCCCTGCCATTTGGATTTATCTGGGGCTGGCTACCCTGCGGGTTAGTTTATTCCGCGCTCACTTGGTCTGCCGTTTCTGCTAGCGCGATAAACGGAGGATTCATTATGCTTGCGTTTGGTATTGGAACCCTACCATCAATGCTCCTTGTCGGTTATGGCGCGAATTACTTTCAGAAATTGCAAAAATCGTTAATATTTAGAAATATATCAGCATTATTACTCATCATTTATGGCCTGTATACCGCGAGTGGTGCGATAAAAATGCTTGGTTTCATATGAAATGAAAGTCGTTTCGAGCAATATTTTTGCTACCCTTTAAGATCAAGCAGTGATAAAATATTGATGTATATCAAATAGTGAAAGGTTGTTATGATTTCTGAAAAGCCTGCAACAAAGCGTATCCAATCAGGTGGTTGCGCGATTCATTGCCAAGATTGTAGCATTAGTCAACTGTGTATTCCGTTCACTCTGAACGAATCCGAATTGGATCAGTTGGATCAAATTATCGAGCGAAAAAAGCCGATCCAAAAGGGTCAAGAGCTTTTTAAAGCAGGTGATGAGCTAAAATCTTTATATGCTATCCGCTCTGGTACAATCAAAAGTTATACCATCACTGAGCAAGGCGATGAGCAAATTACAGCGTTTCACTTAGCTGGCGATCTTGTTGGTTTCGATGCGATTACTGGTGACTGCCACCCGAGTTTTGCACAAGCACTAGAAACATCTATGGTGTGTGAAATTCCATACGAAATCTTAGACGACCTGTCAGGTAAAATGCCTAAACTGCGTCAGCAAATCATGCGTTTGATGAGTAACGAGATCAAAGGTGACCAAGAGATGATTCTTTTGCTTTCTAAAAAGAATGCTGAAGAACGTCTAGCGGCTTTCCTATACAACCTATCAACTCGTTTTTCACAACGTGGTTTTAGCCCTCGAGAGTTCCGTTTAACCATGACTCGTGGTGATATTGGTAACTACCTAGGTCTAACGGTAGAGACAATAAGCCGTCTACTTGGTCGTTTCCAAAAATCGGAAATTTTAAGCGTTAAAGGTAAGTACATCACTATCCTCGATCATGATGCATTGATGGAACTTGCTGGTGTAAGCAAAGAATAATTTGCCCCATCTATTGATGTAGCTCGAAAATGAGCTACATCATATTTCTTCCAAAATCCTGTCAAAACCCTCAAATATTCTGCCAAACTGAGCTACAGTAAAAATGTACCTTGTGTACTCCAATATACTGATTTACCTTATATTCAGTATTTGGTTTTACGATAATAAGTGGGCTTAGTTATGAGTATATACAGTAAGATCCTTGTTGTTGCTGACATCAATAATGATGAACAGCCTGCACTCGCCAGAGCCGTTCAGCTCGCACGAAAAAGTGTCTCTAGAAGCCGAATCACTTTTTTCCTATCTATCTACGATTTCTCGTACGATATGACTTCGATGCTGTCGGTTGACGAGAGAGACGCAATGCGTCGTGGGGTAATACATCAACGTGAGCAATGGATGCGTAAAATTGCTCAACCTTATTTAGAAGATGGTTTCGATTTTGATGTTTGTGTTGTTTGGCACAACCGCCCTTATGAAGCAATTATCGCCGAAGTGTTTGCCGGCGACCACGATATCCTAATTAAAGGGACTCGAAAGCACGATGTTCTTGAGTCGGTTATCTTTACACCAACTGATTGGCATTTATTACGCAAGTGCCCGATCCCTGTACTTCTTATCAAAAATTCAGATTGGCCAGAGCACGCTAATATTCTTGCTTCCGTGCACGTTGGTTCTGAGAACCCTACGCATATCGACTTAAATGATTCAATGGTAGAGCGACTCAAAGAAATCACTAATCGACTGGACGCTGAACCTTACTTGGTTAACGCCTACCCTGTTACGCCTGCTAACATTACGATCGAATTACCTGAGTTCGACCCAACCACATATACAGATGCGGTTCGTGGGCATCATCTAACAGCAATGAAAGCGCTTCGTCAAAAGCACGGCTTAGATGAAGAGCAAACCATCGTAGAGCAAGGTTTACCAGAAGACATTATTCCCGCAACAGCAGCTAAACTTAATGCCGCAATGGTGATTCTTGGGACGACGGGTCGTACCGGTCTATCAGCAGTCTTTATTGGTAATACGGCTGAACATGTGATTGATAAGATCAATTGCGACGTACTTGCGTTAAAACCAAATGGGTATATCAGCCCACTTGATCCAAATACCGCGACATAATGGTCTAACGCAAAAAATCATCAGATATAAAAATCCCCCAAATTTTGGGGGATTTTTTTAAGCTAGAAGCCGTTGCGATGCTTAGTATCCTGGGTCAGTACGTTATCTAACTAACAGCATGTTCATCTAACGGAATGCTCATTAAACTGAATGTCTGGCCATCGCTATTGCTAGCCTCTTCTTCTAACAGATGCTTGTTATCTATTAGATGTTAGTCACATCAATAAACATAGACTCGTCGATGTTTGTTGAAGATACCACAGCTTCGCTGAATTCATATTCCTCACGGTTACCTTCACGATCAAGTGGCAGGTTTACGAAATCAAACAACTCACGGTCAGCTAATTGGCTTGGACTTACATTTTGAATGGATTTAAAGATCGCTTCTACGCGACCAGGTGTTTTCTTATCCCATTCAATCAACATCGCTTTAATTGATTGACGCTGAAGATTTTCTTGTGAGCCACAAAGATTACACGGAATAATTGGGAACTCTTTATGTTCAGCGTACTTGATCAGGTCTTTTTCGCGGCAGTATGTCAGTGGACGAATGACTACGTTACGACCATCATCTGAACGAAGTTTAGGTGGCATTGCTTTCAAACGTGAGCCATGGAACATGTTTAAAAACATCGTTTCAACGATGTCATCCATATGGTGGCCAAGCGCTAGTTTTGTCGCACCAATTTTTTCTGCAAACGAGTAAAGCGTGCCACGACGCAAACGTGAACATAAACCACAGGTTGTCTTACCTTCTGGCACTTTCTCTTTCACTACTGAGTAAGTATCTTTATCTACGATGTAGTAAGGAATGTTCAGCGTTTCAAAATAGTCAGGTAGGATATGCTCAGGGAAGCCTGGTTGTTTTTGGTCAAGGTTAACCGCAACCACGTCAAACTTGATTGGCGCTGCCTTTTGTAGATTCAGCAGGATATCAAGCATCGCAAATGAATCTTTACCACCACTAATACATGCCATTACAACGTCACCTTCTTCGATCATGTTGTAATCAGAAATGGCATTACCAACATGTCTTCTTAGACGTTTCTGAAGCTTGTTGAATTCAAGGGTTTCTTTTCTTGTATCTATTTGGTTCATTGCGGGCTCTCACATCGCCGAAAAATCGACTGTAGGACTTCCTAACATGGATTTATTTGGGGCGTGGATTATACGAGCTTTTTGCGCAGGATTAAATGTTTGTCTGTATCGAGAGGTAAAGAAAAGCACACTAAATGAGGTTCAGCGGGGTGATAACTGAAAAGGAGCGTTAAAATTTTGCTCCTTTTATCAATAAAACCTATTCAGTGGCACTCGGAAGGTATGGCAAAACTCGCGTCGTTGATTCGGGTAATGTCATATAACCACCCTCACCGATCTCATTTAGAGCGACCTGCACTTTGCCATCTACAATATTTTTTTCGATGCCATTGGATAACACAATCTTACCGTTAAGGTCATTGGCAAATTCCATCGTTACCCCTTGCACTTGCGGAGTAAACCAACCAGCAAACATCCCACCTAAGTCCTCAAGCATTGCCTGCATTTGTGGCATTAACGGGGCAAGTTGCTCATAAGAGACTTGCCCAGCTAGTGGGCTTTTAGTCATCACGACCAAAGAATAATCACAACGCGTATCTTGTTGTGTCTGAACAAACACCAAAGGGTTTGCTGATTTAAGGTTTTTATCGACAGGAAGTGGCAATTCCTTTGTAACTGGTATCACAAACTCTTCGTAATGCTCTTCCTTTTCCATCCATGCTTTTTCGATATCACACAACTTTTTGGTATTCGCATCAACGAAAAACACGCCAACTTTGACGTCATCGTGCCCCTCTTTCGTGTTGTTTTTTAATTGTGTATAGAGCTTAGAATACGTAAACATGTATTCTTGAGCGTGAGTTGCAGGCGTTGCTAACATTAGCATTGCGCTGCCCAATAGGCTTAGGCTTAACTTCTTCATCCGTTTCGTCGTTTCTTTTTATTGCGTCCAATAGGCATTATTGTGACGAATCATGGCTCTCAAATCATTAACGTAGGCAATCCCTCGTTCTGAATATGCGAGTAAACCGTGAGTCAATTCAGTCGCCGTCGAGACTGACAATAAGTCCTTGTTATTTTTTGCCAAATTTGCGCGAATATCTCTCAAATCTGCGTAAGCTCGGTTACGGTTCACATTCATAAAATAACCGTGAACAGACTCTTGTACAGATTCGAATTTTTTAACTTCGTGCTTTTGTCCTGCTCCACGTTTGGCAGGAATAATTCCGCAACCCGTCTTATAACACCATTGACCAAATAAGTTATTTGCTTGAGTTGCAAAACGAGAGGTACCCCACGCAGATTCATTGGCTGCTTGGGTTAAAACCAACGCCTCTGGGAGAACATTTACTCGCTTTAGCATTTCATCAAGCCATTGTTGGCTCATGCCACTGTCTGTTAAAGGGTAAGAGTATAAAGCCGCCAATCTCTCTGCATATGAGATTTGCTCTTTAGTGACATTACCAATGCGCAACGACTCCAAAAATGCTCTTTCTTTTTGGATGCGGCGGTTTTCTAACGCGATTTTAGGGCGAAGAAAATCAAAGAATGCGGTTTTCTTTGCTTTGATATCCTTAATAGAAGCGAAATCGGGAATGTCTCCAATATATGGTAGATGTGACAAATCCGGATGCGTTATTGGGCCATGAATAACACTAGGATCAATTGCGCTTCTGTACTCGCGGTCATAATGCAAATAAGGGCCAATTGAAACAAAAGTGGCGGCTATAGAGATAGCCGCCACACGTAAACTCATTGATTTTAGAGATTTAGGCATCAAACACCTGTGAATTACCGTCGTGATCGTTATCTTTCTTTTGCGTTGCAACGATCTTCAGCTTGATACCAAACATTTCGCGGTACAGGATCCCTTTCATATGAAAGAAGAATGGGAGCACAAAGATCAAGCCTATTCCGTAGAACATCGCAGCGACAATAAACATCAACATCACGCTTAAGTAAAGCCCTGCCACGACAAATAACTTTCTGTTTACCGCTCGAAACGATAGCCAAAGTGATTGCATTGGCGAAACTTTCTTCTCACAAATCAGCAGGATAGACTGACTAAACGCTAACGCGAAATAGAGCGATACTAAAGGTAGATAAATGGCAATAGCACCTTGAAGCATCAAGCTAAACAGGGTTGCCAAAATAACAGGTACCGTGAATTGAAGGCCTTTACCGACATGGCGAATTTTTGTTTTCAACCCAGCAATGTGGCTCATAGCCATAAGGCTTACGCCTGCAAAAATTGGGGCGCTGATCACTTCGTAACTGAAGTTCGCAACGTAAATAGCGCCTGCTATATCTGCAGTAAATGCTTCTGGATTTTCTAATGCACTTAGAATAACACTCGGATCCCCCAACTGAAGCTGTAGGGCAATGTAAAAATACCAAGTTGAACGAGAAGTAGCAGAATGATCGCTGGAGAGAACGACAAAAATTGTTGAATGGTTGTGCGCCAAGCTTCACTAAAAACAGCCCCAGCTTTCAGTTCGTACTGACCAGAAAGTGCGCGTTCTACATTCCCGCCAAGATTGAAATCTTTCTCAAAATCGTTGTTCATATTTTATCCAAGGTTACCTTGTAATATTTGTCTGGAAAACCAGTTAATTAATGTGGGCGTTAGTATAAAGAAATCTTTCCCTGTCTAAAACGATAATCGGCCCCTTTCACTTGCAATATCTACGAATTGGTCGATAATTACACTCTCAAACCCATGAATTTGAAAACAATTGCATAACCAAAACAACTTTAACAGATTGTATTCTCGCAATTTCTAAGGCGATAAACACAGTATGGTAAGGATTGTTTACTTTTGCCTGCAAATTTTTCTGTTTCATGATAAGAAAATGCTTTGATTTCACAATTTTGGTGATTATGATGCGCGCCTCAAAAGTGAATGACTAATGTCACATCAATTGGTCCAAACCCAATTTGAACGTGGGAGAAATACAGACGTTGAACGCTAAACAGCAAGCAGGAAAGCCAGTAGTTCGTCTATCTGGTATTAGCAAGAGTTTCGATGGTAAGGAGATCATCGGTAATTTAAATCTGGATGTTAATCATGGTGAGTTTCTGACGATTCTTGGCCCGTCTGGTTGTGGTAAGACTACAGTTTTACGCATGATCGCAGGTTTTGAAACGGCAGATAACGGTCAAATCGTATTAGATGACCAAGATGTAACACAGGTTCCTGCTGAACAAAGGCACGTCAACACGGTATTTCAGAGTTATGCACTCTTCCCTCACATGACCGTATTCGAAAACGTTGCTTTTGGTCTTCGTATGCAGAAAACACCTGCAGCTGAGATTGAGCCGCGTGTTATGGAAGCGCTACGCATGGTTCGCCTAGAAAAAATGGCACAGCGTAAGCCACATCAACTTTCTGGTGGTCAACAACAACGTATCGCTATTGCGCGTGCAGTTGTGAACAAGCCAAAAGTACTGCTCCTTGACGAGTCGCTATCTGCACTTGATTACAAACTTCGTAAGCAAATGCAAATCGAGCTTAAACAATTGCAGCGTCAACTTGGTATTACTTTCATTTTCGTAACACACGATCAAGAAGAAGCCCTATCGATGTCTGACCGCATTATCGTTATGCGTGATGGCGTAATCGAACAAGATGGCTCACCGCGTGAAATTTACGAAGAACCTAAAAACCTATTTGTTGCTCGCTTTATCGGTGAGATCAACGTATTCGACACCACAATGCTTGAGCGCATCGATGAGAAGCGTATTCGTGCAGAAATCGAAGGTGTTGAGTCGGTTGTTTACTACGATCAAGAAGCACAGCCTGGTGACAAACTACAAGTACTACTTCGCCCTGAAGACTTGCGTATCGAAGAGATCAAAGAGTCTGAAGAGAGAGGCATCGTAGGTCACGTTACTGAGCGTACTTATAAAGGTATGACTCTAGATTCTGTAATCCAATTGGATTCAGGCATGCGCGTGATGGTAAGCGAGTTCTTTAACGAGGATGATCCAGATGTGGACCACTCTCTCGGCCAAAAAGTCGCTATTACTTGGGTTGAGAGCTGGGAGGTAGTACTAAATGATAAGCAAGAAGCTTAGTCTTCAGAACGCGATCATTACCCTAATCGTAGCTTGGTTAACACTGTTTGTGTTGATTCCAAATCTAATGATTATCGGTACAAGTTTTTTGACGCGTGATGAAGCAAACCTAATTGAATTAACGTTTACGTTTGACAACTACCTACGATTGTTAGATCCGCTATATGCAAAAGTGCTAATGCACTCTTTCTATATGGCAATCGTTGCAACGTTATTGTGTTTGGTAATTGGTTACCCATTTGCCTATATTGTCGCGAAAATGCCGCCAAAATGGCGTCCATTTATGTTGTTTTTGGTGATTGTTCCATTTTGGACCAACTCTTTGATCCGAACTTACGGTCTAAAGATTGTTTTAGGTACTCAAGGTATCTTGAACAAATCGTTAATGGCTATGGAGATCATCGATAAACCGCTGCGCCTGATGTACACAGAAACAGCCGTAATGATTGGTCTTGTGTACATTCTGCTTCCATTTATGATTTTGCCGCTTTACTCGGCAATTGAGAAGCTTGATAACACGTACATCGAAGCGGCGAAAGATCTTGGTGCGAACAAGATCCAAACGATTACTAAAGTCATTCTACCTCTAACCATGCCAGGCATTATTGGCGGCTGTTTATTGGTACTACTTCCTGCTCTAGGTATGTTCTACATTTCAGATCTACTTGGTGGCGCGAAGAACCTACTGATTGGTAACGTGATCAAGAGCCAAGTGCTTAACGCTCGTGACTGGCCATTTGGTGCGGCAACAAGTATTGCCCTCACCTTTGCAATGGCTGTGATGCTTTATGCTTACTACAGAGCTGGCAAACTATTGAATAAGAAAGTGGAGCTAGACTAATGGGACGCACAATTAGATTTAGCTTTATGACGCTAGTATACGCATTCCTATATTTGCCTATCATCGTCTTGATTGTTAACTCGTTTAATGCCAACAAATTCGGCATGAAATGGGGCGGATTTACCACCAAATGGTATGAAACTTTAGTCAACAACGACAGCTTGGTCCAAGCCGCGTGGCACTCGTTAAATGTTGCGGTGTTTTCTGCGACAGCTGCTACAATTATTGGTAGCTTGACGGCCGTTGCTCTATTCCGCTACTCCTTTAAAGGAAAAGGCGCAGTTAACGGCATGCTGTTTGTGGTAATGATGTCACCGGATATCGTGATGGCGATTTCATTGTTGGCACTGTTCCTTGTATTAGGGGCGCAGCTTGGCTTCTTTACGCTTTTGATTGCTCACATCACATTCTGTCTTCCGTTTGTCGTGGTAACGGTTTACAGCCGCCTTAACGGGTTTGATGTGAAAATGTTAGAAGCCGCAAAAGACTTAGGTGCAAGTGAATGGGTTATCTTAAAGCAGATTATCCTCCCTCTTGCTAAGCCAGCGGTTGCTGCAGGTTGGTTATTGAGTTTTACCCTGTCTCTCGACGACGTAATTATCAGTTCGTTTGTAACAGGTCCAACATATGAAATTTTACCATTGAAGATTTACTCAATGGTGAAAGTAGGCATTTCTCCTGAAGTAAATGCCCTCGCAACGGTAATGTTGATTGTTTCTTTAGCTCTGGTAGTGATTTCACAGTTGCTAGCAAGAGAAAAAGTAAAGTAGAATCCGCTTCCGGAAATTTCACGAAACAGAATGGTAATCGCCATTCTGTTTTTCTATCTAACGTCCAAAATGGTTTGGACAACGTTTGGTTTGGAGCTAACGTCAATGAAAAAATGGGCTACTCTATTAGCTGGTAGTGCATGTGCGCTTTCTCTGTTCTCTGGTTCAGCGGCAGCGGACGACAAAGAATTGGTATTTATGAACTGGGGACCTTACATTAACAGTAATATCCTAGAACAATTTACCAAAGAAACAGGCATTAAGGTTATCTATTCGACTTACGAGTCGAATGAAACTTTGTATGCAAAGCTAAAAACTCATAACCAAGGTTATGACCTAGTTGTACCTTCAACCTACTTCGTAGCGAAGATGCGTGACGAAGGTATGCTACAAAAGATCGATAAGACTAAGCTGAAAAACTTCGGCAACCTAGATACAAACTACCTAGACAAGCCTTACGATCCAAAGAACGACTACTCTATCCCACACGTTGTTGCAATTACTGGTCTAGCAGTAAACGCTGACATGTACGATCCAAACGATTTCCAAAGCTGGGCTGACCTATGGAATCCAGAACTTGAAGGTCAAGTAATGCTGATGGACGATACTCGTGAAGTATTCCATATTGCACTACGTAAACTAGGTTACTCAGGTAACTCTACGGATCCAAAGCAAATTGATGAAGCGTACGCTGAGCTACAAAAGCTAATGCCTAACGTTCTTGTATTTAACTCTGACAACCCAGGTGCTCCATACATGTCTGGCGAAGTTGGTGTGGGTATGCTTTGGAACGGCAGTGCCGCTGCGGCTCAAAACGAAGGCATGAACCTTAAGCTAGTATTCCCTAAAGAAGGCGGTATCGGCTGGGTTGATAACTTTGCAATTTCTTCTGGTGCGAAGAACGTAGAAGCGGCTCATAAGATGATCGATTTCCTACTACGTCCAGAAATCGCAGAGCAAATCTCTCGTGACACTGGCTACCTAACAGCGGTAAAAGAATCGAACGCTAAGTTCAAAGACGTTGCCCCACTGTTCCCATCGCAAGAAGACCTTGACCGCGTTGAATGGCAAGATTCTGTGGGCGATATGACAGTGAAGTACGAAGATTACTTCCTAAAGCTTAAAGCAGGTCAATAATCTGTTTAATAAGCCATCTACTAAATGAAAATAGGCAGCAATACGCTGCCTATTTTGTAATTGACTGATATAATTTTATACCCAAGTAACTTTAGGTCTTATAAACGCCGACAAAAGGTTATTTGGTTATACGTAGCTAGGTTTATTTGACACGGCTTCAAACATTGTCACCTATTTATCCAATAATGATTGAGGTTGGTGATCCGAATAAACAGGATTGTGCTTATCGCAACATATCATCTATCAATACCTATCGGTGTTGGTGTTGCCTGTTGCTGAACAAAACGGAAAACAAATGAAAAGTAAAATCTACGCAAGCGCACTGTGTGCAGCGACGCTGTTCGCTACCCCGGCAATGGCGGCTGATCAAGAACTGTATTTCTACAACTGGTCGGAATACATTCCAAATGAAGTTCTTGAAGACTTTACAAAAGAAACTGGTATCAAAGTTATCTACTCAACGTACGAATCTAATGAGAGTATGTACGCGAAGTTGAAAACTCAGGGTTCTGGTTACGACTTGGTAGTACCGTCTACCTATTTCGTATCTAAAATGCGTAAAGAAGGCATGCTGCAAAAGCTCGACAAAGCGAAACTGTCTCACTTTGACGACCTTGATGCTAATTTCTTGAACAAACCGTTCGACCCAAACAACAACTACTCTATTCCTTATATTTGGGGTGCAACGGGCATTGGTATCAATGCAGACATGCTAAGCAAGTCATCAGTTTCAAAATGGGATGATTTCTGGGATAGCAAGTGGGAAGGTCAACTAATGCTGATGGATGATTCTCGTGAAGTATTCCATATTGCATTAACTAAGCTAGGTTACTCGCCAAACACGACTAACCCAGATGAAATCAAAGCCGCTTACGAAGAACTGAAAAAGCTAATGCCAAACGTATTAGTATTTAACTCAGACTTCCCAGCGAACCCATACCTAGCAGGTGAAGTATCACTTGGTATGCTTTGGAACGGCTCTGCGTACATGGCTCGCCAAGAAGGTGCGAACATCGACATCATCTGGCCAGAAAAAGGCGCTATCTTCTGGATGGACAGCCTTGCGATTCCAGCTGGTGCGAAGAACGTTGATGCTGCGCATAAGATGATTGACTTCCTACTACGTCCAGAGAACGCAGCTAAGATTGCACTAGAGATTGGTTACCCTACTCCAGTGAAAACTGCGCACGACCTGCTACCGAAAGAATTTGCAAATGATCCAAGCATTTTCCCTCCACAAGAAGTGATGGATAGCGGTACATGGCAAGATGAAGTTGGTGAAGCAAGCGTGCTTTATGATGAGTACTTCCAAAAGCTAAAAGTAGACAACTAATCAGTTCGTCAATTTAGTCTAGAAAAGCGGCCTCGGTCGCTTTTCTTGTATCTAGCCTGCCTCTTTTGTCTGAAGCACAATTAGATACGCAGCTTGAAACACAAACACCCTGAATGCAAAAAGGCATCGAATCAATTCGATGCCTTTGTCATATCTAGGATCTATCTATTTGTTTAAGCGCTGGTTTCATTTTCAAGCGCCAAAATTTCCTCAACGAGCCGTGGCACTTCAATGCTTGCTTTTCCATAGCGCTTCTCTTCAAATTCACTTTCAACTGCACTTGGTTCTAGATTGATTTCTATAGTATGTGCCCCATGCATCTTCGCATCGTGAACAAAACCAGCAGCGGGATACACCACGCCAGATGTGCCAATAGATATGAACAAATCTGCCTCTTCGAGTGCAGCGTATATTTCGCCCATTCGGAGAGGCATTTCACCAAACCAGACGATGTGTGGTCGCATTTGCGCTGGAATTTGGCAACAATGACACAATTCACCAGTTTCAATATCGTCTGAGTGTTCGATAACTTGATTTGATTCACTGCAACGCGCTTTGAGGAGTTCACCATGCATATGAATGATATTGCTGCTACCGCCTCTCTCATGCAAATTATCGATATTTTGAGTAATAACGGTAACTTTTCCATCGAGTTCAGCCTCTAGACGCCCTAATGCAATATGTGCAGCATTAGGTTTGATTTCTTCGGCTTGAAGCTTTTTACGACGTTGGTTATAAAAGTTCTGAACGAGGTCTGGATCGCGGTCAAAACCTTCAGGGGTTGCCACGTCTTCTATTCGGTGATTTTCCCAAAGACCATCTTGAGCTCGAAATGTTTGAATACCAGACTCTGCAGAGATGCCTGCGCCGGTAAGTACTACAATATTTCTATAAGGGAACTTCATAACCTGTCCTTGTCGTTCTTTTTCACTAGCTTAACACTGAACGAATAACAACAGTAGTAATATGGATTAGACCATAGTCGTAATGACGCTGATTTATGTTTCGTTTTGAGAGGAAAAACAATGATGCGCGCCGTATTCGCACTTTTTTTATTTACTATCCTTACCGGCTGCCAACTCACACATGTTGAGGGAGAAATTGACGACGTAAAAGTCAAAGTCAGTACCAATGATAACAAGCATTCAGGAAATGGTAACTTTTGCCCTCCAGGTCAAGCAAAAAGGAAATTGCTAATATTTCGGTAGCTTAACAGCAGAACGCAGACTTAAAAAAACCCTCGATATTTCGAGGGCTTTTTATCTTACGTTTTTTATACGTTTATAGATTCGGACCAGTAGATGGTCTATGTGGCATATTGTTGCGCAGTTGATTCATGCCTTGGTACATACGTAAGAACCATACCAAAATCGCCAGTGTCGCGAAAAGCATTCCTACCCAAGGAATAAAGTAAGCAATCGTATCGAGTAAAGTACTGTGTACCCAATAGTCACTTACACCCACCAACACACCATTTGACGTTGCAACCGTTACAATCAGCACCACAAAGAACGTGAAGTACAGAAAGAAAGTACGAATCAAGCCGTAATAATGCGAATTCACCACATCACTATCATCGCCTTTATCCAAACGGTAACCAGCATAAATGATTGCAATAACGCCTGAGATCAAAAACGTAAACGGGGTTAGACAGCTCAGGATGTATGCAACCCAAATCCCGTTATGATGTTTGTTCATTCGTTTTCGCTCCTTTTACATCCGTCTGTGCAGCGCCTGCCTCTCCCATCGCTTCTTTGGACTTAACTTCGTTGTACCAAAGATCATGGTGTTCTTTTGCCCAAGTTTCATCAACTTCGCCTGTCACCATGCCCTCTAGCGCGCCTTCCATACCAAATAGACCAATATAGATGTGGAAGATAAAGCCACAGATTAAGATCAATGCTGAAATTGCGTGAATGAGGTTAGACAACTCCATATCGCGACGAGTTTGGCCAAAAATTGGGAAATCCAGAACTAGGCCACTCACTGCTGCAATAGCACCGAAGAAAATCAACAACCAATAAATGGCTTTCTCACCACCGTTAGAGAAACCTGCCGATGGGTGCGTTCCTTTGTGTTTACCTACCATGCCGCCCATTTTCATGAACCAACGAATGTCAGTCATGTTAGGGATCGATTTGCGCCACCATTTTAGTAGTACAAACATCAGCAAGATAAAGAAC
Organism: Vibrio alfacsensis; assembly: GCF_003544875.1. Taxonomy (NCBI): domain Bacteria; kingdom Pseudomonadati; phylum Pseudomonadota; class Gammaproteobacteria; order Vibrionales; family Vibrionaceae; genus Vibrio; species Vibrio alfacsensis. Next base: position 1,577,147 of record NZ_CP032093.1, read on the forward strand.
AGAGGCCCCATATAGTTGTGGTATTGCTTTGCGAGCATCACCACGAAGCCCCAGAACTCTGTAGGTACGTACGGTTTCAAGAAGTGCTTACCATAAACCAACATTAAACCACTGAATGCCAGCGTTAGGAAAGTAAACGCCATGCTCCAGTGAAGTGCTCGGTCTAGGCGAGACCAACGTTTGATCTTCTTGCCTGTACGAGGTTTGCTTAACATCAGAGGACCTACGAATACGTAAGCCATGATAACCATAGCGATACTGCCGAAAATAGCGACAGCACCAGCCGGAGACATCCATTTCTCTTTAAGAATGTACCATGTCTCACCCGGAGTACTGATGAGTACACCATGCTCCGCTGATTTTGACGTGGTATAACCCGATTGCCCCTCTTTGACCTGACGCCAGAAATCTGCACCTGCAAGTTGAGTCATCTCCTGTTGTACCACTGGAGAGGTGTCTTCTTGCGCAGACGCTGGCATTGCAAAGGTCAATAGCAATGCTGTCATTAAAGACAGCATTGCAAGAGACGCACGTTTAAGAGTATTTAACATGAGTCTCTCCTAACTTAGCTTTTCGTTGCGTCGTAAGAAAGATCGTTACCGTCTGTCCAACCTGCGTTTTTCGCACCACGCTCTACGACACGCTGACGGAAGATGTCAGAAACTTTCTCTGCATCGCCCGCTAGCAGTGCTTTCGTTGAACATAGTGACGCACACATAGGTAGCTTACCTTCAGCAATACGGTTCGCACCGTACTTCTCACGCTCTTCTAGTGAACCTGGTTCAGTTTCAGGGCCGCCTGCACAGAATGTACATTTGTCCATTTTGCCACGCTCACCAAATGATGCTTGTTTCGGGAACTGAGGTGCTCCGAATGGACAAGCAAATAGGCAGTAACCACAGCCGATACATAGATCTTTGTTGTGAAGAACGATGCCATCTTCAGTGTGCTCGAAACAGTCTGCAGGACATACGGCCATACAAGGCGCATCTGTACAGTGCATACAAGCAACAGAGATCGAGTTTTCACCTGGTTCACCATCATTCAGTGTTACCACGCGGCGACGTTGAATGCCCCATTCAAGCGCATCATCATTCGCGTTTTTACATGCAGTCACACAGCCGTTACATTCGATGCAGCGTTTGGTGTCACATAGGAATTTCATTCGTGCCATTGTCAGACTCCTTACGCTTTACGAATGTTACATAGGGTTACTTTTGTTTCCTGCATCAAAGTAACAGGGTCGTAACCATAAGTGGTTGCTGTGTTAGCGGCTTCGCCAATCACATAAGGATCTGTACCTTCTGGGTACTTAGAACGTAGGTCTTCACCTTCGAACTTACCACCAAAGTGGAACGGCAAGAACGCAAGTCCCGGTTTAACACGACGGGTTACCATCGCTTTCACCTTGATACGGCCTTTTTCTGCACCCTCAACCCAAACGTCATCGCCATCTTTGAAGCCAAGATCGTTTGCATCTTTCGGGTTCACTTCAACGAACATTTCTTGTTGAAGTTCAGCAAGCCATGGGTTTGAACGCGTCTCTTCACCACCCCCTTCGTACTCAACCAGACGACCAGAAGTCAGAATAATTGGGTATTCTCCAGACTTGTCTTCTTTTTGAATAGACTTGTAAAGCGTTGGTACACGGAAGATGGCTTCTTTGTCGTCCCAAGTTGGGTAATCCGTTACAAGGTCACGACGTGGCGTGTATAGCGGCTCACGGTGTAGTGGTACGCGGTCTGGGAATGTCCAAACAATCGCACGCGCTTTCGCGTTACCAAATGGAATACAACCGTGCTTAATTGCTACACGTTGAATACCGCCGGACAGGTCAGTTTTCCAGTTTTTACCTTCCGCTGCTGCTTTTTCTTCAGCCGTTAGGTCGTCCCACCAACCAAGCTGTTTAATTAGCTTGTCAGAGAACTCTGGGTAACCGTCTTTGATTTCACAGCCTTTAGAGTAGCTGTCTTCAGCAAGTAGGCTTTGACCTTCGAATTCCACACCGAAACGTGTGCGGAAGTTACCACCACCTTCTGCAACCGTCTTAGACGTATCGTAAAGAATGTGTGTGCCAGGGTGCTTCATCTCTGGCGTACCCCAACATGGCCAAGGTAGACCGTAAGTCTCACCATTCACAGGACCGCCCTCTGCTTCCAGGGAAGTCTTGTGGAATGTGTGCCAGTTTTGTTGGTGTGCTTTTAGACGCTCAGGACTTTGACCAGTGTAACCGATAGTCCACATACCTTTGTTGAACTCGCGAGTAATGTCTTCGATCACTGGCTGATTGTTTTCAACACGGATATTTTTGAACAGTACATCTTCGTAGCCCAGTTTCTTCGTCAGCAGGTACATGATTTCATGGTCAGGCTTAGACTCAAACAATGGTTCGATTACCTGATCACGCCACTGAATAGAACGGTTAGAAGCCGTCACACTGCCGTGTGTTTCGAATTGAGTTGTGGCTGGAAGTAAGTAAACGCCGTCTGTACGATCGTTCATTACTGCTGCAACTGTTGGGTATGGATCAACAATGACCATCATATCCAGCTTCTGCATCGCCTTTTTCATCTCAGGACCACGGGTCTGAGAGTTTACTGCGTGCCCCCAATAGAACATCGCACGGATATTTTCACGTTGACGAATGTTGTCTTTGTTTTCAAGAACACCATCCACCCAACGAGATACAGGGATACCTGCACTATTCATTGGCTTTTGACCGCCGTAAGCGTTGTCATCAAAGCGACCTTTGATCCAGTCAAAGTCGATATCCCATACTTTCGACCAGTGACGCCATGAACCTTCAGATAGACCGTAGTAGCCAGGTAGTGTATCAGATAGTACGCCAAGGTCAGTTGCGCCCTGAACGTTATCGTGACCACGGAAGATGTTTGCACCGCCGCCTGATTTACCGATGTTACCTAGCGCAAGCTCAAGTACACAATAAGCACGAGTGTTGTTGTTACCAGTAGTATGTTGAGTACCACCCATACACCACACGATACAACCCGGACGGTTTTCAGAGAGTAGTTTCGCGGTTTGATAAACTTCAGATTCAGGAACGCCCGTTACGCGTTCAACTTCAGCAGGTGTCCACTTCGCTACTTCAGCACGGATTTCATCCATACCGAATACACGTTGACGAATGAACTCTTTGTCTTCCCACTGGTTAGCAAATACATGCCATAGAACGCCCCAAATGAAAGCAACGTCTGAACCCGGACGCAATGACACATAATGATCCGATTTCGCAGCTGTACGAGTACGACGAGGATCCGCAACGACAATTTTACAGTTGTTCTTCTCTTTCGCGATCAGAATGTGCTGCATGGCAACTGGGTGTGCTTCTGCAGGGTTAGAACCAATGAACAGCATTGACTTACAGTTATGCATATCATTGAAAGAGTTAGTCATCGCGCCGTAGCCCCAAGTGTTTGCTACACCGGCAACGGTTGTTGAGTGACAGATACGCGCTTGGTGATCAACGTTGTTGGTACCCCAAAGTGACGCCATCTTACGGTATAAGTACGCTTGTTCGTTACTGTGTTTCGCACTTCCCAACCAGTAAACTGAATCTGGACCCGACTCTTTACGGATGTCCATCACCTTGTTACCGATTTCTTCAATCGCTTGATCCCAAGAAAGCTTCTTCCACTTACCGTTTTCAAGTTTCATTGGGTATTTTAGACGACGTTCACCATGGCCGTGCTCACGAAGAGCGGCACCTTTTGCACAGTGTCCACCAGCGTTAAATGGGTGGTCGAAAGCAGGCTCTTGACCTGTCCAAACACCATCTTGAACCTCAGCGTAAATACCACAACCCACAGAGCAGTGTGAACAGATCGTACGTTTCTGCTCAACTTTTGCTTCTGGATCAACGCTTTTTGCTTGTGCTTTTTTCATCATGCCTGGTGCAAATAGGCTTGCACCAACAACAGCACCACCAGCAGCAAGCGAGGTGTTCTTCATGAAAGCACGACGTGAAACGCCAAGCTGATTAGTTTCTTTGCTCACACTGTCGGAGCGTTTGACAAGTTTCATCCGTTATCTCCTAAAGTGTTTCGTAGTAATCGCGAATGTGTTGAGTTTCACGATACCCTTTCTTCTTCACGTCTTTTTCAGAAGATTCAACCGTTTCTGAAGCGCTTGCCACTTTTGTTGTACCAGCGACAACCGCACCAGCAACGGCCGCAGTTGTTAAGCCTTTCAGGATATCCCTGCGGCTTGTGTTTATTTCATTATTATCTTTCATCATTGCTTCCTTACCTTACGGTAGATCTTTGGAGGCATACGCCCCTCTATCGATATGACCAAGTACTGCTCGATTACTCGTAATCAGTGACGTTTTTCACATCAATTTTTAATTTATGTTTACTGCTTTGGGTGTTCACACTAAAACGAACTTGCTCTAGCGTTAAAAATGCATCGCATAGATGAGCGACGGGCTTATAGAATTTCGCGTTATTAGCGTTTTCTAGTTGCTTAGTGAATGAGCCAAACCAAGGTGCAAGATGTTTATTAAACACCGTTTGTTGCAGCGTTTCTTCTTCATTGGTTAGCATCGACATGACTTCGCAAAGTGCGGCAATGTGATCTTCTGGTTCTTTGACGTTTTCATCACGTTCAAAACCTAGCAACTTCAAATCATGACGAATTTCAGCCAAAGGCTTTTCCATAATGGAACCTGTCATATGCCATGATCCAAAAGGCATCACTTCGCCGCGCCCGATACCAATAAAAGATCTTGGTATTCATCTTCTAGCGCTTCGCGATTTGATTCTTTCGCCGCTTGTTGCAAGGCGAGCCACGCTTTTGCATTGCACTTTCTGATGGTTCAACTTCTAATGAGCTCAGAAATTCAATCATTTCAGACGTTGGTGCACCGCGAAAAAGGGCTGACAGAACTAAGTAAATCTCTGTTCTCAGTGTTTGTTCTTGTTCTAGTTGCGTATCCACTGCGAGCTCCTAGTATTTAAGTTGTTTCATTGGATCTGTCGCCATCGATTCAAACATATCGATCACACGACAATCTTCACACATCGCAATACGGTTAATTGCCGCTTCATCTGAGAAATGAGAGTGACCACGTAACTTAGTCTGTAGCATGTCAATCATAGATTGCGGAGCGAAAGGTTTGTGACAACGAACACATTCCGCTGCTTTTTCCTCATGAATGACAACCGCTTTCTGACGTTCTTCTTTTACCCAGTTCATGCGAGGTGTTAGCGTCAGAACATTTTCAGGACACGCTTTTGCACATAAGCCACATTGAATGCAGTCTTGTTCAACGAACTTAAGCGATGGCGAGTCACCGTCAGTATGCAGAGCGCGTGTTGGACAAACCGCTACACAACTCATGCACAACGTACAATCTTTGCTTTCACAAGAAACATTGCCATAAGGCGCATTCGCTGGCAGTTCAACAATGTTTTCTACTGGAATACGTGAAGACGTCATTGCATCAAGCGCAGTAAACAAACGCTGACGCTTATTACCTTGTAGATCGCCTAACGCAAGATCGAACGGGTCAGTGCAAAGTGTTGGTGGACCTTCGCGTAGTGACTCTAAGTAAAGGATATCAATCGTTTCTTTTGCGATACCTAATTGATCAAGCAGCTCTTGCGCGATACCTACTTCATTATTAAGTACACGAATGATGGTTTGCGGCATAAAGCGAGAAGCCGCAAAAAGAACTTGAGTTGCACCGTTAACCAGCGCAGCGAACCAAGTATCGATACCGATAGACGGCAGTTCTTCAACTACAATAGGAATCACGTTATCTGGTAGTGCTTTAAGTGCCATTACATTGTATGTTTCATGGCGAGAACTACAGATAAGAACGATAGGATCAAGTCCACCAGCAAGCTCGTAATTCGCTAACGTACGCTCAATAAATTTCTGTGTTTCTTCAGGGTTTGGTAGTGCGTAATGAATGGCTTCTGTTGGACAAGCCGTTGCACACGTACCGACACCTTGACAAAGGTAAGGGTTGATCTCAATTCGATGACCCGTTTTGTCACTGCCCTCACTTGATAGCGCCCCTGCAGGACAAGCATCCACACAACGCTCACAGCCTTTTACGCCACGAGAGCTATGCGCACATAGATCGGTATTTAGACGAAAGAACTTAGGCTTGTCGAATGTCCCCATCAACGTTGGGATTTCTTCAAGTGCTTCAGCAAGTTTCGGATAGCCACGGCCAACTGGGTAGTACCCAGGAACCGGAACTTCTTCTGACATACAGCTATTGAGGCAAAGATCCAAAACGATATCGAAACAATCACTATTGATTGCAACTTTCGCTAAGTTGTTTGTCAGGCCATGATTCTCAATAAGGACTTCAAATGTACCTAAGAAACCTGATACCTGAACGGAGTTTGCATAATACAGACCAGCGTTTTCCCCTTTCTCACCATCCGTAGAAAGTAAAGTCACGCTATTCATTTGAGACAATTGTGCGGCTGCACTCTCAATGATCGCTGTTGGACCAACAATCAGTGTATTACCACCACTTTCGTAGCTCACCGTTGGTGGGATAAGATTCGTCAACTCTACGGTATTATCAAACGCATACAGGCGTGCTTTACCGTTATTGGAAGTTGCTTGTTCTAATAATTGTTTCAACATTGCTCGGTTCCATCTATGAACATGGATAGTCTTTTCCATCTTTCATTGTAGTTAGCAGGGACAATTCTGCTGTCCAACTTGTCAGTAACTACCCTTTTGAGTAGTAAATCCATGGGTTTATGGATTGCCCCTTTTGTTTACTTCAACAAAACTGGTAATGCCCGTTTATAGCAAATGTCGTGCCAATTAGATTATGTCTATTTATCAGCTAATTATCGTCTTTTGTAAAAGTTAAGTATAAAAACCGACCGAGACATTTTGTCCCAGTCGGTTCATTGCGTGTTTAGTCAAAATGTACCTATTCTTTGTGTGGTATATTTTGTCCCATTTCTTCACTGTTAAATTTCGTCTCTGGAATACCATTTTATCAGATACTGTTTTATATACAGCCCTTTTTCTTCTTCGAGAGTTACCTCACTTTCCGAGAGTTCTGATTCAACCGCTTCAACATCACTTTCTGTAGTAGATTCAATAGCTTGGGCATTGTCTTCCACAGGTTCTTCTACTGCTTCATCTTCCGTTTCCTCTTTCACCCAATTACGCAGTGTTTCTGCTACGCCCTCTGATAGTGACTTAAGGTTACTGTAGTCATCATCATAATCGTCTAAACCATCACGAATATTGAACTCTTCAGATAAAAACATTTTACGCAATGCCGCTTTCTTAACACTTTCTGATGCTTCAGAGACCAATAGCTGTGCAACGGACATTTCTTCTGGCTCTGTTGGCTCAGATGTCGTGCTTTCAGTAGGCGCCACCGTCGTTTCTGCTTGTTGAACGTCGGCCTCATCCGTTGATTGTGCTTGTGCTACTTCTGCCTCGGTAGAATCACTAGCCGTGAATGCCTCTGCTTCTACCTGCTCTGTTGTTGACTCTTCTAACTTACGTTTCGACCAACGGCTAAAAAAACTAGTTGCCATTCGCTCTACCCGCTCCTTTGCGTTTTTTGCGTCTTACTTCAATCAGTTCACCATGACGGCCTATGAATGCTTCCATCCACGCTTGTACCGCCAAAGGCATGTCATTAGACAATACTAAATTGTCACCATCCATATACTGCGCTGCGACCGTTTGTGAGGCTGTCAGCAGTTGAATGGTTGGTTGTTCACCAGAATCCTCGTTATCCATCACTAAAAAGAGTTTTGGCTGCTGTGAACTTAAATTGAAACGATAATCAGAGCGCTCGTCTTTGTGTAACTGAAGTAGACACACATGCTGAGTCTCTTCCGTTGGGGCGATGTCAAACGCCATGAGTTGCCATTGAGTCGTTACCCAAATACCAGTCGTAATTTCATGTTCAACTAACTCGATACCAATCGGCCATGATGCTTCTGTTTTTTCGAATTCTGTTCCAAACTCTTTTGTATCCGACATAACTCACCCAATTTTATACGTTGTTTTCGTTTTTAATCCCGCAACTGAAAGCAATAAACAAGCCAAAGTAACAAGTGCCACCAAACAATTCATAATAAACCATTCGCAATAAACCGTGCCAAATAAACAAGCGGCAACAAACAAGTCCGTTTACACTCACAATTACGTGAACCATCAATACAACCCTAGTAAAACTGTCATTTATATCCTGTTTTATTCGTGCGAGAGTCTCGGATTAACCTAAAATTGACAGAAACCGAGCATTTTGTTGCTCAATGGCTATGTTGGAATAAGAATTGCTTTACGAATTTTGAAATAACAAACGACTTATCGATGAGAGTATTACGTTACTCTCTTATTCATCAGGACATGACTGTGGTAAAACCAAACATTATCAAAACCAGTGAGAATCCCCTTCAAACCATCGAAGTAGAAGTATACGACGAGTATGGAGAAAAGCTCACCAAGCAAATTGCCTGTGAACGCCCTCTTACGGTTATGCTCAACTGGAAAGAAATCGTCACACTAATGACGCTTGGTTCCCGTCCAGAAGCGCTGGTGTTAGGTTATTTAAAGAATCAGAGCTTTCTTTCAGATCCTGAAGCGATTGAATCGGTGATCATTGATTGGGAAACCCACTCTGCTGCCGTAATCACCAAAGAAAATACAGAACACTTAGAAAGTGCCTTAAAGAAGAAAACCGTAACGTCAGGTTGCGGTCAAGGCACGATGTACGGCAATGTAATGAAGCAACTTGAAGATTATCAAGTTCCTCAAGTACCACTTAAACAATCAGAGATCTACACCGCATTAGAAGCGCTTACTCATTATAATGATACCTACAAAAAAGCCGGCGCAGTGCATGGCTGTGCGGTGTGTAAAGGTAATGAAGTGCTGTCTTTTGTGGAAGATGTTGGTCGTCACAATGCGGTTGATACGTTAGCTGGCGAAATGTGGCTAAACCAAGAAACAGGTGACGACAAAATTTTCTACACTACCGGTCGCTTGACTTCAGAGATGGTGATTAAGGTTGCTCAAATGGGCATTCCTGTTCTGTTATCTCGTTCTGGCGTGACCCAAATGGGGTTAGATTTGGCGAAGAAATTCGGCATTACCACAATAGCACGTGCTAAAGGGTTACGCTTCCAAGTCTTTACCGGTGCAGAAAAAATTGATTTTGATGTAAAAGGGAATCAATAGCGTCACACCTATTCATCAGGTAAAATGAAAAAGTGTAATAATACAGATTCACAAAGGATGTGAACTATGTACAACGATCAACTGTGGGATTATCTACTCACCTAGCGGGCTTATTATTTCAATGTTGATTACTTTCGGCCTTGTTGGAATCGTTGCCTACCTGACGAGACAGTTTAAGGATTGATACTGACATAAAAAAAGACCTCATATTGAGGTCTTTTTTGTTATCAAGTCTTTACTAGAACATCGTTAGCCTACGATACCACGAGACGCAAGGAACTCTGAGTAAGTACCCTTAAAGTCTGTGATTTTGCCATCGCGGATTTCAATGATACGCGTAGCTAGCGAGTCTACGAATACACGGTCGTGCGATACGAAGAACAGAGTGCCTTTGTATTGCTCTAGTGCCGTGTTTAGAGATTCGATCGATTCCATATCCATGTGGTTGGTTGGTTCGTCCATTAGCAGCATGTTTGGTTTGTGCATCATTAGCTTACCAAGAAGCATACGACCTTGCTCACCACCAGACAGTACTTTCACAGACTTCTTAATGTCATCTTGGCCAAACAACATACGACCTAGGAAGCTACGGACCACTTGCTCGTCATCGCCCTCTTGACGCCATTGACCCATCCAATCTGTTAGGTTTAGGTCTTCTTCAAACTCATGAGCGTGATCTTGCGCGTAGTAACCGATGTTTGCATTTTCAGACCATTTGAACTCACCAGTACGTGGCTCTAGTACACCAGCAAGCGTGTTTAGTAGGGTTGTTTTACCCACACCGTTCTCACCGATGATAGCAACACGCTCACCTACTTCGAAAATCGCATTGAAGTTTGCAAACAAGTCGTCTTCAAAACCTTGGCTTAGGTTTTCAACAATCAGAGCGTTACGGAATAGCTCTTTAGACTGTTCAAAACGAATGAATGGGTTTTGACGGCTCGACGCTTTCACTTCATCAAGTTTGATCTTGTCGATTTGCTTAGCACGAGAGGTTGCTTGTTTTGCCTTTGATGCGTTTGCTGAGAAACGCGCAACGAACGTTTGAAGTTCAGCGATTTGTGCTTTCTTCTTCGCGTTGTCGCTTAATAGACGTTCACGAGCTTGAGAAGCCGCCGTCATGTACTCATCATAGTTACCTGGGTAAACACGTAGCTCACCGTAATCTAAGTCAGCCATGTGCGTACATACTGAGTTTAGGAAGTGACGGTCGTGCGAGATGATGATCATGGTGCAGTTACGTGCGTTAAGCGTGTCTTCCAACCAACGGATCGTATCCATATCCAAGTTGTTGGTTGGTTCGTCTAGTAACATTACGTCTGGATCAGCAAACAGAACCTGAGCTAGAAGCACACGAAGTTTCCAACCTGGAGCGACTTCACTCATTAGGCCGAAGTGTTGCTCCATTGGAATACCCACAGCAAGAAGAAGCTCACCTGCTTTCGCTTCTGCCATGTAACCGTCCATTTCAGCAAACTCTACTTCTAGGTCCGCAACTTTCATGCCGTCTTCTTCGCTCATTTCTGGCAAAGAGTAGATACGGTCACGCTCTTGCTTCACTTCCCATAGTTCTTTATGACCCATGATTACCGTATCGATAACCGTGAACTCTTCATAAGCGAACTGGTCTTGGTTCAGTTTTGCAACGCGCTCGTTTGGATCGTAGCTTACGTTACCGCTAGTTTGCTCTAGCTCACCGCTCAAGATCTTCATAAAGGTTGATTTACCACAACCGTTAGCCCCGATTAAGCCGTAGCGGTTACGCTTCGCCAAACTTAACTGAGATGTTTTCAAATAGCGGCTTAGCGCCAAATTGTTGAGTAATATTCGCTGTGGAAATCAAAACCTTTACCTTAGCAATTCAAGTTTATTGGGAAAAACCGCGCAACGTTACTGCTTAAGGCTACTTACTGCAAGTTTTGTTTTATTAATTAGTGAGAAAAACCATCTTCCCGACCGTATTTTTGAGAATTCGCTAACAAAAGTACGTACTTTTGTATAAAACCAACCTCTCATCTCAAGTTTGATACAGGCACTTACCTATGACACAGGCCTGACATAATTGTTCGCTTGATTCTTATAGTGCGACCTTTCCATTCATTCTGTATGCAATCTTATTACTGCCCACCTTATTGCTTTAATGCGCTCATTAAGCGGATCGCAATATTCTCCTGCAGTAACTTACGAAAACTCGCATATGGCAATAAAACAACTACACTAACTCTAACCTTATAAGTTTTAAGAGAATTTTATGCATTCTATGGTGCGCTTTTTAATGTTAATTGGCCTCGTACTTTCTTTGCCGGCTCATGCAAAGTGGGAGTATGAATTTCAGCCAGAGCCTCAAGTACAACCCGTAGCACAAGAAATTGCTCAGGAAATAAATCAATTACCTGAGCAATTATTCATGTCTGACCGTGATAAACGTAAAGTCAATCAACTGCTAAACGCTGTTATTCACGAACAGCGTAAACAAACTCTGATTTTCGATGAGCGCTTAAATACCTTTCGTGAATCAGGTGGTGATAAGGAGTGGTTCGATACTCAATCTGCGCATTTAACCCTTAACAGTCTTGGGCAAAGTAAAGAGCACCTATTAGAGTTAGCGGACCCTATAACGCATGACAAACTCACCGGATTCGGCCCTTATGGTGTGACTCAATTTAAACAGGAGTGGCATCAAACCAAACTTAACGCCGAGTACTTACTGTACTTCCAAGTTCGTTCGTTCCAATCTCTGGTTCAAGAGATCCTTATTTCACCGATCCCTGTGGTGTGGGCAGGAATTAAAGTACTGTTCATCTATTTTGGTTTGGTGTGGTGGTTAACCAATAGTAAACGCATCATTACCCTGTTTCGAGAAACCCAACTCGATAATGTCGCCAAGCCCCCAATTTGGGTTCGCATGATTTGGTACATCAGCCGAGCGCATCGCGCAATTGCTTGGCTGATTGCGATTACACTCTCGCTTCGCGTACTTTCACAGATCCCAAGTTTGCAGCACCTAATTATTCTAGAAATTTTTACTTGGTGGGTATTAGGCGGATCTATTGCGATCAGCTTTATTCTGGAGTTTGCTTATCGTAACAGTCGCAGTACTAGCCAAGAAGTCATCGCCCTGCGCCTTTCAACCATTCGTCGCTATGTATGGAGCGCTATCGTGGCGGGTGTCATTCTTCAAATATCCGTTCGCACACTTGGCAAAGGCACCATTTACTCTTGGATTTACAGCGCACTGTTTTTCTGGTTTGTGTTGGTGACGCTATCAGTGTTGCGTCTATGGCGGAAGAAAGTCTTCGAAGTCGCAGAGAAGCTCTCTGAACGTCCAGTTTGGGTGAACTGGTCTATTCGCCGCAAAGACACTTTGTTCTTAAGCATCATCGGTACAGCAATTTGTGCGGTGTGGATTACGCTGCATAGCTTTAAACATCGTATCGTCGCCATGCTCTCTAATTACACCATGTTTAGCCAAGCATTGGCGTACTTATTCCGTATCGAAGTCGCCAAACAAACCGGCAATAACGGTACTGACACCAATCTAGTGCGCATTAAAGGTGATCAAGCGTTCGAATATGTTCTACCAGGTAGCGAAAACAGTGAATTGGTCGAGTACGCCTCAGATGAACTTAAACAGCTTTCGAAGTATCTACTGACAGACAGCCCCGCAGTGTGTGTTATTTCAGGTGAGCGAGGCATTGGCACAACCACATTCTTGCGTACGATCTTGAGTAAAGTTAAAAATGCCGAGCCACTTTATTTAAACTGCCCCTATGCCGGTTACAACGAGTTACTGAAAGAGTTAGCAACCTATTTAGGCCTGGAACAAGAAGCCACGGAGATACAGGTTCTTGCTCATCTACGCAAAAGTGACACGCCGTATCTCATTGCGGTTGATAATGCGCAGCGTCTAGTAAAGCCCATGGTTGGAGGGCTAAGCGGTTTAATCAAGCTGACTAACTTACTTCGTCGATCTAAAAAGAATCATCGCGTGGTTATCGCTATTGAAAAAGCGAGTTGGCGCTTTGTCGATCGTGCTCGCGGAGAGCGTCTTCTATTTGATTGGGTTGAGTTTATGCCTCGTTGGAGTGAAAAACAGCTTTGTGCGCTCTTTGATAGCCGAATTAACCAAGAAGTAGAAAATCCAGTGACGTTTGATGGTTTGGTGGTTCCAAAGCAATGGGACCAAGAGGAGATCACCGAAGAAGAGCGTGCTAAACAAGGTTTCTATCGCATTCTTTGGCATTACGCTGATGGTAACCCTACGGTTGCTTTGCGTTTCTTCCGACTCTCTCTTCGTCAAAATAAAGAGACACAACACGTGGTGGTGCGTTTATTCCATGCTCCAGAGTCACAAGAACTAGAAAAAATGCCGAAACCCATGTTAGCCGTGCTTCGCTCCATTGTTCAGCTCGAAGTCGCGTCGCCAGAAGAACTGTCGGACTGTACTCAGCTTAGTATTGCAGAAGTCATTGGCACTCTTCGCTACTTTCAAAGCCGTGGTTTTATTGAGTGGGGAGAAGACAAAGCTCGTGTTTCTGACCATTGGTTCCGCCACATTACCAACGTTCTTGACCGTCAACATTTATTGGTGAAATAACGATGAAAAAACTACTCACCGTATTCGCTCTATCAGTATTGAGCACTTCCACTTTCGCCTCGGAAGAAATCGCGAGTGTGGACAATATCTCGCAAATCGCAAGCTTGATCCGTTGGAGTGGCGTGTTCTTTTCTATTATCGTCATTGCATGTACTTGGCTGTTACTTAAATTCATGAGTTCGATGGTAGAGAGCATCGGTAGCCAGTTTGTGCAATATCGAATGGTGCTGCAAAAACTGCAATCGTTCTTGCAATTCTTTATCTATTTAACCGCAGGCTCTGTCGTATTTATGATGAGCTTTCGCATCAATGACCAAATCCTCGCATTGATTGGCGGTACGCTGGCCGTTTCCGTTGGTTTTGCGATGAAAGACCTCGCAGCATCATTCATCGCGGGGATGACCGTGATGGTTGACCGTCCGTTTCAAGTTGGTGACCGCGTCACGTTTGAGGGGAACTACGGCGATGTGATTGCAATTGGTTTGCGCTCGGTCCGTATGCGTACGTTAACCGATGACATCATTACTATTCCGAACAACAAATTCTTAAGCGAAGTGGTTGTCAGTGGTAACTACGGTGCTTTGGATATGCAGGTTGTGATTCCGTTTTATGTCGGGATGAATGAAGACATAACCCTTGCCCGTGATCTCATTCAGGAAGCCGCCTCTTCAAGTCGCTATATCCACCTACCAAAGCCAGTAACGGTATTAGTGAAGCAGACGATTACCGATAACTACCTTGCGATTCAACTAACCTGTAAAGCATACGTAGTCGATACCGCATACGAGAAGCTGTTTGAAACTGACATTACCTTACGTGTAATGAAAGAGTTTAAGAAGCACGGTATCAACCCACCGAAAATTGCTGTGCATACGGGATAAATGGGCACTACTGCTTATTAACCTCATAAACCTCAGCAACCGATTAGTCGATACTAAAAGGGTCAGTGATAACACTGACCCTTTTTCTTATCATTTTTCTGTGTGGCGATGTCAAAATATCTGGTGCTAACAACAAGTTAAGCGATATTGGTCACTTCAAGTAGCAGCTCGGCTTTCTTCGGCAGGTAGATACTGAACGTACTTCCCTTGCCCCATTCCGACACCGCTTTTAACTCACCGCCAGTTTGGCTCAAAATACTTTGTGAAACGGATAACCCAAGGCCTGTACCATCTCGTTTGGTGGTATAAAACGGCGAGAAAATACGGCTTAAGTTTTCTGGTTTGATACCACAACCCTCATCGGTAACATGAATCACCGTGCCTTTGATGTCGCCGTCTTCAATCCAATCTTCGCTGATAACAGTCAACTTACCTTGACCATCCATAGCATGAATCGCATTCATTTGCAGGTTCACCAGTATTTGCAATAAATGATGGCGATTTACCTCTACTGGTGTATGGGCCTGCAAGAGCGTGACAAACTCTATGTCTCGCTTCTTGGTACCCGTTTTCACCAAGGTGATACTCTCGTCGACAATTGGGTTGACGTGTTGCCATGTTATTTCATCCTGTACACCACCTTGACGACTGTACTGCAACAAACTTCGCGTGATATTACGAATACGGTCAATCTGGGTATGAATAGCATCCAGCTCTTCTTGAACACGTTGGGCATCTTCTCCTAACTCAAACTGGATCAACTCTACATTGCCCAGTATCACTGCACTCGGATTGTTGATCTCATGTGCAATACCAGCCGTTAGTTCGCCTAATGCAGCCAGCTTCTCATGTACAACCAACTTGTTCCGAGTCTGGTTGAGCAATTGGATATGTAACTCTAGCTCTGCGGTTTTTTCTTCAAGACTCGCCGTACGTTTCTGAACTTTTCTCTCTAGCTCGTTTGCCGCAAATTGAAGTTCATTTTTACGCTGCCTTAGTAGGTCCAGCATGTTGTCAAACTGCTTCGCTAGTTGTGCTAACTCATGCTCATCGTCAAGATCCAGTGGTCCAATGCGTGTTTCTTTCCCCAATTGAATCATCTTAACAACGCGAT
This sequence comes from Vibrio alfacsensis, assembly GCF_003544875.1. Taxonomy (NCBI): domain Bacteria; kingdom Pseudomonadati; phylum Pseudomonadota; class Gammaproteobacteria; order Vibrionales; family Vibrionaceae; genus Vibrio; species Vibrio alfacsensis. Next base: position 1,592,940 of record NZ_CP032093.1, read on the forward strand.
GAATGTGTTCGATCGGATTAAATAACTCTCTAGAGCCACGATAAACCATGACTCCAGAAATAAAGAGCAACAGGACAGTAATGACACTAATTTCAACAATGTTTGTCATGTACGCTTTCACAAATGGCCACATCAAGTAACCGGTATAAAGCATGCCAATAACATTGTCGTATTGGTCTTTGATTGGCTGATACGCGGTGATATACCAAGCGTCATACACATAAGCACGATCGACCCATTGCTTACCCTCTGCCAGCACCTGGTCGTACACCTCACTACTCACTCGCGTACCAACCGCACGACCCACACGTTGGTCACTGTCCAGTGGTACGTTGGTGCTCACACGTAAATCATCCAAAAATACGGTAATTGTGCCTACAGGACGGAGTAAATCTTGATCGCCCAGATAGATAAGGTCGCGAATTTGGTCTACCAACATCGTGCTGTTGTTTAGCAATATCCCCCCATCCAAGAAGCCGATCAAATCATTCGCTTGATTGTATACCGGAATCACTGTGCGACTCACAAGACCGCGCACTTCTACGCTTCCATCTTTAAGAATCGGCACTTCTGCACGTTTCGCCAGATCTGGGTCTAACCGCTCTAACTCCGCTTTATCTAGCACATCGAAGAATGATTCCCGCTTAGTGAGATCCATAAAACGAAATTTGTTTTCTATTGAATCAACACGTTGGAAAGACAGGAAATCCAAATCGTAACGTTTCTTTTGCTCTGTCACCCACGGCTGAAGCTTCGTCTGAGGGAGATTTTGGTTAATGCGCGCCCTAAAATCATAAGACTCAGCAAATGACTTAACGTAATTCGCCTGCTTTTGCTGTAGTAAGGTAATACTATTGCTGGCCACGCCTAGACGTTCAGACACATCGAGCAATGCGTTTTGCCATGTATAGTGAATCGACCAATAAATCGTAATTCCAATCAGTGCAATAAGCGTCAAAAAAATAGGCGCGGAGGTAAGAATCAATAAGCGATATCTCACCATAGTCCTAAAACGGTGTGTCCACTTGGTCACGCTTTTACTCTGCCAACTATTCGGCATATCCCTCGTCCTCAGAATCCCATTCTTTGTACTTGCGTTCTAACGTCTTACGCGCGACGCCCAAATCGCGTGCGGCTGCCGATTTATTACCATCATGGAGGTTTACAATCTGTTGAATGTGCGCCTTTTCTACGTCTTTTAAAGTCCATGTGTTGGGATAGCCCTCGCCTGAATGTTCTGAGAGTTCGATACTCTTCGGTTGAACATCGTTCTGTTCTGTTTGGTTAGGCGCATTTGTGATTACTGGTTTACCACCGAGTTCACGCCAATGGTGTGCAGGCGGTTTGCCTAATAAGATACAGCGCTCTATTAGGTTTTTAAGCTCACGTATGTTGCCCGGCCATTCATATTCACTCATGGCTTCCATATCTTCGTGTGCCCACTTTGGTGCTTGCATACCCAATTCACGGGTCAGCATATTGCTAAAGTAAGGAACCAGATCGAAAAGATCGGCTTTTCGTTCACGTAATGGCGTGACTTCAATTTTAAGCACGTTCAAACGGTAGTAAAGATCGCTACGAAAATGCCCTTTATTCACTTCTTCTTGCAGATTTCGGTTAGTTGCGGCGACGATTCGGACATCAATACTGATCTCTTTTTCAGAACCAACCGGACGAATAGTACGTTGCTCTAACACTCGCAATAGAGAAGCTTGCATGGATAGCGGCATCTCACCAATTTCATCCAAAAACAAAGTACCGCCGTTCGCTACGCGAAACAGACCTTCACGTGACTTCTTCGCACCTGTAAATGCACCAGAAGTATGGCCAAACAACTCACTCTCAAGAAGCTCAGGGGCAATTGCGCCACAGTTCAACGGAACAAAAGGGCCAGAACGTCCGCTCGCTTGGTGGATGCCTCGAGCCACTAACTCTTTACCTGTTCCCGACTCACCCTCAACCAAAACGGAAGCACGCGATGGTGCAAATTGAGTAATAAGCTGCTTTAGTTCATGGGTTTTATCGGAGCTGCCAATGATTTCTGAATTGTTGTAGCGCTGATAATCACGCTTCATGACATATTGCATGCGTTCATTCAAGCGACGATCCATGCATCGACTAACGGCTTTAAGCATTTGCTCTAAGTTAAAGGGTTTAAGGATAAAATCTGATGCCCCCAACTGAAGTGCTCGGATAGCGATTTCTAGATCCGCATAACCAGTCATAAAAATAACATCGGCGCGTTTGTCGTCATCTTCAAACGCTTCTTCCCATTCAATCCCTGAACGACCTGGTAAATTGATATCTAACAGGATCAAATCGTAATGGCGTGCACAACGTAATACTTCAGCTTCTTCAATGCTTCCTGCAGTATCAACTTGCGAAAATAGCTTACCCAGAGCCTTTTTCAGGATAGCTTGCATACCGAGTTCGTCATCGACGACGAGTACTGAAAATGCGTTATATTGTTGGTTTGTACTAATATGGGATTGAGTAGACATATTTACCCCAGTTGGATTCAGATGGGACAGAGTGTACCAAGTTTGAGTCGAGACACCCTACAAAAAGTGCGACATTTTGTACCAACTCCAGTTTTTATGCAAATAAGTCCATGAATTAGCGCATAAATCCAACCTTTTTCGCTTGTAAAATGTTGGCATCTTGTTTGCTATAGGAAGATTCGAAGTGACCTCAGGATGCGGGACTGCTTTTGGCACGATAAACCGTGCTTAGGGGGTAATACCCAGCCACATTCTCTCACCCTAAGGTGACTTGTAATTTGAGCGCGCTCTGACGCTCTGGCGACTTCTTCAGTTTATCTAGACTCTAGAAGCCAAAAATCATTGGAAAGGAAACAAATAAAAATGAAAAAAATTGCGCTGACATTGGCCGCAACGTCAATCACTCTTGTAAGCTACTCTACTTTTGCGGCTCAAGATGGCGAACACATTCGTCTGGCTACCACGACAAGTACTTATCATTCAGGCCTACTGGACTACCTCCTTCCACAATTTGAAAAAGACACCGGTTACAAAGTCGACATCATCGCAGCAGGTACTGGTAAAGCGCTAAAAATGGGTGAAAATGGCGACGTAGACCTAGTGATGACTCACGCACCTAAGGCTGAGGGGCTCTTTGTTGAAAAAGGTTACGGCGTTCTTCCACGTAAACTGATGTACAATGATTTTGTTATCGTTGGTCCTAAATCGGATCCCGCTCAAGTAAAAGACGACAAATCGGTGTTGGACGTTTTCAAAGAAATTGCTGACAAAGATGCCGTCTTCATTTCTCGTGGCGACGATTCAGGCACTCACAAAAAAGAATTGGGTATCTGGGCACAAACAAAAATGGAACCTAACTTTGGTGGCTACCGCAGTGTCGGTCAAGGTATGGGTCCAACACTCACCATGGCGGCAGAAATGCAAGGTTACACCATGTCAGACCGCGGTACTTGGCTGGCTTACCAAAACAAACTGGATCTTGCGATCCTTTTCCAAGGCGACAAAGCACTGTTCAACCCATACCAAGTTATTTTGGTCAACCCAGAGCGATACCCAACCATCAATTATCAAGGTGCAAAAGCATTCAGTGATTGGTTGGTGAATCCTCGTGGTCAGGAGCTGATTAATAGCTTCCGTCTAAACGGGAAACAGTTATTTGTTGCGGATGCTAAGAGCAAATAACGCAGTATGAATCTTGCTGATACGACACTGGAAGCCCTGCGCTTATTAGTGAATTTTGATGCAGACCTATGGGAGATCGTCGCGGTCTCCTTTAGTGTTTCTATTACGGCAATATCTTTAGTGATATTACCATCAATCTTGATGTCTTTCGTCCTCGCCTATACCGACTTTCGTGGTAAATGGTTTTTGTTGTCGATTGTGAACACCTTGCAAGCCGTACCCACCGTTGTGATCGGCTTATTGCTTTACATGCTGCTATCACGTGCTGGCCCTTGGGGAGGCTGGCAAATGCTGTTTACCCAAAAGGCGATGATCTTCGGTCAAATGATCATCTGTTTTCCAGTTCTCGTTTCGATGATGCACGGTGCGCTGCAATCAAGTGATCGCCGTATTGTGGAAACCGCGATTACGTTAGGCGTCTCGATGCCGCGTATCGCTGCTACTATGATCTGGGAGACTCGATTTCCTATCATGGCAGCGGTTATCGCAGGGTTTTCACGCATCGTGACCGAGGTGGGCTGCTCAATGATGATTGGGGGCAACATTATGGGTGTGACGCGAAATATACCCACTGCAATTGCATTGGAAAGCAGCAAAGGTGCGTTTGCACAAGGCGTTGCACTGGGAATTGTATTACTATCGTTAGCGTTAGCGCTTAACTTCCTCTTATCAAGCATGAGAGGCAAAGGCTATCTAAGAACATGAAGCAAGCAATCGACTCGCCTTCAACCCAATATAAGGGTGTATTATGACTATTAAAGTAACCGCCGAGCAATTGTCCATGCGATTTAAGGAGCGTGTGCTTTTTCACATCCCTGAGCTTGCCATTGGACCAAACGATGCGATTTACCTAAAAGGTGATAATGGCGTTGGTAAAACGACTCTACTTAAAATCCTAGCTGGCCTCTTGAAAGCGTCGACAGGTAAAGTTGTCGCGCCAAAAGATACTTGGTTAAAAAAATGGACGCGTCGTAGTGGTCGTGTCGATGTTATTTACCTCCATCAGTCTCCTTACCTTTTCGATGGCACTGTCTATGACAATGTTGTTTATGGAATGAAATATCAACAAAACACCGCGAATGATAAGCGAGCACAGGTTATCAATGCATTGCGCATGGTCGGCTTGGAAACATTAGCGGATGAGCACATCTCTGTTTTATCTGGCGGAGAAAAGCAACGCGTGGCCATGGCAAGAGCGTGGATACTTAAACCGTCAATTCTATTAATGGACGAGCCGAGTGCCTCTCTCGATCAAGAATCTATTGAACGCCTTGTCATCATGGCAAAAGATCTTCTAGATCGTGGTTCAAGCATCGTGATCACAAGTCACCAAGCCAATGCATTGACGGATTTATGTAAAAAACAGTGGTGGATAAAAGACAAGACTTTGGTAGAGTCTCCACTGTTGTATGTCATACCAAAAGAAACATCCCAAGAGAACGCATATGCTTCAGCCAACACAAACTAGTTGGGTCATATTGGCTGGTGGACAAGCCAGCCGTATGGGTGGAAAAGATAAAGGTCTGATTGAATTGAATCAGAAGCCACTCATTGAACACGTTATCGAACGTTTAACACCGCAAACTCCTCGCATTTTGATCAATGCGAACCGAAACCAAGACGCTTACCGCATCTATGGTCTCGTTTTTGGTGACCAATTTGAAAACTTCCCAGGCCCAATGGGTGGAATCCATGCGGGCTTAGTCCATGCAGAGACCGATTGGGTTGGTTTTGTTCCTTGTGATAGCCCACAAATCAACACCGATCTGGTCGAGCGTTTCTGCCAAGCCGTAAAAGAAGATACTGATATTTTGGTTGCACATGATGGTGACCATCAGCAACCCGTCTTCACGCTTTATCATAAGCGCGTGCTGCCAAAACTGACCGCGTTTTTAGAACGTGGCGATCGTAAGATCATCCTACTCTACAAAGAGTGCAACACCAGTTACGTTGACTTTAGCGACTCACCAAACTGTTTCGTCAACTTGAATACCCCAGAAGAACTGGCGCAATTTGGACAACTTGAATCATGAAACACACGCTAAACATCCCTATTCTTGGTTTTGCTGCCTACTCTGGTACAGGCAAAACTACGCTACTTGAAGCCTTGTTACCTAAATTAACCGAAGCAGGTTTGCGCATTGGTATTCTCAAGCACGCACACCATAACTTTGATGTCGACCAACCAGGCAAAGACAGTCACCGCTTACGCAAAGCCGGCGCATCACAAATGCTGATCTCTTCTCGTAACCGTTTTGCTTTAATGACAGAAACGCCTGAATCGGAATCCGAATTTGATTACTTACTGACGCGTTTCGATCAAGATAAACTTGATGTGGTTTTAGTTGAGGGCTGCAAAAACATTGCTTTTCCTAAGATTGAATTGCATCGTGAAGAAGTCGGCAAACCTTGGCTTTACCCGCATGATGCAAACATCATCGCGATTGCTTCAGACAGTGGCAAGTTGGAATCTGAACTGCCACAAATGAACATCAACGATCTCGATGCCATCGCTCAGTTCGTTCTTCAGTATGTTCAAGAAGCGAACGCGCCAAAGAGTAAAGAGAAAGAAGCCGCTTGCTGCGATACCCTTTCTCCAGCTTTCCTTTCTGTGGTTCAAGGCCAAGAAAAGATCCTATCTTTGGTAGGCACGGTTGCTGAAACCGAAGCGTGCAAGATTGAAGATGCGTACGGTCGTGTGCTTGCCGACCACGTGGTGTCACCAGTGAATGTTCCACAATACACTAACTCAGCAATGGACGGTTACGCGATTCGTGGCGATGATGTTGATCGTGACAGCTATCAAATCGTTGCTGAAGTGCTCGCTGGTCACGCTTACGACCAACCTCTTGAAGCAGGTCAAGCAGTCAAGATCATGACGGGCGCACCAACACCTATCAACGGCGATACGGTAGTAATGCGTGAACAAGCTTCCCAAAACGGCGACACTGTCACGTTCAATGGTGCAAACATCAAAGCGGGACAAAACGTTCGCCAAGCGGGGGAAGACCTAGCAATTGGTAGCGACGTGTTTACCGCAGGGACTCGCCTCGCCTCTCCTGAAATGGGCATGATTGCTTCTCTTGGCTTTGGTGAAACGAATGTGTTCCGCAAGTTGAAAGTTGCTGTGTTCTCTACGGGTGATGAAGTGCAAGCGCCGGGCACTGAGCAAAAAGCGAATTCAATCTACGATTCAAACCGTTTTACCATCATGGGTATGTTAGAGAAACTCGGTTGCGAGATCTTGGATTTCGGTATCCTAGAGGATAACGAACAATTGATGATTGAAACGCTAGAGAATGCTTCTGAACAAGCTGACGTCGTATTAACGTCTGGCGGCGTATCCGTTGGTGATGCGGACTACATCAAACTTGCATTAGACAAACTGGGTCAAATTGATTTCTGGCGTATCAACATGCGCCCTGGTCGTCCACTTGCGTTCGGTCAAATCAACGATAAGCCTTTCTTTGGTTTACCGGGTAACCCTGTGGCTGTGATGGTTTCATTCATTAACTTTGTCGAGCCTGCACTGCGTAAGATGCAAGGTGAACAAGGTTGGAAGCCACTCAAAGTCAGCGCAATTGCGACAGAAAATCTGCGCTCTCGCCAAGGCCGTACCGAATTTAGTCGTGGTATTTACGAGCTAGACGAAACAGGTCGTTTAACGGTTCGCACAACGGGAAAACAAGGCTCAGGTATTCTGCGTTCAATGAGTGAGGCAAACTGTTTAATCGAAATCTCCCCGGCTGTTGATACAGTAAAAGCAGGAGAAAGCGTGACAATCATCCCGCTTCAAGGCAGAATCTAGGCCGATTCAGAATTCAAAGGTCAGCGTGTCTGGCCTTTTAATTGATTACAGAAAAATTTTCAGAGAGACAGCTATGGCTCGCACCATTCTTTACACTTACAAAGACCAAGACAAAGAACTGACGTTCTCATACGAGCAACACCGTAACATTCAAGAAGCGGTTGCAGAAGCGGAAGGTATCGACATCACTGAGTTCCTAAAGATGGAGCAGCAAATTGAAGCAGTATCTGACACAAAAGCGGTTCGTAACTACCGCGACAATCATTTCAGAAAATTAGGCTTTAGCAAAATCACCCTAGCTCAAAAAGAAAACTTGGGCGTAGGTAAAAAGAAAAAATAAGCCTAGTGACAACAGCTTAAAATACAAAAAGCCCTGTTTATCACAACAGGGCTTTCTTCAATGGTAATTTGTGCACTTTTCGTAAGTAAGACTTAAAAGCTTATTTAATATTTAGGAATGCCGCACCACGTACGCCACCTGAATCACCGTGTTTTGCTTTGATGATCTTCGGACATTTTGCTACAGAAAGCAGGTACTTAGGAATACGTTTTGGCATCTCTTCGTAAATCAGTTCGAAGTTAGATAGACCGCCGCCTAATACGACAGTATGTGGATCAACGGCCGTAAATAGGTTCGCAAAGCAAATCGCCAACAACTCCATAAAGCGTTCAACATGTTCCACCGCTTTTTCTTCACCGTCAGCGTGAGCTTTAATGATATCGATCGCTTTCTTCTCTTCACCGTAATAATGAGCGTAAATCAACTCAAAGCCACGACCAGATAAGTAGCTATCTAAACACCCTTTTTTTCCGCAACCACAGCCCAACAGAGGCGCGTTATCACCTAGGTGGAACCATGCATCAATAGGAAGACGAGTATGGCCCATCTCACCCGCAACGTGGTTACGGCCAGAAAAGATTTTACCATCCAATACCAAACCGCCACCAAAACCTGTGCCGAGGATCAAACCAAGCACTGATGGTTCGTTTTGAAGTTCTTCATCCCATGCTTCAGAAAGCGCAAAACAGTTCGCATCATTTTCAATTTTTACACTGCGACCAATCTTCGCCTCTAAGTCAGCTCGAAGTGGCTTCCCTTTTGCTGCTGGCACATTAACGGTAAGCACTGTTGCATCATCCGCGTCTTCCATACCTGGCAAACCAAGACCAATCGTTCCTTCGCAGCCAAATTCCACATCGTATTTATTAACGAGACCAGCGATGGTTTCTACCAATAAATCATAGTTGTCTGTTGGGGTTGGTACACGTTCTGTGGCAACACGTTCAAGTTTTCATTAAACGCACCAAACTCAATTTTAGTGCCACCGACATCAAAGCCGTAATACATGCAATTCTCTCCTAAAATGCTCAACCGACTCCCAAAATCCAAAATATAGGTACTGGAGTCAAACTTTAAACATTATCCATATCTATACGCCTGCAAACCGTGACCCAATCCAGATTTATCCTCTCGTTAAAGTCAGTTGAACAACAAGCCATCAACAAAAACTCATTCCTTAGAGTTAGCTCTCGATTTTGGCCCATTCTTTGAAACGTTTCAGGTGTGGTCGAGACCAATCGATTTTAACCCTAGTCTTCGTTAGCATGTAAGTTTCACGGAACGCTTCAAACCACAATTGCAGGCATTCGGAAGCTTGCTCCTCGCCCGCTTGCTTAAGCACCAATGTTGCCACCTCTGCCGTCGACAAGTGCTGCTCATTATCTGACCTGCGCATCATGTATTCAGACAAGGACTCCGGCTCAATAGAAAGCACCGGCAAAGACTTAAGAAACTCAGAACGACGGAAAATCTTACGCGCTTCTCGCCAACTGCCATCAATAAAAATCAGCAGCCACTTTTTATTTGTCCCATCTGCATTTAACACGCGCTCAGGATTCAATCCATCCAATAAACGCTCGGACTCATCCACGTAATCTGATGGGAACACAATCACTGGCTGATACTCATCGTTTTTTAGTAACGCAAGCATCTCTGCCGACGGTTCTGTGCGATTCCATTGATACACGTAAGTCTCTTGAATCGTATCAGATATCAAGCGTCCGGTATTGCTTGGTTTGAACACTTCGTTTTCTGACACAATCAGCATGCAGGCAATATCAGATTCGATGTTCGGCTGAACGTCGCACAAACAATATTGCTCAGAAACCTGACAATAAGGACAGCGAACCACTTTACAACCACGAGCGTTAAATGGCTTCGTTGAGATAGATTGACGGTGCTGGTATAAACGATGGAAAGCGTGAATTCTCATGGATAGAAAGTGCCATTAATTAAGGGCTGTTGATTTTTCGCGGTGAAACTCAGCTTGAAAGGTCAACATACCCTATGAGTGCATGTATAAAATAGAACGCGATTCTACTTGCATCATCAATGAGTCTCAAGGAATGGTGGTGAGCAGGCTAACATCCAGTTTAAGTCTACCGTTACACATAAGCCTTTCTTCTCAGTGAAAGATACCATGATGTCTCAAGGTCTTTAGAAAAAGTGAATCAATCAAGGAAATTAGCATGACCGAAACTGCATTTAACGACCCATCCTGGCTACGACTCAGTATCTTTATTGGGGTTCTAATTCTTTGTGCCTTATGGGAAAACAAACTCCCAAGAAGAAAACTAACCGTCGATCGAGCATTCCGTTGGTTTAACAACCTCACACTGGTCGCGCTCAATAGTGTCGTTGTTGCCGTTATTATGCCAATTGTCGCTTTCCAAGCAGCCATCATCGCTCATGAAAATCAGTGGGGTTTGCTCAATGTACTTGCTTTGCCAAATTGGTTAAACGTGCTGATTGCCGTCGTATTGCTCGATCTCGTCATCTACCTACAGCATTTAGTTTTCCATCGCATCAAACCACTGTGGAAGCTTCACCGAATGCACCATGCCGACTTAGATGTCGATGTCACAACAGGAACACGGTTCCACCCGATAGAAATCATTCTCTCTATGGTGGTAAAAATAACCTTTGTGTTCGCTTTGGGCGTTTCCCCTATTGCCATCGTGGTGTTTGAAATTATATTGAATGCGAGTGCGATGTTTAACCATAGTAACGCCAAACTACCACTGATACTCGATGCGAAGTTACGCAAACTTATCGTCACACCAGACATGCATCGTGTGCACCATTCCGTTATCCCACAAGAAACTCACTCAAACTTTGGTTTCTTCTTATCTGTCTGGGATCGATTGTTTGGCACGTACCGTGCTCAACCCAAGTTAGGTCATGATGATGTTGAGATTGGTGTCCCGGAGATCAGAGACCAAACGGAACAACGCCTCGACAAACTGCTCACTCAACCATTTCGTTACGCTAAGAAATAAACAACCAAAAGAAATCAACAACCAGACTTAACGGAATATCTGACGTGAATGGCGATTCTTTTGCGAATTCCACAACCAAAACGACACGCCAATTGAAAATCCTAATAGCAGAGTCTGCCACTGCAGCTTTCCGGTATTCTCAAGTATACCTAGCCCATAATGAGCATAAGAATTAAAGCCGACGCTCGTCAGCAGAATAAATAACAGTAGAATTAAACCAGAACGGCGGTGCTTAATGAGCAAGTATACGGCAAGTAAATCAACGATCCCCAAAGCACTCCAATACAAATTTAACCAGGCTGGGGCAAAATGATATGGTAAGAAACCATCGACAATATTGTCGTAAATATGGGTCACACCACCGACTGTCAGGCAAAGGCATAGGATAAATACTACGAATTTGTCCATCATCGTTTCCTTTCCTTATCTGAATGAATGCGCTAAGCATATAGAAATCAGCTTGATATTTATAATCTCATCACTATTTTGAGATCGACAATGTCTTTCATCGAGAATCGATAGTGCTCGCTGAGGGCAGTAATCGTCACATTAAAAATAACAACGATGCGTCCCCTATTTTTCAGCTCGCTTCTGAACAAAGCATAGCGTTTTGTTGCCCAACTCGCCTAAAAGCTTACCTTACCTCGACATTTTTTATTTCAGAACCGTATTCATTCATGTTCGTACGCAATTGAAGTGTTTCAGCTTTGAAACTTAGTATAGAAAAGGCTATAACAAGTGCTGCGATGGTTTAAAATGTCGCGCCAGTGGCTTTTAAAAAGCAAAGTACAAAATCATATTCTAGGTTTATCGAAGCGACGATAAGTTATATGACTTCGCTCATAAAATTTTACTCAGTACTTTAGGGTGAGTGATTTGGGTCGTAAGAATTAGATAGGGTATCGTATTTCCACTCATGCTGAGACAGCTTGGGTATATTGTTGACAGGTGGATGTTGTGCGTCGAGTTTATTTTCCTTTGATAATGAGTGCTTTATAAGTGCATGTTCATCTGGGCCTGAGCCGAAATCGAAAGTGAACCGCTCCCAACAGTTGAACCAAGCGGTATCCGTTAATGAGTTACTCTCAGAAAATGTTGATTTATTTCAATTTTATAGTGAGTGGCAAGGGACTCCCTATAGATTGGGAGGAACAAAAAAATCAGGCATAGACTGCTCAGCATTTGTTCAGAAAGCGTTTGTTGAGGCGTATCAAATGTCACTACCACGAACGACCCGCCAACAATCGAAGCGAGGCATAAAGATGAAATGGTCTGATGCCCAACAAGGCGACTTAGTTTTTTTCAAAACCAATCGTTCGACCTATCACGTTGGTATTTATTTAGGCAATAAACAGTTTATGCACGCATCGACTTCGAAAGGTGTCATTATTTCAAGGATGGATAATCCATACTGGGCTTCTAAATTTTGGCAAGTGAGAAGAGTTACGCTGTAACCCTTCTAATATCCAACGCCTCTACGGAAGCTCCCAATTTGAAAATCGAACGGAGTATAAATGAAGAAATTGGGAAGAGAGTCTCTAGTCGTATGTTGCGACTGCGGTATCAAACAAATTTTTTACTAGTGCGATGTATTCATCTAGAAATGCGATCTGTTCATTTGTCGCTTTCTTAGCCCACACACCTGCAAGTACTTCACTCAAGTCAGCTACAACGGCATCGGCTTCTTTTAGTAATTTGAAACGAACACTTGAATGCAGTTCAGGATTTTGTTCAAAAATCGCCATGATATTAGATGCAATCATGTCCGTAACCACATCTTCAATGCTTTCTGAACCCGTGTCACCCACTTCTGAAGTAAAAATATTCAAGTTAAGTGACAAATGCTCAATAAGAGCGAGGTATCCATCGGTTTCTACAACCACTGCGTTTCTCCATTTTGTACAAGCCTTCGAGGGTGAAAGCAAAATCGTATCAATAGTAAGACATATACCCACGTGACTTCAAGATGCAGAACTCAGAGCTTTGTCACTGATTTAAGCTCAACTTCGATCCGATATGCTTACAATCAATCTTGATCATGAATACGCGTGCAGTTTCTACCATTTTCTTTCGCTATATAAAGCGCAGCATCCGCACACTTTATCCATTGAGTGTGATTTTCAAAACTACGCTTATATTCACATACACCAATGCTTACCGAAAAGTAGATAGATTTACTTTCTACCGTCACACACCCTTTTTCAATAAACGTTCTCAATCGTTCGGCAAAATTAAATGCTTGTTCTTGATTGGTATTCGGCAGCAGTACCGTAAACTCTTCTCCCCCAAAACGTCCACATACATCACTGCTTCTTGCCGTTTTCCTTAATAACGAAGCGGTATGCCGTATCACTTCATCACCAGAGTGATGGCCGTAGGTATCGTTCACTTTCTTAAAATGGTCAATATCAAAGATGACAAGTGACGACGTTCTGTCGATGAGGCTCAATCGTGAAAACTCTTCCTTTAAGGATTGTTCCCAAAATGCACGATTAAAGAGCCCGGTCAGACCGTCTTTTCGGCTGATCTCCGAAAGATACTGATTCGTTTCACGCAGGTGGATTCGATTTCTAGCCGTTTCTGAAACATCATTGACTTGGATTGCAATATGACTGATAGAACCAGACAGCGAATGTAATGGCGTGATCACGATATCTTGATACATCAAATTGCTGCTGTTTGATACTGGAGAGAAATTATTAAACTTAAAGAGATAAGGCCTATTTTCCCAGCTAGAGAAAGAGCGTGTTTCGAGCTCAGCACTTGTTTTAATTTTGTTTCTAACCACGTTTTAGGCAACTCGTCAAAATGATCAAACAAGGACTCTCCTAAGATATCCTGTGACAGCACACCACTGTAGGACTGCATAAAGCTATTCCAAACACACACTTTGTATTCGCGATCTAACACGATGAGCCCTGAATCCATCGTATCTAAAATCTGGGTGACCCAATGAAAATTGGCAATATCTAACGAAAGATCAGACATTATATTGACTCCATGATTTCATAGATAATATCAACCGATGGCTTGTCAATAAGAAACAAAACTTCACACTCAAAATCGAGTTCCTCAGCCATATAGGTATATTCCATAGTAAACAAATCACCCGATTCACATTTACTCTCATCATATGGAGTAAGCGTCTCTAAAATACTTGGTTGACGCATGGAAAACTGCTTATCTAACTGCGTGCCTAACGAGGTCAAGAATGAAGAAACAAGTAAATTTGAGACATTCAAAATGATCTCATTGTAGGGAGTAAACTCCGCCAAATAGCCGAGTCTTTCACCAATTTGGTTGATGTCATTACCTCGCAAGCACACAAGCGCTTCACCGTGAATACCACCACCAACAAAACGTTGAGCAACCGCGACGGACCGTTCTCGGCTAATAACATCAACGAGCGTCATATGCAATTCACCACTGGTTAACGGACCAACATGGGGAACAGGTAAGTGAATAAACTCTTGTAAGTGGTCAGCCATAATTGCGGCCCCTTTACCTAGAGCGATATTTGCAATTTCTCTAAACTTCGCCAACGGTGAAATTTCACGCTCACCACTGCCGCTGTTAGGTGCCCGCTTTCCGCCATTATCTGCATAACGTAGGCCGATTCGTTCATAGAGCTGGGCAACTTGTTCCATCGCTAAGGGTTTTGCAATAAAGTCGACGGCACCGAGATCGAGACAGCGTTGCTTTGCCTCTTGCTGAATGTCTCCAGATACGACCACAACTTTCGTTGGGTGCTGGCTTACTGGTAGTCGTTTGAGTACTTCAAAACCGTCCATTACTGGCATGGTCAAATCTAAAAACAGAACGTCAATATTTTGTTCGGCTAGAACCTGAAGTGCTTCGGCTCCGTCTTGCGATTCCAACAGACGTATTGATGACTCTTGCACGATAGAGCGAGAGATCAACTTTCTTGCCACAGCAGAGTCATCACAAATCAGTATTTTCATGCAACGATTGGAACCCAAGTCAAAAAATTAATGATACTCGCTGTATCCAAATAGCTCCATATGATAGCTCGATAAATCATGAAGTTATAGGAGACATGATTCACACTTATGCACATTTACCCTTATCGCACACTAATTTGTTGTCGAAGTTTGCGTCACTTGGCGTCAATGTTCTGGCATTTATCCTAAACTATTGTTGGTCAAATAGATTAACGAGGTTTTTTATGTGGCAAGCAATATCGCAACAGCTCTCTGATACTTTGTTGTTCGAATTTCAAATCAAAGAGAAAGTAAGACTTTCTGGAGGGGATATTAGTGAAAGCTATATGATCAACGATGGCGAACAGCGCTACTTCGTTAAGATTAATGACCGAGAATTTCTCTCCAAATTTGAAGTTGAGGCGGAGAGTCTCCACCTTTTACGTGAAACATCGACCGTATTTGTACCTGAAGTCGTTTTAGTCGGAAAAACCAAAACACATGCGTTCATTATTTTGAACTACCTCCCGACCAAACCGTTGGATGATCCAAAGAACAGCTTCGTTTTTGGACAAAAGCTAGCCGAATTACATTCATGGGGCGAGCAAAAAGAATTTGGTTTCGATACAGACAATTACATTGGTTCTACATTGCAGCCAAATCAATGGCATAAGAAATGGAACGTCTTTTTTGCCGAGCAGCGTATTGGCTGGCAGTTACAACTCCTAAAAGAAAAAGGCATTTCTTTGGTCGACATTGATGACTTTATTGGCGTCGTGAAACAGCTTCTTGCCAATCACACACCATCCCCGTCATTACTTCATGGTGACCTTTGGAATGGTAACTCTGCTCTAACTCCATTTGGCCCTATCTGCTTTGATCCTGCTTGCTATTGGGGTGACCGAGAATGTGACATGGCTATGACGGAATTATTTGGTGGATTCCAACAAGAATTTTATCAAGGATATGAATCAGTTATGCCTCTTACTCCTGGTTACGATGACCGTAAAGATGTCTATAACCTCTATCATGTCCTTAACCACTGTAATCTTTTTGGTGGTCACTATTTGGAACAAGCACAGTCCACAATAAAGAAAATCATTTCTTATTGATTTAACAGGTAAATCACATTTCAAAATGTAAATTTTCGACGCAAATCACTTTCAAAATATCCCCAAGCTCAAATGCTGAGTTTGGGGTCAACTTTTACTTATTTCGACTCAATTAGCAACAACAACACCTAATATTCTAGTTAACTCTGCTTAGATTGTACCTCAACCTAAGAGGTGAGTGATTAAGGGCTGTATTTTCGTTATGCCAAAAATTAGAAAGCTATGTATTTGGAATTCTAGGCATTTAGAAATCTAAGTATTTATAAAGCTAATTAATTATAGAATCTACGTAACTATTGTTCCATGTAACTGTAGATCTAAGTATTAAAAGCCCTGCAATACGAGGAGTTTTTGTATGCAAAATTATACTGAAAGACATGTGAAATGCCCCCATTGTGGGCACTCAATTGGTATTACTCTAGATGCGAGTAATGGAAACCAAGAATTTTATGATGATTGCCCTGCGTGCTGTCATGCCATTCACTTAAATATGAAAGTGGATGAATTGCATGACAAAGTTGAGCTGTTTATCGACGACAACTATGAATAGGAAAGCACACTAAATATCGAACATGATTACTGGAGTCTAGACAACGTGTAATGAGTACCCTCGATTCGCATTACCGATAAAGCATTGAAAAAAAGGAGCAATCAAATGCTCCTTTTGTGTTTTACAAGTCACGCTCTTTTTACACTAAAGCAAATGGTACACTCAGGAAATTGGCACACTAAGCCAAGTGTTTCGCCGCAAGGACTCGTTCAACCGTATCGACAATGGCTTGTGTTTGAGGATCAAATTCAATATTCACCTTATCCCCAACCTTACGACCACCAAATAAGGTTCTTTGTAAAGTTTCAGGAATCAAATGCACCGAGAATCGATTATCCGTCACTTCTCCAATCGTTAGAGAACAACCATCTAAACCAATATAGCCTTTTGACAACACATACTTCATTGAACCCTCAGGCACTTCAAACCAAATCGTACGGTTATTGGGCGTATCAAGCACCTCTACAATCTGCCCCATGAGACTAATGTGGCCAGACATGCTGTGTCCGCCAATCTCATCGCCAAATTTTGCTGCTCGCTCAATATTAACGCAGTCTCCAGACGTTAGTTCTCCGAGGTTCGTTAACGCTAGCGTGGCTTGCATCAAATCAAAGCTAACTTGCTCGCCCTCTATTTTCGTCACCGTCAAACAACAACCATTATGAGCGACCGATGCACCGATCTCTAATCCCTGCGCTAAGTGCCCTTGTAATTCAACGATATGAGTTTGAAAACGTTCCTTTTTATCAATGTGAACAATTTTCGCTGTGCCCTGCACTATTCCTGTAAACATCATCATTACCTATTTTTGAAGTACTGGCTTGTACGTTTTGGTATTCGCTCTACGCCAGTATCTATCTTGTGTATGGGTATATTTCGCGTACCTGCGTCAAACCGAGAATAATCGTAAATGCAGACGCCGAAAGTATGGTATCTATTCGAACAATTGTTTATTATCGCCGCGGAGTTTCTAGAGACATTTTTTCACCATATTGTAGTGAAAATCAACCACCCGTTTATCACATCTTCGTTCTCATGCACTCTAAAATATCTTGGAAAACACGATCGGCTACGCTTCGCCGTTTTCCTTACACCCAATCAGTGACAAAACTCTAGTTTATTAAACTTTTAAGCCACTGATGTATATAACGTTTTCATAATCACTTTTGTTCCACTCTGGAGTATTTCGTGCATCGCTACAAAGAAGAGGCGTCAAGCCTAATTAAGCTAGCAACCCCTGTGTTGATCGCTTCTGTCGCACAAACAGGCATGGGTTTTGTTGATACCGTCATGGCTGGCGGTGTGAGCGCAACAGATATGGCTGCCGTTTCCGTTGCTTCTAGCATTTGGTTACCATCCATTTTATTTGGTATTGGGCTACTAATGGCGCTCGTACCAATTGTTGCCCAATTGAATGGCTCCGGTCGCCGAAATCAAATTCCGTTTGAAATTCAACAAGGTGCGGTACTTGCGCTTCTGATCAGTGTGCCTATTTTAGGTGTGCTATTTCAGACTCAATTTATTCTGCAGATCATGGACGTTGAAGCGGTGATGGCAGAGAAAACCATCGGTTATATCCATGCCGTTATGTTTGCTGTACCTGCGTTCTTACTCTTCCAAACGTTGCGAAGCCTAACAGATGGCATGTCTTTAACAAAACCGGCCATGGTGATCGGCTTTATCGGACTTATGCTAAATATCCCACTTAACTGGGTGTTCGTCTATGGTAAGTTTGGTGCACCGGCCCTTGGTGGTGTCGGTTGTGGCGTGGCGACAGCCATTGTTTACTGGGTAATGTTCAGTCTTTTATTGCTTTACGTTACGACGTCTGCCCGACTAAAAAGCATCAATCTTTTTGGTGAATTCCATAAACCACAGCTAAAAGCGCAAATTCGCCTATTTAAGCTTGGTTTTCCTGTTGCGGCTGCACTCTTTTTTGAAGTAACACTGTTTGCCGTGGTTGCGCTTTTGGTTTCGCCGCTCGGTTCAATTGTTGTGGCAGCACACCAAGTTGCCATTAACTTCTCATCACTGGTGTTCATGCTACCAATGAGTATTGGTGCCGCGGTCAGTATTCGTGTTGGTCATCGCCTAGGTGAAAATAATGTGGATGGTGCTCGTGTCGCGTCTCGCGTTGGTATCATGGTCGGCCTCTGCTTGTCGTTTATGACGGCATTTATCACGGTAGCTTTCAGTGAGTCCATTGCGAAACTATACACAAGCAATGCCGAAGTCATTACCCTAGCAATGCAATTGTTTATCCTGGCCGCTATTTATCAATGTACCGATGCGGTACAAGTTGTCGCAGCAGGCGCACTTCGTGGTTACAAAGACATGCGGGCGATTTTCAATCGTACGTTTATTGCGTACTGGATCCTTGGTTTGCCGATCGGTTATGTCCTTGGCCGTACAGATTGGATTGTTGAACCGATGGGCGCACAGGGTTTTTGGCTAGGCTTTATTATTGGCCTAACTTCTGCTGCAATCTTACTTGGTGTTCGTTTACGTTGGATGCATCATCAAGAACCACAAGTACAATTGAATTTTCACAGCAATAACTTTTGTAAAAATAAATTTAGAGCCAGCGTTGTGCTGGCTTTTTGATCAAACTGCTGCTTCATCTGTACAACCGTTAAATATACTCAACCTCAGCTGGGGATAAAAATTTTACATTATCTAATTTGTAAATGGCTTCGATTTTCCCAACTTAAGGTTCAATGTTTAAGTGGATTCGACCTACAAGATGACTGAGGGATAATTGTGAAAGCATCACTTACGACAACGGTATTCGCAATACTTACGCTTTGGCTTAGTGGATGTGATTATTGGCAACAACCAGAGCGCAGGTTATTTGAAAAGTACAATGAACGCTTAGCGAATGTACTTGAGGTCGCTCCAACGACCACTACCGAATCTCCCTCCATCACCATTCCAGATAAACGATCCCTTTTTCATGAATTGCCTCGACTTTCACTAGGTTTACTCGAAAGCTACCAACTAAGAGAATGCGGCCTGTTCCATTTACTTGCGGAAAAACTCCTCATTAGGAAAAGTTCAAGACGCTTTTTATAACCTAGACTATCAGACGAGTTTATTGCGCACGCTCAACACTTGTCTGAATGACTTTCCATTAAACGACCAAGAAAATAAAAAGTTGGAACAGCTCTATAAGCTCAAATGGCAACACTTGTTAGTGCATTTAGATAATGTTTTTCTTGCCAGTGACGTGATGCGAAAACAACTGACTAGTGCTCAATGGTTATCAACTCAAAGTAAGAACCAAATCGCGCCTATCAAGGATGCTTTTTTTATGTTCGATGAATTCTATCAAGCACCGTATAAGGTTATCTCTCGTTTACCCGATACCCCTGTTACCCTTTATCAAGAATCGTTAGAAAAAAGCCGTACCATTGGTTCACTCTATTACTCTCTGCTCAACGCTGCAGAATGGCTCAAACAAATCACTCAAATGCTTGAACAAAACCAAGCAAACATTATCTGTAATGCCAACCGAGATACGACACAATTTCGATATCTAAGAAATGTCTTTCAAAACGTATATATTGATGAAGTTCAGCCTTATATGGCGTTTCTCGACAGCACCTACCAGCAACTGAGTGTCGGTATTGACCTGATCAACAATAGAATGGCCGCTCATGGAGAGCACTATGGCATCAAGAACGCTCATGATGCATTTCGAAGAAACACAATGGCACACGTTGAGTTTTGGAAAGACCTTTTCAAACGTTGTGGAACCAACGTAGGACGTGATTAAAAAGGAAGTACCACCTCCAAGGAATACAGATTTAAGGCAAACTATTGCACTCTTTCCCTTAAAAATCGTGCAAATCTAGGCTTTCCTGTATGGGTGTGGCCATTGTGTCGAAACGTTATTGTTGTGCCAATTTGAGGAGGGGTTTTCCTCAATTCATCAGTGAATCCACTGCCAATGTAAAACTCTGTACCATCGTCCAATCTTACCAATAACGCTCCCATCATACCGAGTAAGCGACCTGTACCAGGCTTGTAACCTATCACTCTCGCTTCAGCATCTTCATATCGTTTCAGCTTAAGTAAGTCACTGCCCCTGCCTGCTTGATATCGGCTAGAAACCTTTCTCAGCATGACGCCTTCACCATCAGACTGTGCAATACGATCCAATTGATAAAACAGATGCTCCTCATCTTTTATCGCCCGATGTTCGACGTATTTTATGTGCTGGACATCGATATCAAACACCAATGCTTGAATATTATAGTAGCGTTTCTGGTAGTCTCCCGCCGAGTATGGCATGTCAAAAATCATGAAATCGATCTGTCGCCATGCCGCTTCAACTGGTTTTTTATCAAGCACGGTTTGCTGGACTAAATGGAAATTCCCTCGTCCAGCCCACAACTCACCATCGAGCGGGAAATCTGGCAGAGCTTTCGTAAACCAGTCAGGCGCATAGATACGATTCCCATTGCGTGTCACGAAATGCTGCCCTGTCCAGTAGGCTCTTATGCCATCTAACTTTTCACTATACCAATATTGGGAAACATCAATACCATTTTGGTACGACTCAGCTAACGACACAGGAGGCAATGGTGTGGACTCTGCATGAATCGGCGCAGAAGAAAGAATCGCTATTGATATTAGTGTGAGTTTGAGCGGCATGGGCGAACCTTAAATGTTATATCGCCCCTATTGAAGCGAAGTTTTTAACATTTCGCCATGATTGGCTGCAACTATACGATCCATAGCACGATACATAAGTGATATATGCAATCAACCCAATACAATTGGAATTAAGGTTGCCATTTTTCCCGCATTTTCTCTATGACTTCACTCGGAACATTGTGAATACTTGTAAACGTTCCGCCACAAACTTTAATTTCAAATTCTACATGATGTTTTTTGCAATATTGTAAGTAGCGTTTCATTTCCCAATGCCTGACAAATGTATTACTCACAATCACGATATGGCTTCGTTTCAACCATTTTTTGGTTTGGCAAAAACACCAGTCATGTGCATCGCCAAGCTTGTTATGATCAAAGAGATAGTCTCCCTGAGCATTTTCAAAATACATATCTGCTTCGAAATGTTTTGCATTCAGACAATAAGCCAGTTGTTTAGCCAATGTCGTTTTACCCGAACCAGGCAAACCGCGGATTAAAATGAGTTTTGCGTTGGACATAATGCGCTTCAGAGAAGTTAAGGAGGCAGCACAGTAACGTATTCCTACTCAAAATGCAGCTCTAAAAAAATCCCCCAACCGACGTTGAGGGACTCTATATTATTGACTCGATTGATAACTAATCTTGCGGATTAATTCACTGAACCGTAATTCAATGTATCAACACCTAATGGACTATTTTTAGGTTTATTCAAACCTAACGTTTTCACCATATTTATTGCTTTTTGACTAATGCTACCTGAGTATACTTTCGTGCCATCTGGGTTAGTCATTGACGTTTCACCAACATTCCAAGCGGTAAAGAAGTCACTCAAGTCATAACCCGATACGTAAGAGCTACAAACCATCATGAGATCACCATTAGATAGGCCTGTGACACGCGAGCTACAATAGTTCATGCCACCATTGTCACCTTGAACATCACCACGTGCTTTACGGTGCATCAACTTGAACATGTTCCAGCCCTCATCTTCGCCATAAATGGTTGGCTTAACGTCACCGTTGCTATACCAATCATCAATCTTAAAGTGCACTTTTGCCCACAGTTTAAGCTGACCAAACATGACTAAGCGCATGCCTGCATCACCATGAGACCATGCATGACCATCATTCGCATCTAACCACATCGGTGCTTTTTTGATGTCGAAAATAATACGGTCCATTCGAGGGTTATCATTACGCCCCTCAAGCTCTTGCATGTAAAGTGCCAATACGTTGTTGGTCACTTCGGTACTACCCGGCGCATTGAACGGTGCAGAAGCAAGGTTGTGGCCTACTTCATGCCATAGTAGCCAATCATTTTTCGCCTGAGTTGGGACATTAGTACTCTTCGCATTAAAGCTAGAGTTCATTACTGGATAGCCCGAGTGCGCCGCACCAATTGAGATCTGAACGTCGTTGACAAAACGGTGACGGAACTCTTTTAGTTCCGGGTAAGTGAAACGACGATGAGCGCCCTCTTCTGTCACTTCATCACGGCCATAAAAATCACTCGCTGCATCCGCAAAACGGTTCATGTCTTTCGCAAATTGATCTACATCCATTGAGGTCACGTTATTGATTGGCATTGTGTAAATGAACGAGCCAGTATCAATTTCCGCAATTGGCGCAGTCGCAGATTCTGGCGTATTCAGCCATTGGCCATCTTTCCACCATGCAGCTGTTTCTACACCGTCTAGGTTAAATGTCACAACATCAAGATCATGCTCTTTTGGTTGGATATAAATCAAACCACCATAAGGGGCTTTAAATGTAAGATTCACACCATCATAATCGTAGCTTGTTTGCATACGTGGCGGACGTTTCAATGACGTTTCATGATTTGGTTTACCCGTTAAATCATCCGCCATCATGACCGAAATCGTTGCTTTTACTCCACCCGTTACCGTTACCTTTTGTAATTGTGGCGCCCAAAAACCGGTGGACTGGTTGTTCCCTGCCGAGTAGGTCACCGCTTTACCATTGGTTTGAATATCTGCACGCCCATTCGAAACAATACCCGCTGTACGACCTGGATATTGCGTGGTATCAACGGTAATCTCGTGATCCCAGTACGAACGACCCAACATGATACGCGTTAACGGTTTCTCCATGTAGTTTAATGGATAACTTGGGTTCATTTGCCCCTTAAGCTCACCCTCACCATGGATCATCCCATTGCTTACTAACGAAGCTTTTAGATCGACTGGACATTGTGCTTCAACAGTATCGGTTTGATGTTGTTCATCGGTATAACAGTTCAAGAATTGCACGGTTTGCTTAAAGCCAAGCTCATCTGGAATACCTGTCTCGTAGCGGTATGGGTTATCATTCCACATCCAAATTGACAAGTTGTCGTATGTTTGATTTAGCTCCGTGGTAGATAAACGAATCCCTTGCTTGCCTTTAGTACGGTAATACAGTTCATGGTTGTATAACGCCGTAAAGTTAGTGCCAAGGTTTGCTGCTTTTACCATGCTCTCAACAACATCTTTGCTCACTTCATAGCGATCAAAATCTGGACGATGATAAGCACCACGAACGGTGTAACCATGGCCTGAGCGTGTTTCAATACAGTTAAACTCGTACTCGTATTCGTTTTTACATAAAGGAGTGCCTTTAAACGCAGCTTCTAGCTCTGCAATCGCGGCCTGACGCTCTTGTGGAGAGTTTACAAAAATACGAGCTTGTTTGGTCAGCATCACTGGCTTACCTTGAGCATCGAATTCAGGCTCACCTTCAGCATTCAGCTTAGGCATTTCGTAAGTTGGGATCTCAAACTTAATTTTAGTTTCGTCTTTAATCCATTCAACTGAACCGTCTTGATTAACAGTAAATGGCTGCTTTCCATCATTGTCTTGGAAGCGCTCCAACACAACCATTTCTGTTGCACCCTTAACATGCAGGTTCGGATATGGCGACTGACAGTAGTATGAGCTGCCACAAAATGCTTGGTTTGTTGGTGTTACGTTTTGACCACCAACCGACATACCTGCTGCATCAGCCAAACGACCAATAGGCTCTGGGTTTGCTGTTTGAATTGCATCCATAAATAAGATATTACCGCCCTCATTGACATACTTAATCAATGCGGTGATATCGCCTTGTGTGAAGTTAGGGTTATCTAAATCAGCCACAAACTGATTCGTCATACCATCTTGAACCAGTTTTGGTGGGTAGGCTTGCAATATTAGAATTGGCGTATCTACTGCGGAAAGACCATCAAAGCCACCTTTGCTTAACTCCGTTACGTTACCAAAACCAAATTTTGGACTCACGAAGAAATCATATTGCATACCTAACGCTGAGTTTTGATGTGCAAAATACGCTTTGTCGATATTCGTCGCAACACTCATACCTTGCGTAGACTGGCCACCATTAAACCATTGGAACAAGTTCGCAAAAAATTGCTTCATGCTGCCATGATCATCGTGTTTCGGGTTTTCAATCTTTGTCGATGTACACGTTTTCGCGGCACTGTCGATCTTAACAGAACGGTTATTCCAATAGTTTTCCGGACATGACAGGATGCTTGGGTACATACCATTACCCATCATCACGATCTTGCCTGCTCCGATCTCACCAGCAGTAACAAATGGGAAACCAAAGGTAGCGTTATCTTTATTCACCGTTGGAATCGCAGGCATGTTGATTCCTGGCCACTGGGCAATGTATGGTCGACCTTCACGCGTCCATGCTTGCTGCTCACCAAAATCAAGTTCACGGTTGATGTCTGCACGAGGCATCATGACTGGGAATGCACGGTTAGAGAGATTTAGAGCTCGCATACCACGGGTATAACCCGTTGCACCGTAAAACGCGCCGTTATCGTTGAAGACATGGAATGTATTCACGTTGCGGAAGATGGCGTTTAATGATTCAGTGACATACTTACCGCTGTCCAGTGATAGAACCTGTGGCTGACGCAAAGCAGTCGCAAAAGTCGCTGGTTGGCGTAATGCTTGGTCGATGGTCGCTGTGAGACCATTGTTGAATTGTTCTTCAAAATCATTCGGAAGTGAAAAATCAGAGCCCTCAACCTCAAGCTTGCCGCCATTTGGAAGAGACAAATTGATCAACTCATTGATCACGTTCGGGTACATCGCAAACGTATCTTGGATCTCTTGCGTAATTTCAAGCTTACCATTTGAATTAAAAGCGTAGCGTTCGAGCAGAGCCTGAATATTCGCTTTGATAACATTATTGTCCGTGACGTCAGTCAGTTTATAGTCGACCTTATTACCTTGAACTTGACCAAATTCAAATGTGTCGATACCAAACGTTAGCGTATCACCCCAAAGATATTCAAACTCACCTTTTTCATCGGTTAAGCCGACCGAATTGGCTGAAAAGTAGCTAATACCAACAAGAGGCTGACCATTAGCATCCGTCAGTTGGCTGCGCGTCAACACTTTGCTTTCCGCGCTAGGTTTGTATGAATAGGTCGACTCTGCATTTGCTGATACAAAGTTTGAGTTCAGATCGCTATTTGCATCAGGATCAACGGCCGGAACCACTTTATCATCAACGTGAGAACTCGGTGCCTTACCGACTTCGTCGGTTGCTTCCTCTTCTTTCGAAGCGAAGTATGCGTCTACCGCTTCATCGCTTAATCCTTGATTAAAAACAGCTTCAATATCGAAAGCGTCTATTTCTTTTAAGCAAATTTCGTCTTGAGTCTCACATACATCGATAGACTGAAGTACTTTGGTGACGTTATCACCGTGAATGCTTGCCAGATCAAATGAAGCTTCTGCTTTATCATTGCTGATGCTGTCACGAATTTGCTTTGGAAATGGCGCAGTAAAATCACCAAGTTGCACGGTACCAACGGTACAGCTAAAACTGGTTCCTTGAGAGACTTCAAAAGTACCGTCAATTAACTCTTTTCCGTTACAGGTTGCCTCACCTATTACTCGTTTGTTTGAAGCAAACAATGTACCGATATAAGTTGTTGGTGGAATAATATCAGTCGGTGGAACGACTATAGGTGGCTCCAAATCCGTTGGCGGGACAACTACAGGTGGTAATATATCAGTCGGTGGAACAACTTCTGGTAAATTTGCGATTGGATCATCGTTATTACATCCTGTAAGAACGGTAGATAGTACCGCAATCGCGATTAGATTCTTCTTCATTTAGGCTTTTTAGTCGTTATATTATGGAGCACTATTGTAAATAATCGCTCTAACTTAGACGACTAGCATTTGCTATGCTATCAACAAAAAGCCGTTGATTTAAAAGAAAAACCTGCTGATTTATTCACCTATTTCGCCGTGTTTTTGACGTTAAAATAATGACGCACAAAAACCGAGTCGCTATAGCTAACTCGGCTTTCACTTGTACACGTTGAACGTCAAATTACGTTACTTTCTAACTTTCGGTCTTTGAAAAAATATTCTCTATCGTGTGACCCTATCTCACGCATCACCCGACACGGATTGCCAACAGCAACAACATTTGCAGGAATGTCTTTTGTTACAATACTGCCTGCGCCGATCACTGAGTTCTCACCGATGGTGACGCCTGGAAGCACAACCGAATGCGCACCAATCCAAACATTATCACCAATACGCACGGGCATATTAAACTGAGCCACTTGTCGCCTTAAGTCTGGGTCGATTGGGTGCCCTGCCGTTGCCAGTGTGACGTTGGGCCCAATCATCACATGATTGCCAATATAGATATGGGTGTCGTCAACCAACGTCAGATTGAAGTTCGCATACACATGATCGCCAACATGAGTGTGGCATCCCCAATTGGCGCGTAATGGCGGTTCGAAATAGCAACTCTCTCCTACACGACCAAATAAACGATACAGTATTTCATTACGTTTATCCCCTTCTGAAGGGCGCGTTTGATTGTAGTCATACAAAACTTCTAAGCATTGCGTTTGCATCTCTGCTAATTCTTCGTCAGTACACAAGTAGACTCTTTGACTATGCAAAATCGCTTTTTTATCCATGATATTTCCTGATAAGGGGATGTTCTATGCGTAAATCTAACAAAAGAATCGCGTCCATAAATGGTTAAACTTCATAGAAAAATACCAAAGGTGTACGTAACAGCGAGAAACTCGTTAGCGCATGGATTAATTTTGCAATTTATTCATTCGCTTTCGGCGCTCCAATCGGGCTTTGAGCTTTTATCTCTGCGTTTCAGTGCACGGAAAAATTTAGATTCTTCGTGATACCAACCGATCACACTCAGAGGAAACCCAACTAGCACGATAATAAGCAAATCTGTGGGAAGTTGCTGTGTAATATCATTAACTGATTTCAACTCACCAAATACGAACAGTCCAATCACATTGCCAAGGAAAAATGCACAAAAAATCATCATGAATGTCTTCGCGATATAATGCCACTTGCCTTTTTTACGCTCTTCTCGCCAGTAGACATATTTGTGCTCACGGTTGTACATCATCCCTCCATTCTTCATCTAAGATTTTACCGCATCCCTTTACCGTAATTGACTAATTGTCTAGTTGACTAATTGTCTTAGTGACATTGTCACAATGATTGCCTTTACAACAAATTAGGTACTCATGACGAGCATGCTACTTACGACAACATTGCCCCTTTAGTAAACGATGGGAGTCGTATATGAATAATCATAGTGTTGAATAGAAGGTTTTGCGTGTCAAAACAACGAGACAAGCGAGAAAGCAATCAGTGTTTACGAAATACCCAAATTGGACCAATCAGCAAAAACTGAACATCTTCGAAGAATGACGGTTTCTTTCCCTCAATCTTGTGGCCTATAAATTGGAATGCCCACAATACGCCAAACAACAATATCGAAATGTGTAACACTGGCCAGCCGAGAAGTTCCATCGACCAAATCAAACCAATACACGCTAGCGTGTAGCCGATCATCATAATGAATACGCTCATCGATAGGCGGAAGTAAAACACCCAAGCAGGTAAAGCGACCAGCCATACCCAATTGAGGTGAAATCCAGCTAATGGTAGTTGCGGAATAGACCAAATCAGACCAACGACAGAAAGAAAAATGCCAGGTACCGCAACCTTATGAATCTTTGATTAATTGATTTTGATGGCTTTCACCATATGCTTCAAGCCATTGAGCAAGCGTTCGCATAACTTCACCTTTTACATTGTTACAACATTTATATAGCGTCTACACGTTAAAGGTGCGAGTTTTATTAAAAGATATGGATAATCGACAATCTCAAGCGTACCTTTGCAAATAAATACCTCAATGTGAAGATACTTTACATGAACATTCTATTCGCCATGATCCCTGCTTTTTTCTGGGGCACGACGTACGCCGTCACACAGTTTACTTTGCCAGACTGGCCACCCGTATTACTTGGCGCGCTGCGGGCGCTCCCTGCTGGTTTACTATTGCTTGCGATCAAGCCATCCTTACCGAAAAAACAAGATTGGAAAATCCTCGTTGTATTAGGAACAGTCAATATCGCGCTGTTCTTTGGCCTTATTTTTGTTATGGCGCTAACCTTGCCCTCTGCAATATCTGGCGTCGGTATGATCTCTGTTCCTGTGTTTGCGATGTTGTTTGGATGGGTCATCTACCAACGACGTCCAAATTTAGTTCAAGCCACCAGCGGCGTTGTCCTGATTGCATTGGCGTGGTTTCTATTCGACCCAAACTCTATCACGCTTAACCCAATGGGCTTAATAGCGATGCTTGGTGCAATTATGTGCATTGTTATCGGTAGCAGTGTGACAAAATCTTTAGGTTCTAAAATGCATTGGTGGACGGTGCTCACTTGGCAGCTCATCTTAGGTGGGGTCATCCTATCGATTGCAGCATTGGTTTTGGCAAGTGTTAATCCAGAGCCGTATCTTCACGCCGTACAAAACACATCAACGACGAATCTTCTTGGTCTTTTGTGGGTAATTGTACTCAATACGGCATTAGGCTACGGGTTGTACGTATGGTTATTGCAACGTATGTCTGTCGTAGATTTTACGTTTGGTGGTATCGCAAACCCGATAGCAGGCATTTTATCGGGATTTATATTACTTGGAGAAAGCTTCACTGCCGTTCAATACAGCTTAATGGTGGGCATGATTGTCATGTCACTCGTTCCACAATTTGTCATTTCAATGAAGCAGAAGCGAAGTAACCCTCTTACCAACAGCAGCGAGTCTTAACTTCGTCATTCATGTTAAACAAAAATGCCACCCGTTTAAACGAGTGGCATTTTTCGATTCGAATTCTTTTTCGTTATTAAATGACGGTTATCAAAACCATTGTTTGGACGACAAAATTTAACTTAAGAAAGCTTCTTCATCTGCATACCCATGAAGATAAAGCTGATCCCCTCGATAAGTAACGAGATACCAACAAATGTCCCAAGCAAAGTCGTAGAAAATGCCGGATCATCCAATAGCATGAAGAAGTAGCCCCCAATCAGAACAGAAATCACGCCACTAAACACTATCACGTTGCTGCTCGGCAAACTGCGATTGCTCAAGCCAAAGAACATACGAGTTAAACCATTTAAGATCATAACAATCACCATCAGCATAGTGATGGTAACTAGACCGGCCAAAGGCTTAAATAAGATGAATAAGCCGCCAATGATGTAGAGCACCGCACTCAATACGTACCATAATTTTTCACCCCATGCCTTAATGGACAAGGTGTGATAAGCCTGAACCAAACCACTGAGTAAAAGCACTGCACCAACGATGGTTGAGATGGTTACCCCTGCCAATACAGGCAAGCTCATTGCTCCACCCCCCATCAATGCGATGATTACGCCAACGATAACGAAGTATTTCCAACCTTTAGACAAAAATGTTGGTTGCTGTGATTGATTAGAATTTTCCATTAAATGCCTCTTGAATTAAACGCGAGTTGCTAATTTAGTCTAGTCTAATAAATTATAGACAGTTCACAGACTTAACAGCGTTTGAATAACAGGATGTTAAACCTTTAAGTAAACTTAGCCTATACGCTATTTTTGAATACTAAGTTTCGTGTTCCTGAGATTAAACCAGTGCAAATCAAGAAGATGGAGAGTAGGATTAGCGGTTTTCTAACACTTACCGCCTGTTGACCAGAGTATACCTACGCTATTATTTTTACAGGCTACATTTTGAGGATGATATTTTGCTTGAGCATCACATTCGGACTTTCATCGCAGAGAAGTTAAGTTCCGTCGGAATCAACAGTGATCCTTATGGGATCGAATTTACAAGCATTTTTATCCTCGCTAGCCTCACCGTCGCAGCCATTAGCTATCTCGTTGTTCACCATTTAATCGTAAGGTCGGTGAATAACGTCTTAAAAAAAGCGAATAAGCCACTCGCAGAAAGCCTGTCTAAATACGACGTTCTTGAAAAGCTTTCCTTGCTTATCCCTATTATGATATTGGATGTGTTCATCCCCCTTGCCGTTGGTCATTATGCATGGCTTGCCGCTATTTTTGATCGAGTTCTGAGCATCTCCATATTGGTCATCTTTGTGTGGATGGTCTTCGCGCTACTTGATGCATTAAACGACATCGCTACCTTTAAAGGCATCACCCGAAAAATGCCGATTAAGAGTTTCGTTCAGTTAATTAAACTCTTTACATTCTTTGTGGGCGTGGTGGTATCGATGTCGATACTCGCAAACGAGTCCCCGGTGATCTTCCTATCGGGGCTGGGCGTTGCAACAGGTTTTGTCATGTTGGTGTTTAAAGACACAATATTAGGTTTTGTCGCCGGTATTCAGCTGTCAGCGAACCGAATGATCAGCTTGAATGATTGGATTCAAATGGATGCTTATGGAGCCAACGGAACAGTAGAAGAAATCTCACTTACCACGGTTAAAGTGCGAAACTTTGATAATACCGTTAGCATGTTGCCTGCTTATGCGTTAGTTCAAAACGCGTTCATTAACTGGCAAGGCATGTCCGATTCTGGTGGTCGCCGCATCAAACGTGCGGTCAATATAGACGTCACATCTATTCGCTTTCTGTCTGAAGAAGAAATAGAAAAGCTAAAGAGCATTCGTATTTTACGCCAATACATCTATGAAAATCACGTGAGATTAATGAATACAACGAAGAGATGAGTGACGAGCCCGCTTTTGGCAACCTGCGTCAAATGACAAATTTGGGGATGTTTCGTGCGTATATCAACGCTTATCTCAGAGCGAGTAAAGACATTCACCAATACATGTTAATCATGGTAAGACAACTTGAGCCAACTCAAGAAGGTATCCCTCTACAAGTGTATGCTTTTACCAATAATACGGATTGGGCACATTACGAGGGCGTTCAAGCGGACCTATTCGATCATATCTATTCCATCATGCCCTTGTTTGGTTTGAGACCTTATCAAATGCTCACCAGCAATGATGCGTTTCAGTTTGTGCGATCTGATACGACATCTCGCTCATCAATTCAGAAAAATCCATAAGACTCCTCTACACAATAAAGGGGGAATTTTTCTTCCCCCTATGTGACAACATGATAAAGACGCTATCTACATCTACATCTACATCTACATCTACATCTACATCTACAAAACAAGTGTTGCAAATTGAATTGCCAAAAACCAAGTTTCAATCCAATGCGATGTGATTAAGGCGTCACGTCTTCGACAGCAAATGTGCCGTTATCAAGCTTGCGCTTCATTTCTTGTGATTGATTGAAATCGATTTTATTAAGATCCACTTTCTTAATTCGGCTATCGCGCATGGTTTTGTAATAGAACAATCCATTGTCCTGGTCAATCACCGATGTCCATTGAGTTGCACTAGGCAAATCTGGAATGTGCTCACGGTACTCTTGGCTAAACTCAGTGCCAATTGGAATATCAAAGTTGTTCAAAATATGAAATGCTTGCGATACCGCTTCTTCCGATGTTTTAGATTCAGGCGCGGTATTTACAAAGAATGCAGCGCGGACAAAACGCGATGGCGGCGTGATATCTCCCGGAAGGCCAAGGAAACCTGAACCTATGCCAAAAGATTTTGCCTCAACATTGCCAAACTTTGCTGGTGCGCTTGTACCAGGTTGTAAGTGTATATAATTACTCAAGTTAGTCACTTGCCAAGGGAACGTTGGAGAGTTGGTCAACACACCTACTTCGTTATCGTAAATGTGTACCTGACCTTGATCCATGATCTCAATAACAATGTTTTTTCCATTGCGATCCGTTACACGCCAGTGTCCCGTTGGTGAGGGTTGGCCTTTCGCATCAAGGTAAACTGGAACAATGTCGATGTTTTTCATTGCGGCTTTAACTTCATCAACCGTTTTGAATTGAGAAAGCATCCAACGAACAAAGTCCATATCGGTAATGCTGTCTTTACGGTCTTGTGGATCGTAGGCTTTTAACGAACCATAACCCTTGAAGTAGAACAAGCCTGCTGTCAGCCCCTCTTCATTAACGCCCTCACCGATAAATCGGTCGTCGCTCACAGAGATTCCGACAAATCCATATTTACTCTTCCAGCTCAAACCTTGCTTTTGATCAGGCATGGTTGATGTAAACGAGTAGTTTCTTGGTGCAACAATCAACTTACTATTTAAGTCATTTTCACCCCATTCTATCGTACGGGCATGAACGTGGTCATTAGCGGTGGTTGATAGTGATATACCTGTGCACGCCATCGCTGGTGCGATGATACTGGCTGACATTGCAATTGCGAGGAGGGTTTTCTTTAACATTTTTACGTCCGCTCTAAAGAGGAAAATACTTAACCAGTATACTCCTTACCTTTCACATGACACCAAAATATTATCAAACTCAAATGGATAACTGGAAACCTGTATAGCTCAGTTTAATCTAACGTCTAGATACGTTGAACCTCGATAGTAAGAAGCATTAATTTCCATGTTTTTTATGTGGAAATATCCGTTATTCAATACAACACTTAAAGAAAAGGAGGTCATGATGAAAGAGTTTAAAAATATTTTATTCGTCAATCACGGGTTGGAAGGCCAGAGTCACGGACTTACTCAAGCTATCCAAATTGCAGAAAATAACCAAGCCGATCTTAAAGGACTCATCGTCTGCCCATCTTTACCTGCCAGCATGCTCGATTATGAAGCGACATATGAACAATCGCTCATTGATGCACTCGCTACAAATATGAGTGAGATCCAAACTAAGCTTGGCACAACCAATCATCCGAACCCATATCCTATCTCCATCGAATGTGGCAGTTACCCCGCGGTACGGATTATCCGATCCGTTCATCGTCATCAAAATGATTTATTGATTAAGGACGCCGAACCTCAAGATGACGACACTAAAGGCTTTAAAGCACTGGACATGAAGCTCCTGCGCAAGTGCCCTTGCCCGATTTGGTTAAACAAAGAATCGAGCAAAGCCGCAAACGCGTTAAATGTGGCTGTCGCCATCGACCCAAGCGTCTCGGACCCAGCAGAGCAAGGATTGGCGATGCGATTGCTTCAACTGGCCCGCTCAGTCGCAGATTCAACAAACGGTACACTTCATATCGTTTCCTGCTGGGACTTTCATCTAGAAAGCTATCTTCGTCACCATAGTTGGATTCAAATTGAAGACAGAGTGTTAGACGCTCAAGTCGAAATCGAAAAGAAAACGCACCGCAAAGCGCTAGAGGGACTCATAGAGAAGTCCGCGATCAAGGGCGATCAGGTTGTGCACCATTTACACGGAACGCCAGATGATGAAATACCAAATTGGATACTAGAGAAAGACATTGATGTTTTAGTGATGGGCACCGTCGCTCGCTCAGGAATCCAAGGGCTGTTAGTCGGTAACACCGCAGAAAACATCTTCCAGACCGTTAACTGCTCACTCGTGGTACTCAAACCCGACAACTTTGTATCACCGATTCAATAAATGTATGGAGAGGATGACGATGCCCATGTTTATCGGCACCAATGTTTAACTGTGCTAATGCTAAACAACCTCCATACCTAGTGACACATTTGTGAGCGCTATCATCCATTTAAATCACTTCGTTGATGATAGCGCTCGGGCTCATTCAGTTGAGGCTTTACGTTTCTCAATTCTCTTTATTACTGTTCATAAACTCGCGACAAATGAATTGGTGTGGTTTATTCTTGACATTAAACCGTGTGAAAGGCGCTATGTATGAAAGGAATCATATTTACAGAATTCATGGAGTTAGTTGAGAGCCACTTTGGTTTAGAGGTCTTAGATCAAGTCTTAGAGGCATCACATGATGAGGGCATCTATACTTCTGTCGGAAGTTATGATCATCGAAGCCTTGTCAAACTCATCATTAACTTAAGTAAGACGACCGACATTCCTGCAGAAAAACTCCAAGAAATCTTTGGTGAAACTGTATTTCTCAATTTACTGAGAACCATCCCCAAGCCAGCTTAGTAAAAAGTGACCATTGCTTTCAGTTTATTCGCCACGTAGAAGAATATATTCACGTCGAAGTAAAGAAGCTATACCCGGATGCCGAACCACCACGATTTGAATTTATTTCTGAAACTGAAACCCACTTAGTGATGAATTATAAAAGCGCGCGTTGTATGTCACACGTTTGCTTTGGGTTAATCAAAGGGTGCGCAAAATACTTTAATCAAACCGTCGACATTGAAATGGAGCCTCTGAATGCCAGTGGCAGTGAAGTGAAATTCAGCATCACGTTGAAGTAATCGAACATGACTAATGAGTACCTATCTGCCAATACCGCGTTACTAAGAAAAATTGAGCGTGAGATTGCATCCAGAAAACAAGCGGAAGCGCTCCTAGAACAAAAGAGCTTGGCTTTATTTGAAGCAAACCAAAAATTAGAACTTGCGGTGGCACAGCTTGAAAAAAGTTCAGCTGAAAACCTAATCAAACTCGAATTTCAACAGCAAGTCGATGCGCTACTGATTCATTTTGGGCGTGTCTTTCTGAGAAAAAATCTCGACGACATTATCCTTGATAATTTTACCCAAAAGCTGACCGAAAATACCTTGATAGAACAATGTCGTCTTGTCGTTTTACAGCATCATGACTTAGGTTTAGCTAATCAACAGTACGGTCAACTCAATGCGAACGTCGACCTAAAGGATGGTGAATGGCTCAATGGTGAACTTCAGCTCCCTTTGACGATTCATAACGAGAGATATGGCAGTCTACGCATTTTAGTGAGAAATCAAGACATTGACCAAGCGTTCATTAAGCGTTCAATTGTACTTGTCACAGAGCTGTTATGCGGAGCAATAAGTCGGCAACATACTATCTATCGTAATATTGAGTCTCGAAAAATTGCAGAACAGTCTGAACGGTCAACTCGTGACTTTCTTGCAATGATTAATCATGAGTTAAGAACACCATTAAATGGCTTACTCGGTACGTCCGAACTACTCAGCGAAACCGCTCTTAATTCTCAACAAACGATGCTCGTCAATAACCTGTCTCAATCCGGTGAGCTATTAAGAACCATCATTAACGATCTCCTCGATTTCAGTAAGATCAATTCAGGCATGTTTGAATTGATACCCAGTCAGTTTGAAGTGAAATCTCTGGTTAGCACCCTCGAAAGTATCTTTGAGCACAAAGCGCAAGAAAAAGGCTTGTTGTTCGATATTTCGGCCAAAGATAACCTACCCAATGCGATTGAGGGCGATCTTGAAAGGATTACCCAAGTATTCGTGAACCTGATTGGTAACGCAATTAAGTTCACTGATAAGGGGTCGGTTTTGGTCACCCTCGATTGGAGCAATGAGCAACTGGTGTTTTCTGTTCAAGATACCGGCATCGGCATAAATGAAGCTTCTCAAGAGAAACTGTTTCAGCCATTTACTCAAGTAGATCGTTCAAGTAAAAGAGCCTATGAGGGAACGGGATTAGGCTTGGCGATCTGCCAGCAGTTGATCCAATTGATGGGCGGTCAGTTATTACTCCAAAGCCAAGAAGGTATTGGCACTCAGTTCTACGGCACGATTCCACTCAAGTCCGTTGGTGAAGATGACTTACACCAGATGGATACGCCCAAGAGAATGGTCGATATTTCAAACGAACTTGCCATCCTTGTCGTAGATGACATTTTGCTCAATCAAGTCATAATAAAGGAGATGCTCAACAAACTCGGTATTGTTGCGGATATCGCAGCAAACGGTATCGAGGCGTTAACTTCCGCGGAAAAAGAAACTATGACCTCATTTTATGGATTGCCGCATGCCAGAAATGGATGGTTTTGAAGCGACAGTCGCATTAAGGAAGCTGAAGTTTGACAACCCCATCATCGCACTCACTGCGGGCACAACATTAGAAGAACGTAAAAAGTGCATTGAATGTGGCATGAATGACATTTTAACAAAACCCTATACCTCAGAAGATCTAAAGTCCGTTCTGTTAAAATGGACATCCTGATAAATCCTACTTTTACTCAATCTAGCGACTCATCTTTTAGACTCTCAATATGAGAAAACTCTATTCTCATATTGATAAATAATTCTATCCAATTGTTTTAATGATAATTATTTTAGGCACGTTCCCTGCTCTATCTAAGTAACCCTTATTGTGGAGTAGCTATTATGGAACTGCGAAAAATCGACATTAACGAACAATTACTCACTCTTTCAGTTATTGGTGACTTTGATGCATCGTCGAGCAAACAGGCTCAAGTGATTATCGATGATGTTCTCACTCATGACTCTCACTCCGAGATTGAGATCGATTTAAGACACGTTGAGTTTCTTGATTCTTCCGGCATTGGCGCCATCGTATACCTGTTCAAACGCTTAGTGGAGTCTGAACGTCACATGCGAATCGAACATGCACATGGCCAGCCATTAAAAATGCTGCAACTGCTGCGTATTGGCAGTGCCATACCACTCAATCGCGCATCGAATTCATCACAGGCAACTGCCAAGCAGCCTGTTCATTAACTCATCCTATTCATAAGCGGATAAAGATACGAAAGCTGCAGAAAGACGGTTGGCTAGGAGGCTTATCATGCGTTCACATACATTGAGAACATTCTACAACTTTGCGTTACAGCGTAAGCGTGCAACAAAGATCATTGCTTCTGTTCGAGTAGGAAGCTTACTCATACTCATTTCGAGCGTGTTCTTCAATATGGGTTGTGTCAGTTACCCTGAGCAAGGCCAAGGAGGCTTAGGTGAATACACAACCATGGCCGACTTCTCCCCCATTCTCCCTGACGAACCGCTGGGGCCGGAACACGGATTGCGCTTTGACTGGCAACTGGCTCGGTTACAGTTAGACAGCTTGATCCGCGAGGGGGCTGAATGGTGTTTTCCCGCCGCAGTCGTACAAGCCAAAACGAAAGAAAATCGAATCGCTCGTGAACTTGAGGGTAACTTACTGCTCGATGCCGCCAATGATTTGGTCATTCTGCGTAAAAACTTATCTCAATTAGAGCATCAACTTGACTACGTGACACGGGAAGCACGTTGCGAACCACCGAATCAACAAACCGTTGGCGCAGAAATCGCCATCATCGAACAGCTTGTTTCATTGCTCAATGTCGACAATCAATTTGCCATCGACTCGACAGAAATTAACCCCAAATACATGGGCAACCTTGCCGAAGCGGCCAATATCCTCAAGCAGCATCGACAACTCAACCTCAATGTGACTGGTCATGCCGACGCAACGGGAGATGCAGAATATAACCAGCAGCTTGCGATGGGACGCGCAAAACAAGTTGAAAGATACTTAACCATCTTTGGCCTTATGCCATCACGAATTCATACACACTCTGTTGGAGAGTCTTTACCTCTATTCGAGGGGAACTCTAGCGCCGTCAAACTCACGAATCGTCGCGTGAGTATCGACATTGTGTCAACCGCCGCTCAAGGGGGCGACCATGAAAACTAAACTTATCACCACGATGAAACACGCTATTTATCGTTTCGCCCTAGTACTTATGTTGCTCATTGTATTGATGTTCACGTTTGCTTCTGCCTATGCCAAGCCTGTTCAAATTGGTGATTTAATCCAAGTTAATTTGCCTGGGGAGCCATCGCTTAACCGAAGCTTCCAAGTAGATAAAAGTGGTCGAATTGATCTTCCTGAGATTGGTCATGTTTACGTAGCGGGCTATGAAGATACGCAACTGACTAAAGCCGTACAGTCTCGTCTAAAACAGGTTTTCAGAGACATCTCTAACGCAAAAATTTACATCGCAGAGCGACAAATTCTGATTTCTGTTCAAGGGTATGTGCAATCACCGGGGGAATACACTTTGCCTCAGTCCACTACAGTCCAAATGGCGCTTCATGCCGCCGGGGGCTTACGCGCCGGAGCACAACTCGACAAATTTCAATTAAAGCGTGGACGAGAAACCAAGATCTTTAACTATAAGCAGTTTCTCGACAGTGGTAATGCAAGTGGGCTTCCTCAATTACAGTCTCTCGACAACTTGTTTATCCCAGCCTCACCAATGGTTGGCAACATTGAGCAAGAGTTCGACGCAGCAAAACTGGCTAATTCTGGTGACAGCGCCGATTCGCGATCCGCGGTTAAAGTGTTTGGTGAAGTGAACGCTCCTGGTTCATTTAGTTACAAAGAGGATATGGATCTGGTCGACATTATTATGCGTTCAGGCGGCGTAACACGATACGCAAGTGTCGAGCAAATCCGCGTGATTTCCAACAACCGCCCTACACTGTTCAACCTTAAAAAGTACCTCGATAGTGGCGATCAATCTTTGCTTCCAATGCTGGCAAAAGGCGCGACCGTCTTCGTGCCTAAGATGGAAGAAGAAATTAAGTCCGGATCAAATACCGTTTATGTAATGGGTGAAGTGGCCGAACCGGGAGCGTTTCAAGGCAACAAAGGCGCGACTTTCATGGACATTTTGGCCAATGCAGGCGGCCCTACTCGTTTCGCAGAATCACGCCAAATACGCATTATTAAAGCCAATGGGAAAGTACTAAACTTCGACCTTACCGCTTTTACTGAAGGGCTTGTGAGTAAAGCTCCACCCACTATCGCCCCCGGCGACGCCATTTTCGTTCCAGAAAAAACCGACATGAATGAAAAATCATGGCTTAAAGTTGCCCCTAACCGAGCAGTAAGCGTGATTGGTGAAGTCGTCCGCCCTGGCCGTATCGAGTGGTCTAACGAAATGGATTTAATGGATCTTCTTTCTCACGTTGGTGGCCCAACCTTGCGTGCCGACACCACCACCATTGAAGTGGTTACTAGTAGCGGTAAAACAGTGATTTTCGATCTTGATGCATTCATTAAAAACGGCGCTATGCGCTCTCAACTTCCTCATATTGCCGCTGGTTCTGTAGTTCGTGTTCATGACTTACCACAAGATCCATCAGACAATAAATCACAATGGGTTCGTCAAAGCTCCGATGCATCCATCTACGTGTTTGGGCAAGTCAATGCGCCCGGTCGTTATCGCTTCACCAAAGAAATGCACTTCCTCGATATCCTCTCGGCAGCCGATGGACCAACGTTGGACGCGGATATTCACAACATCCGAATTACCCATCGTGACAAATCTTATTCCAAAGTCAGCAAACTCAACTTATCGCTTTACTTTGAAACCGGTGATGAGTCTTTACTTCCATCCGTAACCACTGGCGATACCATCTATATTCCTGAAAAGAACAAAAACTGGCTCGACCGTTCAAAAGAATCGACGGTTCGCGTCCTTGGTGCTGTCAACAAACCCGGTCGATATGTCTTTGACGACAACATGACAATTCTTGATCTTCTCGCAG
Source organism: Vibrio alfacsensis (assembly GCF_003544875.1). NCBI lineage: Bacteria > Pseudomonadati > Pseudomonadota > Gammaproteobacteria > Vibrionales > Vibrionaceae > Vibrio > Vibrio alfacsensis. The sequence goes on from NZ_CP032093.1 coordinate 1,632,683, forward strand.
AAGCGGGTGGACCTCATGAACAAGCGTATCTAGAAAAAATCAGTGTCGTTAATATGTCTTGCTGCCAAAGCCAAGCCGTGACATTTGATTTAGTGGAGTTCAGTAAAACGGCGAACTTCAGAAAACTCCCGGTGTTAAGGGCTGGCGATACCGTGTATGTCCCACATCAGCGTGATAGCTTCATGGAAAAAGCCCGTAATGGACTAGACGACGTCCTAAAAATCGCCACCACGATTGTTTTGATAGGAGCGCTTTAATCATGATGTCGAGCACACACGTAGAAGTCGAGCAGCTATTTATTCAATTGGAACTCAAGTGCAGTAAAAGTGTTTGTGTCACTGCCGATAAGCAGGGTGCGGGTTGCACATCTTTAGCGATGGCACTAACCGAACGTTACCTGCTATCGGGTTATCGAACACTTTACGTTGATTTCAACTTGTTCAATCCTAACTTCCAGACATTGAAAGTGTGCGCGAATCCATCAAAAATTACTGATGAAGCAACCCTATCACTCGATTTAATCGAACATAAACACGTTCATAAAGTGCTGGCTGGCTTCATCGCTCCTCAGAGTAAATCTAAGCAAATGCCATTTCGCGATCCTCTGTCATTGCAAGAGAAGCTTACTCATTGGCTAGAAACCTACGACCGAGTGGTGTTCGATACCTCGCCACTTGAGCAATGTAATCAATCCAACATTCCTACCACTGTGGTTGCGAACCAGTGCGACGCAACCATTCTTGTTATTGCGACAAACACTAGCTCAAATGAAAGTGTGCTTAGCGCCTTAAACCAACTTGAAACAAATGATTGCCCGTTTGTGGGTATTGCACTCAACCAATTTCGCACACGCTCCCTCTCTGAGGACATCATGAGTTCGCCGTTTTTCCGACGAACACTCCCTCGACGCGTTCAAATAGCACTCGAACGTTTTATGAGTAAATACACCCTATTTCAACAAGCCACATGAGATACCGCCCCCACATATTCGATGATAACTGAGTGACGAAGGTGTTATAAAGATGATAAAAACATGGATAAAGAGACTATGGATGGGTAATTCCGCTGAAAATCACCCTCAACCAAACTCGCAAGTAAAGGAATCTGACGTAATGGAAAACAAGGAAGATTATCTCATCAATCACGATACGATTGAGCAAATTGTTAAAGATACTAGCTTAGAGGTCCTTCCAATCTTGATTAAGAACTATCTTGAAGAAGCGACACTTCGCACAACAAACATTCTCAACGCCATGGATAAACAAGATTTTGAGACTTTAGAATTTGAAGCCCATACTCTAGGAAGCACGTCATTAGCTATGGGAGCAACAGGACTAGGGTTACTAGCAAGAAAAATCGAGACAGTTTGTCTCAACGGGACGCCTGATAAAGCACTAGACCACAAAATGGAATTTAAACAGTTGGCAGAACAATCCAAGATCGCCTTTTCCAAAATACTCGAGCGTACTAACGCTCAGTAAATACAATTATATTTTACGTCATTGGCTGTAAAAAATGGTAAGGATGCACTATGAGACCAAAGGTACTGTTAGTCGAAGACTCAAACTCACTAGCGATACTCTATCAACAATATGTCAAAGATGAACCCTATGATTTATTTCATGTAGAGACAGGTAGAAACGCCAAGGCTTTCATCGAACAACAGAAGCCACAGCTCGTCATTTTGGATCTCAAATTGCCGGATACCACCGGCGAGGAGATTCTTGATTGGATTATCGAGCAACAATTTCACACCGCCGTTATCATCGCTACAGCACATGGCTCTGTCGATGTCGCCGTTAAATTGATCCAAAAAGGCGCGAATGACTTTTTAGAAAAACCGATTCAAGCCGACAGACTAAAAACTTCAGTTCAACTGCATCTTAAACAGGCCAAGCTTGAAAACTTGGTCACTAAACTAGAAACTCAGTTTGACCGAGCGAACTTTCATGGGTTCATAGGATCAAGTCTACCCATGCAAGCCGTGTATAAGATCATCGAATCCGCCGCCCCGACCACTGCCAGTGTGTTTATCCATGGGGAAAGCGGCACCGGTAAAGAAGTGTGTGCAGAAGCCATTCATAGAGAAAGCGCCCGATCAAACAAACCTTTTGTCGCGATCAATTGTGGCGCTATACCTCGCGATCTTATGGAAAGTGAAATTTTTGGCCACGTAAAAGGTGCATTTACAGGCGCAACAAGTGACCGTAAAGGCGCAGCAATGCAAGCCAATGGCGGAACACTTTTTCTCGACGAGCTTTGTGAAATGGAATTAGACATGCAGAAGAAGCTTTTGCGTTTTCTGCAAACTGGAACGTTTACGCCTCTAGGTGGTAACCGCGAACTGAAAGTAGACGTTCGTATAATCTGTGCAACAAATCGTGATCCTTTAGAAGAAGTCGCACAAGGCCGATTTAGAGAAGATCTGTATTACCGAGTACATGTGATTCCAATCGAACTTCCTCCTCTCAGAGAAAGAGGCAAAGACATTGCAACGCTTGCCAAACATTTCGTCCGTGTTTATGCCAAGCAAGATGGCAAGCGTTTTAATTCCATTTTACCCGATGCAGAAAAGGTCATCATCAATTACGATTGGCCAGGGAATGTTCGGCAGCTTCAAAACATCATGCGCAATATTGTGGTGCTCAATGATGGTACAAAGGTGAAACGTGAACACCTTCCTGCCCCATTAAACAAAATAGCAGGCCAAAAGCCGTTCATCAGTCAAAGCCCACAAAACATGAGTGTAAATAACGAACCATCTCGTTCTGCCTCTTCTCAAACCGGAGCACACACAGCAATTGGTGCAAGTGAAAACCAAAGGGCAACCCCCACAGCCATAGGCAGTGCAGCGGCTGAAATCCAACATGGGGGTGTTGAATCGGATGTTGTGAGCAGGATTTCTGATGGTGCAAACACAGAACCGCAGAACCTACAAGTGAAACCAATGTGGCAAGTGGAAAGGGAAACGATCCAAAATGCCATCGAAATATGCAATGGAAATGTCTTGAACGCTGCCGTGTTACTCGATTTGAGCCCATCAACGGTTTACCGTAAAAAGCAGCAATGGGAAGCCGACGATGAGCAGATCCAAAACGAGATGTGATGCCCTCAACACGACAATCCCCCAAGGTGAGCTATGGATACTGATTGATAGCCTCACCTACGGTGGGATTGAAACCCATGTCGTGGAGCTTGCTCATGGTCTTAAACGCTATTATCGTCTTAAAAGTTATTCTCGCCTTAAAAACGATTATGGCCTTAAAAGCTATTATGCTCTTGAACCTAATCATAACGTTGACACGGTTCATGACTTAGATATCAATCATGACCTAAATAACCGCCATCAAACCGTTCGCGTTGTATTGGTAGAACGATATGACCAATCTGCTGCAATTATCGACAAACTGCGGGCACACTCAATACCTTATAGTTACCTCGATGAACTCAATGCTTCCAGCACGACAAAAATCACTGCGAAACAACCCAACATACTGCGCCAATTGATTGCCGCCATAAACTGCTATCGGCCGCGCCTTATACATGCACATGGTTACAAAGCCAGTATCTACAGTAAACTCTGTAAGTTGCACACTCGCCATCGATTTAAACAAGTGACGACGTTTCATGCTGGAGAAACACCTGCGGGAAAAGTCAAATGGTACGATCGGCTTGATCGCTATTCCGCTTTTCTATCCGATGTTTGCTTAAGCGTTAGCCCGTCGATTCAAAGGAAGGTTCCGCATAAAAGCCATGTGCTCAATAACTTTATTTCTTTACCGCACACCCACTCACCTATCTCTATCAACGCTCAAAGTCATCCTGTACAACAAAATCACACAACCTCAAAACAGATCGCATTTGTTGGGCGATTGAGTCATGAAAAAGGCCCCGACCGCTTTATTGAACTCGCCAAACAATGCCCTACGCTCTGCTTCTGTTTGTACGGCGATGGAGATATGAGAAACAGCCTTGAATCGAATGCCAGCACCAATGTTAAGTTCGCTGGCTTCCAACCGAATATGGCCGACTGTTGGCACAATATTGATATTTTGCTCATGACATCTCGTTATGAGGGTCTGCCGATGACAGCAATTGAAGCCATGGCACGCGGAATTCCTGTCATTTCTCTCAACGTAGGGGCAATTTCTACGCTTATTACTCACAAGCACAATGGGTGGCTCGTGAAAGACATGGCCGAAATGCTTCAATGTCTAATGGAATGGCAAAAAATGGATCGCTTTGCTCAACAAGAGATTCAATCCAACGCGTACAAGACTATTGAGCAGCGCTTTTCTAGTGACGCCGTCATTCCGAAAATCATCCAACTCTACTCTTGAATTGATTCTCAATTTGACAATCTAAACCACCCCGCGCCAACTAAAGATAAAACCTTAATATTCAACATATTAAACATGGCACTTGTCTTGCTTTGTCTCTATACGAACAAATTTTGTCTTTATAAGAACAACATGTCTTTGTGCGAACAAAGTGTTGCTATAGAAATAAAACGAAAACAAGAGATGCTTACCATGAAGAAAACATCCCAAGTTAGATTTGGCTCAGTTAGGAATATTCTGTTTGTTCACTATGGCGATCAGTGGATACGAGGCAGTGAAGTGTGTTTGCTCAACTTAATGACCAGTCTAAGTAATAAGTTCAATCCCATTTTGTGGACAAATAATGACGCTTTACATCAGCGAACGATTGAAGAAAATATCCAATCTCATTATGAAGAGTTTTCCGTCTTATTTGGTTGGTTGAGCCCAAAGCTCGATTTCTCTGCGACTTGGCAATTAGTGCGACAAGCTTGTTCATTCATTCGTGAATATGACATCCAATTGATCCACGTAAACAGTGCCGCGCCAAACCAATGGGTGGTTCTTGCTGCATATCTCATGCGTATACCTCTCACCACGCAGTTACATTGTCACTACGATCTACGTGATCGCGCCAGTTTACTATTGCACCTAAGTCCTCACATTATTACCGTTAGTAAGGCGGTTAGTCATGGCATGATTCAAGATGGTTATCCGAGTTCTCAGCTCAGCGTGATTTATAATGGCGTGGCTCACCATCACCATAGCGCAAGCAACTTGCCATTATCTGTCAAAGAGAAACTCGCAATACCACAATGCGATCAAGTATTGATAAGTGTCGGCTCTCTCATCGATCGTAAAGGCTTTGATAGACTTATCCACGCCTTGCATGCCCTATCAAAAAAAGCCGGAGATAGGCCCAATGTTCATCTTGTCATCATTGGTGATGGCCCTTGCCGAAAACCATTATCATCACTTGTTAGGCGCCTAAAGTTAGATAATCTCATTCACTTTGTTGGAGAGCAGACTAATGTCCAGCATTGGTTAGCGGGTGGTTGTGACGCTTTCATTAGCGGTGCACGCAGTGAGGCTTTTGGCCTTGTATTAATCGAAGCGGCATTTGCAAAACTCCCCATCATCGCGCCAAACGTGGGCGGAATTCCTGAGGTCATCCACGACCAACAATCAGGTATTCTCTATGATTCATCTCAATCTGAGGATGTCATTGCTCATGCAATAAGCCAGGTTTTGCAAAACAAAAAATACGCAAAAATGCTGGCAAATAACGCGTTTGAACGTGCCAATACCCACTTTTCATTGGAAGCCAACACAAACGCTATCGAGTCACTCTACGATTCAATTCTTTCTCGACGTTCAGCAGTTCATCAATCACGCGTAACGCAATTAAGCCGCGTTATCAGTGCGTTATATCGTCCTGTGCGCACGTTTTTAATCTCTCGCTTTAAGCATCTCGCCACACCCAAAACGGAGGTCATGTCATGAACTCATTCACTTACATGATTTATGATCCAATTCCTTTCGATGGCGGGTCAAAAATCGCCACTCGTCATATGTTAGAACAACTCCCTAACACGACTACCTGTCACATTTTGACCGCAGATATAGCGAGTTGGCACCGCTTTCGCACCCAAACATCGGCAACGACGCAAGCATCCGTATCGAAACAGACATCGGCATCTAAACAGACATTAAACAATCGCAAACTCATTTTGCATGAGCTGAAATGTCCTGCTTCTTTGTATCAAAGTACTCAAGGTGTGATGTATTGGATGTCACAGCTGATTTTTTTATGTCAGATCGCGTTTGTCTGGTCACTGGCATCGTTAAGAAGTACATCGCCACTGAGTAAGCTCATCCTTATCTCCGGCCCTGGTATTGATATGGCAGGCTACCTGTTTGCCCAAATTACGCGTCTATTTAAAGCAATACCCATCATTCAGTTTATACATGGTCCGGTATTTGGCAGTAGAGCGGTGGCATGGTGTCTAAAGCAGGGACACACTACCTTTTACCTCGACTCTTCTAAAAGCTATATCGCACGCTTACTAGGTCTTGAAGATGACAAACCATTACCGCGTCACTTCCATACGTTCATCAACGGTATCCCTGCGTCTCAGTGGCCAACAAGCAACGGTTCTAGCCAAAATAAGCAAACGCAACAAAACAGGCGCTCAGTGAACAGCCCAACTCATAATCGGTCGAGAACACGCCCCACACTGTTTTGGGCAGCATCACTGCTCAAATGGAAAGGACTCGATCGTTTCATTGAAGCTCACCAAACCGCAGATTTATCGAATAATGCCATCACCAAGATTTGTTACATCAAGCCTCAAAACTCCACTTTGGAACAGAGCAACGCGCCGGTTCAACGACCAAATATTGCTTGGTTTGAAGCGCCGGAAAATATTGATGATATTCGTGCAACTGCCGATATCTTTGTCTCGACAAGTCAAAGTGAACCGTTTGGCATGTCAGTACTTGAATCATTAGCCGCTGGTCTTCTCGTCGTCATTCCTAAAGACGGCGCATATTGGGATCAAGTGCTCACACATCATGTCAATTGCATAAAGTATGACATCTCTGATGAGAGCGCTTTGGCAAAAACATTGGCGGAAGTTGTGAAATCTATCGAGCAGTTACGCCCCATCGCAAATCAAGGCCGTTTAGTTGCCGAGCGTTATCGAGCAAGCATCACCTACTCCTCCATCGTTGACGCAATCTTAAGTCAAGACCCTGCTAGCCAACGTTCCGCGCCCCTAAACTCAACAAAACAAGGCTCAACCAAACAAGACGCAACAAAAGAGGAAGTGGCATGAGGTTGTCTGCGTTAAAAAATATTGCGAGTTATGGCGTGGCACTTTGCACTATGAAAGGCACGTCATTACTCATGCTACCTCTCATTACGCGTTACTTATCTCCCACCGAATATGGTCAGTTGGAGCTATTGACCATCACAAGTTCATTTATTGCCTTGCTGACTTGTTGCTCTTTGCATGAGGCACTCTATCGTTTCGCCCTACACGATAAGACAAATGAACCGTTCGAGCGTGTCGAGTATAAAGCAAACCAAATCTTCACCATCACCCAACTCGTCTCCCTAGGGTTAATGTTGGGCATTGGCTTTGCCGCACTTTGTTTTTACCAAAGTGTTGAAGCACTACTCAGCCATTACCACTTACAGCTTAAAGACATTGTCATTTTGAGCTTATCTTTATGCATAGGAGGCTCATTATCGATTGGGTTAGCCTGGTTGAGAATGAAAGACGACATAAAAAACTTTGTCGTGATTTCCATTACCACAACTCTGATTCAAGCCCTATGTGTTTTGCTCTTACTTGAATACGGATATGGTATAACCGGTGTATTACTGGCCGGATTATTTACCCATCTCATGCAATGGTTCTGGGTTACCAAAACGTCCGGTTTACAATTCGTCACACCGACTCGGTTACTCTTTAGCCTGACCATGAAATACACCATTCCACTCACCGCTTCTACTCTTGTTGCGTTTGGACTCAACGGCGCAGAAAGGTGGCTTGTCTTAGCAAGCTCTGACCTAGAGACGCTTGGGCAGTATGCGATTGCCAGTAAGTTCGCTTTGGCGGCATGTATCCTTATGCAGCCTTTTGGGATGTGGTGGATGCCCAAACGATTCGCAATGCTAAACAGTGATGTCAGCATGACCGAGCGAATTTCGCTATTGGGCATTGTTTTGATCGGCGTAATTATCATTAGCGTTGCTGCAACAAGCCAACTATTACTCACCTTTGTTCTTACTACAGATTACCAATTCGCCATTACGCTCATTCTAGGTACACTTTTATGGTACTCGGAAAGGAAATGGCAGAGCTTATCAACCTCGGCATTCTCTACCAGAAACAAACGAATACTCTGTTTGCCATTAATAGCGCCACGACCATACTTGGGATTTCAGGATGCGTTTTCTTTCTCGACCTAGGTGTCTGGGCTGTCATGATCATCATTGGCGTGTTCCAGCTCATAAAAGTCCTAAGCGTGTTTTATTACAGTCAACGAGCTTTCCACGTCTTTTCTCATGCAAAAATTCTCATTGCCGTCCCTGTCATCTCTGCATGCTCATTGTTTGGTATTTATTGCGCTTCATCCCCTGTAATGGTGAGTGTTATCGCCCTCATCGCTTTACTGCTGTTTTTAACGATGGCGCTAACACTTACTAGCCCAGAGCATCGAATAACGCTAAAACGCACCCTATCCCAAGCAATCCGTCGTTCAGGATTCGCCCATGATTGATAACCAGATTGATAGTCAAGATCGCCGCCTTATCGGGGCTGGTACGCTTTTTTTCATTATGATGGCTCTGAGCGCAATCGCTGTGAGCTGGTACTTTTTCCCTCATCCATTTATTGGCTTAGCCATCGCACTTATTCCTTTGGCACTATTATTCACCGTAAGAATGCTGTTTTGGTTTATGCTGCTGTTCGTCGTGTTTTCATTTTTTCGAATTCACGAGGTTTTCCCTTTCCTAATACCATTAAAGTTGCCTCTTCTGTTCTCTCTCGGCGCGTTATCCTCCATTTGTTGGCATCTTTTCATCAGTCGAAGTCTTAATGTTTACTGGCACCCATCAATGACATGGCTGCTGTTATTTTGGATAGTCGTTGTTAGCAGTATCGTATTTGCTTCAAACAGAGGTGTAGCAATAACGTCTTTTCAATCGATATATTGGAAAATTATGGTGATGACACTGGCGATTATTTGGATCGTCACCGATAAAAAATATCTCGCAAAGACATGTTGGGTGATCATCATCTCAGGCGCTCTGGTTAGCATGGTTGCGTTGTATAACACGACGATGGGTATTGGTTTAGTCGAGGGAAGCCGCGTAACTATTGGCCGCGCGATTGGTTCAGTACTGGGCGATCCCAATGATTTGGCGCTTGTTTTGCTGTTTCCAATGGGATTTAGTGTCAGCGTTATTTTGAGCTCTCACATCAGCATTCAATGGCGGACTTTAGCCACAATTACGACCTTATGCCTCACGCTTGCGATCATTGCCACGCAAAGTCGCGGTGGTCTCCTAGGTATGCTAACGGTCTATGCCTACTTCTGCTCCCAAGTGATCCGATCCAAATTAGTCTTAGTCACTCTCGGCGTGCTAGGTGCCGCTTTACTCTATGCCGCGGCAGGTATTTCAGGTAGAGCCTCTGGAGGCGCGGCTGAAGCGGGTATAGACGCATCCGCAATGGGAAGACTTTACGCTTGGGAAGCCGCGGCGAAGATGGCATTAGATAACCCATTGTTCGGTGTCGGGCTTGATAACTTCTACTTCAATTATTTTTATTACAGCGCCCATTGGGATGGACTTAATCATGCGGTGCACAGTACTTGGTTTGGTGTGTTAGCTGAAACGGGGTTTCTAGGGTTGTTTTTATTTATCGGACTTATTATTTCACTATTAAAAGCCGCTCACTCGACCATCGTAAAACTCAACACAACACCAGGGTGCAATCCAGAAGATACGCACAGCAATCAACATGGATACCTCCTAACATGTGCAAAAGCCGTGTTTGCTGGCTTACTTGGTACTATTGTCTCCGGTACTTTTCTTACTCAAGGGTTTGTTTGGCCGATCTATATATTGGCAGCGCTCACCGTTTCTGTATCAAAAATAGCGCAAAATTGATTCTCAATATGAGAATCACCACAAGAGAACAAGTTAAGCCATTGTTTCACATATAAATATTAGTTGGCATAAAGCATGTAAAGACATAGTAGCAATCTATTTTAAAGGGACGCACTATGCTAACGAATATGACATTCAAATTAAAAACATGGCTTAAAACCAGTCACTCACCAACAGCGAAATGGCTATTTCGCACGTTAAAATCAATCGCTGTTTTCGATCTCCCTCTGCCACAATTTATCAACCTCGCTTTTTACAAGGTCCTGTCATTTGTGCGTAACGCTTACCACGGGCTGTTACGCGTATTCATCTTGACACCGGCCTTTCGTGGTCGTTGCTCTCACAGTGGTAAACAGCTTTATCTCTATGGAGGCCTACCTTTTGTTACTGGCCCTTTAGATATTGCGCTTGGAGATCATTGCCGGATATCCGGACAAACGACATTTTCCGCCAGCAGTCATACTCGCCAACCCAGTCTGCACATTGGTAATAATGTTGATGTTGGCTGGCAAACAACGATCGCTGTCGGCACAAAAGTCATCATTGAAGACAACGTTAGAATCGCTGGGCGCAGTAACTTCTTTGGTTATTCAGGGCATCCGATTGATCCTGAAAAGAGAGCGAATGGTGAAGCTGACGATCTCAACCAAATCGGCGATATCATACTCAGACGCGATTGTTGGCTAGGCACAAATGTGATTGTAAAGGCAGGAGTGACTATAGGCCAAAACAGCATCATTGCAGCCGGTAGCGTCGTAACAAAAAGCATTCCGAATAACGTCATTGCTGCGGGGAATCCTGCAACCATTGTTCGCCATATCGACACATCATCGACCCGAACACTGTTGGAGGCCGATTATGCATGATTTAATTGTTTTTGGTGAAGACTTTGGTGGACTGCCATCCAGTACTCAACACATCGTTAAATTGTTAAGCCATAACCGCAAAGTGCTTTGGATTAACTCCATTGGTCTCCGAAAGCCAAGATTAAGTAAAAAAGACACCTTACGAGTGTTCAAAAAGCTTATTTCCCGTTCTGGAAGCAAACACACTTATAGTGACACAAGCGATAGCCGCGCTGAGAATATTACGGTCGCCAATATCAAAACCATCCCTGCGCCAAAATATGCTTGGGAACGCTCGATCGCGAAACGGATAATGCTCCATCAACTTCGCCCTCTCATTAAGCGTCTCAAATTGGAAAAACCTATTCTTTGGACCTCATTACCAACTGCGTCAGATTTATGTGGCGAGCTCAATGAAAGTGGCGTGGTTTACTACTGTGGGGACGATTTCGGCGCTTTAGCAGGTGTGGATCACAGCACCGTCTTGGAGCATGAGCACCTATTAGCACGGCATTCTAACCTGATCCTTGTCGCAAGTGATGCAATGCGCCTCAGGTTCCCTGCTTCTAAAACACTCCTTGTTCGCCACGGCGTTGACTACTCGTTATTCTCGACGCCCATTGAACGTGCGAACGATCTCCCAGTAGGAAAGCCCATTGTCGGCTTTTATGGCAGTTTGTCAGAATGGCTAGACCTCTCATTTATACAAGACGTTGCAAACGCAAAACCTGATTGGGACTTTGTTTTTATCGGACCGCAGGAACGTCCTGTCCCCGAATTAGCAGCATTAAACAACGTCCATTTGCTTGGCCCACGCCCTCACCACCAGCTGCCAAGTTATAGTCAGCACTGGCAAATGAGTTGGCTTCCGTTTAAAAACAATGCACAAATTAAAGCGTGTAGCCCACTCAAATTAATGGAGTACATCGCAACTGGCACACCTATTGCCGCCACCCAATTTGATGCTACAAAACCGTATTGCCACCAAATCAATGAAGTACACAGTAGCGATGACATGATCGCCCTACTTGACCAACCGGCACGTTGGATTTGCCCTGATCGCAATAGTGTTAAAGAGGACAGTTGGCACCAGCGTGCTCAGTTTGTCGATTGGTTATTGGAGTTATTATGAATACAAACAGCATTAGCGAGCTAAAGTTAAGACTGATCAATATCGTCATCGCGGGTTGGCGCCAGCGTTGGGTCATCGCGCTACCAATGTTGTTGCTACCCATGATCGCCTTTGTCGCATCCAAAATTACACCCGCTACCTACAAATCTCATACCAGCTTGTTGATTCAAGAAACGGCGAAAATGAACCCATTTCTTGAAGACATTGCGGTATCCACCATGCTTAACGACCGTTTAAACGCCATTCAAACGCTGTTAAAAAGCCGACACATACTTGGCATGGTGGCCTCTGAACTTAATCTTGTGGATGAAGATACATCAGAAGCAGACAAAGAAAAGGTCATCGCTCACATTGCCTCCCATTTAACCGTGCTTCAAATGGGTAAAGATTTACTCAAAATTGAATACCGCTCCGAGTCTAAAGAAGACATGAAACCCATTCTTGAATCGGTCAGTCGTCATTTTATTGAGCAAGTTCTCGCACCAGAGCGTTCCTCTATTGTCGATTCAAGTAAGTTTTTGGCACAACACATTGATAAGCGCCTTTCTGCTTTACAAAAATCCGAAGAAAAGCTGGCTCAATACACTAACGAACATACGGCTCTCACGCCGGAGCTTCAGTCTCAAAGCTATGCACGTTTGGCTATGCTGAAACAACGCCTCGCAGAAAAGCAAGCTGAGCTCTCTGGCGTTGAGCGAAGTCTGGGATCGCTAGATCAACAGCTCTCGCAAACCAACCCTGTGGTCGGACGGATTGAAGATCAAATCATCGAGGCTCGCAGTGAATTGACCCTGCTCCAAGCAAAATACACCAACAATCACAGCGCAGTGCAAGCTAAGCAACGCGATTTAGACCGATTGGAATCTGAGAGAGAAACACTGCTCGCCTCGAAACAGTATAATCTCGATGCTGATCAGCTTTGGGACGTTGCTAGTAGCCAGCATTTAAATGCAAATAACGCGGTACAGCCATTATTGATTTCTCAGCTCACTTCTCTACAAAAAGAGCGCGGCCGATATGAATCTCTCAAAGAAGAAACGAACCGCTTGAACAATATGATCTTAGATTTAGAACTAAAATCACACCAATTCGGCGACCATGTGAAAGAGATATACCGATTACAACGCGATGTTGAAATGAAACGTCAGTTGTATGAAGAATTAATCCAACGGTACGAAATGGCTCAATTGACAGGCTCACTAGGTCGGTTTGAAGAGAGCAAACGAGTGAAAATTATCGATCGCCCTTATACACCTACGCGACCATCCAACTTCTCTACCTTGCTATTTGTTGTCTCTGGTCTCGTAGGCGGATTCGCACTTGGGGTTGGTGTCGCCATCATCCTTGAATTGTTTGACTCTACCATTCGCACCAAATCAGATATTAGCGCAATCACCTCAGTTCCGGTTCTAACCGTACTTCCAAAATTTACCTCGCCAAGCAGTCAAATTGATTCTCAAACTTAAACAAAAAGACAGAACCCAAAGTAAATACATTAAGATCAGCAACTTAAAAACGGCACAATAACTGCTTAGTAATATAAATAACCTTTTAAGGATACTGACGATGTTGATTAGGGAGAGTGCGATGAAAACACAGAAAATTGCCCATATTGTTCAACACCTCAAACCCGGAGGCTTAGAAAGTCTCGTGCTTGACATGATTCAGTTCTCACGCGCCAACGCCGTAGTAATAAGCCTAGAGGGTACAAAAAATGAAGCCATCCGTGACTGGCCCAAGCTCGCCAAATACCAAGATAAACTTCACTTCCTGAATAAGCAGCCTGGCTTGCAGGGCTCATTACTGATCAAGCTTCACAAATTGTTTAACCATTTACAGTTAGACGTGGTCCACACCCATCATATTGGCCCTCTTCTTTATGCCGGAGTCGCCTCTAGAATGGCAGGCATCAAACACCGCATTCATACCGAACATGATGCATGGCACTTACACAACCCGAAGAGACGAACACTGAATCGACAGCGCTAACACTCGCCCAACCGATCGTAGTCGCAGATGCCAAAAAAGTAAGCAGCCAGCTACAAAATTATTTTCCAAAACAACACATTCATACCATCGTCAACGGTATCGATACCCGCCGCTTTGTTCCCGGAAATAAACAGGACCAACGATTACGTCTCAATCTTCCTTTATCCAAATTGCTCATTGGGAGCGCTGGCAGACTAGAAACAGTAAAAGGTCATGATCAATTAATCTCTGCCCTACGCCACTTGCCAAATCACACTCACTTGGCTATCGCAGGTGATGGTAGCCAACGAGAATCATTGGAAGCACAAGCAAACATTCTCGGTCTTGCTGATCGAGTCCATTTTGTCGGACACATAGAAAAAATAGAGCACTTCTATCAGGCATTAGATGTATTTTGTCTACCATCTCGGAATGAGGGTTACCCCCTCACTGCACTGGAAGCTCAAGCCTGCGGCATCCCTACCGCGGTCACCAACGTCGGATCAGCGAAAGAAACTCTTTGCCCAAATACAGGCGTTCTTCTCGCTGCAAATAATGTCCGTCAAATGGGGGCAACGCTTAGAAAGATGCTCCTAAACCTAGAGGCATTCAACACCCACCCACGCAAGTTTGTCTGTGCTGAAAATGACATTCGCAAAATGGTTTGGTCGTATGAACAACTTACGACACCCAACCAAATAGCACTACGCTAGCGGGAGATTCAGTATGACTTACGTTGATTTATTCCTCATGACTACTTGGTTTTATGTCTGTTTCTTATTATTTATCATCATATTGGGTATCCCTTATTACTCAAATATCTTGCAAAAAAAAATGATGGTAACGAACACAGCCTTACTCAACAAAATAGCGCTGATTACCCAAGTGTCACGGTGATCATCCCAGCCTACAACGAGGAGCAATGGATCGCAGACAAATTGCGAAATTGCGCGATGATAGACTATCCCCGCTCTCGCCTTACGATCAAACTTTACTGCGATGGTTGCAGTGACAATACTGCTGAAATAGCCCGCCAAACCATACAAGAAGCAATTTGCTCCGATACCTTGTTTGAAATTATCGAGTATTCCCAAAATCGAGGTAAGGTGAATATCCTCAACACTGCGATGCATAGTGTTACAACCGATCTCACCGTGCTCACTGATACCTCTGCGTTAATCTCCATAGACGCTCTGCAGATTGCTAAATCGCATTTTGAGAATGAAAAAGTTGGGGTTGTTAATGGCCAGTACGTCATTTTTAATGCGGCCACTGAGGGAGAAGATGCCTATTGGCACTACCAAAATAAAATAAAAAAAGCCGAAGCCCATCTCGCTACAACAATGGGCTCACACGGCGCATTTTACATACTCCGTACGTGTTTGTTTGAGCCACTAGATTCAGCCACTATCAATGATGACTTCATCCTACCCATGCAAATCGTGAAAAAAGGCTATTTTTCGGCATACGATGCGAACGTTGTCGCAACGGAATTAGAGCCAACAACGTTTAAAAATGACTTCTCAAGACGAGTAAGGATATCAGCAGGAAACATGCAACAAATCATTACGTTATCTGCACTATTCAACCCAAAATTCAAAACAATAGCCTTTGCTTTCGCGTCAGGTAAAGGACTGCGTTTGCTAACTCCTTACCTAATGATTGGTGTTTTTATCTGTAGTTTTTTACTGCGTGATTTCCCCATATTTGAATGGATCTTAATTGCTCAATTACAACTCTATGCGGTAGTCATTATCACGACTGTTTTCGGTAAATTAATCCGCTTTAAACCATTGCAATGGCTCAATTATCTACTCATTGGTCACACTGCAAACTTTATTGGTGGCATTAAATACTTATTAATTAAGCGCTTAATGGCTCACTCGAAATGACTCAACGAGTCCGTTCTTTTTGATAACCACATTCGCAGCAACACCCATTTTTCGAAACAACACCCACCTTTCGAAACAACTTGGAGTATTACGTTATGGATAACTACTTACGCTCAAAACGCTCAGTAACCATGTGCAAACGTGTAGTCGATATCTCGGGGGCGATCATCGGCCTGCTAGCTCTACTACCAATATTGCCATTTATCATGTTGGCTATTCGCATGACGTCCCCCGGCCCTATTTTTTATACACAACTTAGAGTTGGCAAATCGCACATAGACCACGTAGAGCTGTTTGAAATCATCAAATTTCGGACCATGTACCAAGATGCCGAAGTACGAACCGGTGCCACTTGGGCGACAAATAACGACCCTAGGATCACACCTGTCGGTCAATTTTTGCGAAAAGCCCGACTCGATGAATTGCCTCAATTGATTAATGTACTCAGAGGCGAAATGTCATTAATTGGACCGCGCCCAGAACGACCAGTTTTCTATCAAAAACTAGAGCAAAACATCCCATTCTTTACCGACAGAACTTATGGTGTGTTACCTGGCATTACGGGACTTGCACAAGTCAATCAGGGTTACGATACATCCATTGAAGATGTAAGAAGAAAAGTCGGATTTGATCACGGGTACGCGCTATCCCAGCATTCACTAGCAAGTTGGTTTAAAACTGATTTGATGATTACGATGAAGACATTCGTGATAATGCTAGATGGTCGAGGTCGATGATGGACAAGAGAGTACAAGATAAAAACACCAGATACGACAAAGCCCGCTAAACTAGCGGGCTTTGTGCTTGTTCACGAAGAACTAAAATTTGGTGGGTCCGACCAGATTCGAACTGGTGACCCCTACCATGTCAAGGTAGTACTCTAACCAACTGAGCTACGGACCCAAATTTTATTCCTAACCATTCAAATTGAATGGTGCGTCCGAGTGGATTCGAACCACCGACCCCCGCCATGTCAAGGCGATACTCTAACCAACTGAGCTACGGACGCATTTCTCTGGAACGAGATGGATATTAGCTATATCCCATCAGGGGTGCAAGCATAAATTCACACACTTTGATTCGTTTGGCGAAAATCTAAACTCAAGACCTGTTTTTAGATGGTTTTATCACCACCTACCAAACGTAGTGAACATAAAAGTGTGATCTACCTAACTTTTCTTTGTTGAACGGATACGTTTTTAATTGTCGTATGGCACTTCACTTAACATCCAAATCTGCAACGTTTGGGAGACATTAGGGCAATCACCAAACAGAATTTGATATTTGGGTATAAATGGCTCGCCAATATACGTGGTTCTAATCAGCTTCCCGGTTTTCAAATCGACTTGTGTGCTCACTCGGCCTTTGAAGTTTTGGAAAATGGCAAATTGCTCACTGTGATAAACCATCTGCTCGCGATAAAACAAGAAATGGTCTTGCGGAGTACCCGTCAGCTGACACTCAAGTGGTTTAAGTAAAGGCTGCCCATTGACACTAAATGCCAGTAGAAATGTTGAAAGAACCCATCCTAATCGCATCACACTTCCCTATTCTTGTGTTTTTATCAAAGTATAGGCCTTTCTCAAACGATGGGATCCCTCAGGATTACGGCTTCTAAATACTGGGCTTATATAAGTACTGGTCTTATATAAGTAGTACGCTCATATAACAAAGGCTTCAACCCTTTGAGCCAAAGCCTTTGTTATTACCTTGAAGTGAATAGACGCTTATTCATCTTCCGTATCAAACACGACATTATAGTTTTCAGTGTACGTACAGTTTGGTTGGCGACTACAGGTAAAGAAACGTCGTCCTTTAAACTCGCCCTGATTCGCGGTTTTTATCACCATTGGGCTACCGCACTTCTTACAGAATCGAATTTCTTTATCTGATTCAATTAAATCGATATGGGCGGCCAAAAGACGACGCAAACGCCCGACTTGATAACTATGCTTCACCGATGCACCAATCAAAGGCAAGTTGGCTGATTTACATACGTGCATGAGCAGTTTTTGTCGTTCAGCTTTCCCCTTAGTCAACGGTTGCCCGTTATCGAGTTCAACAATAACGCGAGGCTCCAAAGTCCTTGGGTCACAGATTACGTAATCAAAATAGCTGCGCGCGATTCGATTGCTAGCAACAAACAACTGCTTTTTATTTTTAATACTTTTGGGAGTGATTACACTCGCCATATTCACTTTGGCAAATACTACTGCATGTTCGCCAACTGCGGATCTTAACGCATTGTAAAACGCGCTTTCTTGCCCTCTAAGCAACGGCCCTTTGCTTTGATACGGATAATCTCGAGTATCATCATGTTTGATCACATACTTTTGAATAATGAAGAAGAATACGACAAGAAGAACAACAATGATAAAGATGTTGGTCATAGATAAAATGCGCCCAAAACAACGAGTTACTCAAAGCCTAAAGGGAAAATTTAGCGAGAGCAACAAAACCAATAAATTTGCGGGATGATGATAACAGTCCCTGACGATTAGAGCACGATTTCTAGCGGATAAGAGAAGAGCAAACGGGCTCCATAATAAGCCCATTTGTTGCTAATTAAGACGCAAAAACATCCCTAACTCTTCGCATCTTCTTGATTTTCTGGCATCGCTGCAATAAAAGCAGGCAATTGGTTACAAGCTTCAACAACAGCAGTGATAATGGGATAAGACGTCATATCAACGCCAAAACGCAGCGCATTGTAAACTTGCGGCACCAAGCAAATATCAACAACAGAGGGAGAGTCAGTCACACTGTAGATACAGTTTCCATATTGTTGTCGATGGTGGGTTAACTTTTCTTCTAATGCTGTAAAGCCCTCGTGTATCCAATGATGGATCCATTCAACTTTGTTTTGTTGATTGCAAGAACACTCCCTTTCTAAATACTGCAACACGCGTAAGTTATTAAGCGGATGGATCTCCATTGCAATATCCTGGGCCATCGCCAACGCTTGATAGCGAATCGGCGACGGTTCTGGGATGATAGGAGCTTGGGGATATTGCTCATCGAGATACTGAATGATGGCAAGAGACTGATTTAGCTGAATATCACCATCGACAAGCACTGGCACAAGTTCAGAGGCGTTTAGCTCATGGTATTCCGCGCTATGCTGCTCACCGCCGTTACGTACCAAGTGAACCGATTGAGACTCGTAGCCCAACGCTTTTAAGTTCAAACAAATGCGCACTCGATACGCCGCCGAAGAACGCCAGTAGCCGTAGAGGGTGATATTTTCGCTCATCGCTTCCTTGCCTCACATTTTAGTGTTTTAAATATTGGCTGACTTGTTGATCAATCGCGCCAAAGATCGAGTTACCATCTGTATCAAACATCTCTAGCTTGATTGAGTCACCAAACGACATAAAGCGAGTTATCGGCTTGCCATCACGAATGGTCTCTATCATGCGTACTTCTGCGATACAGGAATAACCCACGCCACCCTCTTCGATAGAGGTACCATGCTCTGTGCCCTGCTTGTTCGATACCGTACCCGAACCAATGATTGCGCCCGCAGAAAGTGGACGTGTTTTGCTGGCATGGACAATCAAGTCAGCGAAATCAAACGTCATATCGATACCTGCATTTGGACAACCAAATGGCTTGTGGTTGAATGTAGAAACCAGAGGCAAATGAACTTTGTTCTCATACCACGCTTTACCCAGTTCATCTGGCGTGACTGCAACAGGAGAAAACGCCGATGATGGTTTCGATTGGAAGAAGCCAAAGCCTTTCGCCAACTCTGCCGGAATCAAACCACGCAGTGACACATCATTAACTAGCATGATAAGACGAATGGATTCTTGTGCTTCTGCAATGCTTGCGCCCATTGGTACGTCACCGGTGATCACGGCAACTTCGCCTTCGAAATCGATGCCCCACTCGTCGCTAGCAAATTCAATGTTGTCGTAAGGGCCAATAAACGCGTCTGAGCCGCCTTGATACATCAAAGGATCGGTCCAGAAGCTTTCTGGCATTTCTGCACCGCGCGCTTTACGCACTAGTTCAACGTGATTGACGTAAGCACTGCCATCTGCCCATTGATAGGCGCGTGGCAATGGTGATGCTAGATAGTGGGATTCAAACTCTTCACTTCCCGAAACCGCACCATTATTTAGCGCGTTATAAAGCTCTTCCAGTTGTGGAGCGACTTTATCCCAGTTATCCAATGCCACTTGCATGGTCGGTGCGAGATGCATCGCGTGGAAAATTTCGGTTGCCGGAACACATTGTGTCAGGTCTTTGCTCACGACCATCAACAGACCATCGCGAGTGCCATTTTTCTTGGTTGCTAATTTCATCTTTGCCCCTTACTTCTCTTGCCAGCTATAGACGTATTCTTTGTTTTCAACCTTATCGAGCTCGTCAGAAAACTCGAGCGCGTGGCGCGTATCAATCATCACTGCCACTTCATCGGTAAACTTCTTCTTATATTCCTGACCCGCTTTGAATGCTTTCGGATGAGGACCGTGAGTAAAGCCTGCCGGGTGGAAAGTCACCATGCCTGCCTCTATATTGTCACGGCTGAAGAAATCCCCTGCGTGGTAGAACAAGACTTCGTCATAATCGTCATTGTTATGATAGAACGGCACCTTCAGTGCGCCAGGGTCGCTCTCGATTGGACGAGGAACAAACGTACACACCACAAATCCAGCACCAACAAACGTCGTGTGGGCAGAAGGTGGTAAGTGATAACGATGCGACATCAAAGGACGAATATCACGCCAGTTCACTTTCACCACAGCTAAGTCACCGTGCCAACCAATCGCATCAAGCGGGTTGAATGGATAAGTAATCACACTGACTTTATCATGGCGCTTCACATGAACTTGAGTTTGATCTTCTGAGTATTGCGCGCGGAATTCATCATTAATTGACGGTGTTTGCAGAACGGCTGGGTCGAACACAGCGTGATTACCCACCATGCCTTTTTCTGGCAAAGAATAAGCGGCATCGGTGTTTTCAATCATCAGAACAAACATTGGTTCACTTGGTTCTAATCGCCAACTGGTTGAGCGTGGGATCATCACGTAATCACCTTCGCTCACTTTGAGATGACCATAGTCGCAGTAAAGGTCAGCAGTTCCGTGATGGATGAACAGCAGCTCATCGCCATCGGCGTTACGCACTAAGAAGTCCATCTTTTCATCCATACGCCATACACGTATCTTACAGTTGGCGTTGTGTAGAAGATGAGGCACTGCCCAAGGCGAAACCTGACTCGCCGTTTCGACTAGGTTGAAATCGAAAGCGCGCGGGCGTAATTCCCCTTCCCACTCCGACCAACCTGTTGGCGCGTGTTGATGATGAAAGTGTGCTGCAGGACCGAAGAATCCACTTCGACCTGCTTCACGTTCGTAAATTGCCTCTTCCGGGAAATCAGCATGTGCTTGCTTGGAGCACACTCCCTCCCGATGAGGGAATGTGATCCATTTATGCATCGCTTAGTACTCCTCGGCGGATTTGATCTTCTTCAATCGATTCAAACAGCGCTTTGAAGTTACCCTCACCAAAGCCCTCATTACCTTTACGTTGAATGATTTCGAAGAACACCGGTCCAATAACAGTCTGAGTGAAGATTTGCAGCAAGATGCCATCTTTAGTTGGTGCGCCATCAATCAAAATTCTCATGTCGCGCAGTTTGCTGACATCCTCCCCATGGCCTTTCACACGTTCATCAATTTTCTCGTAGTAAGTGTCTGGTGTAGGCATGAAGTCCATGCCACGATCACGTAGGGTTTGAACGGTTTGGTAGATGTCATCGGTAGTCATCGCGATGTGCTGAATACCCTCACCGTTGTATTCACGGATAAACTCTTCAATCTGAGATTTGTCATCAGAAGACTCATTGATTGGAATGCGGATCTTGCCACACGGTGCGGTCATTGCTCGGCTAACAAGCCCTGTCAGCTTACCTTCAATGTCGAAGTAGCGAATCTCGCGGAAGTTACCAATGCGCTCGTAGAATCCAGACCACACGTCCATGTTGCCTTGCTTCACGTTATGAGTCAGATGGTCGATTTCGTACAAACCAACGTCTGCTTTCGCTAGGCGCTCTTCTGCATCGTCATAGAAACGAAAATCAACATCGTAAATGCTTTGCTTACCGTAACGGTCAACAAAGTACAGCAAGCTTTCACCGATGCCATAAATGGCAGGGATACTCAACTCCATTGGACCAATTTCAGTTTTGTATTCAACACCGCCGTTATCCAGTGCTTGCTTAAGCGCTAGATTGGCATCTTTTACACGAAACGCCATTCCGCATACGGAAGGGCCATGAAGTTTAGAAAACGCTTCTGCCTGACTATGAGGCTGAGCATTAACAATGAAGCTAATGTCACCTTGTCTATACAGCCACGCCTCTTTGGAACGGTGTTTTGCGATCTCGGCAAAGCCCAACGAAGAAAAGAGTGCTTTTAGCTGTCCAATACCCACGCTATCTGCTGCGGTATATTCAACAAACTCGAATCCATCCGTGCCTAATGGGTTGTAAGTGTCCACCATGACTTTCTCCTCAATGTCACTGTTATAGCTAGAAACAGCCTTTATGTCTGGAAACGTTCTTTACGCCAGAAAACTGTCGGCTTACTTAGAATCTATTTCTAACTTGGCGCAGGAGAAGATAAATTGGAATAGTTGGCGAAAAATCGGTGACTTAGCGAACACCGCCAACGAATGTAAAAATTTGTTACGCTCCGAGCGTTAATTTTAAAACCAAAAGCAATGACAGTTAAAATAATTTATTATCAGTAACTTATCGATTTACTTTCGCAATATAATCCAACCTGCCGATGTAAACAAAATGTTACCACACCATTGAATGGCCGCTTTATTTGACGCAGCAGGATGAAGATGGGGCATCAAACTGGCAACAGGATATGTTACCAGTCCTAGACGAGGTGATTAGATTGAACAAAGCCAATTAGAAGTAATAGCTATAAGTAAACTTCAGCTCTGTCCCTTGTCTGTTGTGGCCGAAACTTTGCTCAACATCATCAAAGTACTCGGTGTAAGTGATTTTTCCCCAATGTTTGCGGTTTTGTGCAAGTGGGGTTTGAAATGCAAGATCCAGTTGAAGCTGGTTTATCGTTCCCACCGTTCCACCAAAATCTAATGAACTAAATTGCGGGTTAATTTGAACGTGCGTACCATTTTGATGCAAATAGATTGAGTTCAAAAAGTTAAATTGAACGCCCCAGGTATAATCATCCACCAGCCCTAGCTTGCTGTAAGTACTATTGTTCTGTCCCACTGCACCTGCAAGAATTGGGAATGACAACCAATTTTTGAATGGCGTATCAACGCGGATCAAACCGCCTACCGCAAACAATCGATCAGAAATTGCATCGGTAAAACTGGTTTCAATATAATCGAGAGAGACGCCGGCCATAGGCGCATGCTGCCACTCTGTATGAGTCACTTCAAAGTACCTAGCGCGTACTTGCGACAAGTTAAAATCGTCACTACCTACTTTACCGTTTTCCTGGCCCTGAATGGTTAGCTGCCCCAAAAACAGATTGCCATTACTTTTTCCGCCAGACATCTGACCCTGAATTTGAACAAAATCATTGTCCTCTTCATTAAAGCTCTGTTTTCCATAAGTGATGTTTACAACCGAAGATACTTTCGTATGGTCACCTGGATCTGGCGCATCGTCTGGCGTGATATGTTCATCTGCTATAGCGTGGGTTGAGAACAGGATAAGTGCACTACTTAATGTTATTATTTTATAATTTGTCATGGTCGGAGAACCTATTTTGTGCGTTATTGGTTTGTCAGCTTCTATGAGCTAAATTCGAACCCACTCTAGAAAATTTACACACACTGCGATAACAAAATTAAAAACATAAAATAAAAAGTATAGTTTCGGAAATATTTCATTTAAAACATACGTTTAAAATGACCCACATTCCCAAACACCTCGCCCACATAAATATTACAGAATGATTTTAAATTGCTGATATATTTGCCTAGCCCATTCCATGATATTAATTTTCACTTCGACTTTAATTAATAATGACCGGATTCGCATTTTTGATATTTGGTTTTCGTTCTGGTCCACTTTTGCGTCTGATCAAATGCGTGACCGATTCTTCTCGGGTAGCATAATCCTTGAAATAACAGAAAGAGAGAATTCAATGCCTGTTATCCTTGGAGCCACCGGTATATAATGTGGGAGATATATACTTTTCCCCGACTTCCGGCGTTATCGATAATCAAGGAGAGCTATCGAGATTAAGGGCAAGGGAAGCCAATCTATTTAATGAGCTAATCAAGACCTTTCCAGAAGTTCTGTCTCGATCCACGATAGAAGAAACGCTGTGGAAAGACTCTTACGCAACAAATGCGACCATTAATCAAACCGTGAAAGCGCTGCGATTTTCTTTAAAAGATATCGATAGAACCTTGATTAGAACGATCCCGAAACAAGGCTACGTTCTCGCGATCGCACCAATAAAAGAAAATGGCTATGGTGATCTTAGCCCTTGTTTTACGTCCCCGAATGAACGGGTTACTGAAGAAATTGATACGAACAAAAGTTCATCTGAAGACTCAAACCAACCGATACATTCCATTCGGGTGGTTGTCGCGGTGTGCACAATAGCTATTGCTTCTTTCGCTTTATCTGCCTCTGGGTTGTTTGTCTCCGAACCTAATAGAGTAAGCCAAAAATACGGAAATCACTGGGTATTGTTTGAGCCCACAGAAAACGAGTTATCTTCTCTGCCTGTAAAGCCAGATGAAACAACAAAATACATAACAAAACATGCGAATTACTATCGAATCTGTTCTGAGAAACAAGGAGTATTAGAATGCCAAAAAGTCGATTTCTAATTCTACTCATCATCTCAGGAGTGATTGCACTTTCCAGTTTTGCTGGGACGAAAGTCTATCGTTATTTAAACGACCCTTTTCAACTTTACGAGGGGGCGTGGCAAGGTGACGGTACGCTATTCATCGGCGATAAAAAAATCCATTCTGTGGCCATAATGCTAGTTGAAGATGGCCAGATTAGACTCTCGGTGAACAACCGATATGGTGATTTTAACTACACCTATGACGGTACACTCAAAATTCGAAAGCATGAACATATTAGTGCTCATTTCGATATTGTGAACCGACAGGTACGAGGCTTAGAAGAGTTTGTTAAAAATACTCATATCGACATCCCAATGGGAGGAAGCTTACTTCGCTTGAATGCATGGCGACTTGATGAGGGACGTCTTTTTATCGATGTAGAGCAAAGTAACAACTTAGATGTCTCTTATGTTTTAACAAAAATCAGATGGTTAGGATTATTTTAGTTTTTTATTTTCTAATTTACAAAACAACTTTTTTCTTCTAAAGATACTTTTTGGTTGGAGCGAAAACAACCCTACGCGTTTAAATAGTGCCGATGACAAATCAAAACTATAACGACACGAGCTCTCGCTCTTCAACCAAAAGGTATCTACTATGACGGTATCCGCTTCTACACTTCCTACACCGGAAGAAAAATCAGGGTTAGCCAAATGGTTTCCTCTGATTGTTCTTCTTGCGGCACAGTTTTCTACGATGGCCGATAACTCTGGTCTCGCGATTTCAACTGACGCTCTTATTGCTTTACACGGCGCAACCATGCCACAAATTCAAATGGCCAATGCCATGTATCCTCTTATTGCAGGTGCAGGTATGATTGCTGGTGGTTTGATTGGCCTTATCATTGGCTGGAAACGCCAAATGGTCATCGGCGCGGGCATGCTTGCCGCCGCTTCATTTGGAGCAGCTTTTGCGCCAAACATGGAAATATTAAACTACGGTGCTCGCGTCGGAGCTGGCCTTGGTGCTTGTTTGTTGATCCCTGCTGTACTTGCCAATGTCGCTGGTATTTATAAGGGCAAAGATCAAGCGATTGCTTTCTCCGCTATCGCGGCATTGGTTGGTCTTGCAAGTGCTGTTACGCCACTTTTGTTTGGCTTTATTCTTGATGTAGCAAGCTTCCAAGTTGCCTTTGTTGGTTTAGGCGTCTACTGCTTACTCGTTATGTTCGGTAGCATGAAGTTACCAACGCTAGAATCGAGCCCTTTTAAAGGTAAACTGGATACTGTTGGCATTGCGTTAGCTGGCATCGGCTTACTGTGCTTTGTAACGGGCCTGTTGAAAATCTCTGAGTGGGGCCTAATTGCACCACTGACTGACTTCTCTATCTTTGGCATCTCTCCTGCAATTCCAACGGTTTTACTTGGTGCTACAATTCTCAAAGCCCTTATGGTTTGGGAGCGTAAATTTGAAGCACAAGGTGGTACACCACTTCTTCCATCGTCTTACGTTAAAAACCCTCAGGTTGTCGTTGGCCTAGTACTATGTGCAACCATCTTCTTGCTATTTGGTGCGACAGGATTCATTAACGTTTCTTACATGCAGCTTGTTGCTGGTATGAGTGCATTTTCTTCTGGTATGGCATTGTGTGCTTTCGCTTTAGGTATGATGATCGGCTCACTAGGCGCACCGGCAAAGCTTGCTCACCTCACCTGTCAGCGCATCTGCCAGCTTGGATTCATCATCGCAGCATCAGGCACAGCACTCATGTTCCTTGGCTTTACCGCTGAGGGGATTACTTTCTGGCAATACATCTCTCTGACTATTTTTGGTACTGGTGCGGGTCTGCTAGCATCTCAAGCATCGATTGTTGTTACTTCAGCGCTTGATGAGCGCGAAGCACAGCAATCCGGCGGTATCCAAGCAACATCTCGTAACGTTGGACAAGCATTTGGTGTTGCAATTCTTGGTTCAGTTATGCTGTTCTCACTAACAGGTGCGATTAAATCTAACGTTGCTGAGCACGAAGCTTTATCTGCGGAAACAAAACAAATCATCATCGAGCAACCATCATTGCCTTTCGTATCTAACGCAATGGCGATTGATCTGATGGAAAATTTGATTGTCGACAAAGAAGAGCAACGCATCGTGATCGAAGTGATGGCAGAATCTCGCTTACAGTCAGTCCACTATGCTCTGTTTGCACTTATTGGCTTAATGCTTGGTGGCTTAGCCCTTTGTTCAAAACTTCCCCAACGTTCTTTAATGAATAGTTAAGGTTGACCTTTAAGCCTCGGTACTACCGGGGCTTTATTCGTTTCAGCCACACCATTTCAGTCACCCAGAGAGACACTATGGATAAGACTAAAGATAACAAAACAAGTTGGTTGCTCATCGCTTTGTGCCTCGCGCAATTCACACTCTCGGCAGACGTCGCCAACCTTTCTATCTCCACTTCTGCTCTCGTCACCGTCTTCCAAACGGACATTTCTAGCATCCAATTTTTGGGCAGTGTTCAACCTTTAGTCGGTGCGGCATTTATGCTCTCAGCCAGTATATTAGGTCTCATCATCGGTTGGCGGCGATTACTCATTTTAGGAACTTCGATTGGGCTAGTATCAACGATTGGATTCATCACCATCGATAATCTAACGACCATTTCTCTGTTCATTCGTCCTCTTGCAGGGATTGCTTCGGCGTTGATATTGCCAGCGGTACTTGCTCTCGTCGTTGCGCACTTTCCTGGTAAAAAACGCGCTGTTGGTTTCGGGTTAATGGCAGCATCAACTGGGTTAGCTGCAGCATTGATTCCCCTTGTGAGTGGTTGGCTTCATGACAGCACACAATGGGTTTGGCCATTTGTTATTATCGCTATTCTCTATTTTCTGAGCTTAATCAGTGCCATCTTTTGGATTCGACCAATTCACACCAATCAACCGGCCAAATTTGACTTTTTAGGCGCAACTCTTGGGGCAATAAGTACCGTTACCATCTTCTTTGGTTTGATTAAAATGCCTTATTGGGGGCTTTTCTCAGTATTAAACGGAGCGAACATTCCCCAGTGGCTTGTCTTTGTCACACCACTTAGCCCTGCCCTATTCTTGCTCATACTTGGCTCGATATTATTTGGCTTATTTCTCTATCAACAAACCCGATTCGAGCAAACGTATGGTTACGCTATTTTGCCTTTTAGTTGGTTAAAGAACCGATGCTCTCGCACAGGGTTTCTTATTCTATCTTTGATGTATCTTGTATTAGGAGGGAGCAGCTTTGTCGTGGTCACCTATTTGCAAGTCGCCATTTCGCTGTCCACATCCCATTCTGGTGGCATTATTTTGCTCTTTTCTGCATGCATGATCGGGCTTTCTATTGGCACACCACTCCTGTTCAAAAGCCAATCCGCAAAGCGTCTATGCCAAATTGGATTTTGCGTCATGGCTGGTGCGGGCGTAATTTTGCTCTTATCCAGTCAGAGCACAAGTATCTTAATACCTTTCTATCTTGGTATGGCATTACTTGGAGCATCAATGGGTATTTTGGCGTCCCAATGTCCGGTGATCATCACCACGGCTTTAGGAGAACGCGAGGCAGAACAGTCTGGTGGACTACAAGCAACCGTAAGAAACATTGGCCTAGTGTTGGGTATTAGCCTATTTGGTGGCATTAACCAATGGACAATGGATCACAACATTCGCTCCAACCACGAAATTACCACGTACTTTCCTCATGCATTTGTTACTGACCTCAGCCAGGTTTCACATGTGCCTTACGTTGATGACAACCGATTAGATGTTTTAATCGAGCATTACAATCTTGATCTTCATCAGGCGAATTATTTGCATCAATCCAATGCGAACGCGAGATTACTCGGCTTTAATATGGCTATGAGTCTACTTACATTCACCGCTCTGTTGGGTTGCTTTGTTAGTACTCGAGTTCAAAAACAACCCACAATAACCACGGAAAAATCGACGCACTCTCTTATTCCATCAAAATAATCTCCACTGCAAGTCTTTGAACGGTATGACTCTGCTTTATACCGTTCGAACGCTTACTCAATTCATATCCTATTCTCTACATCTACATCTGCATCTACATCTACATCTACATCTACATCTACATCTACAAGCGTATCGTTGTAATAATTTCAGCTACCATCTTTTGTGTGATACGTCGCTCCTTACCAGTATTTAGATACCAACGTTCTCAATGTGCAAAACGTGTTAAAACGGACGTCATTCAAAAGAATCACCAAACAAAAGCCCTCCTCTTAGAGTTGATGTATGGAAACCTAAGCGTAGTTAGATTGTTCCCACACTAAGTCGCAAATTAACCAAAACAAGAAGCTCAACGCGATGTAGGGCTGTTAATCTGAGGCTCGTACCTTGGCATGACATATGCCGCACACACTGACGTTGGGCTATACCCGTGGCTATCTATCGATAATAAATACAAAACCAAAAAAAGAGCGCTTATTGCGCTCTTAATATCGTAAGTTGAATACCTTTGCCGTTATGCGACTTCAGCTTCTTTTGCTGGCGTTGCTGCACGAGCATGCACCGTAACATCACCGCCCAATACCGTTGCATGAACATGGATGTCTTTGATCTGCTCTTTAGGCGTAATCAAAGGATCGGCATCTAGTACCGCAAAATCAGCCAACTTTCCTGGTGCAATCGAACCTTTGTTATCTTCATGGCCCATTAGGTATGCAGCACCTAATGTTACCGCATGAAGCGCTTGTTCTGCCGTCAAGCACTCTTCTTCGCCATACACATTGCCAGAGAATATGCATTTACGATTCATCGCGCCCCACATCATAAATAGTGGGTTAACCTGTGTCACACCGTCATCACAGTGGATAGAAAAAGGAATGCCTTTTTTCGCAGACGTTTGGAATGGATTCAAGCGCTTAGCAAGCTCAGGCCCAACAGTTTGAGTGGCGTGCACATCTCCCCAAACCGGTACGTGCGTACCAAATAGGTTATGACAAACGCCTAGCACTTTCATGCGGTCCATTTGCTCGTCAGTCACCATTTGATTATGCTCTAGGCAGTGACGTGCATTTGGCATTGGCGTGTCTTTTTGCATACGCTCGATAAGGTCTAACAGTTTTTCTGTTGTACCATTGCCGTTACAGTGGAAAGAGATATTGTAGCCCGCCTTATGGAAAGGAAGAGAAGCTTCATAGATCTCTTCAATATCACGAGTCAGTGATGTACTTGGCTTGCCATTATAGAATGTTTGTCCGTCCAATAAGTTAGCAGTAAACCCTTGAATAGAGCCATCGGTGTTCACATATTTAACGCTACCAATGCTCAAACGATCGTTGTTATCTGCTTTCATCGCATTCACTTCATCCACGCTGAATACGCCAGCAAGTGGGTATGCAGTCACACGAAGTTTAAATGCTGGATTTGAACTGAGTGCTTGATACAACGGATATGGGTTCGATGGAATACCCATACCACAATCAGCAACAGTCGTTACGCCGAGTGAATGCGCAATGTTCGCGTAATCAATTAATGTTTTTCCGATAACAGCAGGATCAGTACCATAGTTAAATGCGCCAACATTCAGTGCACGATACAGATCTTTCATCTCTGCAATGTCACCCGTTAGTCGGCCGTTTTCACGGAGAATAAACTCTGGATCATCATCTAAGCTGTAGCCTACTTTTTCAATTGCTTGCGAATTCATTGTGGCTAAATGGCAACTCGCATGCATGAAAAAGACCGGAGAATCATCAACCACTGAATCAAGGAAATCGCGGTTCACTACGGAGCCATCGGTCATCAATAATGGGTCAAGACCCCAAAGGTTAAGCCAGTCTCCTGTTTTCCCTGCATTATCATGCTCTTGTTTTAATTCTGTAATGCGAGCTTTTAACCTCTCTTCCGTTGAGCAACCTTTGAGTAGTTTGCCACCAACACCTAAGCGATCATACTGGCCGCCATACTCGAACATGCCTGTAAACAGAGCCGCCATCAGCGGGTGCATGTGTGCTTCAATAAAGCCAGGAACAATTGTTTTCCCTTCAAATTGAGCGTCATGTCGGTAAGAGATGTTTTTCGTATTTAGGAATGTTTCAGCCTGATCTTTGGTGCCCGTAAAGAGTATTTTCCCGCTTTGTACAACGACCGCATTTGCTTTTGGTTGTTCTTCATTAACCGTGATAAAACTGCCTGTGTATAGAACCGTTTCATTGTTGTATTCAAGGCCAGGATTAAGCGATGTTTTTGTTGTCATAATTAAACTCCGAACATGTAGGATACGTGTTTGTTTTTGTGTACCCTTTCAAACTGCCTCAAACCATCGTTGCTTTCGAGAATTTAAAAGTGAAATAAAATTATCAAATAAAATGCGTTTCTAAAAACTCAATAGCATGAATTTATTGTATTTTTGTCAAAGATGGTTTTGGTGTCGTTCGAAAAACATGTGCACTTCAAAGGTACCAATTGGGATGTCAGACGCTTCAAATCGATCTTTCCTGTTATCCACTACCGCATAGACGATCACAATAGCTAGGATGAATATCAGCCCGACAAAACCAGTATTCTTGTGTAGAATCCCATAATACAGCCCTCTTTTTGGTTGAGTGCTATTTATAGGACGTTTATTTCCCTCAATTATTGACAAGTGACCTTTTAAAACAATTTCTCACTTATTGTTATTTCTTTTGATCTAACTTTTTCTTTATGATAAATATAAAAATACCCAGCATTGCCGGGTATTTTACAAAATCAGTGACTCTATTTACTTTGTACAGCTCTCCACTGATAAACTTTCTTCAGAATCCCCACACTCTTTTTTATGTGTGCCATCGCGGTAATTGGTAAAACGCTCCCAACGACCATCACTGTCATGGCTCGTCATGATTTGACTAGGTTCACTAGCTACAGCGCTAAAATCATTTTTCGTACGATGCCAATAGTCTGCACCATGGGCTTGTTCACTGTAAAAGTTGGTATCAATAATATCTCTTACTGGCTTCAAATCTGACTCACTGACCGTATCTGTTACCCCAATCAAGTGCTCAAAACCACTGACAGTACCTGGGTGGTAAGTATGTTCGGTATAACTAATCAACATATGATCTTGATAGTTTTTTGTCACCAACGCTTGTGTCACTTCACCACGAGCAGTTAAACATGAATCCCAATCCCCTACCATGCTATACATGGTATTGCGTACACCTGAAGATTCTTCCAACAATGTTTCAAGCCATTCACTACGTGCGCAATAGTATCCGCTCTCAGCTGGTTCTAAACTGATTGTCGACTCAATATTCACACCATCACGCTGATTGGTAACCATTTGATGCTTATCGTAAAGTGATATTTTAGTATCTAGATCATCAGACATCAGATAGGTTTCTGAATGGAAGTTCCCATTCGATGGTTGAACAAACTCATAACGGTACCAACTTTCATTATACCGAGTGGTACTGCTGTCCCAAACCCCTAAAAAGTACTCTACCCAAGCGAAATCCGCTTCAGGGTTCGCATCAATAAGTTGCTTTGTTTCAGTGTAAGATTTTTGTAATCCCGGAACCAAGGCTTTTGCTAACTCATGCAGAGCGGTGTCACCACTAGCTACATAATCTCCATATAGCTCATTGGCAGTCACGTTGTAGCGCTGTGCTACTCGGAACTCTTGCTCTTTTAGACGCTGTGAAATATCCGCTCGTAGCGCTTCCTCTTTAAGAATAGAATCACAAGATAGTCCACTTGATTGTTGGCTGCGAAGTTCTTGCTCCACTTGCTTCCAAACAACGGACGTCAGTGGCGTCAAATTCAGTAAATCTTGATCCGTTGTGAGTGCAAATTGTGGAGGGAATACCATTTGATACGCTTCTCCAATTGGCGTATCTGGAGTATCTGTATCAATAGCGTCCTCTGGCACGTCTACCACTAAAGGAACATATTTTGCACACTGCTGATACTTACTCGGTATGTTTAGTTCAAAATCGCCCTCACCTTGTGTTGTGACATTTGGCTCATTCGCATCAAGCTGATTGTTTAAATTCAAATCCAAAAAAACGGTTGCACCAATGATATAACCATCTATCGCTTTGCCTTTCAAAAGAACAGATTGACCAGAATCACTATCACTGCTGCTCCCACCTCCACAACCAACTAACACTGAAACTAGAGAACTCAATAAAGTGAGTTTACGCACGTTCATAACCTTTCACCGTACATTGTATTAATTTATGTCCAAACGACCTTAATCGGCGTTGGTGTTATTTTATGTTAAACATCATGCTATTAAAACTAATGGAAACATGATGTTACATTTATAAATGTATCACGATAAAGCTAATTCATTTAATTCAATGATGGGTAAATGCCACTTTTGTCATACTTTGTATGTCTCTTTTTTTAATTGGTACAATAAATAATCACAGTGCCTACAAAAACCACTCCACCTTTCTGAATTGTCGTTTCACAACGTTATGGTTAAATTGAAAATCAACGCTTTTACGCCCACCAGCAGAGAGCGTGACCACGCCATCACTTCATGACTTTTAATGGTCAGAAGAATGTCAGGCAGGTGTGTTTTTTGATTCAACGCAGTTTTCAGTTCCGCTAGGTATGTAATAAGAGGTGTTCTGTTCCCTATCGAGCCACGCCGTTCGGCTGATTCTCGAGTAATAAACAAAGAGACATGCAAATGACACAAATTAATCAAGAGCGCCTGATTGATCACTTCTGCCAACTGGTTCGCATTGATAGCGAAACAATGAATGAAAAACAAATCGCAGAAACACTTGCCGAACAGTTAGGCGAACTCGGCTTTACTGTTCAAAAATTGCCTGTACCTGAACATATTTCGAATGGCTTCAACGTATACGCACGTCTAGAGGGTAAAAAAGAAGGCTCTATTCTAATGAGCTGCCACATGGATACAGTAACACCGGGTATTGGTATCGAGCCGATCATTGAAGACGGCATCATCCGCTCGAAAGGCAATACGATCCTTGGTGGCGACGATAAATCTGGTATCGCTGCAATCATGGAAGCAGTACGTTGCATTCAAGCTGAAAACCTTGAGCACAAAACACTAGAACTCGCTTTCACGGTGCATGAAGAAGGTGGTCTCTTCGGATCTGAATACTTCGACATGTCACACGTTACGTCAACAGAAGCGATCGTACTGGATACAGGTGGCCCAATCGGCACTATCGTAACCGCAGCACCTGGTCAGCAAAAAATCGTTGCGACAATTAAAGGTCGTCCAGCTCACGCTGGTTTGGCTCCTGAAGAGGGCATCAGCGCAATTATGGTCGCAGCTGACGCAATCAACCAGATGAACTTACTTCGCATTGACGAAGAAACCACGGCGAACATCGGCATGGTTAACGGCGGTCAAGCAACCAACATCGTGATGCCTGAGCTAACCATCGTTGCCGAAGCGCGTTCGCTAAACGGTGCAAAACTAGATGCACAAGTAGAACACATGATCTCAACATTCGAGTTTGTGGCTCAAAAGCACGGTGCGGAAGTAGAAATCGAATCTAGCCGCGCTTACGATGCCTTTGTTATCGAGGAAGATAACGCGCACGTTACTGCAATCAAAGCGGCGTTTGCCGATATGGGTATCGAAGCATTCACTAAAGGCACCGGTGGCGGTAGTGATGCAAACAACTTCAACAAAAAAGGGTTAACGACAGTAAACCTGTCAACTGGCATGGCAAAAGTACATACGACTGAAGAGTTCATCGCCGTTGAAGATATGGTAAAAATTACCGAGTTCGTTAAACATTTCCTTGTGAAATAAGCACTCGATAACCATCTTCATGATCCCTTTCATTGCGCCGTTTGAACCTGGCTAGGTGAAAGGGATTTTTTCCCCAGTTGTCTTTATTTCATGCCAACCTAATACACTTTTCATCATTTATCTTTCTCTGGCTCACTTTCTGAGACCATTAAGCTCGCCTTTCAATCCCTTATTACAACCGTGTTAAAACTCAATTGTGCATCGAATTTATACAATATAAATTTGAACTGTATTCAGGAGGAATGGAGTGCTAACAGGATGAAACTACCCAAGCTCTATTCACAAGCTGCAACCATGCTTATCAAAGACATGGTAATTATCCCGATTTACCGTCCAGGCAACGATCGATATTCGATCAAGCCTTATATTGGTGGCTATGAGCGTACTAACCCCGAGTCGTCATGCTACCTTAAGAATGTCTATGTGAAAGTCCACTAATGGCATGCTTTGGGCCTGGGTATCTTACCCGGATCTCAGGCCAATTTTTTATTCATTACAATTCGACACTACTTCGGATTGCCAAGGAATGATGGAATATGATTTGGTACGTTCTTAAAAGACTTGCGATAGCATTTTCTACCCTTTTGTTTATCTCACTGATTTCACTTTGGTTAAGGCTGACCATTTAGTGAACACTATGAATATCGTAAAGCACGATACCAATCAGAAACGTCGCGAGGTTCAATTGCTACCCGGCGCTCTCCATTCCCCGCTCAGCCCACCAAGCGGTTGCGTCTTTCGTATCCGATGCCCCGAAGCCACGGAGCTGTGTGGACAACAAAATCCCACTAAAACAGGCTCAATGGGACATCATATTTATTGTTCAAACATGAATTTAGGAACTCTTTCATGAATACCACTTCTACTGTAAACCAACGCCTAACATCGCTGCGTAATGCGATGGCTAGCAACGATATCTCCGCTTATATCGTGACCAATAACGACCCCCATAATAGCGAATATTCTGCAGAGCACTGGTTAGCTCGCAGTTGGATCTCTGGCTTTACAGGATCAGCTGGTGATGTGGTGATCACAGAGCAAGGTGGTGGCTTATGGACCGATGGACGTTACTACATTCAAGCTGAAGAACAGTTGCATGGCACAGGCATTGATTTGTTCAAGGCTCGCCAACCAGAAACACCAAGTATTGCAAAATGGCTTGCAGCAACGTTGCCGAAAAATAGTGCCGTGGCTGTGGATGGACGCTCAATCAGTTACACGTTTTACCAAGAACTGAAGCAAACCCTTGAGCCAAAGGCGATTCGCCTTATTCTCGACCTTGATTTACTCACGCCGATTTGGCTAGAGAGACCAAACCGTCCAACAGCCAAAATCTTTGACCACCCTACTGCCTTTTCTGGTGTTACCACCCAAGAAAAACTCGTGAAAATCCGCACTTGGCTACAAAAAGATACGGCGGATTGCATTCTAATCACCACGTTAGACGACATAATGTGGACATTAAACATTCGTGGTGGTGACACCTTGTATTGCCCGGTTTCAGAAGCCTACTTGGTTGTAGAACCAAATCGTGCAACGGCATTTATCGACAAAAGCAAACTGCACCCAGAGTTAGAGAAAAAGATCAACGAACAAGGCGTCAGCGTTCGCCATTATGAGTATGTTAGCCAGTATGTGAATCAACAATGTGAGGGCTTAACGCTTGCATTCAGCCCATCTTACACTGACAGCTTGCTTGTTAGCGCCATTGAAAGCTACGTATCGCTAAAGCCAGCGGCCTGCCCGGTTACCGAAATGAAAGCCATCAAAAACTCGACCGAGCTGGCCAACCTCGAACAGTCATTGACGGACGATGGTGTCGCAGTAGTCAAGTTCATGAGCTGGCTAGACGACCAAGTCCCAAGTGGGCTTGTTACTGAACTGTCCGCTGAAGCGCAACTTAAAAACTACCGACGTCAAACTCGTCACTATGTGAGTGATAGTTTTCGAACCATTGCTGGGTTTGCAGCGCACGGGGCAAAAATGCACTACGCCGCAGATGATGAAAGCAATGCCGTCGTTAATGAAAGCAACTTTTTCTTAGTGGACTCAGGCGGTCAATACTTAGGCGGAACAACAGACATCACCCGTACTTTCCACTTCGGGTCTCCGACCATTAAGCAACGTAAAGATTACACCTTGGTGCTTAAAGCGGTTATTCGACTGACTCAGACTCGATTTATGAAAGGCTCTACGGGTGCTAATCTTGATATTATGGCGCGAGGCATATTGTGGCAACACGGCATTGATTACAAATGTGGTACCGGGCATGGCGTTGGTATTTGTTTAAACGTACACGAGGGCCCACAAAATTTCTCTCAAAGCCACCGTGAAGTCGCGCTAAAACCCGGCATGGTGATCACTAATGAACCTGGCGTTTACCGCGAGGGAGAGTATGGTGTGAGGATTGAAAACATCATGAAAGTGGTCGAAGTAGAACAAAATGAATTTGGCACATTCTATGGCTTCGAAACCATCACATTAGCGCCGATCGCGACCAATGCATTAGATTTTTCCATTCTGGATCAAGGAGACATAGACTGGTTGAATCACTACCACTCTCGCGTTTATAAAGCACTGAGCCCAACGCTAGATGACCATGATAAAGCCTGGCTTCAGCGAGCGACTCAGTTTATTGAAAATAGTCAGCAACGCTTTCATTTTCATTTCAAACTCCCCAGTTTGATTGCCAGTCTCCGGACTGGCTTTTTGTTTCAGTTACCTTCATTTTACTATTTTATCTTTGCCCATTTTTCTAAAAAGTGGCCTACTCGACAATAGATGCAGCTGACCTAAACCCGTCGATTTTACGATTTGATAATACCTTTTACGAAAAGACCTCCCATAGTTTGAGAGGCTCTGAAGCATTTACGACTCACTTTATGCAGATAATCGATATGAGTTTCCACGAAAATTACAACTAAAAATAGTGGTTGTGTATCGATCAATTCATTGGGCTTTGTTTCCTAATTCGAGTTCAGGTACAACCTCGCCTCATATGGATAATTGTTAGGCGATCACTATCGTTTTAGGCATACCCAGCCCAGTGAGCTTGTTTAATGCTTTGATCATGGCGTAAGTTTCGCCAACTTGGGCGTTGTAATTTCTTAAGCTTAATGTCCCACCGAGCAGTTTCTTCACACGGAACATCGCCGTCTCTGAGAGCGAACGTTTATGGTAGCCGTACTTCTTTTTCCAATGCTTATTTGAACCATATAGCCTCTGACAGCCGACCGATAGATTGCGGGAATGACCTTGCTCCCAGAAGGCTGCGCCTTCCCTCGGTGGAATAAGCGGAACAGCATGTTTGGCGCGAATAGCTTCGTAGCACAACCTTGTGTCGTAAGCACCATCGCCAGATATCTCATTGATTCTTCGGCGAGTTTGTTTGAGTAAGTTTGGAAGTGCTTCTCCGTCGCTTACATTCGATAAACTTAATTCATTTCATGCGTGTTTGTATCGACCGCTAAATGTAGCTTTCTCCAGACTCGACGCTTCCCATCAGTGCCATGCTTTTTGACTTTCCATTCGCCTTCGCCGTAGACTTTCAGACCAGTCGCATCAATGGCTAAATGCTGGATAGCTCCTTTAGTTTTTGGCTTGAACGCGACGTTGACCGTTTTGGCTCGCTTACTAATGCATGAATAATGAGAGCATGACAATGGCAGTTGAGCAAGCTTGAAAACAGAATTGATGAATCCTTGCAGACCTCTCAACGGCATTGAAAATACCCGTTTGACCATAAGAGCCGTCGTAATCGCTAAATCACTAAACAAACGAGGTCTTCCTCGGTTGCCTTGCTTGACCTGTTTCCAGTTTTGGATTGCCTCTTCATCAATCCAAAACGTCAATGAACCACGATTGATTAAAGCTTGGTTATATTGCTTCTAGTTAGTTGTTTTGTAGCGAGGCTTGGCCATTGATCTAAGTATTTGAGTGAACTTAGCTGATCAGATCGTCGGTTGATGATTTAGTTCCCTGATTTAGGAAACAAAGCCGAAATGCTATTGTGTTAATAGGTAACAGTCGATCACCCCCATCTGCCTCCCAAAATGGAAAAGCTCCACGACAGCGGAGCTTTAAAGTCATAAAATTATTATTAATACTAAATAATCATAGACTTAGTAGACATTATTAAACTTAATTTCTTAATACCGTCTAACTAAAGGTAATTACCGTCTTAATTTTTGTGAGTTCACTGTGCTCTAATGCATCAGACATCTGCTCGAATTTAAAAACTACAGGTACGCTCACTTCAACACTGTTTTTTGAAATACGTTCAAGTAATACTTCACCATTTTGCATTAAAGCATGCCAATCTTCATTATCGCCATAATCATGTAGCGCTCCTAGCGCTATTTCGTGGTAAGAAATTGTACGAGTAAATGGAGGGTCAATAGGTTTCGGTATACGATCTTGAATGCAGACAATGTGCCCATTGGCTTTTAATAGTGAAACCAAACGAGCAGCATTTTCCCCACTAATTGCATCAAAAATAGCGAAATATTTGGTGCTGACTTGAGACTGCTCTCGGTAAACCTGACGAACACCCAACTTGTTTGCACGCGCTTCACTCAAGCTAACTGAGACAACATCAACGACATAGCCAGCATTGACGAGGATCTGGGACAGCAAATTATTAACCGCGCCAAAACCAACGATAAGCACTTCTCTTTGACGGGTTAACGGAATTTTTTCAAATGCTTGCCACGCGGTAAGCATCGGACAAGGCAACGCGGCAGCAAGTTCAAACGATAGGTTATCAGGTAGCAGCATCACTCGCTCAGCATTCAAAACAATACACTCAGCAAAGCTACCATGGCGAATTAGTGAGCCATGGTACGCAACTCGGCGTCCAATTAAACTCGTATCAACGTTAGACCCAGTTCCTACAATGACACCAGCACCATCTACACCAGGAACATGACCGTTCGGCCAATTTAAAGGGTTTGTTTTGATAAATTTCCAATCGACAGGGTTAATGCCAATCGCTTTGTTACGCACTAAGATTTCGTTGTCACCTAAAGTTGACGTTTCTGCCTTACCCAGTGTAAGACTGTGTGTCTCTGTTCGATATTGCCAAATTTGATATTGTTCCATCTCATTTCCATTCGCTTAGTGAAAAAGAAAAGACTCCAAGGCGTGGCCCTAGCACCAAGAATATTAGACCTAGTAAGTCTGAGAATCGATGTAATCTTTTATTTTTTAGGAGGATACTAACAGATTGAACGGTTTATATTTATCACAACAAAGACAAATAACATTTGTTAAAATTGCAATAAACTAAGCGTAAAATAATCTACAGATCCAGTTTTGGCTGAATAAAATCAATGAAAGCTGAGATTCTCTTGGCAACGGAAGAGGACTTATAGTAAACCGCATTAATTTGTTCTCT
The DNA here is from genome assembly GCF_003544875.1 of Vibrio alfacsensis. Taxonomy (NCBI): domain Bacteria; kingdom Pseudomonadati; phylum Pseudomonadota; class Gammaproteobacteria; order Vibrionales; family Vibrionaceae; genus Vibrio; species Vibrio alfacsensis. The sequence continues at coordinate 1,672,511 of NZ_CP032093.1, forward strand.
GTCTGATGGACTGATTTTTTCCCTTTCTAGCAAAGAAATTAATCTCCCGTCAGCAATATCGTTTTTCACCATAAATCCTGATAGGCAGGCAATGCCATTTCCCATTAAAGCAAGCTGTCTCACCGTTTCACCGTTACTTGAGGTCAGCGTTGGCATTAGCCCTGAAAATCCTTTCAGAGGCCATTTATTAAGCGCTTTGGGTGTTGAAAATCCGATCGTATCATGATGCTCTAAATCGCTACTTTTACTCGGAAAGCCACGTTTTGCTAAATAATCAGGTGAAGCCACAATGTAAAGCAAACTTCTGCCCAGAGGCTTCGCATGTAACGTTGAGTCACTCAATGCTCCGATGCGAATAGCGATATCGGTTTTCTTTTCTAACAGATCGACAAACCCTTCGTTAGAGGTCAATTCTAACTCGATATCAGGATAAGCTTGATTGAATGACTGCACTAAAGGCACTAGCTGGTGAAACACAAAAGGACTCGCGGCATCAACACGTAACTTTCCTTTAGGTAGTTCCCCTCTAGATATGATCTCATCTTCCGCACGCTGCAACTGCATCAATCCTATTCGCACCGAATCAACAAATTGTCGCCCTTCATCCGTTAGTTCGATCCGTCTTGTGGTTCGATTTAATATCGTCACGCCAAGTTGGCTTTCCACTTTGCTCACCGATCGCGATACCCTTGCGACCTGTATATCTAAACTATCTGCTGCCGCTGTAAACCCGCCAGTATCGACCACAGAAAGTAGAATTTCTAAATCATCCGATTTTGTGCGCATAGTTTTCTACCATATTTCTATCAGTTTACGTTCAATTATTGCATTTATAACAAATATCATTTGTTAAATAACCTATTTTTGCAAAGTCATTTCCGCGCAGAATCCTCGCATTGATTAGCGCTACAGCAACTGGTTGGTAATCAGATTTTCTGCTGTGCATTAAAACCTTATATAAAGAGAGTAAATGATATGCCATTAGCACTTCTTGCATTGACGCTAAGCGCCTTTGCTATCGGTACAACAGAGTTTGTGATTGTCGGGCTAATACCGACCATGGCTTCTGACCTAAATGTCTCACTACCATCCGCTGGACTGCTAGTGAGCCTCTATGCATTGGGCGTTGCAATTGGTGCCCCTGTTTTAACCGCGCTTACGGGGAAATGGAACCGTAAGCATGTGCTCCTTGCGGTTATGTCTCTATTTGTGATTGGCAACTTATTGGCATGGCAAGCCCCCGGTTACAACACCCTTATCGTCGCTCGTATTTTGACTGGTTTAGCCCATGGCGTATTTTTCTCTATCGGCTCTACGATTGCGACAGGCTTAGTACCCAAAGAAAAAGCAGCAAGTGCGATTGCGATTATGTTCACAGGATTAACGGTTGCGCTAGTGACAGGTGTTCCAATTGGCACCTATATTGGTCAAACCTTTGGTTGGCAATCAACTTTTCTGATCGTTGCAATGTTAGGAATTATTGCGCTAATAGGCAGTGCTTTCTTAGTACCAAGCAACCTAAAACAGCCAGCTGCCGCTAAATTGTCATCGCAGCTAAAGGTATTAACCCAACCAAGATTACTACTCGTTTATGCAATTACGGCATTGGGTTACGGTGGTACCTTTACCGCTTTTACTTTCCTTGCTCCGATTTTGCAACAGGAAACTGGATTTGGCGCCAATGCGATTAGCTTGATTATGTTGGTGTACGGCGTATCCGTGGCAATTGGTAATATTTGGGGCGGAAAAATGGCCGATAAGATGGGGCCAATTAAAGCGCTGACGATTATTTTTTCTGGGCTCGCTACTGTCCTCGTTATATTTGACTTTACAGCTGTTAACCCTATAGCAGCAGTAGCAACCATTTTAGTTTGGGGGGCCTTTGCATTCGGTAATGTGCCTGGCTTGCAAGTTTATGTCGTGAAACTGGCTGAAAAATATACCCCTGATGCAGTAGATGTTGCCTCTGGTCTAAACATTGCGGCGTTTAACGTGGGGATTGCTCTTGGTTCATGGGGTGGCGGTATGATTGTGTCTGAAATGGGATTGATGCATACCCCTTGGGTTGGTGCCTTAATCGTTCTCATAGCACTCGTTCTAACTCGCATGAGTGGCCGCCTTGATAAACGTACAGCAATTCATATATCACAAGAAAGCGCACTTGTGAGATAAGCAACACTGCTACCGTTAAGATCTGGTCAATGCCCAGCCCTGCATTGGCCAGTTCATTTTTACTTAGAATCAGTTTATGGCCCATACAACGAAAGCTGTTTTCCTCTGTTCTTAGTTCCTTATTTAACCCCAACACTTAATACACGATACTCATCATATATCGCTTCAGTTGGTCTATCCTTTGTAAATGGAATACTTCCTAATAAACGCAAGGAGATGCTAACAATGATTACCCCACCGAACACCAACCATACCTATCCGCGATCTTTTAGCCATATTGGCATTTCGGTTCCTGATTTAGATGCGGCAGTAAAATTTTATACTGAGGTTCTAGGCTGGTATCTGATCATGAAACCCACCGAGATTCTTGAGGATGACTCGGCGATAGGTGAAATGTGTACCGATGTATTTGGCGCTGGATGGGAACGATTTAGAATTGCTCACTTGTCTACTGGTGACCGAGTTGGTGTGGAGATCTTCGAATTTAAAGATCAAGAAAACCCAGAAGATAACTTTGAGTATTGGAAAACAGGTATCTTTCATTTTTGTGTGCAAGACCCTGATGTAGAGGGACTCGCAGAAAAGATTGTCGCGGCCGGGGGCAAAAAACGTATGAAAGCACCCCGCTATTATTATCCAGGAGAAAAGCCATATCGAATGATCTATATGGAAGACCCGTTTGGTAACATTCTCGAAATCTATAGCCACAGTTATGAGTTGCACTATTCTGCGGGCGCATACTAGACGTTGAAAGATTCATAGACTAGACAACGTCCCAGTAGCATAAGGTGTGACTACTTGTGCTACGGAATTTCTCTTCTAAAAAGTCAATCACTACCCTCACTTTTGCTGCAAGGTTATCCGTCTCAAGATAAAGTGCACTAATAGATTGCTGTTCTAGACTAGTCGAAACTTCGTAATTTTCTAGTAAAGGGACCAACTTACCACTCTTTAATTCTTCCCCAATCAACCAAGTAGGAAAAACCACTATCCCGCTTCCACCCACCGCACTTACGACCAAGGTTTCCGCATTGTTACTGTAGAGTGACCCAGAAACCTCATACGGTTCTAATTTATCCTTACCGACAAACCAACGCTGCAATCCACTGGTGCCCTTAAACACAAGACAGTTATGTTGTTCGAGTTCTTCTGGTTTACTTGGGATGCCATAAGACTTTAGATAACTTGGGCTTGCCGCCATTATATAGCGCTGCTTGGCAAAACGTTTCATTCTTAGGGAAGAGTCTTGCGGTACACCAATGCGGATCATTAAATCAATCGACTCTGCGGCGGGATCGACAAAGGCGTCAGTCTGCTGAATTTCAACTTTAAGAAGTGGATAACGTTCTAATAGTTCCGGTAGATAGGGAGCGATGTGAAGCCGTCCAAAAGCAACCGGGGCACTGATTTTAACGGTGCCACGAGGTGTATTTGCTCGCTGTTCGATGTGCTCAACAACACGTTCATACTGATTGATAATATCCGTACATTGCTTATTAAATGCCACACCTTCATCGGTCAATGAGATCGAACGGGTATGACGATGTAACAGTTTGGTGCCGACTTTCTCTTCTAACTGTGCCATTTTACGAGATACTGACGATGGTGTCATATCTTGCCGACGTGCCACTTCAGAGAAATTGCCAAACTGTGTTGTCATCAAAAATAGTTTTATTTCCAATAAAGACACATCGTAATTCACTTACTTTCTCCCTTTTATTAGGTAAGTAGGGTCTGCTAGACTAGCCAAAGATTAAGGCCTAAACACAAATAAAGGCAAGCTAATGCTTAGCTTGCCTGAATGTTAACTGGTTATGCAGTGAGAATATTTTCAGTAACGATGAAGTGCGCATTCTCAGTGAAAGATTGAAATTGCTCTACAATCTTTTGCATTTCTTCGGTTTGAATATCGTTTAGAAAGGCGTCTACTGAGTCAATCTGAATCACCTCAAAATAATCCCATGGTGACGGCTTATCTTGACCAACCATACTGATGCCTTTAAACACCTCAAAGATGAAACGCTACTCAGTTTGTTTACCGTTGGCAGATCAGACTCTTTTGCCCATTGGAGGTAAAGGGCTTCGTTAGTCGTCGATTTTAGATTAAAAAAGACAATGAGTGTTTTAGCTGACATATTTTGGATCCTTTATAAGGTTAGTCATGTTTTCTTTTGTCACAGGCGCTTCTAACACTTTTTGTGTTTGAGCATTTGCGAGATAAATACAAACCAATGCGCACGCAATACACACCATTGCTGCAATACGCCAATAATTCAGTTCAATCGGTGCATTACCAAGCCAGCCTTGGGTATCAATCACTAGGCTCATGATCATCTGACCTAAAATAGTTGCCACCGTGGCGATGGCGACACCAACTTTAGGCACAGCTGCAACCATTACGATCATATAGATAATGCCAAACAGTGCTCCCGCAAGTTGCCACTTAGGCACCGTTAACAGCGTTGCGTCATAACTCGGTTCAAAGAAAAAAATCAATAGCCCAGTAATGACCGTACCCATGCTAAATGTAAGTAAAGAGCTTTCAATCACCCCCACTTTTTCGCCAAGTTGGCCGTTGATCGCCGCTTGAGCACTCAGGGCCATGCCTGACGCAATCGCAAGTAAAATAATTAGTGTCATTACTGCCCTCCCAAGTAGACAAAACAAAGTGCCAGAAAAATAAACACCACACCAAGCATACGCAATGGATTAGTGGCTTGTTTTGTCATACCGAACCAGCCGAAGTAGTCAATCGCAAAGCTCTTCGTAATTTGCCCGAGCAAAACGCAAACCATGGTCATCGCCACTCCCAAAATCGGTGTCGATAACGTTAGTGTGACCACGTAAATAGGCCCTAATAAACCACCGATAAGTTGCCATTTTGGAATGGTATTCCAAGCAGAGAACTTTCCTTGCGGAGTAAAATGACGAATCATCCAAAGCAGCGCTGTACCCACACCAAAGATACTCAAGGTTGCCCATAAGTGACCGACTTGCTCGCCTAGAGGACCTAAAAGGCCTGCCTCGAAAGACAGCCCCATGCCCGCGAACACAATCAGAGCAATAAATATAATGTTCATCGTGGGTCAAACAGCTTCACAGAAGAGTTTTTGCGTAAGCTTTACCTTTGGATAAGACACAAGCTCTAACTGCATTCCCAAGGTGCCATAAAGTAGACCCATGATTCGCCCTCCGTTGGGCCTTCAGTCATGATGGTTGGCTCACCAAGCACTTTAATACCTTGATCTTTTAGATACGAAACGGCCGCGTCCATATCCTCAACGTAGAAAGCAAGATGATGACCGCCAATGTCGGCGTTATTTGGTGCTGTCTTATTGCGTTCTATCGTGTCTGCGTATTCAAAGATCTCTAAGTTAATCCCCTTCGCGCTCATCACTGCAATCTTGGTGATTTCCGCTCGTGCGTGAACATTTAAATGATCTTGCATCCAATCGTCAGTCGAAGCGAATGGACCAAACTCGTAAGCCAATTCAAAATCAAAGTGCTCTCGGAAGAATGTAATCGCTTCATCGAGGTTTGGAACCGTGAACCCAATGTGATCTGGTTTCTTTAATCCTGGAATAGCCATTAGAAATCTCCTCGTTCGTGACGGATTTTGTTCAATGCTCCCATAGTGGTTGCACCCTTATTAAAACCTGTGTATGCCGATGCAAATACAATGAGCTCTTCTAGCTCTGCATACGTCGCGCCTTGCTTAAGCGCCATATCAACATGTGCACCAAATGGGTTACCTTCACCGGTGACATTTAAAGCCATTTGGTCAATCGCAATACTAATTAGAGCTTTAGTTTTCTGATCAATTAAAGGCAATCCCCATGCTTCACCAGCAACACGTACTGTCATGTCACCCCATGCTGGGTTGATTGATTTAAGGCCATCAATCAGTGCTTGATCATCTAACACTGCATTTTCATATTTCTTAGTCATACTCGACACTCTCTTTGTAGATAAGACTCGCCGTAGCGGATGGCGTGCATTATAGAGATCGGTGCATTTGGAAAAACCAGAGGAATGGAACAGGACCTATGCAAATTCTGCACAGATGTTGTGAACATAGGAGTTTTGGGAGAGGAAAAAGCCCCCAGCGAGAAGTAATCGTTACGAAGAAACCGGTAGCTAAAAGCTATAGCTTTGTATTTTTATACTAATCGCTTTGCATTTTTATACTAATAGAGGGAGAGCAATTACTACTCACTCCCCTCCCCAAGATTAAGCACCAATTAAGGAGAACCAAAAGTCGACTGAAGAATAAACCATAATTTGAGCGCTTTCGGATCACTCTTGATATGTCGTTAGTATCGCCTTGAGACGTTCAATATCGACGGGTATCAGTGTTGATTTGTCGCCTTGTCTTATAATTGCACCGTTATCAATAAGCTCCCGAATCACTCGGGCATAAGCTCGTTCTGTACAACCAAATCTTTCAGCTTCTTGATACATATATGCATGGTTGATCCAAGGCGTCTGTGACGTATGTCTTTGGACCAGATCTTTTATAATATTGAATTTAAGAGGGTACAACGCTCGCTCTAAAGCAATGTGCATTGTAAATTGCTGAATAGTCGCAATGCGATGATTGAGCCAAAAGGCCGCTTTACTTTCTCTCAACAAAAAATCTCTTAGATGTTCTGTTGGAATCACTAAAAGCTCCAGTTTATCTGCCGCAATCATATCAAATGAACTTAACTTTTGAGAAAAGTATTCAACTTCACCAAAAGATTATCAGCTAAAGAGTAATCACCTAAGCTGAGTATTTTCCCATTCTCCGCAGTATGCCTAATCGTAAATTTAGCCGGAGATGCCCAATACACATCTTTGACCATTTGGTGCTGTTTAATGATGTATTCCCCTTTATTAACAATAACCTTTCGAAGAGCTTGATTCTCTACAAAACCTCGAAAAAGATCATAGCCATCCTGCAACAAAACCTCATCCATATTCGATAATTCTCTTAACTCTTATATCCGTTTAAATCGTTCTTCTAACCAGACAATTGTCATGTTTTCAGCACAATATATTGGGTTAAATTCTTTCGCGATTGCTTGTCATCACCCTATGACTTGCGGTGCTCGATACCTAATTTTCGAATTCGAACAACTAGATTAAGCACACCGTAAGCAGCGAATTTCATTTTATATCCGGAACAACATGAAAACTAATCAAAATCACTCAATAACACTCGCAAGTATTGCGATGGCGCTCATCGTGCTTAGCCCGCTAGCGATTGATATCTATCTACCCGCATTTAACGATATTGCGTCCTCTTTGGACGTCGAACTTGAAAACCTCCAAGCCTCTATTACCTTTTTTATGATCTCTTTAGGGGTGGGACAACTTATTGTAGGGCCTCTATCAGACAAATATGGTCGAAAGCCAATTGCTTATTTGGGCGTCGCCATCTATGTAGTGAGTTCTGTTGTTGTGTATTTCGCGTCATCTATTGACATACTTCTTGCGGCCAGATTTGCTCAAGGTTTTGGCGCCAGCGCAACAACAGTGGTCGCATTTGCATTAGTGAAAGATAACTTTAATGCGTCACAAAGTAGCCACATGATCAGCTACCTTAATGGCGCTATGGCAAGCGTACCTGCTTTAGCACCAACTTTAGGTCATTGGCTCACAATTCACTATGGCTGGCGGTCAAACTTTGCATTTCTCGCAATAATTAGCTTGGTAGTCGGTGTACTAGTTTGGCGATTTGTCAATGAGATGCCACGAAGCGAACAACAAAATCAACAGCCATTCATTGGCGTTAAACATTTTATAGCAATCTTAAAAGAACCAACGTTTGTCTTTCATGCCACGCTTTGTGCGCTTACAACTAGCGCGGTGCTGGCATACATTACATCAGCACCTATTTGGTTAGTATCTCATGTAGGGTTAACGGCTTCTGAGTTTACGCTTTGGTTTACCATCAATGCCGTTATTAACATATTAGCCTACATAGTCACCCCGTTAGCGATAAAGAAATTCAATCGAAAAAATGTATTACGATTTGGCTTAATTCTTACCGTAGCATCCGGTATTTTTCTGCAAGTATTTGCTCACCAGTTGACTGCTTGGAGCTTTATGTTGCCAATCTTTATCGCCTCTATTGGTTTTGCAGGCATTATCGCCCCTTCAGCGGCACAAGCACTGAGCGTATTTCCCAATCAAGCAGGCACTGTTGCCGCTTTGTTGGGTTTTATTCAACTTAGTGGAAGTGGATTAGTGACATACGCAACTCAGACTCTCGATCTTCCTATACCCGACTTGGTCACTCTCCATATGTGGCTTGTAATACCCGCCTTTGCCGTTCTTTTCGGCAAGCGTAAAAACTATGTTTTCCAACCAGAATAAGTACGTCTGAACTACGCTGTATCACCCGTGAAGGTTCCGGACAAGTCATTGATTTGGATTGCGGGCATGGGTTTTTATATGTACTTCAGAGCAATTTCGTGTCAGCCGAACGTGGGCTGACACGTCATTAACACCAAAGCCTTGGGAGGAAAAACATTGAGGGAAACGGACAAAGCCATCTTGAAAACTCAAACGTTGTGATGACAAAAAGTTCAGATAATGCATCGTTAAGAAACGAATTTATAAGAACTTATCTCGCTCATCCATGCATTCACCCGAACCCATCTCGAATTCACGACAAATCCAAGGACGGTTTTCATAAATTGAACACATTAAACTGTCTCTGTCTAAAGCCGCGCACCATCCATCGTCTAGCCGTAACATTGTCTCGCCACCGTACTGATCACGTTTGATAAATTTGTCTGGAACACCGGTGCCAGAAATAATCATCACTTCAAGACGACAGCAGCATGCCTGACAGTTTGAACAAGAGACATTGGAGGGTTTGGGAGGAACAGTGGGTATATTCATAAGTCACGACAGTTGGAACAATTGTGCATGATACCGCAAATCGTGTTCAAACTTCTTGTATTTCTGAAATTACTTTTCTTGTAGGCCATATTCCACATAGGATTTTATTGATAAGAGTATTAAACAAGAAAGTTAGCTTGAACGGTATGAGCACCACTTGAATGTTCGGATTCACATTGATGCTTAGCTTAAAACGGGTTATACATAACCTTATGTTATTCAAAATGTTGAATTATTCATGACACATCATGAAATCCTAAAAATTCGTAATGTGCGCTACTTCCTGATGTTCAGAAGCAGTTACTTTGCACGTTTTTACTATCCGGTATTCACCCTACTCTACTTAGATTACGGCTTAACCCTCTCACAATTTGCCATGCTCAATGTGGTATGGGCCGCAACGATCGTTCTTGCAGAGGTACCATCAGGGGCTTTTGCCGATACCTTAGGCCGCAAAAAACTCGTGGTGCTCTCTTCGATTGTCATGTTTATTGAAATCGCCATGATCGCGTTCGTTCCTACTGGCAACTCCTCATTCGTCTTCATTGTCTTTTTGATCAACCGGGTGCTGAGCGGCTTGGCGATGGCCTTGGCAAGTGGTGCGGATGAGGCTCTCGCTTACGACACCTTAAAAGAACAAGGTAAAGAAGAGTTATGGCCACGTGTTTTACAAATCCAACTTCGTATCGCCTCTAGCGTCGGGATTGTCGTCACTTTAGTTGGCGCAGCGATGTACGACGTTAACTTTATGGCGAGTGTGTATCAGTTCCTCGGTTTACCTAACCCTGAGAGCACGCAAGACATCATGCGCATCCCTGTTTATGCGACACTTATTGTCGCTATGATCGCCATCTACGCCGCATTCAGTATGAGGGAAGAGAAAAAGAAACCATCAACTGACGGGCACAAGCTCACCTCTACAATCGAAAGCATGAAACTGACACTTAATACGGCGAAATGGGTGCTATCTACGCCTTATGTACTCTTCATTTTGCTCTATTACAGCTTGTTCGAGCACACTTCGCGCATGTTCTTAACCATGAATAGCCAATACTATCGGGCGATTGATATTCCAATCATTTATTTTGGTCTTATTGGTGCGGGAATAAGTTTATTGCAAATAGTATTCGCAGGACAAAGCCGCCGATTGGCTGAACGCATCGCGCCGAAAAAGTTCATTGCCATCATGGGGTTGGCAACCATGGCGACCTACTATTGGATCAGTCTTGGTTGGTCAATTTATGGGGTCATTCCTGCCCTGATTTTGATTTTCATCGTGATGACGGTAAACATTTTCATCAGTTATCACCTCAATAAAAAGACTGAGTCCCACAACAGGGCAACCGTACTCAGCTTCAAAGGGTTGATGTTCAATCTCGGCTACGGTCTCATCGGCATTTTGTACGCCTACTATTACAAATTGCTTTCTCAACATTACACTCAAGAGCAAATAGATCATTACATCGACTTCATCGCGTCGCTGTCTTCTTTCTTTTACTATTTCGTTTTATTTATTGCTATAAGCGCCTTTTTCTATTTTAAAGACCGGAAGAAAGCAATTTTCTAACTTGCGACACCAACAGCCAATGGGCTCTGAGATCATGAAAAGAGTTTAAGTTTACGCTCATCGAATTGCAGCCACTGAGATTCATTGAAATGGCTATGATTGATTAAGATTACTAAGATCAATTTTGACTGATGGTAGTGCTGCTTTTCGAACCGTGCAAACGCAGTTACACTACGCCAAAATCTCTTATCCGAACTGTATCTATGACCGACGCCGACATTGAGCTACAACACATCTGGTTAGAAGTCCAAACCGAGCGCTGGCAAAACCTGTCGCGCTTTTTGTTTAGCTACTATTGTTACCAACATAACCTTGTCACTAAAAGCAACAAAGTGTGCTGGGAAACGGCACGTGCAAATCTACCTGTTTCAGCGTCAATTCAAACGCGTAAAAATGCCATTATCGAGCCACTGATTCCCGAAAATGCAGTCATTGGTTTGCTCAAAACCATCCATAAAGATGGAGACATGACATGGGAAGCGATGCAAAAGACACTAAACGATTTTTTGCATTATGTTGTGATCAGCAAGAGTGAAAAAGTTCTACTTAAACCGAACATGCCCGCTAACTGGTATCAACACGATCACAAGCCCGTAATGGCACGTTTTGAACAAGCCGGAATTACGATTCAAGGTAACTAAATGCAGCTACAAACCCTAGGAAAAGGACGCTTTGAGGCGCAATGGAGTCAAGATAAACAACTCATCGAACAAGCCATTCGAGATTGTATTTGCACGCGCCGAATATTTGATGAAAATGAAAAGCTACTCACCCAAGGAGAACATGTAGATAACTTGTACCTTGTCGACTCTGGTCGTGTTTCGATGGGCGTTACCGCGCGAAATGGGAAGACATTCTTACTTGGTACGCTTGAGTGTGAACAACAAGTTTTTGGTGAGATGGAGTTTTTTACTGGTTATCGTTGCCAAATGGACATCATGCCGATTGAACCCGTTGAAGTAGCGATCATTGACGCGCAAAAATTACAACAGTGCTTGTTAGAGCAGCCTCGCCTATCACTTTATTTTGCGAGCGCGATTGCCATCGATTATCAAGATACATTAGAAATACTGTCTCGACGATTGCTCTATCCGATCACTTATAACGTCGCGTATGACATTTATCGTCAATATTTAAACGATCTCCCAGTTGATGGCTTTCAAAAAAACTATCTTGAGGCAGAGCGATTTGCTACGTCTGATCGAGTGTATCGTCGGGCGGTAAAAGAACTTGAGAGCAAAGGTTATATTGCCAAAGAGAAAAAAGGCTTACGCATTCTGGATTTAAACGGCCTCCGCAGCTTTGTTGAGTCGTAGCTTTTTTGAGTCATCGCGATACGGTGTCGTAACGTGTACGAATCATCGTCCTGCATCGTTCATATTGAAACAGAAAAGGTCTGCAAAGTGCAGACCTTTTAGTGAGTGGCTCACGCGTTTACTATGCTGTTTGAACTTGGTTTTGAGACGCTGTTTTAAACTTCATTGAAGCCAACAGCATTGCCACGATCACACCATAAATCACTGGAATCGCATACATCACTGTTTGCAGACCAACGATGCTTTCCAACACAGAACTGATGGCTGGGCTAGACATCGCACCCGCACTACCACTGATAAGAATGTAAGAAACGTTCTTACTGGTTGCATTTCGAACAAAGGACACCCCATACGCAATAAACGCATTGTATAGAGCCGCACACGCAAAACCATAACCGTAAGTAAGGTAAGATAGCCATTCAAGTTTGTCCGTGGTTACGATAACGCTAGTGATAACCATTGCGACCGAAATAATAGTCAACAAGAATGTTTGGATCTTCATGCGTGACACAATCACGGTAGAAACCAATGCGCCAACTAAAGCGGCTGACCAGTATTGCGTAATGATGTTACCCGCTTGCTCAAATGGAATATCAAACTTCTCTTTCACAAACATCGGTGCCCACGTTAAGAATGTGTATAGCGCTAGCATTCCTAGGAAGAGACCAATACCACCACTGATGATGCCAAAGTTCCACTCTGATTTCGCTTCTTTCTCAGAGCCGCTCTCACCACCACATTGGTTAAAATTGGTCAACATCGCGACAAACATGGTTGCAAGTGCGACGACCCCAACACTCAAGTAACTGATGCTCCAGTTCATGGCATTGGTAAGGGCATATGTGGTGATCAATGGAAAAACCACACCCGCGATATTGAACGTCGCATCTTGAACAACCAACATCGTACTTTGGATTTTGTCTTTCCAAACCGATACAACAATTGTTCCGGCAATACACAAACCGACACCGCCACAGAAACCTATAACGGTCATACCAAGCATCACGATAAATAGCGATGGCGCGACATAAAGGCTCAATGCAGATGCTGAAATTGCGCCATAACACAACACGGTCATACGTTTGATACCGACTTTTTCAATTAAGAAGAAAGCCGCAATGGTTCCGCCTAATGCGCCACCATTTAGTAGGGAGAAAATAGACGCGACTTCATTGACATTCGCGTGAAAAGCATTAGCAAGCGGTTCAACAAGCATGCCAAATTGGGTTGCGAAACCCGCCATAATAAAGTTGGCGAGAAAACTTATCGCAGTGAGTGTCATTTTATTTTTCATTGTTCACTCCAAGGGCTCATAAGGTAGATGTTCTTGATCGAATAGAGAGCTGAATTTACCAGCTCTCACAGTATGTTTTACAGGGTATCGTTATGCTTTAATTGCCGTCTCTAACGCAATTTCAATCATATTGTTAAATGACAGTTGACGCTCTTCAGCCGTTGTTTCTTCACCCGTGATACAGTGATCAGACACGGTCAAAATCGCTAAAGATTCAATACCAAATTGATGCGCTAATCCATATAAACCCGCGACTTCCATATCCACACCCAGTACGCCAAAACGTTCAAGTGCCGGGATCATGTCTTCGTCAGGATCGTAGTAAAGATCGCCGGTAAAGATGTTACCCACTTTGACATCAATGCCCTTTTCTTTCGCAGACATGTAAGCGCTGTGAAGCAGTTCAAACGTTGCCGATGTCGCCATGTGGTATCCGCTGCTGCGTTTCGCATTAGTCGGTGAGTCCGTACCCGCAGCTTGCGCCAAAATGACATCACGCATGTGGACATCTTTTTGTGTCGCGCCAATACTACCAATACGAATGATACGCTTAACACCAAAGTCATTAATCAGCTCGTGACCGTAAAGCACCATAGATGGAATACCCATACCATGGCCCATGACAGAGATACGTTGACCTTTGTAGTAACCGGTATAACCCAACATATTGCGAATGTCGGTCACTAACTTGGCATCTTCTAAGTACGTTTCAGCTATGTATTTCGCACGTAGCGGATCGCCCGGCATGATTACGGTTGAAGCAAAATCTTCGGCAGAACCTGCAATGTGAGCAGTCATTGTTTTTTCCTCGTTCATTCTGATAGCGCAATCATAATGAGGAAAACAACCAAAGTTTCAGGACAAAAGTCCGGTTTGAAAGTGCCACCTCTCATAACTGAGTAAACACTAAATAAGATCAACTTGGGAATAAAAAAGCGCCTACTAAGAGGCGCGTTCGGTCAATATTGGAGAGTCATGCCTGGACGAAAGGATCCGTGTAACCGAAAATCTGTTTTACTCTTGAATACCTCGAATACGTACATTCCTGCGGCGTAAAATCTCGAGAGTCACCAACAAGCAAACGGACATAAAAATCAGAAGTGTGGCAACCGCTAATATCGTAGGACTGATCTGCTCACGAATCCCCGACCACATCTGTCTTGGTACGGTTTTTTGCTCTGCACCTGTCAAAAACAGCGCCACCACGACTTCATCAAACGAGGTGCCAAACGCAAACAAACCACCGGAGATCATGCCGGGCCGAATCAAAGGAAATGTAACATGGCGAAAGGTATAGACCGGATTTGCCCCTAAGCTTGCGGCAGCTTTCACCAAACTCTGATCAAATCCACTCAACGTTGCAGTCACGGTGATCACCACAAACGGCGTTCCTAATGCTGCATGCGCTAAAATGATACCCATGTAAGTTTGGGATAACCCCAAGCGCGTATAGAAAAAATACATTGCCGCCGCAGAGATGATCACAGGAACAATCATTGGCGAGATTAACAATGCCATGATCGTATTTCGAAACGGCAAATGACTGCTCGCCAAACCCAACGCGGCCAACGTTCCCAATCCTGTCGCAATAAGGGTCGCCATCAAAGCAATGAAAGTACTGTTTTTTAGCGCCAGCAACCACTGCTCATTAGTGAACATATCTTTATACCAGCGCACTGAATATGCTTCTGGATCAAGGTTTAGCATTCCCTCGGTAAACGTAAAATAAGGTGTTGCATTAAACGATAAAGGAATAATGGTAAGGATTGGTGCAATGAGAAAAAACAGCACAAAGCCACAAAAGAGCAAATACCCCATGTAGGCGATTCGTTCACCTTTTGACGCATAATTTGGTAACGCCATGATCAACCCCCAACTTTAATATTATTAATGCCTACGACTCGGTTAAACACATAAAACAGCGCCAATACAACAAACAGCAGCAATCCACCTAACGCCCCTGCCATTCCCCAATTCAGTGAAGTTTGCATGTGGTAAGCAATCATGTTCGAGATCATCTGTCCGCTTCTTCCACCCACCAATGCAGGGGTGATATAGAAACCAATCGACAGGATAAACGTAAGCAATGCGCCAGCTCCAATACCCGGCAGAGTTAGTGGCATATAAACTTTAACGAATGCCACAAAAGGTGTCGCTCCTAACGAACGAGCCGCTCGAAAATAGGTAGGGCTGATCCCTTTCATAACGCTATATAACGGTAAGATCATAAAAGGCAACAGAATATGAACCATTGAAACCACCGTTCCAAAAGTGTTATGGATCATCTGAATCCGCTCAGTGGTTACGCCACTCCAGATGAGTAAATCGTTTATCACCCCTTGGTTTTGCAGCAAAACAATCCACGATGTCGTGCGAACCAACAGCGAGGTCCAAAAAGGCAACAGCACAACTATCAGCAGCAAATTGGCACGCTTATCCGGTAAGTTAGCCAAAAGGTAAGCCACTGGGTACGCCATCACCAAACAAATTGAGGTGATTAAGATCGACATCCAAAAAGTTTTAAAGAAAAGGTCAACGTAGATCTGGCGTTTTTGTGGTTGGGCTTCGATTTCTCCCGAATCATTCACTTGCATATCCAGCGCAGCTAAATAATGATTCATGGTTAGTGCGCCACTGAGGTTTTTTAGCGCGGCCCAATACTTGGCGTTTTCCCAACGCTTATCAAGCAAGGCTAACTCACTCACCGTGGTTGGCATTGCATCGAGCCGAGACAACTTACGTCCTGTTTTCATCAGTAAGCTTCGCATACCCGACACTTCTATGTTCATGCGATTCGCGATTTTAGGTAAGGTTTTGCTCTGGTACAAAGCCAACACTTCCGTCGAAAAGGCTTGAATGACCTCTGGCTGTGGAAGGCCTTGATAGTCCCATTTTTCTATCGCATTGACCGTTTGAGGTAAAGCCTGTGGGATCGCGCGATTGTCGACACTGCGATAGAGCATTTCAAGAATAGGAAAAGCAAAAGTCAGTAAGATAAAGCAAACTAATGGCAGCGTAAGCATCACAGATCGAATGGTTTTTCTTCGCTCCGCTTTCTTCAACTGTGTTTTTAGATCCTGAGGCGGATGAGCAAACTGTCGCTCCACTTCAAGCACTGAGTTTAACGAGGTGAGTTCTCGACTCATGCGGCCACCTCTTCATTTGATGCTGGTATGCCATCAAGAGCATGACAATCTTGAAGGTTCCAACCAACTCGACACAGTGTGCCCGGTGCAAGCTCCAGTTGTGTGCGACTATCGTTCGGTAACTTAACAACAAGGCGTCCAACCGTTTCTACTTCAACCACCAAGCGATAATGGTCACCGTGATAAATCAGCTCGCGTAAAATGCCTGATACGTGGTTATCACATTGATTTAGTTCAGGCTGAATCTGTATTTTTTCCGGTCGGATTGACAACGTGGTAGGTTTACCGACTTCATTCACTCTCACAGGTGTCGCATAAATACGCTCTTTGCCAACCTGAACCACACAATGTGACGATGCGATATTTTGCACACTTCCTGATAGTTGATTATTTTCACCAATAAACTGGGCGACAAAGGTATTGCTCGGCGCTTCATACAGTTCGGTAGGAGAAGCGAGTTGCTGTACTTCCCCTTGATTAAACACAGCAATGCGATCAGACATCGTCAGCGCTTCATCTTGATCGTGAGTCACATACAAAATCGTAATGCCGAGTTTTTCATGAAGATGCTTGATCTCCATTTGCATCTGTTCGCGAAGCTGTTTGTCCAATGCGCCAAGGGGCTCATCCATCAACACCAATTTAGGCTCAAACACCAATGCTCTAGCAAGCGCGACTCGCTGTTGCTGACCACCAGAAAGTTGCTTGGGGTAACGGTTAGCAACATGCCCCAGTTCAACCATATCCAAGACGTTCTTGACTTTACTCTGAACAATATCGCTCGATAACTTGCGTACTTTCAGAGGAAAGGCAAGATTCTCGGCAATGGTCATGTGGGGAAATAGTGCGTAGTTTTGAAATACCATGCCGATATCACGCTTGTGCGGAGCAAGGTTGTTCACGGGGACACCGTCGATATAGATCTCCCCGCCTGTTGCGGTTTCAAACCCTGCTAACATCATTAAACAGGTGGTTTTCCCAGAACCCGATGGTCCTAGCATGGTGACAAATTCACCGGGTGCAATATCCAAATTGAAATCTTTTACAACCAGATTGGTGCCATCATAAGTTTTCTTAACGTGTTGAAAGCTGACATAGTCCTTGTTTGACGTACTCATGGCTTCCTCCTCTCATTTTTTTGAAACATCAAGAATGAGCAGAGCGTCGACTAACGCCCTGCTAAACAGCCAATTACAGATTGTATTTTGAAAGGTCTAAACGGGTTGCCAATGCATGTTCAACCAACTGAATAACTTGCTGACGTTCTTCGCCTTTAAGCAGTTGTCGTGGCGCTCGTACTTGCTCTGAACCACGGCCACACACTTGTTCGGCCAGTTTGATACACTGAACAAGAGTTGGGATCGTATCTAAACGAAGCAATGGTAAGAACCAACGGTAGATCTCTAGAGCTTCTGCGTAACGACCTTGGCTCGCCAGTTTGTAAATCGCAACGGATTCTTCTGGGAATGCGTTTGTCAGGCCCGAAATCCAACCAGTCGCGCCTAACATTAATGATTCCAATGCAATGTCATCTACACCGCTAAACACAGTAAAACGATCGTCAAACGTATTATAAAGCTCAGTAATACGGCGTGTGTCGGTTGTCGACTCTTTGATTGCGACAATGTTTTCAAACTCAGCCAACTTCGCCATGATATCCAGATTCACATCAACACCATACGAGACCGGGTTGTTGTAAATCATGATTGGCATTTCTGGCGTGGCCTCTGCCAGTGTACGGTAGTAGTCGAATGTCTCACTTTCAGAAGTACGGTAGACCATCGCTGGCATCACCATGCAACCATCAATACCAATTTCTTTTGCATCTTGCATGTAATCAATCGCCGCAGTGGTAATTGACTCCGCAGTCCCTGCGATAAGTGGCACACGACCGTTCACCACTTCTTGCGCGGCTTTCAATACTTGGCGTTTTTCATCTGGGTATAGCGCACAGTTCTCACCTACGGTGCCAAGGCAGATGATGCCATTCACACCATCTTTAATCTGATTATCAATGACCGTTTGGGTTGCATCTAAATCGATCGACTGATCTTTACGAAATTGTGTGCTTACTGCTGGATATACACCTTTCCAATCAACTTTCATGAACTTCTTTCCCTATATGTATATTGTATGCAATTTTAAAAGGCGAGCAAAAATGCTCATGCATGGCTATCAATGCCACTTTCGACTAACACCGCTTTTACTGCGGCCAAATCAGCTAAGGCACTGCCGACTGATTTGTATAAGGTGATCACCTTATCACTCTGACGCCCAGCGACTTGTTGGGCGCAAAGTTCAGGCAATTCACCTCGAACCTCCTCCGGAGTAAATACGCCCTCTTGAATTGGGATCAATAAATCCCCGGCTTCTGCGAGCACATTGACCCGACTATCAACGTAAACCTCTGATCGTTGAACTGCATGAGTATCGCATTCACGCTTATCGAGATCGTGATTACCGACCAAATCAATGTGCGTACCAGCTTGAACAGCATTTCCATTAAACAGTGGCGTTGCTGAAGCGGTAATACAGCTGACAATGTCAACATGATTAATCACTTGATCTGGAGTCTCAACAATGGAGATGTCAAATTGACGTTCAGCAGGCAATGACTGATATTCGCTAGAAGACAAAATTCTATCTACCGTTGCCACGGCCTTGTCTGGATTACGACCCCAAATATAAACGTGCTTGATTGGACGAATCGCCGCATACGCCCAAGCAAAATAAGGAGCAAGATTACCTGTACCACAAATCAGTAGCTGTGAAGCGGCTTTTCTCGCTAGGTAATCTGCCGCTAATGCCGATGCAGCAGCCGTTCGCCAAAATGTCAGAACCTTACCATCCACAAGTGCAATCGGATCACCATCCCCTCGCTTAAACACCAGTAACTTTGAGGCTAACGTATCTTTGCCTTGTGCCGCGTTTTGCGGGAAATAGGTAAACGCTTTAACGGCGATTAACTCTTGGTTCCATGCGGGCAGTAAAGCAAACGCCTCGTACTTGCCCTCTTCCAATGACATAACGCGTCGCTGAGGAATCGTCGCAGGTTGCGCGTAAATATCTCGCATGGTTTCGATAAGCGATGTCATGGTTAAACATTGCGCAACTTGCTGTGCATCGATAACTTTCATTCTTTCTCCGCGAGTGAACAAATCAGACATAGAATTGGCAGCTATTAGAACCTAGTTCATCAGATATAAACTAGGTTCTAACTGGATTAATGCTTAATTAAGCAGCCAAGTATTGAACTCTTCATTTAGCTCATCAGCATAATCTGACCACCACTCATCGTTGATCAAAAATGCCGTTTCAAAATTTTGTGGTGCCGTCGGCAAGTTGGCCAAAATCTCTGGGCTGACTTGAGCTGAAGAGGACTTTCGCGTTGGGCCATAAGCGACATATTTCGCTTGGTCAGCCAACGGTTTAGTGCCAGAGGAGAACGCGATAAAGTCGAGTGCAAGTTTGGTATTTTCACTTCCCTTAGGGATCGCCCAGCCATTCATGTAACCCATTTGACGATCCCAAATAATACGAAACGGCTGTCCCTCATCTTGACGAGCATTATGAATACGACCATTAAATGCCGAAGCAATAACCACTTCTTTATCGGCTAGCATTTGCGGTGGCTGTGCACCTGTGGTCCACCAGAGCACTTCTGATTTAATAGTATCGAGCTTAGCGAACGCTCGTTCACGACCCTCTTCTGTCTCTAACAGACGGTAAACTTCTTCTGGTTTTACCCCATCGGCCAATAACGCCCATTCAAGATTACCTTGAGGTTGTTTTTGTAACGCTCGTCGACCCGGAAAAGTTTTGAGATCAAAAAGGTCAGTCAACTTGCTCGGTACTGCTTTTCCTTTAAACGCTTCTTCATTCACCGCTAAGACGGTCGATACCACAATGGTATTGATTGCACATTCATGAATTGCGCCGTCAATAAAGTCTTCATCAGCAGGTGTGCCGTCAGAACCAGGAGGCAAGATGCTTGGGTTAACGGGTTCTAACAATCCCTCAGCACAACCTCGTACAATGTCTGGTTTATCTAGTGATACTAGGTCCCAACGCACGTTGTTCGCTTCCACTTGCGCTTTTATCTCCGCTAAACCGCCACTGAAGTCTTCTGAGACAATTTCAACACCTGTCTTTTTGATAAATGGCTTGTGGTAAGCTTCTACTTGACTCTTAGTAAATGCACCGCCCCAAGAAACAACGGTCAATTTATCTTCTGCGTATGCAGACGTGCCCAACAGCAGTCCTGAAATTAACATCGCCAGTGGTGCTTTCGTCATTCGTGACATGGATTACTCCTTTGATTGGTTTTCTGGCGGCATCCGCATACGGCTGTTGGATACCATGGTTGTTGCATTTTTGTAAACGATAGCATTAAATATATTTTATACAATATTTAATGTTAAAATTTTTAGGAAAATCTATGCAATGTGAACGGCGCCAAATTGACCGATGGTAAAGACTCTGCAATAAGCTCAGAGATCAGGTCTGCTGTAATGGCCGCTTGCGTTAACCCTAAATGCTGATGACCAAAAGCCAACAGAATTTTTCCATCACAAATTCGATCTATGATGGGTAGTGAATCACTGGTTGATGGACGATTGCCCATCCAAGTCTCTTTTTGTTTTGATGCATTCAAACCTGATTGAAACATCGCATTACCCTGTTGATACAACATCGCTGCTCGCGCCATATTAGGCGGAGATTTTACATCCGCATATTCCACCGTTCCGGCTAAACGAAGCCCATCCCGCATCGGCGTCATGATAAACTTTCTGTCAGCTGAGCTGATGGGAAACGGAAAAGCATCACACTTATCATCCATCATTAAGTGATAACCTCGCTCTGCTTGTATAGGCACATTTATCCCGGTAAGTTGTTTTACCAACGCTTTAGAATGCACGCCCGCAGCAACAACAACTCGGTCAAACCGATATCGCTGTGCATCGGCCAAGAGCCCTCCGTTTTTACGTAATGCATCGACCTCTTTGAGCTCAACTCTTCCTCCCAGCTTTTCAAAAGCCTGACTTAACTCAACGCAGATGGCGTAAGGATCAACCGTATGACCAGTATCCGGAAAAAAGACACCCACCTGCACATTTTTACTGATTTCAGGAAGCCTTTCTCGAATTTGATTTTGTGTCCAGATTTCGTAGTTCACACCCTGATTCATCAATTCCGCCAGTGTCCTTTGATACTGTTCAAACAAACGTTTACTTTCAAACGTCAACAGTGAACCGTCCATCTTGATCAACGCGCTTTGACCGATGGATTCCAAGAGTTCAAACCAACTTTTTACCGATTGCTCATTAAGCGTTTTGATTGCCCGAGTCGAGGCTTTGGAGGCAGACGATGTCGCGTTTGACAAAAATCGAATCATCCATCCGACCGTTTTAGGTAAATCCTGCCAACGGATCGAAACCGGACTTTCTGAACTTAACAGCATCTTTGGCAATTGAGGAATCAGGCTCGGTGTAGATAGCGGAAATACTTGCTCTGTTGCAATGTGACCGGCGTTCCCTTTAGAACAGCCACTTCCAACACCGTTAGGATCAAAAATTGTCACCCTATGCCCTTGCTGTTGCAACTTCAAACCGATTGCCAATCCAATGACGCCTGCACCAATGACAGCGATGTTGTTATTTGATGTCCCCGCTTCACCCAACATGAATATGCTCCAAATCACAGTTGAAAAAGTAGATTGTATACAATATATTTTACATCACGATAACATCAAGCATGTTTGATTCAACCCATTTTTTCAGCAAGGAGCGAAAAATGAGACAAGGAACCTTTTTCTGTATTGATGCTCACACCTGTGGAAATCCTGTCAGATTGGTTGCTGGTGGTGTCCCCCCTCTCAAAGGCGATACCATGAGCGAAAAGCGTCAATACTTCTTAGAACATCACGATTGGATCCGTCAGGCGCTCATGTTTGAGCCGAGAGGGCACTCGATGATGTCAGGTTCTGTTGTTCTGCCCCCTTGCAGTGACGACGCCGATGCCTCCATTCTTTTCATTGAAACCAGTGGCTGCTTACCAATGTGTGGTCACGGCACAATAGGCACCGTCACTACGGCAATTGAGAACCGCTTAATTATCCCAAAACAAGAGGGTCGCTTGATTCTTGATGTTCCAGCAGGTCAGATTGAAGTTCACTATCAAACAAAAGGTGACAAGGTCACATCAGTCAAAATATTTAACGTGCCTGCCTATCTCGCCCACCAAGACGTGACAGTTAACGTTGAAGGGCTCGGTGAAATTACCGTTGATGTTTCATACGGTGGAAACTACTACGTGATCGTCGATCCACAAGTGAATTTTGCCGGACTCGAGCACTACTCACCAGATGAGATTTTGATGCTCTCGCCAAGAGTGCGTGATGCAGTCTCAAACGCAGTGGAATGCATTCATCCAGAAGACCCAACGGTTTGTGGCGTGTCTCACGTACTTTGGACAGGTGAGCCAACACAAGACGGGTCAACCGCTCGCAATGCGGTGTTTTATGGCGATAAAGCACTGGATCGCTCTCCTTGCGGGACGGGCACAAGTGCTCGAATGGCTCAATGGCACGCGAAAGGTAAACTCAAACCCGGTGAAGATTTTGTGCACGAAAGCATTATTGGCAGTGTATTCAATGGCCGAATTGAAGGGGTAACAGAAGTCAACGGCAGAGCCGCAATTTTACCGAGCATCGAGGGTTGGGCGAAAGTTTATGGCCACAATACCATCTGGGTCGATGATGAAGACCCATATGCATACGGATTTGAAGTAAAGTAAGAATAGAAAGGAATAGTAATGAACCCACAGACACACGATGTTATTTACGAAAGCGATGTTTTTTACGGAAAGAATGCGTTTACTGGCGAAACTCTGCCTACGGCTTTTCCTGTACACGGACAAGAAGAAGTCGAACAAGCGGCAAATGCTGCGGCAGAAATAGCTCGTGACTTCAGACGATTAAGCAATGAAAAGCGTGCGAGCCTCCTTTGCTCTATCGCATTAGAACTCGAAGCGCGAAGCGAAGATATTGTTGCTCGCGCTCACTTAGAAACAGCCCTGCCAGATGCTCGCTTAAAAGGAGAAATTGGTCGCACCGCAAACCAATTGAGACTCTTTGCTGATGTCGTTAAATCAGGCAGTTATCACCAAGCTATCTTTGATACCCCAAGCCCTGAACGTCAACCTGTACCAAAACCGGACATACGACGCCAACAAATAGCAATTGGTCCTGTCGCAGTCTTTGGTGCCTCTAATTTTCCTTTGGCGTTCTCCGCAGCAGGTGGCGATACCGCTTCTGCATTAGCGGCTGGCTGCCCTGTTATTGTTAAAGGCCATACCGCGCACCCTGGCACCAGTCAAATTGTTGCGGAGTGCATGGAAAAAGCCCTTGATAAAGAGCAACTGCCTCAAGCGATATTTACGTTACTGCAAGGCAATCGACGAGAGCTTGGTCAGGCATTGGTAACGCATCCTAAGATCAAAGGCGTTGGATTTACAGGTTCCGTTGGTGGTGGACGTGCACTATTTAACCTCGCTCAGCAAAGACCTGAACCGATCCCTTTCTATGGAGAACTTGGCGCGATAAACCCAACCTTTATTTTGCCTGACGCTATGAAAACCAATCCATCTCTAGCCGAACAGTTTGTGGCTTCCATGACCATGGGATGCGGACAATTCTGTACCAAACCTGGCGTGGTATTTGCCATTAACTCCCCAGAGACTCAAGCCTTTATCGAGACTGCACAGCAGATCATTCGGCAGCAGTCCCCATCCACATTGCTCACACATAGCATTAAGGATAACTATCAATCTGAAGTGGAGAATCGCGGTTCAGATAATGGCATTACCGTCACTTATTCCGAAGCACAATCACCTAATGTTCCTGCTGCGCTGTTTGTAACGGATAGCAAGAACTGGCGTAGTAACCCTGCATGGGAAGAAGAAATTTTTGGCCCTCAGTCACTCATTGTGGTCTGCGATGATTTTGAAGATATGCTCGCACTGAGTGAAACGCTGTCGGGATCACTGACCGCCACCATCCACGCCACGGTAGAAGACTACTCTCAAGCACATCAATTGATCCCATGTTTAGAAGAGATGGCTGGTCGCCTTGTCTTTAACGGCTGGCCAACGGGCGTTGAAGTTGGCTACGCCATGGTGCATGGAGGGCCCTACCCTGCATCCACCCATTCTGCCTCTACTTCTGTCGGGGCTGAAGCCATTCATCGTTGGCTGCGCCCTGTCGCCTACCAAGCGCTACCTGAGGCGTTGCTACCAAGCTCATTGCAAGCAACAAACCCTCTTGGAATCAAACGCAATATAGACGGTTTAACTTGTTAAATGGCTCAAAAAGGCACCAGTTGGTGCCTTTTATTTCATGCTACTTCTCAAAACCCAGTTTCACAGTTGGCTTAAGCCTAAAACAATAAACTAAAGAAATTGGATACAATATTTATTTTAAGGAAAACTTCAATGTCGCAAAAACCCGTTTTTAAAACGCGAACTCAGCTTGTTGAGGAAGCGATTCGTACTCAGATCCTGAAAGGCGAGTTAAAAACTGGTCAGCCTTTACGTCAGGACGCATTGGCAAAAGAGTTCAATGTCAGCCGAATTCCTGTTCGTGAAGCGTTAGTGCAGTTAGAAGCACAGGGATTAGTGAGCTTTGAGCCTCACAAAGGGGCGACCGTCACCGAATTATCTCCAGACAAAATCGATGAGTTGTTTGAACTTAGAGCTGTCGTTGAATGCCACATTCTCGAACGTGCGATTCAGAACATGACCGAAAGCGATCTTGAACGAGCTCGTGAAGTTCGCGAACGTTTTGAATCGGTCGTGAACAGTGGCGATGAGATCGAAGAATGGAGCAACTACAATTATGAATTTCACAAAGCGTTATACGCCCCTGCAAATATGCCAGAAACCATGGACGTTATTTACAGTTTAAATACGAAATGCGATCGCTATATTCGTATGCAACTGTTGTTCACAACCGGCATTCAAAAAGCTGAGCAAGAGCACTTAACCTTGTTTGAAATGTGCCAAAATCGCGATATTGAGGGTGCAAAATACTTATTGAAAAAGCACATCCTAGAAGCAGGCACTGCGATTCGCAATCTGCTTTTAGAAAGACAAAATACCGCCAATTAGTCTCTGTCAGGATTATTATGTAAATGGAAGTTGGACCAAAATTTCTTCTAGCGGCACTTCGAAAGAAAATCAAAGATGAGGGGCTTTGTTACAGCGCTTTGTCAGAAAAAAGTGGCATTCCTTTATCAAGCATTAAGCGCCATCTTCATAATCCATCACTGGGACTTGATAAAGTTCTCCTCTACTTAAATTATCTCAATACCGATCTTATCGAACTGGCTAATCTTGCCAATCAGCTGCAGCATGAAAACGAACAAATGCTGACGCAAGAACAAAGCGCGCTATTTCTCGAGCACCCTTACCTGCTCGACTTCATCTATATGGTCACATCTCGCAACCTTGCTCCCAAGGAGATCGCGCAGATGTATGGGCTCACTGAGACAAGCTTGCTCTTTTATTTACGTATTGCTGAAATGCTTGGTTATGTTGAAGATTTTGGCGATGGGCTCTTTTACCGTTCTGGACGACGTTTTTTGCTGGAAGAAGGCTCTGCACTCGATTCACTCTTTCGTGAACGTTTTTCACTTTCTCATGAAATCAATCCGGGAATTTGTGTGGGCCGAATTCGTTTGACTGATTCACAACGGCTACAACTAGAAGAAGATGTCTACAATAAATTAATAAAGCTTAACGCAATAAATACATCGAACAATGATGGTTTAGAAACCAACATTATGATGCGCTGTACACCAGGAACGCAGATTTTTTTCTCTGATCACATTCCCAATATAGATGGCGAACTGCTTAAGTATGTAGCACAACTCACCAACAAAACGCATCAATACATAAATTAACGTCATCAGATTAGATTTATAATTTTATCTCATAGCCATGTTTGTATTTGATTTTCAAACATGGCTGTTCTTCTTTATTAAATAACGACTTCTTTTGCAGTAATTAATTGTCCACACTGTGAAACAACCTTATTTCTGCCGTTTAACTTAGCGTGATACAAACATTTATCAACGTTATCTAACAAATAATTAGCGTCATCTGTTTCACTTGGAAGACAGCTATACACACCAATTGAGCTGGTTAACTCGTGCTGCACGCCTTTATTTTCATTTGAAATGAGAATGTTAGCGATAGCCTTACGTGTCTCTTCTGCTCGACATACCACTTCTTGGTGGTCTGCTCCTATTATGACTACTAAGAACTCTTCCCCGCCCATCCGAAAAGACGTTTCATCCAATTCGCAAAATTGGTCGGATAACATACTTCCTAACTTGGAGATGGCCTCATCGCCCTTTAGGTGACCAAGTCGATCATTAAGCAATTTAAAATGGTCTATATCGATGAAAACCAAACTAACAATGCTGCTTTCCTCTCTCGCTCTCGATAGCAAATCCGGCATCATGATATTAAAGTAACGACGATTATATAAACCGGATAGCTCATCTGTGATAGCCAGTTTTTGCAGTTTTATATTGAGTTTTTTTAGCTCTCTTTCAGCGATATAGCGACGATGCTTTTCTCGAACTAATTCAATCGACTGAGTTGAAACTTCAAAGTACATTTTTAATACTGTATCGGTTACCAATCCATTGATACCTTGCAGTGTATTTAGTGCTTTCGTCTTAGCCTGACTCAAAGATCCTGTATTTTCAAACTCATGTAATGCCAGTCCCATCTTCTTATCATCGCCAAGAATATGAAAAACAAGCCATCGAATCAAAAATGAAGAATATGCTCAATCGACTCTTGCCAGCTTAAACTTTTCGATTCTGCCTGTATTTTGTTTACTTCTTGAACAAATGTGGAATGGCATTGTTGATGCTCTTCATTCCATTTGTCATCTGAAAAACAACGACTCCATACGCTCTCCTCATAGTCGAAGTGATAATGCGCGTAGTCCTTCAAATCATTGAAAATTTCATCAACTTCGACTCGATTATCATAGATCAACGTATTTGCGAGTTTGTTAACCAATAAAAACAGGTGATGATGTTGTTCATCAACTTTTTTTATTCCAGTTTCGAAGTTATGGTTCCAGGGGAAAATAATCAGTTCAGTATCTGACATACAATTGCATATAAAGAAAGAGTTTCGTAACAAATAGTACCCCAAGTCATTTCAAGTGCAAATAGCCATGATCAATGTAAATTTGGAACCAATAAGACAACTTGTTGAAATAGATTGAAAACTACTTCTTTTAAAATTATTTATTGGACAAAAAGCGCCACCATTTAGTAGCGCTATTATTAATCTATTGTTGATCTTGTTCAATCTGATATTAGGGGCTTTTAATGTTTATTATTATTTCGTTTTTAACCAATGATCAAACACATTTAACAATCTATCCAGCTCATCAAGCAAGGGCTGCGTATCTGCTACGACATCAGCCATCTTGCTCTGTTCCCAATCGAGAGCAAGCTGGACTAACGTATCTTGCATTAGCATCGAAGCTGAGCCTTTTAGGCGATGTATCACTTGAGATAATTCGGTCCCCTGCTTAATCAAGTCTCGTTCAGAAGAGAACGAGGACATCACCACCTGCATGACTTCTTGTTGCTCTTTCATGCCGTAATCTGATAACCACACCAAATCCTTATTTTCTTGCTCGGAGCTATCTCCATCATTGCATTTTTCCTGCGTCAAATACGCTTTCAAAACCCAACTCAGTTCTTCAAGCGTATACGGTTTATAGATGACATGAGACATACCCGCATCGGCGGCTTTCTCAACCACAATTTTAGAATCTTCAGCCGTACACCCAACAACCTTTAGCTCAGATAAGATTGGATTTGAGCGAATCTTTTTAGTCAACTCGTAGCCATCCATATTCGGCATATGACAATCGGTGACAACCAAATCCAATTCAGCGCAGTGCTTTAGAATATAATCGTATGCTTCTACTCCATCTTGGGCAAATGCGGGGTGTAAGCCCAATTTAGAAAACTGCTTACTAAACAACAATCGATTAATTGGATCATCATCTACCACTAAAACATTGCCAGAAAGGCCAAGTTTTGTACTCTCTAAGTCGGTTTTTAGCCTTTCTTCTCGTTTTACTGCATTAAGAATTAAATCTGGATAAATGTTTCGCCACCCTGTTGGCATTGAGATTGTTGATCCACTTTGGCGAACATTCCAAATCTCCAACCACTTGTTTATTTCAGGGCGATCAGAAACTGCGGCACAATCACTCACATCCAACATAAAAGCATTGTTCGTCGGTAAACTAACTCGCATACAAGAACCTCGGCCAGAATCCGTTTGGACATCAATGGTCCCTGACATCATTTCAACAATGCTTTTTACGATCGTCAGCCCCAAGCCGGTACCACCGTATTTTCGAGTTATGGAGACGTCTGCCTGAGCAAATGGGGTAAAGATTCGCGATAATTGCGCTTTACTCATACCACAACCAGTATCACTCACCTCGATGTCTAATCGATCCCGAGTTAAGGCCACCTGCACCGTGATCTCCCCCTCTTGAGTGAACTTCACGGCGTTACTAAGCAAGTTATTCAGCACTTGTGCGACACGTAACCAATCGAGCTTAGCCATAGAATATGGCGTTAAACTCCAATTAACCGTGAAACCGATGTTTTTCATCACTGCATTCGACTCATAGGTACGCAGTAGCGGCCCTAACTCCGAATAAACGTTGCCATTTCTCGCATCAAGATGAAACTGATTCGCTTCTATTTTTGATATGTCTAATATGTCATTGACGAGCAATCTCAAACGGTTAGCCGATGTTTGTGCATTTGAAAGCAATTCAATGTTTTCAACACTTTCTACTTTGCCATCCATCAACTCCATCAAGCCAATCATTGCCGCTATAGGCGTTCTCAACTCATGACTGATAGTCGCTAAAAACAGATCGCGTGACTTTATCGCTTTTAGTGCTTTCTTGTTCGAATCTTCTAATTTTTGTTTTTGCTTTTCCAATTTGGTGTAATCATCGAAAACCATCAAACGATAACGTTTATCGTCATTCATACCACTAATTTCATCTTCAATGATTCGCAAATGACGATGTGAATAACTGCATTGGCAAACATGTCCGCTTACACCATCGAATGCATTCCCTTGATGTTTAAGCAAGCATTGACCGGTTTTAAAATTGCCACAGCGCATTCCGTGCTTATTAAATGCTTTGTTAGACAGCACCAAAGTATTTGACTCATCATAGATCGCAATCATGCTTGGCAAGCGGTCGAGTAAGTCACTCAACCATTTTAGGCGTTTAGCATTTTGATGCGCAACTTCGTCTGCTTTTAATAGCGATTTTGACAATCGATTGGCTTGAGTTTGATAACCGACCAACACCAGTAAAAACAGTGATAATGTGGCGAGTGCACCAATTACAATATCCGATTTATCATAGCCATATTGGGCGGTCACTCGATGATGTTTGAGCTGTAACAGTTCCACTTCATTAGCACTGATCAATTTAAGCACATCATTCATTATCGATTGCAGCAATGTGCCGTTTGAATCTAGCTCAAACCCTAGCTTCATACGAAATGTGTTCATGCTCCCATTCAAAACAATGTTGTAGACTTTTGGGCTATCGTCATACGCATAATTTTCCAAAACATAAGTTGGGAGGTATGCATAGTCGACTTGCCCTTTTTCCATTGCATCAATTATCAAGGAGTAGTCGTCATATAGGATGGGGATATCACTTGGGCTAAATACTTCGTTTAACAAAATACGTCTGGTGCGATTTAATACTGCGGTTAGCCCATGACCAGATTTGTTTTGGATTCAACCTTTACCCAATTAATCTCCCCAAACGCACGGGTGAAAATAAACCCCTCTCTCTCTACATCAATAGCCGCTGGAATAAGATCGACAACATTCGCATCCAGCATATCCACCGGAGTGCGACCATTTGGGGATACATACTCAAACTGGATGCCACTTTTTCTCGACATCAACGCCATCAAATCATGAATTTGACCGACCTGTTTATTCGTATTCGCATCCTCGTACGAAAACGGTCGCATATTTTCATCAATGGTATAACGAATAACACCACGACCATATTCAAGATGCAGCGCTTTTAACAAAGCCTCTTTACCTAACGGATCGATCAAAGTGTGTTGATTTTTGTCTAACGATGGACGTACCTCGGTTAAGTACTGATTCACTTGCTCAAGTAACTGCGTATTTGATTTGGCTATTGCTATTGAAGCCTCAAAATCTGGTAATGGACTGAAGTAATTGATATATCCTACCCATTCGCCGAATGTACGTTCTGATAAATACTGCTCTGCCGATACAACATCGGTATAGATAGCATCAATATATTCCTGAGAAAGTGCCTGCATTAATGAGCGCTCGGTCTTATAGACAGTGAGATCTGGCACTTGCAACTCAGACAAAAGATCGCAGTAAATTGAAGAACGAACGCACCCCCAACGCAATGTATTTATCGGCTTAGACTTGAGTTTTGAGCGGTAGAACCAAACCACCGATCGCAGATCAAAAATTGGTTGACTGTAATTAAAGTATTTTGCCCCGTCGAGGGTTTTGGTGTAACCCACCGCTAAATCCACTTCACCCAAATACAAAGCTTTGAGTAGATCATCTCGTTCACGGAAAAAACGGTATGACACTGTCGCGTCAATAGAAGCAGCAAAACGCTCCACAACATCGGCATAATTACTGTGATTTTCCCCAATACTGGCGGGCTTCCACAAATACTTATGTGCGTCATATTGACGACCAATCACAAGCTGTTTTGTGTCTTCATTTTGGGGAGAGATTGAGGTAGCAAATGTTTGACTAGCAAGTAGTACAGAGGACAGCAGTAAGAGAAGCATACGCTTCATAGTGGATATCCATTTATAATTTATATCTCGGCATTATCTCCGTTTATAAATCGCCTCTCTACGCATATCGTCACTAAATATTTTGTGCTCATGATAAAATCTAACCTCGCAAACAAACATGCCGTCGATAAAAATCAGCGGCATGTTTATGAGGTATAACCTTACTTTACTTGAGTTCAATCCACGCTTTACGTTGCAGTTTATCCATATACGACCACGCCATAAAGCGACTGACCTTTTGACCTTGACTCATCTCTATGACACGAATCGCTTTCACGCCCAGATTTTCTAATTGCTTACGCATTGGGCGAACATTGTCTTTCTTAGAAATCAACGTTGTGAACCAAAGCACTTGTGCTCCAAACGCTTGGCTTTCATTAGCCATTTTACGAATAAAGGCCGCTTCTCCACCCTCACACCAAAGCTCCGCATTTTGCCCGCCAAAATTTAACGTCGGCGTATTGGCTTTCACTG
Source organism: Vibrio alfacsensis (assembly GCF_003544875.1). Taxonomy (NCBI): domain Bacteria; kingdom Pseudomonadati; phylum Pseudomonadota; class Gammaproteobacteria; order Vibrionales; family Vibrionaceae; genus Vibrio; species Vibrio alfacsensis. The sequence goes on from NZ_CP032093.1 coordinate 1,704,325, forward strand.
GGTTTATTTGAGTTTTTACGCCTTTTTTACGCTGATTGGCTTTCAAGTTGTCGAGCTTACGTTGACTCCCCATCGAAGCTTCTTCTGCCGAGCTGTGAAAAGGCGGGTTGCACGTCGTCACATCGAAGCGATCATTCGGCTGAATAACACCACGATAAATATAAGCGTTACTCGCTTGTTCAACGAGCTTAATCTTGCCGTTTAATGACCCATTACGATCGACAATCGCCTGTGCAGATTCAATGGATTTAGGATCGACATCGCTGCCTACGTATTGCCAACCATATTGTGAGACACCAACGATAGGATAAATGCAATTCGCGCCCACGCCGACATCCAGCGCTTGAACATGACGATGTGGATACTTGCCTTTTACCTCGCCATCAAGCAATTCTGCAACACGATGTATGTAATCAGCACGACCAGGAATCGGTGGACACAAATAGTGTTCCGGAATGTCCCAATATTCGATATCGTAGTACGCAGCAAGCAGTGCTTTGTTCAGCATTTTTACTGCTTTCGGATCCGAGAAGTTGATCGAATCTTCCCCTTTCGGGTTCTTAATAACAAATGGTTTTAACCGAGGCTCTGCTGCGATTAATTTGTTGAAATCATAACGACCTCGATGGGCATTACGCTCATGCAAACCACTCTTAGCCACCTTAAAAATTCTACTTCGCTCTTTTCTTTCAACCCTTTTGCTTTCATCGCAGGCTTATTCTTCACACGCTTTGGCTTAGCATTGGTGACTCCTCTGCCAGGCTTTGATTTCAAAGCGTTCGGTTGAGCTTGTTTCGCGTTGTGATTATTGTTCTTCATTCGAGTTCGCTTTTAAATCGAGATAAATCATAAATAGACGAGCATCAAATTCGAGTTGGTGATACTCAGGTTCCATATAGCAGCAAAGTTGGTAAAACGCTTTATCGTGATTTTTCTCACGCGTATGCGCTAACTCATGCACAACCAGCATTCTCAACAACGGTTCTGGCGCATCTTTAAACACATTCGCAATACGGATCTCGTTCTTCGATTTCAGTTTACCGCCATGATTTCGGCTGATCACACTGTGCAATCCGAGCGCATTGTTCACCACATGAATTTTCTTATCGTAGACCACTTTACTAATAGGTGCGGCTTTCTTCATGTAACGATTTTTGATCGCGATGGCATACTCGTAGAGCGCCTTTTCACTTTTAATTTGGTGTTGGTCTGGATAACGTTTTTCGAACCAAGGAACAAACTTACCACTGTCTATTGCTGAGCTTACTTGCTCGACAATCTGTTGCGGATAACCTTGAATGTATCGAAGTGACGGATGCATGAATATAAATCTGCTATGGCAAAAGAAAGTGGCTAAATATACCTGAGATACGCCAGAGTTTCATCTTAGGTTTCAGCTTTCCTTTATCACTAAACCTCGCTAAACTGCGCCTCCCGACGATAATGGAGAGAAATTGAATGAAACGTGTCGTTCTTTATGTCAAAGACAAGTGCCCTCACTGTAAAGATGCTCAACGTTATCTTGATTCGAAAAACATTGTTTACCGCTTGTGTAATGCAAAAATGCAACGCGGTCGTAAAGAGTTAGATGCGCTTGGTGTACGCTCGGTGCCAGTGCTAAAGATTGGGGATCGCTTAATGATCGGCTGGAACCCAAAAAACTTCGATAAGATGTACGGCGGCAACTGATCGATAACGATCCGTTTTGAAGAACTCCGTTTAAGCAAATCTGCTTTAAGCAAGTCCACTTTAAAGAGCTTTTGAATCTGGGTATTTGAACTTGAATTCGAAGCTCTTTTTATCAAACATATCGCTTTATAAAGTCGATGAATGTGCGATCGGCAATCGACAAATAGCCTTGCTTTCTCCATGCCAACGCCAAATCCAACTTAACGGGTGGCTCAAATGGTATGCCCACTACACTGCTCTCATGTTGTGTCACCAATTCCAATAAAGCGGTTATCGCAAACTCTTGCCTTACAATGCTCAGAATGAGCGGCAACAAGTTCGTTTCAAAAGATGACTTCATGGAAAAGCCGTGCTCTTCACTCACCTGATCCAAAAATTCTCGGTGAAAATAGCCATGTTGAAACATGACTAAATCGTGCTCAAAAAACGCTTCAAACTGCACGCTACTCTGCTGCGCCAACTCATGCTCAGGCGCAACAACCGCGACCATCTGGCTGGTAAACAAATGATCAGTTTCAAGATCGTCAGGTACGTCATCACAACTGATCACGCCGATATCCAACTGCCCGTTAAGAAGCATCTTCCGAATGGATTGCGTTCCCGCTTCTACTAACGTAAGTTTCAAATCTGGGTACTGGCTTTTAAAGGCCATGACAACCCTAGGAAAAAAATAACTCCCCATCATAGATGGCGTACCTAACCGCACTTCTCCTTTGGTTAAGCCTTTAAGTTCATCAATGGCCAGTTGTGCATCATGTAACTGTTGAATCACTCGTTTCGCGTGTACGAGCAAAGTTTCGCCCTCCTTGGTTAAGCTAATTCGTTTGTCATCTCGTCGAAATAATGTGACCCCAAGTGACTGCTCAAATTTCTTAATAGAAATACTTAATGCAGGCTGAGCAATATGCAGAGCTTTAGCCGCATGGGTTACATTGCCGTGTTCAGCCACCGCCAAAAAATGTTTAAGCTGTTTCGATTCCATGAGATCAAAATATATACCAACCATATTTTTAATATATTTTTCAATCCACAACTAACTGCTAAATTGATCACAATTCTCAGACTTACCTCCTTTAGGCAGGACCTATGATCCGTTTTGGCACTCCGGAATACTCACGTATCACGCTTTCACTCGCGCTTGGTTCTTTTTTGGTATTTTCTAACCTGTACCTACTTCAACCCATGCTGCCAAGCTTTGCTGTCCATTTCACGATTTCAGAAACGCAAGTAAACTGGTTGTTTGCTTCCACAACTCTCGCACTCTCTTTTAGTTTGCTTCCGATGGCGGTTCTGTCGGAGTCTGTTGGCCGTAAACCCGTAATGATGTTTGGTTTATTCTCAATACCTGCTTTATCGGCATTGATGCTCCTTGGGGATTCATTTCTATTCTTAGTTGTGTGTCGTGCACTTATCGGCATCGCACTAGCTGCATTCGCCGCTGTCGCGGTGGCCTATATGGCGGAAGAATTAGACCAACATGCATTCTCAATGGCGATTGGCACTTACATTGCTGCCAACTCTCTCGGTGGCATCGCAGGACGAATTAGCGGGGGACTATTAGCAGACAACTTTGGCGTACACATTGCGATTGAAGTGATGATGATAGTAACGCTCATTGGCGTTGCCAGTGTTCAATACTTATTACCGAAACAACGGAATTTTACGCCATCATCCAACACGTTGAGACATCAACACCGTGCCATTGCTGGCCACTTTAAGAACCAGAAAGTATGGTTTGCGATGCTCATTGGCGGCTTAAACTTCGCGTTATTTGTTAACCTCTATTCCGTGATGGGATTTCGCTTAGTTGCGGCACCACATAACGTACCTGTCGGTTTGGCTTCACTTATCTTTATTTGTTATTTAGGGGACGTTTTCATCCCGATGTGCGGGTCACTGGAGCAAGCGCTACTCCGCGATTGTCGGGATGTTGCTTGGCGCAGTAGTTAGTATGGCCGGTATGTGGATCGCGGCGTTTGAAAGTATTGCAGCAATGCTTATTGGGCTTTTGATGATCAGCTTTGGCGCATTTTTTACTCACACCTTAGCTTATGGTTGGGTCGGACAAACGGCAACACATAACAAAGCGACGGCGACGGCATTGTATTTGGTTCATTATTACATTGGTGGCAGTTTGGGTGGATTCTTACTACTGTATTGTTGGCAGCATGGTGGCTGGTCTAGCGTTTTAATTGGCGGAAGCGTGCTTTATATTGCCATGTTCGCTGCGATTATCTATCTAAAACGCATGAGTAAACAGCATGGTAAAGATGAACCGACGGATATGACTCACTTGGAAAGAAGCTAAATCTTGGAAAGAAGCTAGATAATGCTATGCTTGCGCCACACTCATAACTATAAAGTCGTATGCTAATGCGCTCAACACAAGAAAAACCAAATACCAATATCAACACCATCACACAACAAGTCGACCAGTGGCTCAATGATGTCGTGATTGGGTTAAACTTATGTCCCTTTGCAGCAAAACCGCAGCGGAACAAACAGATTAAGATTTTCGTCAGTGAGGCAAACCAAGAAGAAACCTTACTTGAAGATATCTTATTGCAATTGATTGAACTCAATAACACCGAGCCTGAAAAGTTGGAAACCACATTGGTTGTGGTACCCAACATGCTGCATGATTTTTGGGACTACAACTTCTTTATCGATTGGGTTGAGGGGTTAATCAAGCAACAAGATTGGGAAGGTATTTTCCAAGTAGCAACATTCCATCCAGACTATTGTTTTGGTGGTTCAGAACCGGCAGATGACGAGAATCTCACAAACCGGTCACCTTACCCGGTATTCCATCTTATTCGTGAAGAAAGCATGGAAAAAGTACTCAAACACTACCCAGATCCAGAGTCGATTCCAGAGACCAATATTGCTCGAGTTTCGTCCCTAACTGAAGATGAACGTAAGAAGCTCTTTCCTTACTTGTTTCGCTAACCAATCTCTACTCTGGATAATTTAAGCCCAACACATAGGGTTTATTTTTCTTTCTCCGGTTAATTTTTGATCGAGAAAGATCAACAGACCCTATAGGCAGATTTCTAACCAGTTAGAATCGGAACACTTGGGGATCAAAGTTCGGTTTGATATGATTGCGACCTCAATTGATTCAATGGACATTAGAATGCAACTGTCAAAGCTAACCCAAGAGATTTTTGATCACTTATACCGTGACATCACCGAGTTCCGTAGCACATTCGACCTACCAGTCGCAGATGTCGCAAGCTTAGACGCACAGGCAGACACGTTACACACGTCTCTAGCGATCGAAGAGTTGACCGAACTAGCAGAAGCAGATTGCAAGACAGAACAAGCTGACGCAATCATCGACAGCGTTTATGTTTTAATGGGCCGCCTAGTACATCTTGGCGACAGCAAAGTTGAAGACAATCTAGCAATCAGCTACTTGATCGATCTATTACTTAACGTTGCGATAAACCGCGGTATCGACTTTATTCCTTGCTGGGATGAAGTACACTCCAGCAACATGAGCAAAGTGTGCCGCAACGAAAAAGAATACGCAGAGACAGAAACATTCTACGCTGAACAAGGCATCAAATTAATGGCCGTTCAAAAAGGCGAGTACATCATTGCTAAATGTGCCGAAGACTTTGTCTCTGAAAGTAAAACGGTTCGTAAAGGTAAAGTCCTAAAATCTGTTTACTACCGCCCTGCCGATCTCAAGCCACTGACGCAATAAATATATAATATCAATTCGATATATTACATTTGAAAACGCTCATCTTTCGTGAGCGTTTTTTATTCTCTACCCAACCGCTCCATCTGGCGAACCTCTTACCAAATTGATTTTGACCATTCCCATTCATGCTTCAATAAATTAGACTCGAGTAACGCGCTAGATTGTTTGAATTAATGAGAAAAGGAATGCCCATGAGCTCAAGTATGATCCTTACCGAGTCACTGATCGAAAGTGGTCGAGATATCCCACTAAAAGAACTGCTGTATGCAAAGCGCGTACTTGATAACTACATGGCGGTAGCGAAAGAAAGCAGTCCATTAGAACTACTGGCTGAAATGAAAACAGCGGCAAAACAGGTGGATTACTTCACGTCTGACAATACGCCTTGTGAGGCACGAAACGTTATTTGCCAAATGATAAGCGAAATTGAAAACGCCGCGTCTTTTGAAGATTTTAAAACACTCGCAGGAAAACCATCACTTGCGCTCAACGAACTCATTGAAGATAGAGCACAACTGATTAAGCATGAACGTGAATTGCTCCTCGCCTCTGGTTATGATGCCTCACGCATCTAGCACTCGTGTCTGATATACGCTAATTTTCTAATTTAGAACGAGTATAACGCTCGAAAACAACAAAGGAGCTCATTGAGCTCCTTTACTTATACTAATCCGCTTTGTTCATGCTAATCTGTTTTGCTTATGCCAATCTACATTGCTTATGCGATGGCTCATTAAAGGCCAAAAGTCACAGTCCTAAGTTATCCGATAGCTCTTTAATTTGTTGTAAATCCATTTTGTGGACTTCAATAAGCTGGTCAACTTGGCTCAAGCGGGAATTCGCTTCATCATGCTTATCACAAGCATCAGATTTTACATCCCAAGATTTCCCCTCAAGAAAACATCACATTCTCTCTTCAGTTTTCGATTTTAGGAAGTAGCGCCACGCGCTCTTTTGCAATGATTCAAGCTCTTGAGAAATCTGGAGTTCTTTTTGGAACACTTCGCGGGAACGCTCGAACATCGTCGCTTGTATATCCGCCTGACGGTTTAATTTATCGTTTTCACTCTTCGTACTGCTTAGCTTAGTTTTTTGCTCTTTCACCTGAGATTCAAGTGATAGATTCACCTTTTCTACTTCAGTTAATTGTTCTTGAAGTGCTTGCAGCTCCGCTTTATGTGCTTGTTCTTTTTCTGTCAATAATACGGCCAGCTTTTCTTCGATCTCTTTGTCTAACCCTGCTTCACGTGTCTTAACTTGAGAGGCTAAATTTGATTTATCTTGAGCTAGCGATTGATACTTTTCTTCCAGCACTTGATAAGTAGACTCCCACTTATTCGCGGTTAGTACAGAGCCTGCTAATCCCCCAAAAGCTAGACCTAATACTGCCGCTATAGCGATATAAATCTGAGTACGCTTATCACGCTCTTCAATGACAACTACTTCGTCTTGTTCTTCAATTTTATTATGAGAAGTCACAGCATTTTACTCCAAGGACTCTACTGATTTTGCTAGCGAGTGAGTTCCGCAATCATGATAGACGCGGTATAAATCAAAAACGCACTGATCAATGTAATGATGGTCACTTTTTGAACTTTTTCATTTGTGCGATAGCGAAAAAGCACAAACGCCAAAACAATCAATACCGCAATAGCTAACAATCTGGTCATATCGCCTCCTTGCCCAGCATTAACAACGTATCTGATTCCATAGATAGGCTCTTGAGAAATCATTGTAACTCATTTCTACGTTACTTACGGTCAACTTAGCGTAGAAATTAAAGTAATTCCCCCCTGTTTGATCAATTTTTCATCCTAAACTGAACAACTTATCACTTTTTACCCTGCCTCCTATTGGAAAACCGAATCAATCCTCTCCATCAATTAAGTGTGGAAATAAGAACAACAAAACATAGTTTGTCCAACAAATATACGATTGCCCCAACCTACTACCAGCCGTTCTGAAGAATGGTCATGAAAATAAATCTTCATTTGGGTGTTGAATTGGTAAAAAAACATGATAGAGTTCACACGTTAATGGTGGCCAGCATCATTAACTAACCTTTACTCAGTTATTTGAGTAAATGTTCCGATGAAGACTGCAGGAGAGAGGTTATTAACCAAAATTTAACATTTGGTTGGTGTAACCCGCCGAAGAATTAACTATTTCAGGTGCTACCTAGGTAGCAGGGACTGTAGTTGGAGGAACCTCTGGAGAGAACCGTTAAATCGGTCGCCGAAGGAGCAAGTCCCGCACATCTGTGTGGGGTGAAACTCTCAGGCAAAAGGACAGAGGAGTGGAAAGTAACAACCTAACTATCGTTTGGCGTTCTCGCCTTCTTTTAACATAGCTTGGCTCTATTAGAGATCCATGATCTCGACCTTTCCCTCTTCTCCTTATTAGTTGTTTTATTAAGGGGAAATCATGAACGACCTATATTCTTTACTTCAAACCATTGATAATTTTGTCTGGGGTCCACCACTGCTAATTTTGCTAGTGGGTACCGGTGTTTACTTCACTTTTAGCCTAGGCTTGATCCAATTTAAGCACCTACCGACTGCGTTAGCGATGGTATTTCGTAAAGATAAGTCATCTGATAAACAGGGTGACGTTTCTAGCTTTGCAGCACTATGTACTGCACTTTCTGCAACTATTGGTACTGGTAACATCGTCGGTGTTGCTACTGCAATTAAACTTGGTGGTCCAGGCGCACTATTCTGGATGTGGCTTGCTGCCCTATTCGGTATGGCAACAAAGTACGCTGAGTGTCTACTTGCAGTAAAATATCGCCGTGTTGACGATAAAGGCCAAATGATTGGCGGCCCTATGTACTACCTACAATATGGTGTTGGCTCTAAAGCGCTAGCCATCATGTTTGCGGTATTTGCTTTAGGTGTTGCTTGTTTTGGTATTGGTACCTTCCCACAAGTTAACGCAATCCTTGATGCAAGTGAAATATCTCTTGGTGTAGACCGTGATTTAGCCGCTTTCATCCTGACGCTATTAGTGGCGTTTGTCACACTAGGTGGCATCAAATCGATTGCAAGTGTGGCAGGTAAAGTTGTACCAGCCATGGCTGTATTCTACGTGTTAGCATGCTTGAGTGTGATCATCATGAATGCCGATCAGTTGCTTAACGCAATTGAGTTGGTGTTGGTGTCTGCTTTCACCTCTACCGCTGCAACAGGTGGTTTCTTGGGTGCGAGTATTATGCTGGCTATCCAATCAGGTATTGCTCGTGGCGTATTCTCAAACGAATCTGGTTTGGGTAGTGCACCAATGGCAGCCGCAGCCGCGAAAACAGACTCTTGTGTTGAACAAGGTTTGATTTCAATGACGGGTACTTTCTTCGATACCATCATCATTTGTACCATGACAGGCCTTGCTCTGATCCTTACTGGAGCATGGCAAAGTGACCTAGCTGGTGCTGCGATGACAACCCACGCGTTTGCGGTTGGTCTAAATGCAGAAACATTTGGTCCTATGCTGGTATCGATTGGTCTCATGTTCTTTGCATTTACTACTATCTTGGGTTGGAACTACTACGGCGAACGCTGTGTTGTGTTCCTACTTGGTACAAAAGCAGTGCTACCATACAAACTTATCTTTGTGGGTTTGGTTGCCTCTGGTGCGTTCCTTCACCTAGATATGATTTGGCTATTAGCTGATATCGTAAACGGATTAATGGCGATTCCGAACCTTATTGGTTTGATTGCACTTCGTCACGTCGTATTAGAAGAAACCAAACTGTTCTTCAAACCATCTTCTCAATCGGATGATTTTGACGCAGTAAAAGCATAATTGGCATAGACAACCAATTACTAGAAATTGATTTGCTAAGAACGAAATTGCTAGAAACGAATAGCCCGCTGATGATTCAGCGGGCTATTTACGTTATCGGTGAAAGTTTGTTGTTTAAACGCCCCAAATAACCTCAACTCCAGATAACCGAAGCCGTTTCGCACGATATATTATGGTTTTTCAATCAGCAATTTAACGCCAAGCGCGACAAGTACCGCACCAGTGGCACCCTCCATCCACTTCATAAAGCGCGCATTCTTTAGTAGGTTCTTCGCCGAGTTTAGCGCTCCAGCTAAGCTGCACTGCCATAGCATCGCAATAATAAAATGAATACCCGCCATCAACATCGACTGCGCGAGCGGAGAACTCTCTGGATTCACAAACTGTGGTAAAAACGCGAGATAGAAGACTGCCGTTTTCGGGTTCAAGACATTAGAAAGAAAACCCTCTCGGAAAGAACGCTTGCCACTGTATGCTTGATGAGCCTGTTCGGACACAGAAATCGTTCCATTGTTTTTTGTCAGCGCTCTCAGGCTGCTCAACCCAAGCCAAATAAGATACGCTGCCCCCACACTTTTCACTATTTGGAAAAGCTCTGCTGATTGCGCCAATATTGCAGAAATACCGACCGCAGAAAAAAATGCGTGCACAAATAAGCCAAAACAAATGCCCAGACTTGTCACGCACCCGTCCTTAAGCCCTGCCCGACTCGTATTTCTGATGACTAAAGCAGTATCAAGGCCAGGCGTAAGTGTCAGTATCGTAATCGCGATAAGAAAGGCTTCAAAGTTCAAAATGTCCATATTCTTAAATAACTCAATCAATTTTCCCGATCAATACCGTCAAACCGATGGTTTCGCAAGCAACTTTTGCGGTGTGCTATACAAGTCACTGAATTTGTGAACAATGGAACTACACAAGTTGTTAAAAATAGTAAATTAATGCACTTCTAAAGGCATAGTTGTGTACACATTCATTGTATGCTGCCTAATGAAGTAGAACTTAACGTTCAAGGACCCCACCAGGGGCGTTTAAGGAAAGAACATAATAAAGAGTAGTCACATGAGCGCATTTCAAAAACTTATCGCACATTCAAAAAAAGTCTCCCATTTTGATCACCTTGCATCTATTGTTGGCTGGGACCAAGCTGCAGTAATGCCAGCAGGCGGCGCAGAAGCACGCTCTAATGCCATCGCAGAACTGGACGTTCACATTCATTCATTGATGACGCAACCACACCTAGGCGATCTCTTTGCTCAAGCAGAGGAAGAGCCGCTATCCATCAATGAAAAAGCCGAACTGCGCGAAATGAAGCGCGACTGGCAACAATCCAACTTACTTCCAGAAGCCCTTGTCCAAGCCCAATCACTGGCTGGTTCAAAGTGTGAACATGCTTGGCGTACACAGCGTGGTGACAATGACTGGACTGGTTTCGAGAAGAATTGGGCAGAAGTCGTGAAACTGTCTATCGAAGAAGCTCAAATTCGTGCAGAGGCTAATGGGACCACCCCTTACGATGCCATGCTCGATATTTACGAGCCAGGAACAACATCTGCATCACTCGATACTTTGTTTGCCGACGTAAAAACGTGGCTTCCGAGTATGATCGATGAAGCCATTGAAAAACAAAGATCGAGCAATATTCTTTTGCCTAACAGCCATTACCCAACAGAGAAACAGAAAGCGCTAGGGTTAGAAGTCATGCAGTTACTGCAGTTCGATTTTGACCACGGCCGTCTAGATGAAAGTGTTCATCCATTCTGTGGTGGCGTACCTACCGACGTTCGAATTACGACTCGATACGATGAAAACGAGTTTGTTCAATCATTGATGGGGATCGTGCACGAAACTGGGCATGCACGCTATGAGCAAGGCCTGCCTAAATCGCTTGCAGATACACCAGCCGGCCAAGCTCGTTCAATGGGCATCCATGAATCCCAATCTCTATTCTTTGAAATGCAGATGGGACGTAGCCAAGCATTTATTGAACATTTGGCACGATTAGCAACAAATCATTTTGATGGGCCTGAGTTTGCGAAAGCCAACCTAGCCAAAATCTATACCAAGGTTGAGAAAGGCTATATTCGTGTTGATGCCGACGAACTCACCTACCCTGCCCATGTCATTTTACGCTACGAAATTGAGCGCGATTTAATGAATGGCGTTATCCAACATACAGACGTGCCAGAGCTTTGGAATGAAAAAATGAAAACCTATCTTGGTTTATCCACTGAAGGCAATTATAAAAATGGCTGCATGCAAGATATACACTGGACAGACGGAAGCTTTGGATATTTCCCTAGCTATACACTAGGTGCGATGTATGCGGCACAATTTATGGCTGCAATGAAGAAAACTGTTGATGTAGATGCTGCTATTTTTAGCGGCGACCTCACGCCTATCTTTACTTGGTTAGGCGACAACATTTGGAGCAAAGGCAGTTTATTGTCCACTGACGATCTCGTCAGTCAAGCCACTGGTGATGTCTTAAATGCGGAGCACTTCAAAACCCATTTAGAGAATCGTTACCTGCGCTAGGATGATTTACTCGAATAGACAAAGCCCAGAATCAAGTTCTGGGCTTATCTTTGCTGATACAGTTAGATTGCAGGTGCCAGTCTTGGTTTATACAAACAGCACTCACCCTCTGGTCGAGTTTTAAATCGTCGGTGTAACCACATATATTGACTTGGACAAGCCATAATCGATTTCTCAACAATCTTGTTCACAAACACGGCGGCTTGCTCGGGATCATTTTTCGGGAAACCATCAACTGGTGCACTCAAGGTTAATGTGTAGTGCCCATCTTCACCACGAACCATGGTAAAAGGTACAATCGCACAATCAGTCGCATCCACCAACAGGCTGGTTCCCGTTGTGGTACAAGCGCGTTCGACCGCAAATAAAGGGGCGAATGTTGAACGACGAACACCATAATCATGATCAGGCGCATACCATACTCGTTGACCCGTATTGAGTGCTTCTAGCATGCCTTTTACATTCTTTCTGTCGATCAATGTACGATTTGAACGAGAACGGCCTTTGTACTGGAAGTAGTCAAAGCAAGGGTTATTATTAGGGCGGTATACACCCATCCCCGACTTTTTAATGCCAAATGCTCGAGCACCGAGCTCTAAGTTCATTGAATGGACAGCAAGCATCAGCGCGCCTTTGCCCTGCGCTTCCAACGCTTCAAGATGCTCCATTCCTACAATGGTAACATGCTTATTTACGCGCTTATCAGACCAAAACCACGCCATAGCCGTTTCGAACAGCGCGATCCCTGTATTATCAATGTTGTCTTTTAAGATTGCCGCTCGTTCATGCTCAGCCATTTTTGGGAAGCAAAGTTCTAAATTTCGTTTAATCGTAACTTGTCGTTTTTTCATCAATCGCATCGCTAAACGCCCAATGCCTCGCCCCAACAAAAGTTGAAGTTTAAAAGGAAGTAAGCTCAGCGAATACATAATGCTAATAATGATTAGTGTTCCCCAATAACGAGGAGTGAGAAAAGCGGCCTTAAATTTTGGTGCCTGGTATTTGTTCATGAAAGTGTCATCAGACGAGCTCGTCTTATAGGTCCTTAAAAACAACGATAAATAGAAAGACCTTTTACCATTGAGCGTGCTTATTTTTATAAAGCGCGCGAATTCTATGGGCTGAATGCACTGTAAACAACAAATATTTGCTAATATTGCGTCAGACATCGTCATTTCTAAAACAGAATTTACGGTGTTCATAACAATTTACGTTATTCATAACCAAGGAAAAAGCAAAGCCGGAAAACCAGTGACAACGACCACTTTCCCTACAAGCTTTTAAACTGAACAATCCGTCATCATATTCCATTCTAACCGTTTGTTTTTCTTCTTTCCCCAGTGTACAGTCTCGCCAGCTTGCCCTTTATGTAACCCTTTACTTTAGTCGGAATAACCATGACTCTCGACACCTTGATTGCTTTCGGCGGGATCGTCTTTTTTCTTGCCGTGATTCCAGGACCAAACGCACTGCTTATTTTATTTACGGCACTCACCCAAAGCCGTCGTTTTGCTATCGCAAATATATTTGGTGTTGGACTGGGCTTTCTGATTCATGCTTTTGTTTCTGCAAAAGGCCTGAGCTTGTTGCTCTCCCAGTCAGCATTCGCGTTTAATGCATTGAAATGGATGGGGGTAGCGTATTTAGTATGGCTTGGTATCAACAATCTAAAAAGTGGATTTAAACTGGCCGATCAAAAACTAAAGTTAGATCGTAAAATTGAAAAACAGACGTTCAAACAGGCATTTATTAAAGGGCTCTTAACCAACCTACTCAATCCGAAAATCGTGCTCTTCTATCTTTCGATTTTCCCTCAGTTCGTTCAACCACAACACATTCTAGAACAAAGCATGATGCTTGGTGCTCTTCAAGCCACGATTGTCGCACTATGGTTCTTGTTTGTTATTTTCTTTGCCCACAAAGTCAAAGCGACACTAACGTCTTCGAAAACCAGTAAATGGCTCAACTATGTGAGTGGCGGATTATTTATCTTCTTTGGCATCGGTTTAGCGAACACTCACCTATAATGGTTCTCAGAACAAGCCATTCAATATTTGACTGGTTTATTCTCGCCATATCACTCTGGTGTGCTAAAAATATTCCAATGATCACGTGAATGCTTTCGCACGAACACATCAATTCATATCGACACTTTGCGACAAACTGCCGTTCAACAAGCCAAGCAAACGTTTAAATTGATGACAAATAAAACGCTGAGATTTCAACTCATTTTTGAGTAAATACATACCATTTTTGGCTATATACCCATCGACGCCTACCGCCCTACAATACGGCGGTCTTACTTGTAGCACGCGGGTTCATCTAACTGACCCGCCGCTCAATCAATAAAGGTATCGAATGAGCAGTATCGCCAAATCCGCCGTCAAACTCAGTGTCTTTTCTGTCATCATGATCACGGTTACTTCCGTAGACAGTATAAGGAACATTCCGGGTGCCGCCTTATTTGGTAGTCACGCTATCTCTTTCTTCTTACTTGCTGGATTGTGTTTCTTCGTCCCTACAGCACTGGTTTGTGCTGAGTTAAGTACGACCTATCCGCACCAAGGCGGGGTTTATCTATGGGGAAAAGAAACCATTGGCCCTAACTTTGGCTTCGCGACCGTCTGGTATCAATATGCGGAAAACATCGTTTACTATCCTCCACTGATCTCTTTTATCGTTGCAACAGGCGCTTATCCGTTCTTTCCAGAGCTCGCCCAAAATAACATCTTCATGCTAATCATGATCAACGTGATCTTCTGGGCGCTAACATTGGTCAATATCTTTGGGTTACGCTTGTCGTCACTGATTACCAATGTATTTGGTACGCTAGGACTTATCTTTCCAATTCTATTGATCATCGCACTGGGTGGATATTGGGCCTATACCAACCCAAGTGAGTCCCACATTTCACTCAGTCACGTGTCAGACTGGCTACCTGACTTCTCTCAAGATGGTATTGGCGCTGGTTTCACGGCTGTTGTGCTATCACTGACTGGGCTTGAAATTACGACTTCATACGCAAGTGAAGTCGATAACCCTCAAAAAACTTACCCAAAAGCGCTGATTGTATCGACCGTGTTGATTCTGGTTTCATTGACGGCATGTTCGCTTTCCATCTCTTCCGTAGTATCAAGTGAACACTCTAGTCTGAGTGAGGGCGTCATTCTGGCATTCAAAGCATTCTTCGACGATTTGAACATGTCATTCATGCTACCTGTTATTGCGCTTGCGATTGTGTTTGGTAGCTTAGCAAGCTTAAATAACTGGATCATTGCACCAACAAAAAGTCTTCATGTGGCAGCAAAAGATCACTTTATGCCAATGACGCTATCAAAAGAAAACGAAAACCAAGCACCTGTGCCACTTTTGTTGCTTCAAGGCGCAATTGTCAGTGTGCTTTCTTTGGTGTTTATCTTAGTGCCTAACGTAAACCAAGGCATGTGGCTGCTCAATATTTTGATGACTCAACTCTACATGGTGATGTACATCTGCATCTTTGTGAGCTTCTTGGTTTCTCGTCGTAAACACGCAAAGATTGAACGCCCTTTCCGCGTTCCTGGTGGGAAGTTCGGAATGATACTCGTAGCGACACTGGGCTTGATCAGTTGTGTAGTGACTATCTTTGTTTCGTTTGATGTACCTGCTGGTATCAGTGCCGAAACCGGAGCTTATGCGCTTATCCTTGGCTTTATCGCTTTTAGCTTGCCAGCGATTGCCGCGGTTATCTATCGTAACCGTAAGCTTCAGCAGCAAAGCCAACTCATTGAAGTTATGGCAAACTAGCGTAAGCAAAGACGAACTAACAGAATATAAGCGATCTATCGGAAACAAAAGCGAAGTAGTTGCAATAAATGCATATTGGTCGTGTCTATTCGGTAGAAACAAAAACGCAGCATTCATCGCTGCGTTTTTCATACCTGTTTTACTGATTTATCTGCACGCTTAACTCACCGTCATATGGTGTTTTTGTGCGATAGCAAAGTAAATATGCATATCAATGGGCTCTGGCGTATTTAGCAACATCTTGCCAACTTCTCGCTGAAAATGGCCATAATTACCTAGCTCATCGGTCAAACCAAGCTGTTCATAGTTTTCTAAGTTTGAGAACATCCCATAAGCGTATTTGTAGCGCATTAAGTCATTCTCTTTTTTGTAATTGAGCGCTGCTAGCACTTGGTCGATCTCTACTGGCAAATAGTAATGCTTATCCCCGAACGACCGCAATAATACCTTAGGTACTTCTTGCGCAATGCTCTGAATGACTTCTTTTTTCTTAAACATTCCAAACATACAACCCTCCAGTAACACGATGAAACGAGTGACTTGCACCATGAGCTCCAAAATCGGCGCATAGATTTATACTAGCTCGATCCCAATCCACTCATCAAACTATACTGATCACGTTGCATTCTTGTGTAGCCAGAAGTTTAAGTGCGGTCACACATATCTGAGCAAAGTATGCATCACATAGAGCGAGTAAAAACTATCCTGTACCTAGCCTCATTAATGACACCAATGGATAAAGGCAAGCCTTAGGTTGGAAACGGCTTTACTGAACGTATATGTTCACCATGCCTTTTTGCACATAACTTAAAACTCTCGATGTCATTCACAACACTCTTGTATCGACATCCGAAACAAATTACGTTAAGTTTAGATGTATAGACGTCTAAATTACAGCTTATGGAGAGAGCCGTGCCAATTAGAATTCCAGATCAGTTACCCGCGACCGATGTACTTAGAACCGAAAACATTTTCGTGATGAGCGAAAGTCGAGCGGCTAGTCAGGAAATCCGCCCTTTACGTGTGCTTATCCTCAATTTAATGCCCAAAAAGATTGAAACTGAAACACAGTTCCTTCGCTTACTTTCTAACAGCCCGCTGCAAGTCAACGTGGAATTGCTTCGAATTGATGATCGCCCAAGCAAAAACACGCCTACGGAACATTTAGATACGTTCTACCGACAATTTGAAATGATCAAAGCAAAAAACTTTGATGGCATGATCATAACAGGTGCGCCACTTGGGTTAGTTCAGTTTGAAGACGTCATCTATTGGGACCACTTGAAAACCATTATGGAATGGGCAAAAGATCACGTTACCTCTACACTTTACGTGTGTTGGGCGGCACAGGCTGGGCTAAAACTGTTGTATGACTTACCAAAGAAAACACGCAAAGAGAAACTGTCCGGCGTGTATCATCATAATATTCATCACCCGTACCATCCTGTATTGAGAGGGTTCGATGACACTTTCTTAGCGCCCCACTCTCGATATGCCGACTTTTCGCCTGAGTTTTTAGAAGCGCATACTGATTTAGATATTCTTGCAACTTCTGATGTCGCCGGTGTTTATCTTGCCTCAACCAAGGATAAACGAAACGTCTTTGTAACAGGTCATCCCGAGTACGATTCTCATACGCTACACAACGAATACATTCGAGATCTCGGTGAGGGGATGGAGCCTGCTATTCCTGTTAATTATTACCCAAATAACAACCCAGATAATCCACCATTCGCCAGCTGGCGTAGCCATGGGCATCTATTATTCTCAAACTGGCTAAATTATTGTGTTTATCAGCAAACGCCATACGATTTGGATCACTTTAGTGAAGCGGCATTCACAAAGATGACTAAATGATTAGAAAAGATGAATACGTGTTTCTTTAATCGCTCATTTCTAAATACTGGACTTTTTGATAGATAGTTTAAGCCGTCATTTGACGGCTTTTTCATGCCCCTTGCCAACCTGCTCGCATAGTCATTCCCTACTCGTGAGTTTCAACGCATGAAACCATATCCTATCTACTGATGAAGTTTATTGACGAATAAAGATAGATGTAAGGACAAAAAATGACGTTCACTCAAGTTAAGGCATGCGTAATAACCAGTCTATTTAGCCTTTTGGGGTGCGTTACCGTTCAAGAAGATCAAGTTCATCAGCACACCGATCCTATTGCCTTATCAGAGTCGCGCATTGCGCTTGGATTGAGTTATCTAAAAAATGGCAGCATGATCCAAGCTCACAATAATCTTCAACAAGCATTACGTTATGCTCCGCACTATTATCGCGCTCAGTTATCAATGGCACATTATTACGAATCCGTCGGTGAAGACACCAAAGCTGAGCAGTTGTACCACCGCGCATTTGAGCAACATTCACAAAATGGTGATGTGCTTAATAACTATGGCACTTTTTTGTGTAAGAAAGGAAACTACGTTTTGGCGGATACGCTGTTCAAGCAAGCCATCGAACGACCAAACTACTACTTGATACCCGTCAGCTACGAAAATGCGGCGTTCTGTGCGTTAAAAGCAAACGATCAAGACAAAGCCATTGTCTATTTCTCTCGTGCTATCGCTCATGACCCACACCGCCCTAAATCGATTCTCCAGCTTGCGAAATTAGAAATAGACCGTGGAAATTATACGGACGCAAGACTCAGACTGATTCGATTTAATCAAGCATATGGCCTTAGTAAGCCATCTCTTCAACTCATGATCCAATTAGAAAACAAAGCTGGTAATGATAAGTTAAAACATAAGTACCAACAAAAGTTGGACAATTTGAGTTAAGAGGACCAACCAGAAAGGTCAACAGTCCCTAATCAAACAGCAAGTACGCTTTACCATCCAGGGTCACTTTTTTCACGCGAGTACGAAATACATCGCTCAATGCTTTTTCTGTGAGGACTTCATTCGCATTCCCTTGTGTATGCAGAACACCATTACTCAGCATTAGGACTTTGTCAGCATGTCTTAACGTTCGATTGAGATCGTGATTGGCAACCAAGACACAAACTCCTTGTGCGGCAACGGTATTAATCAACAGATACAACAACCCCTCTTGTGCTATATCCAGAGGCGCGGCAGGTTCATCCAAAATCAGTAATTGAGAATATGGGTTGATGGTTCGCCACACTTGCAAACACACACCAGCCAGTCGAACTCGCTGCCATTCTCCCCCAGATAAAGTTTGAATACTGCGATAGAGCTTGTCTTGAAGTTGGACAAGCTCAATGACCTTATTCACGGCTTCTTGGACTGTGGAATCTGCAATGTTGCACCAACTCGGTAATGACAGTGCAAGATATTGAAACACATCAACGTTAAATGCAGGCCTCGATTGCTGACATAAATAGCCACGGACGTGAGCTTGTTCCGACAGCGGCATCGCTAGAAGCGCTTTGTCATTAATAAGCACTTCCCCACTAACATTATCTCGCGATGTAAGCGTGCCGGAAATCGCTGCTAGCAATGTGCTTTTTCCTGAACCATTTGGCCCAACCACGTGCACAACTTCCCCGGCTTCACATTCAAAAGACAAGGGTAATAATCGGTTTCCCACCGCGATGTGTTTAACGTGCATCATGACTTTTCACTAACATCCAAATGAATATTGGCGCACCGATGGACGTGGTCATGACACCCAAAGGCAGCTCGGCTGAATCAAGCAATAAGCGGGCACCTATGTCAGCAAACACCAACAAAGCCGCACCGGATATCGCCGATAAAGGCAATAAATATCGATTCTCGGTACCAAAAGCCAATCGCAATAGATGTGGTACCACTAAACCAACAAAACTAATGATGCCACCTAATGCGACAGAACCTCCCACCAATATGGAAATAGCAAGGATCAATTTCCAGCGCAGCTTATGGACATCAACGCCCAATTGCATCGCATGGGTTTCTCCTAGCATAAGCTTATCCAAGGGCTTGCCTTTGCAACATAACCAAATTAATACCGGCAACATCACTAACGTGACACTGTGTTGATACCAGCTCGCACCGCCAATGCTGCCCATAAGCCAATACATAAGCTGACGTAAGCTTAAATCATCACTGAAGTAAAATGCCCAGGTAACAACCGCGCTAGACAAAATACCCAATGCTACGCCAACTAAAAGCAAACGTGCCGTCGTCAAATGCATGGCTCTCGCGATCCCCACTAAAATCACCGTAAAGAGCATCGAACCGGCAATCGCAGACAACATAAAAACCATCGGTGACGGCAGCACAGGAAAAGCAAACATGACCAAGACCATGGCTAAGCTTGCACCGCCGGAGATACCAAGCACTCCCGGTTCCGCAAGCACGTTCCCAAGTAACACTTGTAACGTTGCACCAGATACTGCCAACGCGGCGCCAATAATTGCAGCAGCCACTAAGCGAGGCAGACGTAAATCCCACAACAGTTTTTGTTCAAAAGAGGACAGTTCATGAAAAGGAGAAAGGAACACCTCACCAACCATCAAATGGACGGCAGATAACAGCATGAGCATCGCTGACATAATCAGAAGATTACGTTGCCAGCGTCGCTCTTTATTTAGGGTAAGTTGTTGAAAATCCATAGCGACCGATAAATAAAAACGAGGCCTAACCATACAGTTAAGCCTCAGTAAATTGCAAATGACTTCGACTGCTCATTTTACCTAAATGAGCAGACTGGGATTAATCGTAGACCAATTCACCATCTTCATAGCGCGTTTTCACTTCACACACCATTAAGGCCGCTCGTTGTCCTATCGCAACACGTCGATTGGGGAAAACAATCGCTTCATTGTCATTTTTCGCCATCAATGGTTTAACACCATCGTGCCCAAAGACTTCGCCATGCACAAACGAGGTAAAGTTCTCAACATTGTCATCAAACATAAAATCAAAATCATCATGCAAACGCACAATGGTTCGACTGACTCGATACTTAATGCACGGTTTCGATAAATGCTCAGCAGGAGTCTCTGCAATAAGGTTGCGAAGAGCCAAATCAAATGCGGTGAGTTTATCTAAATCATTTTCCCCAATACGGGCAACGCGGCCTAGTTCCATCGTCAATGCCTGAGCACCATAGCTTTCTGCACTAAACCAACTAAACGTGCTAGACGGTGAGTTCGAAAGCAGTATCGCTTCAATGTGTGCACTGTCTAAAAAATCAATCAACGCTTTGCTACGAACTGGGTGTCGAGTTTTTGGACTCACCGCAAACGTGTAGTGTTTTGAACCACGAATCGCGCAATGCAAATCTAAATGCCAACGTGTCTCTGTCGCTGTACCTTGATAGAAATCTCTCACTAAAAACTTCAGCGTATCTGCGATCGCGAGCTCTTTGGTTGGCTCATGTACTTTTTCATCAAACAGACGATTGAGGTTTTCTTCAAGAAATCGCGTATGCGCCAGTGTAGATTCTGGGTGAGCGATAAGAAATAGACAGCGAGCATCAATTTTTTGGAAGCCGGATTCAACATCTTTAATAATTGAATCCACCAGTTCCATCGGCGCGGTTTCATCCCCATGAATGCCACATGAGATAATGATGTTCTTGGTATCTTGAGAGTAATCGGCAGGGATCACCTCAAGCACACCGCGCTGGTAGAGCTTAAGTTTTACACCGTTAGACAGAACCTGTTCCGCCGGTGCAACATCAATGTGTACATCTAACGTGTCAGTTAAAAACGATTGGCGAAAAAGAGACTTCGTCATGCGTTACTCCTTAATAGCACGGCGGGTATGTTAATAAATTGTACGGTGAATTTATGTTGTGGCGATCCCACTTATGGATAGCAACCCACAATTTTATCGAAAATCCGATTTATTTCCGCGCCATACGCTAATTTCAAGTATTGATGCGTTTGTTTTTCAAACAATTACAAAGTGTTAGGGCTGTGTACTTTACCACAGCCCTAATTAAGATCCTTATGATTTGATCAACTTTGCGTACGGTTTGTGTACTTATTCACTGCGCTGTGAAAGTAACCGCTCAAACTCGTCGACTTTCTCACGCACGAGTTCCACACTCTGTTGCCAAAACTCCGGTTGAGTCAAATCCATCGACAAGTGCTTATCCACCACATCTTCTGCCATCATATTACCGGTATCGCGTAATAGTTCGACGTAATCACCGTAAAAACGCTCCCCTTTCGCCTCACGCTGCGCGTAAATGCCTTTACTGAATAAGAAGCCGAACAGATATGGATAGTTATAGAAACTCACACCAGAAATAGAGAAGTGAAGTTTACTTGCCCAAAATACGGATCGGCTTCAGTCATTACTTCCCCGTACCAGTCTTTCCAAGTATCCGACATCAACTCACAAAAGTTTTCCGCAGTGAGTTCCCCCTCTTGGCGGCGCTCATAAAATGCTTTTTCAAACTCATAACGAACTGGGATATTAACCATCAAGGCCAGAGCAGAAGATAACTCTTCCCACAGCATTTCTAACTTTTCATCCACGCTATCGGCTTTCGAGATCAGGTGATCTCGAACGATATTCTCCGCAAAGATCGAGGCGGTTTCTGCCAACGTCATTGGGTAGTACGTTTGGCAAAGCGGCAAATCACGAATCACCCAGTTGTGGAATGCATGACCAAGCTCGTGCGCCAGCGTCATCAAATCAGAACGACTGCCACTCCAAGTCATGAATACGAGAGGTGTACGCGTTGCTGGTAACTTAGTACAGTAGGCACCTAAACGCTTGTTAGCATTTGGTGCAGCATCAATCCAACCATTTTGCACCATCATACGAACAAACTCAGACATGTCTGGATTAACGGTTTCAAATGCCTCGCAGATAACGTCGATGGCTTCATCAAAGTCATACACTTTTGCATCGCCATTTAAGGCTGGCATAGCAGCAAGATGATTCCAAGGTTTCATCTCATTAAGGCCATGCACTTTGGCCATCAATAAACCCGCTTTTTGGCCAATATCACGGCTGTCTTTGGCAACACTCATCATCGCATCAAGTGTTTCTGCCTTAATACGACTACCATGCAAACTCGGGTCTAAAAAGTGGACCTCTCGCTTTGATGAACGTTTTTTATTTTCCGTCAAACGCCAACCAGATAGTGCGTTTAAAATCGCAGCAAACGATTCTTGATGCGTTGCCATTGCTTTTTGAACGCCGCGCCATGCTGCTTCCTGACGGTCAAACTCTGAACCATAAAGGATACTCGCTGCTTGAGAAAAGCCGAGTTCTTCACTGTTGCCATCCGCGTAATCCAATTTGACTTTCAAAGATCCAGTCAAGTTATCATAGAGTTTACCCCATGCGGATTTACCATCAACACTCATCGCTGCAAGCAGTTTTTCTTCTTCTGTGCTTAGGCGCGTATCCGCCAACTTACGAGCGTTTGCAATGGAAAATGCTTGACCGCTGATGTCTGGATTTTCGTGGTCAAGTACGCGAGCAATAAACTCATCATCAGCGTGCGTCAGCGTCAGATCAAATGCGCTGTAAGCTTGAGAGAGCTCAGAGAAAATACGTGTCATTCGACCAAGTAGCGCTTTAGCTTCTGCATTAGTTGCATCGACGGACGCATAGCAGTTGGCGAAATTTGCAATGGTACCCGCCAAGCGACTTGCGGCTTCGCTGGTCAAAATTGCATTTTGCATCACCTCCACCGAATGACAGTCCGTTGACTGCTTGTTCAGAAGGTCAATACATTGTTCAACTAACGCAATATCATCTTGAATTCTAGGGTCAGCGAGATCGTTATAAACGATAGATAAATCCCAGCTAGGAGTCGTCATTTCTGGTTCCTTTTTATGTAATTCATCCCACCATTCCTTACATTTCCAATGCAAAGTACAGATGGAAATCTTCCGTGACTAACAAAATTATTCCATTATTGGTACGCCTATTGAACGAACTGAGGCGTAAATTTGGTCATCGATGGTAATGGTTATATGTGTTACTGACGCATTCCCAATCGCTAATGTCGAATACCATCGCGGATTGCGCCAATCTACACCCAAAATATGGGCAAGAATTATTCTTATTACGCCACCATGCGTGATAATTAGCAAGTTGTCATTGATATCATTGATTATTTGAGACCATGCACAAGTTACACGCTCAGCAAACATATCTAAAGACTCGGCGTTTGGCAGCGTGTGTTGCGCTGGGGCTTTCCAAAAGGCATCCAGCTTGCTCCAATGCTCAGCCAACATGTCAAAAGGTACGCCATCAAAATCGCCAAAATCGAGTTCTTTAATATTCGGTTCTACACATAAAGGAAGCAGTTGTTGATCTGCAAGCATTTGCGCCAAATCATAACATCGAGACAAAGGTGAGCTGATGACTCCTCCAATCTCTTTGCCCCTGTCATTCCACGCTTGGGCGATGCTAACTTGCTCTGGCCCATCCACTTTTAAATCAGCCTGTCCGTGTAACCCAGGGGCGGCATTGACTTTTCCGTGGCGTAGCAGATAAATATTTAGCGTTTTCATCTCATTAAATCCTATGATTTCAATTCAAGGGGCAGGCCTGCTGCGACAAAGGTGACACGGTCACAAATTTGCGCAAATTGTTGATTCATTCGTCCTGCATTATCAACAAAATACCGAGTCACTTGACCTAATGGCACAATGCCCATGCCGACTTCATTCGAAACAAAAATGAGTGTCGCACTTGATTCACTTACCGCTTTGACCAATTCTCTGATCTGAACTTCTAGCCTGTCATTGCTGCATTCATCACCTAACTGAAAAATCCAGTTATTCAACCAAAGCGTTAAACAGTCCACCAAAACCACGTCATTTGAAGAGAAATTACGAATGAGCTCCGCTAAATGCAACGTACATTCATGCTCTTGCCAGACCAACCCTCTCTGTTTTTGATGATGAGCAATTCGCTCCCGCATCTCATCATCAAATGGATGCGCGGTAGCTACATAGTGTAGCTTCATGCCTTTTTCTTGAGCCGTTTTCTTAGCTCTGGTTTCTGCTAGGGTTGATTTTCCGGAGCGTGCTCCGCCTAAGATAAGTTGCTTCATGAACAGTGAAAAAATGCGATAAGTGTAAGATAAACCAGTAATTCTGAAAGCTGTTGAGCCGCACCTAAGCAATCCCCGGTAAAGCCGCCAATACGTTTCAGTAACCACGCCTTAAAGGTGGCACGAAAAACTAACAGCACAAGCGCAATCAGAACCGCCAGTGTTATCCCTAGATACAACCCAACAACGCCAGCAGTAAAGAGCAGTACCGCCACTTCGAGAGTCGATTGCTTGTTTGCTAAAGGCTTACTTTTTGAGGTATCAGCATCACTGACGTAAGGCATGTCATAAATCAACGTCGCGGCGGTTGCTCGGCTTACGGTATAAGCCACGACAATGATAATCCAAAATTGGGGTTCAGAGACCAACTCACTCCAAAATACAAACTTTGCGAGTAACGCCATAACCAATGTCGCTGCACCATAAGTCCCAATACGACTGTCTTTCATGATCATTAGGCGACGTTCAACCGTCATCCCTCCGCCAATACCATCGGCCATATCTGTTAACCCGTCTTCATGAAACGCGCCGGTTAACAGCAAGCTAAAGACCATGGTCAAAACAATCGCGACAGTTTGAGGGAACAATAACACCGTAAGTGAGTACACCGCGGCACAAAGTAAACCAAGCACGACGCCAACAAGTGCGAAGTATCGCCCTGCTTGATTCATGCGTGCTTCACTATAAGGTAAATTTGCTGGTACAGGTAAACGGCTAAAAAAGCTGACGGCCAACAAGAAAAGCTCGCCTTGATAACGCAGCGAGCTTACTTGTGATGATGTATTGTTGAGAGTAGACACTAAACCGTTACTCCCGCACTCTCAAAACTGGCCATGTTATTGTAGAACTGAGCTGCTGCTTTCACTAAAGATAACGCCAATGCTGCCCCTGTTCCCTCCCCTAAACGCAAACCAAGGTCTAGTAACGGCTCTGCTTGCAGGCACTCTAAAACAAACTTGTGACCGTTTTCTTCGGAGTTATGAGCAAACAACATATAGTCGCGTGCCTCTTCATCGAGAAGTGTCGCGACATAAGCAGCAACGGACACAATAAAACCATCGACCAACACTGGCGTTTTCAAACGTGTTGCTTCTAGGAATGCGCCTACCATTTGGACGATTTCAAATCCTCCGACTTGCGCCAAGGTCTCTTTGATACCCAAACCACGACAACGACTCACGCCTTGCGCCACCAACTTGATTTTGTGATTCAGTTGCGCTTGAGTAATCCCTGTCCCATAACCAACACAGTGGTCGACTTCTAAAGGACTCAATGCGGTGAGCAACGCAGACGCAGAACTTGTATTTCCGATACCCATTTCACCGAACATCAACAAGTTTGACCCATTGAGAATGCTGTGCTCTGCGACCTTTGCACCATACTCCAAACCCAATGCAACTTGTTCTAAAGACATCGCGGTTTGCTTCGCAAAGTTTGCGGTGCCGTTACCTAATCGTTTTTCAATTAGGTTTGGGTGAGCTTTAAAGTCAGGAACAAGCGTTTCTATTGACGACAACATGCCACAATCGATCACTTTAAATTCAATTTGGTTGAGGTCACAAAAGCAATTAATCGCAGCACCACCAGACAAAAAGTTGGCTACCATTTGTTGAGTAACAGCACTTGGAGCAATACTGACGCCCTCTTCCGCAATACCATGATCACCTGCGAACACAAGCATCGTTGGTTTGCGAATTTCAATGCTTTCAACTGCCGTAGGTTTATCTTGGCTTTGGATCAGGGCCAGTTCTAACGCCACCTTTTCAAGGAGACCGAGCGCACCGACAGGTTTGGTTTTGTTATCAATACGCGCTTGGATTTCTAAAGCATAAGAGCGATCCATCATAATGGTTCCTTCTTGTTATTTTTGACGGGCTAAGGAGAACGTCTTTTGTAGCAATGTCTTTTGTAACAATGCGTTTTCTAACATAACGTATTCACTCCCGCCTAAACGTGACTAAGGATCAACCGCCAATGAATCCACGTTTAAACGTTCACTGTTCATTGATATGACCCTTTCATCCACATAAATTCGTTCAATCTCGGCAAAAAATTTAACTTTGCGTAACTTACAGCCAAATGCAATTGGCGCGCCTTTAATTCGCGACAAGGCAACTTTTGAAAAATTCGGAGATCTCGATATGAGTCAGCGCTAGCGTGCTATGTTCGATATTCATACAACATCCTTGTCGCTGAAAATCTCGACGTTCATTGAGTATACCCGTTGAGTGTAACTTGCTATCGATCATTTTCATCTGACTTTCTCAAATTGAAACGCATTTTTTCAATTTGAGAATAAAACGAATGTGTTTCCCCTCAAAGACGCCTTCCTCGCTCGAACAATTAGCGCGGCAGATCATCAATG
Organism: Vibrio alfacsensis; assembly: GCF_003544875.1. Taxonomy (NCBI): domain Bacteria; kingdom Pseudomonadati; phylum Pseudomonadota; class Gammaproteobacteria; order Vibrionales; family Vibrionaceae; genus Vibrio; species Vibrio alfacsensis. The sequence continues at coordinate 1,731,207 of NZ_CP032093.1, forward strand.
ACAACCACTCTCACACGCATCGTCAGCTTTAAAAGAGACAAATACAATATTCAAAACACTGATTTTAATACAATTTAACCAGCCAGCGCACTATCAAACCGTCAAGTTCTGGATTTGATTGTATTTTGCAAAACTTTGTAAATCGGCACCCCAAAAACATTGGCACGTCGAATGCATTGATTTATTAAAATCGCTAGATACATTGATAAACAAGTCAATAACAACAATAAGCGAGGTTCTATGTTTGCAAATCAAACCCATCGCGCCGCTAAAAAAGACAAACCTAAACCCAAAAACCAAAAACGTTCCATTCCGTTGTCCCTGTCCTAAAAGCTCTGGCCCACCTTTTGTGGGCCTGCTTCATTTTCTATTTTCGCGCCAACGTCGACGCACTCATAGCGTCAGTTCACTTTGATCAAATTCTCTCAGCGTCAATTCATTCATAACAACGACTCATTTAATAAGTAGTTTACCCCTCCAACGCGGGAGCATACACATTATTTGCTTGTCAAGATCGGCTAACTCGTCAGAATCAGTTAATTTGTCTAAAGCAGTTAACCGATCAAAAGTACTTGACGCATTAAATACGCTACAATAGCGTAAGCATCTGTTCTCTATGAGGAAGAAGACAATGAGTAATGATTCAAATACCTGTGTAATTATTGCAGGCGCAACAGGGCTAGTTGGCAAAGAGGTCATGTCCACATTAGTTTCGCAGCCGAGTATTCACACGCTTTACTCATTATCTCGTAGAGCACTGAGCGAAGTCAGCGATCCTCACAACAAGATCATCCCTATCATTGACGCAGAATTGTCAATTCATGATTGGGATGAACAGAAACCCTCTCCTAATATCGGATTTATCTGCTTAGGTACGACATTAAAGCAAGCTGGCAGTAAAGAAGCGCTGCGCAAAGTCGATGTAGAATTAGTGTGTAAAGTAGCACAGCAAATGAAAATGATTGGCGTCAAGCGTTTAGCGGTGGTTTCTAGCCTTGGAGCAAATGCCTCTTCTTCATCCCACTATTTAGCTTGCAAAGGCCACATGGAAAAGAACATTGAAAAAATGGGGTTCGATGAAGTGGTCTTCGCAAGACCCGGACCATTGGCTGGTCAACGAGAAAAACCTCGAACAGATGAGAAGATCATTCAAAGCGTTTTTAAGATCATTCGACCGATAATGCTAGGGAGATTCGCCAACTTTGTTCCTGTTGCCGCACAAGATGTCGCCAAAGCGATGATCTATCAAGTTTTCAGTTACCAAGAAGAACCAATCATTTACTTACACCGCAACGAAATGATGAACCTGCTCGCACACTATGATTAGTCACACAAACTTCTCATTTACTCTGACTGCACCTCCATTTTTCATGGCTTGCGTAGATTTTTAAAGTTCGCGTGGTGAACGTTCACCTAGCACTTATTTGCGGCTGTGCTTTTCACCGGAGATTCTTTCATCTTTCGTTACGAGTCAAAGCGTTGAATGGTCTCATACTGCCATCGGTTCCGTAAACGATAAACACCATGCACCTAACGAGGCATTGATTGACAAATAGAACCTTAAATGACTTTATTTAGACACCACCCTACACTCACAAGTTAAAATTAAACTCGCTCTTTACACTTTTCCAAAGCAATAAAAGACTGTTTTCATATTTAGACTCAAACAAAAAGCCGGATCGAATAACTGACGTACCACATGGGCTTTGTTGCCAAAATCGAATGAACTAAATCAAAATCTTACGATCAGAGCAGGAACATTCATTTACTGACTTTGATTTCATGCTGAAGCCTCGCTAGAAAACCACCAACTGGTGCAAGTACAACAACTCCCTAGTCAATCGAGGTTCACTCACGTTTTGGATTGACGAAAAAGCAATATCGGAGTGGACACAATCTAAATAGCGTAGACGTGGTAGAGCGCGATTGTTTAGTGACTTAGCTATCACGACAGCTCTCATAGTGAAGCGCATCTTTGTCTTTCCCTTAATGGCGCAACAAGCTAACTGGGATAGGTATGCCTGAAACTCAGCATGCTGTTTAAAATGCGAGCTATTTAGCTAGCGTTCGCTCTTTAGCTGAATTCGGCAACAAAGCCCACAATCAAGCACATCTACCACTTCTTATCGTTGAGTTATGTAAGTGTAAACCTTGTAGAAGTCGTTTGATAACTAGCAACTTGCACTATGTCTTTTTGCAATTAAAGTGAATTTGTACTCTGTGGGTTTGAAATAGTTGCGACTGTACTCAAATACCACATCCCCTTGCAAGAAACCACGTGTGCGCTTCTCGATGATCGGTTGTGCAGCGTCAATGTCCAGTAACTCAGCAATATCTTGAGGTGGCAACACTGGTATGATTTCCTGCTCACTGCGGTCAATCACCATACCTTTATCTTTCTCAATAAAGTGATATTTAGAACCTTGCATCACTTGATAAGTAAGATCGGGGAACATGTCCGTCGGCATCCAAGTTTCTTCAACTGTAATGGGGTTTTCATCAAGATATCGAACACGTTTCACGTAAAAAACTTTGTCGTTTTCATTAATATTCAGTGTATCAGCAATAGTGAGTGACGCTTTGGTGATCTCGAACGCAACCACGTCACTGTGTGTCACTGCATTTAAATGTGCCCACTTCTCAGCAAAGCTAGTCTGTTGGTAAATGTCATAGTTAACCTTATTCTCTCTCACATAGGTACCACTACCCTGCACACTTTCTAGCTCACCATTTTCAATCAGCAATTTTAACGCTTGGCGAACCGTTACTCGGCTACAAAAAAATTCTTCACGTAACTGGGCTTCGGTAGGAAGTGCTGTCCCCACTTTATATTCGCCATCACTTATCTTCTCGCGAATCGCATCTGCAATCTGGCGATACATTGGCAGTCTTGCCATGTTTACCTCTATAAAAACAATACGACCGTTCAAATGAACTTGTTTGAGACGACTCAAAAACCGAGTGCACCAAAGTGAACGATCATTGTAAGAAAACTCAGTGTATAGGGTCTATAATACGAATTCAGGTCAATTTGACAACCACTTGTTTGAATTGCAACATATTAGATCAGACAAACAAAATACAACTACAATACATATTTTATTTCAACCGAGATCCAGATCACGGAACATTTGTATTAAAAAGGTATTATCGCAATCATTGTTGAATGCACAACAATGTCGAATGTGACAATGGGAAAACAGTTATGAAATTAACCTCTCTTACAAACCCATCGCTGGTAAACCTACAAACGATGTTCGAAAGTCGTGACGCAGCGATTCGTGCTCTTGCTGACCAGCTAGACCAGCAAGGAAAACTGCACAATAAGGAAGAATATCTACAGGCAGTATTCGCTCGCGAGGAGCAAGGTCCAACAGCACTTGGTGAAGGTTTAGCAGTACCTCACGGTAAGACCGATGCAGTAAAAGAGGCGGCGTTTGCCGTAGCCACACTAAAACAAGACCTAAAGTGGCAAGGTCTAGATGAAGACGAAGACGTAAATCTCATCTTTTTGATCGCAATTCCAAACGCGGAAGCAGGTTCAACACACATGCATTTGTTGACCGAACTGACCACAACTCTAGTGGATGATGATGTTCGTGAGGCAGTGCTAAACGCTACAAATGTAGAACAAATTTTTGCATTACTTGATGGTCAAAAAGAACAAGAAGAAAAACAAGATGAATTAGATACAAATGCACCAACTATCGTTTGTGTGACGGCTTGCCCTGCAGGTATTGCTCACACATACATGGCGGCGGAGTACCTAGAGAAAACCGGTAAAAAACTGGGTTACAACGTACATGTTGAAAAACAAGGCGCGAACGGTATTGAAGACCGCTTGACTGCCGAGCAACTCAACAAAGCAACAGCCGTGGTTTTTGCAGCAGAAGTTGCCATTAAAGAATTAGAACGTTTTGAAGGCATTCCACGCGTTGAGGTGCCGGTAGCAGAGCCTATCAAACACTCTGAGCGCATTCTTAACGAAGCGGTAGAAGCAGGTAAAGCAGGTCGAAGTGCAGGCGCGACAATCGTAACCGATGACAAACCGAAAAAGCTACCGCTAAAAACAGAGCTGAAACAAGCACTCCTCTCTGGTATATCATACGCTGTACCATTGATTGTAGCTGGCGGTACAGTGCTAGCTATCGCTACATTAATTGCCCAGTACTTTAACTTGCAAGATACCTACGCTGAACAAGGATCTTGGCTATGGATGTACCGACAGTTAGGTGGTGGGTTACTCGGTACACTGATGGTGCCAGTTCTATCGGCTTACACTGCTTACTCACTGGCAGATAAACCAGCACTTGGGCCTGGTTTTGCCGCGGGTATCGCAGCTAACCTCATCGGATCCGGCTTCCTTGGTGGCGTTGTTGGTGGCTTGCTCGCTGGTTACATTATGCGTTGGGTAAAAGAAAACGTACGTTTAACTCCGGCATTCAATGGTTTTCTTACTTTTTACCTCTACCCTGTCATCGGTACTTTAGTTGTCGGTTCTCTGATGCTATTTGTTATTGGTAAGCCGGTGGCATGGTTGAACCAAGGTTTAACAGATTGGTTGAACGGTATGACTGGTACCAATGCGCTACTTCTTGGTGCAATCATTGGATTTTTCGTATCGTTTGATCTTGGTGGCCCGGTAAACAAAGCGGCTTACGCTTTCTGCCTAGGTGCCATGGCAAATGGTGTTTATGGGCCTTATGCCATCTTCGGTGCCGTAAAAATGGTATCCGCGTTTACAGTAACCGCTTCAACAATGCTTGCTCCACGTCTGTTTAAAGATTTTGAGATCGAAGTTGGTAAATCCACTTGGCTACTCGGTCTTGCTGGTATCACTGAGGGTGCAATTCCAATGGCGATTCAAGATCCTATTCGTGTTATTGGCTCTTTCCTACTCGGTTCGGTAGTAACCGGTGCGATGGTTGGCGCTGCAGGAGTAGGCCTTTCAACGCCTGGCGCTGGCATCTTTTCGATGTTCCTTTTACATGATGCAGGTCTAGGCGGGTTGGTTGCTGCTGGCATCTGGTTTGGTTCCGCAATTGTGGGAGCGATAATCTCATCGATCACATTAATCATGTGGCGTACCAACGCGGTAAAGAAGGGCAAATTCGTCACTGAAGCTTCCGCTCAATACTAAGTTAGATCACTTATCGATTCGCTCAATTCAAGCTTTGGGCGCGGGATTTCTGCGCCCTAAATATTCGCCGGCAAGCATAAACGCCGCAAAAACGAATAGAAAATAATCAAATTTAAAACAAATTAACGGCAATTATTGCCTAAGACGGTAAAAGTTATGACTACATCTCGCGTTCATATTACTCCTCACATGCACTGGGATCGTGAATGGTACTTCACTACAGAAGAGTCTCGCATTCTGCTAGTGAACAACATGGAAGAAATCATGACTCGTCTGGAAAACGATCCAGACTACAAATACTACGTTCTAGACGGTCAAACCGCAGTTCTGGAAGATTACTTCGCAATCAAACCAGAGAACAAAGAGCGCGTACGTGAGCTAGTACAAGCAGGCAAACTGATTGTTGGTCCTTGGTACTCTCAAACGGATACGATGCAAGTATCTGGCGAATCTATCGTACGTAACATGCTTTACGGATTGCGTGACTGTCTAGCGCTAGGCGAGCCAATGAAGATTGGTTACCTACCAGATTCATTCTCTATGAGCTCTCAGCTGCCAGCTATCTACAACGGTTTCGGCATCAATCGCGCGATGTTCTGGCGTGGTTGTTCAGAGCGTCACGGCACAGATAAAACCGAATTCTTGTGGCAATCAAACGATGGCAGTGAAGTCTCTGCGCAAGTACTGCCACTGGGCTACGCGATTGGTAAATACCTACCGCAAGACGAAGAAGGTCTGCGCGCACGTCTAGATAAGTACTTCCCAGTGCTTGAAAAACCGTCGGTAACTAAAGACATCTTACTACCAAACGGTCACGACCAAATGCCTATCCAAAAAGACATCTTCGAGGTGATGGATAAGCTACGTGAAATCTACCCAGACAAAGAATTCAAAATGAGCCGCTTTGAAGAAGTGTTCGAGCGTATTGAGGCCGAGCGCGATCAGCTTGATACCATCAAAGGCGAGTTCAACGACGGTAAATACATGCGTGTTCACCGTACTATTTCTTCAACGCGTATGGACATCAAACTGATCCACGCAGAAGTAGAAAACAAGATCGTAAACATTCTTGAGCCACTAGCGTCTATCGCATGGACACTAGGTTTCGAATACCACCACGGTCTAATCGAGAAGATGTGGAAAGAGAGCATGAAGAACCACGCTCACGACTCGATTGGCTGCTGCTGTTCAGACAAAGTACACGCAGAGATCTTGAACCGTTACATCCTTGCTGACGACATGGCGACCAACCTGATCAACTTCTACAAACGTAAGATTGTTGACCACATGCCTGCACGCGAAGGTTGCGACAAGCTAGCACTATTCAACCTATCGCCATACGCTCGTGAAGAAGTGGTAAACACCACCATCACTATCCGTGCAGAACAGTTCAACTTGTTTGATGAAAACGGCACGCCAGTTGAGTACTTCATCCAAGATCAACGCGTAATCGATCCAGGTAAGATTGACCGTCAAATCGTTCACTACGGTAACTACGACCCGTTCATCGAATACGATATTCAAATCAAGCACACTGTGCCAGCGATGGGCTTCACTACCCTAAACATTCAAGCGAATGAGAAAGGCACGCAAAAAGTGGCTGAGCAGAAAGCTTTCTCATATGAAAATAGCCTGCTGGAGAACGAATTCTACCGCATCAACGTCAACCCAAACGGCACTCTAAACATCTTCGACAAAGAGACAGAGCACCTTTACGAACAAGCGCTGCGCATTGAAGACGGCTCTGACGATGGTGATGAATACGACTACTCGCCTTCTCGTAAAGAGTGGCTACTGTACTCCGACGAATTCGATGCAGAAGTGAATGTGAAGCACGAAGGTTTCCAATCTGTCGCAACCATCAAGCTACGCATGGACTTGCCTGAGAACCTACAACAACGTGAAGAGCGTACAGGTCAAAACGGTTACCTAGACGTGAACTGCCAAGTGGTTCTAAAACAAGGTACGCGCCGTATCGAAGTTCGCATGGAGCTGGACAACCAAGCTGACGACCACCGCGTACGCGTATTAGTACCAACACCGTTTGTATCTGAAACTGTAGTAGCGGATAACCAGTTCGGTTTGATCACTCGCCCAACGAACGATCCAGAAATGGCGAACTGGGAAGCAGACGGCTGGAAAGAAGCGCCAGTGCCAGTTTACCAGCTAATGAACTTTGCCGCGGTTGAAAACGCACAAGGTGGTATGGCGCTAATGAGCAACGGTCTGCGTGAGTTTGAAGTGATTTCAAGCCAAGGCAATGAAGAGCGTGACACATTCGCCCTAACCCTTCTGCGCGGTATTGGTGTGTTAGGCAAAGAAGAGTTGTTGCTTCGTCCGGGTCGTCCATCTGGTATCAAGATCCCGACGCCAGATTCACAAGTACGCGGCAAGATCGTTTGTGAGTTTGCGCTATTCGGTTTCGCGGACGACCACATCGAAGCAAACGTAATGGCGGCGGCACGCGACAACGTAACTCCAATCCAGTGCTACAACAAGATCCCTTACAACGCGATGAAGCTGAACGTAGGCGAGCAAAACCTACCGCTAACGCACAGCTTGCTAAACAAATCGCTAGAAGGTGCAGTATTGAGCGTTCTGAAGAAAGCGGAAGATGAGAACGCATTAATCCTGCGCGTCTACAACCCATCAGAGAGCGAAGTGATTAACGACACAGTGACGTTTACTTCAGAAATCACGTCATGGAAAGAAACACAACTAGACGAAAAAGTGCTACCAAATAAGATGGACGCGGCATCGTTCGGCACGCTGAAACCGTGTCAGGTTAAGTCTTTCCAAGTGAAATTCTAATCCGGTTCTCGGATGAGGTCATCGACTAGATAACCCATCCAACGCAGTTCAGGCTTGCTCTCATCGTGGAGCAAGCCTCTCCTCTTCTTTCGTTCCAATCAAGAGAATATCGCTATGCAACACGCTCTATTCAAACTGGACAATATGATTCAAAACTACGCTTGGGGCAGCCACACGTCGATTCATGATTTATTCGGCATCGACAACCCAGCGAACGAGCCACAAGCGGAAATCTGGATGGGTGCTCACCCAAACGGTTGTTCAAAGCTTGCCGACACCAAACAACTCCTGTCAGAGGTCATCAACCAAAACAAAACGCAATCGCTGGGTGATTACACTGCAGCTCGTTTTGGCGAACTGCCATTCCTATTCAAAGTGCTTGCCGCTGAAACACCGCTGTCTATTCAAGTACACCCTAGTAAGTACAAAGCAGAAATTGGTTTCGCTCGTGAAAACGAACAAGGTATCCCGCTTAATGCTGCAAACCGTAACTACAAAGATCCAAACCATAAACCGGAGCTGGTTTACGCACTGACATTTTACAAAGCGATGAACGGCTTCCGCCCAATTGAGCAGATCTTATCTCTGTTTGAGCAAGCGAACATCACTACTCTAGAGACAGAAATCAATGCACTGAAAGCCACACCAAACAGTGACGGTCTTAAAGTATTCTTCTCAGCAATTATGTCTTTAGAAGGCGAGCGCAAACAGCAGGCTTTGAATGAGCTTTACGCAAGCTTAGAGCGCCCTGCGAAAACTGCCATGGCACGTGAAGCGTATGGTTATATTCAAGACTTCCGTCTGCATTACGCGAACGATATCGGTCTGTTTTCGCCATTGATGTTGAACACGATTGAACTGGCTCCGGGCGAAGCGATGTTCCTCCATGCGGAAACGCCACACGCCTACGTTCAAGGCACAGGTTTAGAGATCATGGCGAACTCAGACAACGTGCTGCGCGCTGGCTTAACACCTAAGTACATCGACGTAGCTGAGCTTATCGACAATACCATCTTCAAAGCGATTGACCCAGAACAGATCAAGTTCGCGCCGGTAAATAAACAAGGCAAGCTTAGCTACCCAATTCCAGTGGATGACTTCGGGTTTGAAGTGATGGCTGTTGAAGGCACAGCAACGACTCAATTCGTGCGTAGCGCAGAGATTTTGTTTTGTATCGAAGGGGAAATCTCGGTTTCTAGCCAAGACGATCACATCACATTGAAAGCGGGTGAATCGGTATTCGTCTGCAGCAACTCAGTGAAGTACGTTTGCCAAGGTCACGGTACCTTAGCTCGCGCCTTTAACTGATCAGAAAAAAACTGACAGCTTATTGGATAAGCCCCCTGCCCTCTAGTAAGTATGCTCCTAACTTTGGTTTTCTGAATTTTGGTTTGCCGAATTTTGTCAGTGGTTGAGCAAAAACCGTTTGCCAAAACTTTCATTTAGAGTTTTGGCTTTTTTATTACTCACTTGGTGATTAATTCAAATGCGATTTTAAGTCCACATTTATATTCTAACTCTAGGGAGAAAAATTCATTCTACCCACCGCTTTAATAAAAGCGTTTTTCAAACCTTATTTTCCATAAAAATACGCCACTCGCACTTAACAAGTAATGAACGAACAAATCACATTTTACTCACATTCACTATTCAAAACACACTAATGAATTACTCAACAATGTCTAAGAAGTTTTGGCTTGTTTATACGAAGAAAGATAATGATAACGTGACATCTGTCGATATTTGCGCATCGATACAAAGTTATATTCACTTCCATCAAGGTATTGATGAGATTAATTAATAAAACGCACCGAGTATTGACGATAACTATGAGATAGTTCCCGTTACTCATACAATCATGGGAATCGTGTTTACGTATCGCCTGTTTAAATAAAATAGCCGGTCGTTCAATGATTAATTATCTACCCAAACGAACTAACTACTAACTACTAACTACTCAAATCTAGCGATATAACAAGCTAATATAAAGCATAGCGATACTAAAATAGTATTGTAATTTTAGACACTAAAATCGTATTTCCATAACCTGTAGTATTTTCACCTTTTCGCCTAAATTGCTGATAAAATGAATAAAAAGTACAGTTAAGCGCCCAACTATCGGTATCATTTTACCAATGTTGAGTGGGTTTTATATGGGGGAGATTAACGCAACGCTGCGCCAAATGGCCAAACAGCATGGGGTTAACTTAATTTTCATTCGCAGTGGCCATCGCCGAGACTTCGAACTACAAATCGCGCTCGATCATTTAGATGCGTTAATGATAGTTCTCCATTCTGCTTCGAATCATTTAGTTAAAGCTGCGCTGAGCAAACACATTCCGGTCCTTTCTCTAGGTGCAAGTTACGCCCCTCTGGAGGTGGAACAGTTTATTAGTGTCCAAAGTGATGGTGTTTACGCGCTATATCGTTGGCTACGGGACCAAGGCCATCAGAATATCGGATTTTGTGGAGATCTCTCCGTCAATGATGTTCGTTCTCGTTTTAAAGCATTTCAACAAGCAATCACTGACTATGATGGTGTTTTTGACCCCAATGATTTTTTTAGTGTTAGCAACTGCTCTTTAGCTGGAGGTCGAGAGGCCGCCGTCGAGTTTATCAAGCGAGGTTCAACGTGCACAGCCGTTATTTGCGCAACCGACCACAATGCAATAGGGATGATAGAACAACTTAAGCATCGGAATATCGTCGTACCCCAAGATGTCGCTATCGTTGGCATTGATAACGTGTTCTTTGGTCTACAAATTGAACCACCATTAACCACCGTCGATCAACAACTAGAACGATTAACTCGCTGCGCTTTTGAACGTGCAGTCGAACGTATTCGCGGCGATGCATTCTCTAGTCAAATTAATCAAATTCCACAAAACTGATCATTAGACAGTCTTGTTGCCACTCTAAACCAAAATATAAATCAAATGAATCTCACGAATCTATTCGACATGAGTTACTCGACGTAGGGGACGTTCACCGATTGAAGTTTTCGAGAACTTTTACTCACAAGCGCAGAACGGTTTTCACTCTATTCTTGATGCGCAAAGTCTCTACGGAAACAAACTCGATTGGGCTTGCCTTGCACACTGTAACCTCAAAAATTACAACATTAAGCATTGGGTGGAGCAAGGAATGACAAAGCCCATAGAATATAATGAAGAGCAGCAAAACTGCGACATTCACCATTACCCACCACTAGAAAACCGGGACCACTTTGCGGCCACAATCATACCTATTGCGACTGGCAAGAAGAACCGTTGGCAGCTCCTTACCGTAGTAGACTCACTGTCTGATCAACAAAATATCGGCACTCAATCTTTATTCAATAATTATCTAGACATGCTCTCGCTCTCTATTGAAAGAGATTTGCTCCTTAACACCAGCACCCTCAGACAAAAAAATGCACAGCAACTACTTCAACAATTAGAAGTGGTTTCCAATAGCTCCAATGATGGGATTTGGGATTGGGATCTAATAAGTAACAAATTGCGATGGAACAATCGCCTGATCAAAATGCTTGATCACGAAAATATAGACCATAAACAAGTGAGTGATTGCGACCAGTTATTCCGATTCATCCACCCTGATGACATAAGTGATCTAGAAGACAGTATCCATGCGCATCTAATGGAAGAAGTACCATTCAAAACAAGTTTTCGCATTCGCAAACGTGATAGAAGCTATATTTGGGTCCAAGCGAGTGGATCTGCAGTGCGTAATGCACAAGGCCTTGCGGTACGCTTTATTGGTTCGATGACGGATATCACGGAGCAACGTGAAAACTCAGAAAAAATCCATCATATGGCTTATTTTGACGCCCTCACCGGCCTTGCAAATCGTCGAAAGGTTATTGAACAGATCACCGAGCACATAAAGAAATACCCTGAAAGGCCAAGAGCCGTCATGATGATGGACCTCAACCGTTTTAAAATGATAAATGACTCTTTGGTCACCATATTGGCGATGCAGTTCTGTGTCATGTTTCTAAGGAGATACAGAGGAGCTGGATGAATCGCACGTAATCGCTCGTCTTGGTGGTGATGAATTTTTGTTTTTCTGCAATGCAAGTAATGTTGAACAAGCTAATCACTTCGCGAGTAAAATTCTAAAAGCGGTTGAAAAACCGATGATTCATGAAGAGGTCGAGTTGATAAGTCAAGGGAGTTTAGGGATCTCTTTCTACCCATTCAACGGTAAAACACCCGAAGAGTTGATCAAAAATGCGGATATTGCAATGTATCGAGCCAAGCAGCAGGGCATTCAAAAAGTGATGCATTACCACGACGCAATGAACTCCTCAACACCAAGCTTAATAAAACTTGAAAATCACTTAAAACGAGCAGTCAAAAATCATGACCTTCAGGTATTCTATCAGCCTCAAGTGTGTCAAAAAACACACCGAGTTGTAGCAGTCGAAGCCTTGGCCCGTTGGCAAAGTGAGGTATTGGGCAACGTTCCACCAGTTCAGTTTATTAAAGTGGCGGAAGACGGTGGATTCATCCATAAACTTGGAAACAATATATTAAATAAAATTTGCCAAGACGTATACTCTTCTCAATGGTTACGCTCAATGACTCAGATATCAGTCAATATTAGCGCTAAGCAATTGATTCAAAAATTTCGCAGATGACTTTATTCAAACAATCCTTAGTTATGGTCTCACTTTATCAAAGTTTTGTATTGAAATAACCGAAACGGCAGCCATCAGTGATTATGACTTGTGTGTTCATTCTTTAAAAATACTAAGAAAAGGGGAATAAACGTATCATTAGATGATTTTGGTACGGGGTTTTCTTCTTTATCACTACTAAAACAACTACCGCTAGATGAAGTAAAAATCGACCGTTCATTTATCGCAGATATAACTAGAGATCAATCAAGCCTAGACTTTGTTTCAACCATGGTCTCGATGATAAAAAGTTTAGGATATCGGGTTGTTGCAGAGGGTATTGAGACCGAAAACCATGCTACAAGTATAAATAAGCTTGGCGTAGACCTACTCCAAGGATTCTACTTCAATAAACCTTTACCACTAGAACAGTTACAGAATAACAACAGTTGTATCGCTAAACACTATTCCAATAGTTCGGGTTAGTTTTGTAGTAGGTCAATGTAAGAAAATTGATGCCACTTTTAGTTAATCACAAGGGTGGCTATTTCCTCTTCTCTCAACTCAAGCATCCTTTTATGGATTTGCCTTGCATTTTTAAGAGCGATTATCGGATACTTGCCAATACGAATACGTTTGTTTTTGCGGTTAAATCTGCAACGATATTGAAATGTGATGTTTGCTTTTGGTGATATTTTCGCAATCAGTCCTTTACCACCATTCAGTTTTGCTGGGCCGTCATATTCACTTAACTTCGTAGTAGCTTTTAATTGCTTGTCTGTGATGCTCAAGGAATTCCCCTTAGATTTGGACGTAGCATTCACAAAAATTGGACGCACATTTGGACGCAAATGAAAATGCAAAATGCTTCAAAACAATAAAAACCCCAGTAAAAAACAGCACATCAAGTAACACTAATCTACTGATAAAAAGGACTGTTTTGAAAGATAACGAACGAACAGTGAAAACTATGAACAATTCAGAACAACCGACATTCTTTTTCTTTGACTATGAGACTTGGGGAACAAGCCCAGCCAAAGATCGCCCTAGCCAATTTGCTGGCGTTCGTACAGATGAGAACTTTAATATCATTGGCGAACCTTTAGTGATGTACTGCCGACCACCCGCGGATTACCTCCCATCTCCAGAGGCCGCTTTGATTACCGGTATTTCACCGCAAAAAGCGATGCAAGAGGGCCTTTCTGAGCCTGAATTTATTGCTAAAATTCACGCTGAGCTCTCTAAGCCAAATACCACAAGTCTTGGATACAACAGCATTCGTTTCGATGACGAAGTCACCCGTTATACCTGTTACCGAAACTTTATCGACCCTTATGCATGGAGTTGGCAAAATGGTAACTCGCGCTGGGACTTACTCGATGTTATGCGTGCTTGTCACGCTTTGCGTCCTGAAGGCGTGGAGTGGCCAGAAAACGAAGAGGGCTTTACGAGCTTTAAGCTAGAGCATTTATCAGTGGCAAATGGCATTGAACACAGCAATGCCCATGATGCAATGGCAGATGTCATCGCTACCATTGAAATGGCCAAAAAAGTCAAAGCCGCACAGCCTAAGTTTTTCGACTACTTCTACTCAATGCGCCACAAGCGTAAACTTAATGAGTTAGTCGATATCGTCAACATGACGCCATTAATGCACGTTTCTGGCATGTTAGGGCGGGAGTGTCAGTACACCAGTTGGATTGTGCCTGTCGCTTGGCACCCAACCAATAATAATGCGGTTATCACGATTGATTTGGCAAAAGATCCTCAACCCATTCTTGAGCTGTCGGCAGAAGAGTTACACCAGCGCTTATACACCAAACGTGAAGAATTAGGCGGTCAACTGCCTGTGCCGGTAAAACTTGTTCATTTAAACAAGTGCCCTATTCTTGCTCCGGCGAAAACGCTGACGGCCGAAAATGCCGAATCCATTGGCATTGATCGTCAGAGATGTCTTGATAACCTTGCCTTGCTGCGCCAACACCCGGAAATTCGTGAGAAGCTCATCAACCTATTCTCTATTGAGCGTCAGTTTGAAAAAAGTGATGATGTCGATACACAGCTTTATGACGGTTTCTTCTCACCCGCCGATCGTGCAGCAATGGACATCATTCGCGAAACTGATCCTATCAATCTCGCGGCACTTGATATCGAATTTGGCGATAAACGCATAAAACCCTTGCTATTTCGCTACCGAGCACGTCATTATCCAAACACGTTAGATGAACAAGAACAAAGACGCTGGACGCTCCATTGTCGTGACGTTTTCGAAAGCCAAATCGAAGAGTACATGCTTAATTTAGAAACTTAGTTCACGAACATGAAAGTGACGAAAAAGATAGCAATACTAAAATCAGTCTATCGTTATGTAGAGAGTCTAGCCTCATAACTTCTTTCCTTATTCAAGCGCACTTTCGGGTGTGCTTGTTGTTTTATATGCTGTCAAAATGATTAAAAACCGACTTTTACAACTGATCCATTTGCTCATCTCCTTTGCATTAATTATGGGAGCACTTGGTATCGGTAACACCATCCAAACATTTACTGGCATTTCCGTTCCTGGCAGTGTCCTAGGAATGCTTGTCCTCTTTTTATCCATGGCTCTTGGACTTGTTAAAGTAGAATGGGTCAAACCGGGCGCCACACTTTTTATCCGCTACATGATCCTTTTGTTTGTCCCGATCAGTGTTGGCCTAATGCAACACTTCGATATGTTGATTGCCAATGCACTTCCTATCTTTGCGAGTGCCGTAGGTGGATCGCTCATTGTGTTAGTCAGCCTTGCTTGGTTCCTGGATTATTTGCTAAAGGAGAAAAACTAATATGTGGTTAATTGTCACTATTGTTGTTTCTTCGTAGCTCGCCAAATTGCAATCAAAGTGAACAATCCGATTGCCAATCCGCTATTAATTAGTATCGCGGTGTTGATCCCATTGCTTATGTTTCTCAACGTTCCATTTGAAACATACTACGCGGACAATGAATACATTAGCTTCCTGCTGCAACCAGCAGTCGTCGCTCTTGCCTATCCACTTTACGAACAATTACCCCAAATCAAGGCCAATTGGCGCATCATCGCGCTCGCTTGTACGCTGGGCAGTGTGATGTCAATGCTAACCGCAACACTCATCGCTGTTGCCTTTAAAGCAGATATCAGCTTAATCGCAAGTCTTGTTGGTAAATCCGTGACGACGCCTATCGCAATGGAAATTTCAAGTCATCTTGGGGAAGCGGCCGTTGCGGCAATCCTCGTTCTCATTGTGGGTTTGTTTGGGGCAATTCTGGCTTACCCAATATTCAATCTTATCGGAATTAAGCACCCTATCGCTCGAGGCCTGACTATGGGCACGGTTTCACATGCCTTAGGAACCGCGACGTGCGCTGAGAAACAGCCAGGAGATGCCGCGTTCTCATCTCTTGCTCTCGTGTTATGTGGCATCATCACTTCGATTCTTGCCCCTAGCTTCTTTGCTTTAGCGGTGTGGTTATCCCAATAATCACTCCTTGGTTTTCTATATGCCCGAGTTGGTTCTCACCCTTGGGCATCCTCACTCTCCTCCCAAAATAGCGAAATCCAACTCTATTTCTCCTTAAAATTCGCAATATGCACGAAAGTTGATATGGTTATTTGTAGGGCTGCATAATACCAATCCCTGTCAAAACGTTTTATTCAAAGGATTATCAAGCTTGATAATGTGTTTCTGACTTACTGTGATAGGCATAACATTTCACTTCTGTGCAATCGAATACATGTGTGAGTTCACTCTAATTATGCAAATGTTATTAACATTACACGCATTAACGTGATCTAAAGCACGGAACATTTTCACTTTTCGCATAGAATAACTGTCCATGCAATAACAAGGATTCAACATGAAACGTCGCATTGAACAGGCGCTTTCAAGCGCTCCAGAAGCACTTTCAAAACATCTTGCTCCTATCGTACAAGCGGACGATTTTGATGCCACTCTTTCAGAGCAACAGTTCGCACAATTGCTTGCAGCGACAGGCATGTCTGATAAAGAGCTTCGTGTTGCTCTACTTCCTTTTGCGGCATCGTTCTCTTATGCGCCTATTTCTGAATTCTATGTCGGTGCGATTGTTCGTGGTCTTTCCGGCCGCTTATACTTCGGCGCAAACATGGAGTTTTTCGGTGTTCAACTCGGTCAAACCGTCCATGCTGAACAATCTGCGATTAGCCATGCTTGGATGAAAGGCGAACGTGGTGTTAAAGACATCACAATCAACTTTAGCCCTTGCGGTCATTGTCGCCAATTCATGAACGAACTATCAACAGCAAAAGATCTAAAAGTTCAGCTACCAGAGCGAGAAGAGAAATCTCTACACGAGTATCTACCAGAAGCATTTGGACCCGCAGATCTTGGCATCGAATCTGGCTTGATGGCAGAAGTCATGCATCAATTTACTTGTGATGAAGACGATATGCTCATCCAGAAAGCGGTCGATGCGATGAACATAAGCCACGCGCCATATACAAACAATTTAAGTGGTCTAGCACTAGAAATGGAAGATGGCCGAGTTTTCCAAGGTGCTTATGCGGAAAATGCCGCATTCAACCCAAGCCTTCCACCTTTGCAAGTTGCGCTCATTCAGATCCTGCTTGCCGGTGAAACGTTTGATAACATCAAAGCCGCTGCACTCGTTGAGAATGCGCAAGGGAAAATCAGCCATCTAGCCGATACACAATCCACGCTAGAAGCACTAAACCCAGATATTCCTGTGACTTTTGTGAACGTTTAACCCACCCAACGCTTTTGAGATAAGGCTCTGCTTTTAGTAGAGCCTTTTTATTATAAAACCGCACGCAAACGTTTGCTTCATCATGAAAATTCAGTATGATCCCCTGCAAATTCGGTTTCATCACTTTATTTTTAAGGGAACACTATGTTCGGTACAGCTACTAGCAATCAAGCTACTCGTGTATTACTTTTGGGCTCTGGTGAGCTAGGAAAAGAAGTAGCAATTGAATGTCAACGTCTTGGCTTAGAAGTCATCGCATGTGACCGTTATGCAAATGCGCCAGCCATGCAAGTTGCTCATCGTAGTTACGTTATCGACATGCTTGATGGTCAAGCTCTAGAAGAAATCATCAACAAAGAGCAACCTGCATACGTTGTTCCAGAAATTGAAGCGATTGCAACAGACAAATTGGTTGAGCTTGAAGAGAAAGGCTTAAACGTCGTTCCGACTGCAAAAGCGACCAAACTCACTATGAATCGCGAGGGCATTCGCCGCCTTGCAGCAGAAGAACTCGGTTTAACCACATCCCCTTACCAATTCGCCGATAGTTTCAGTAGCTTCAAAGCCGCCGTAGAACATGTCGGTATCCCTTGTGTGGTTAAGCCTGTCATGAGCTCTTCTGGTAAAGGACAAAGCATTATCAAGACAAAAGAAGATGTTCAAGCCGCTTGGGATTATGCACAAGAAGGTGGCAGAACAGGCGCAGGCCGCGTTATTGTCGAGGGGTTTATCGACTTCGATTACGAGATCACACTCTTAACCGTTCGAGCAGTCGACGGGGTTCACTTCTGTGCACCCATTGGCCATCGCCAAGAAGATGGTGACTACCGTGAGTCATGGCAGCCACAGGCTATGTCTGAAAACGCATTAAAAGCCGCGGAATATACCGCGGAGAAAGTGGTAAACGCACTGGGTGGTCACGGCATCTTCGGTGTGGAGCTGTTTGTTAAAGGTGACAAGGTGATCTTCAATGAAGTGTCCCCTCGCCCACATGACACTGGCATGGTGACGATGATTTCACAAGAAGTGTCAGAATTTGCATTACACGTTCGCGCTTTTACCGGCATGCCAATCAACAATGTCGTTCAATATGGTCCGTCCGCATCAGCCGTTATTCTTGGCCAAGGCACATCGTGCGATATTCGCTTTGACAACCTAGCGACCGCACTCACACAACCACAAACTCAAGTACGTTTATTTGGTAAACCGGAGATCGACGGTCGTCGACGTCTTGGCGTCATCCTTACTCGACGTAAAACCATCGAAGATTCGATTGAAGATGCCGTAAAAAATGCATCTAAAGTACAGATCGTTTACTGATTTTCTCATCAACTAAAGAGAACAAAAAGCGCAGCTCAGTGAGCTGCGCTTTTCTACATAAATTTCAATCAAGGAATCGCCAGATACCTCATTTCAGGATAAGAGCGTCTTCACCGCTTAGATTACCCAACGTCAGGTCATGTACTCTCGATTAAGTACACTTCTTCAGAAAAGCGACTTAGTCCCTGCTTAGCAATTTTAGGATGAGTTTCATCTGCTTGATCCACATTGAGGCATGTTACCTTATACCCCTCAAACAATTGCTCAATTTCTTCAACAGGAACACTGAATGGAGGACCGGACATTTCATTCTGAGGGTAATTCAAGGTAATTAACAAAATTCGTCCATTGGGGTTCAATAGTGATTTAATTCTACTTGCGTAGTCGATTCGCATGTCTTGGGGCAATGCGACTAGCGCTGCACGATCATAAACAATATCGACCTTAGACACTGGCGCTGTAAAAAAATCCCCGGTGTACACGGAAAGCTCATCGAATTGATATAACTCATGCATTCCATTGACAGGTATCACGGTTGGGGTATAAAAATGCTCAGCAAAAAACGCTCTTACCGCAATCTGGCTAAGCTCAACGCCTTGAACATTGTCATGTTTCGACGCAAGCCAGATAAGGTCCTCTGATTTACCACACAGAGGAGCAAGCACCACATCTTCTCGTTTCGGATTGGTTCTCTGCCAAAATACAGATAATAGCGGGTTCACCTCATCAAGGTGAAAACCAATTTGATTGCTGGCCCATTTTTGATGCCAAAATTCTTGATCTCATTTTACTTCTACTTGTCGGCTGATGGTTATTGGAAGTGTTGTCCTCTTCTTTTGTTGGCTAAGACTAATGATTTTTCAAATTTGTCTATGACGTTCATCTTCCGTTAACAATGAAATGTTAGGATGGTTGCTGTTCAAGAATGAACGTTTTGTTTATCTGCGGGTCAGAATAAATGAAAAGTAAAATGGTGATCTACAACACGATTTCACTACAAGCTAGACGATGAGTATTGGAATTATTTTGTTAGCCCCCATTTAATAGGTAGTACCTGATTTGCGAATCTTAGTGACCTTTTCGTTACCCATTTTCTAAGTGTATGCAAGTTAAGGAGAGTGAATGAGCTTATTTTTACGTACTACAGCATTGATGCTATTAGTACTAAGCCGTGCGCCGGCATTCGCCGCACTTCCAAATTCGCCGAGCAACGAGCAAAATCGTTCTGAAAGTCAAAACGAAGTTTGCTCAAAACTGTTCAAACATAGCCTCAGTGGTCTTTACGGTATCCAATCCCTTGATACCCAGCCAACTCAGCCTTATACCGATTTCGATATTCTCTACAGCAAAGCTCACCAAGCACAATTCGAACTCGAGACCATCTGTAAAAGTACCGCCCTACTTACCAATGCACAACCATACTTTGCAGGTGTTAAATCTAAACAACGCTCGATTGAAAAAATAACTCATGAATTAGATGGAAAAGTTGAAAGAATCACCGACCTTGCGCGCGCTACGATCGTTGCAGATGACGTGGCTAGTTTGGTTTCCATCTATGAAGCACTAGAGCGTGAAACCACCATCGTAAAGTGAAAACCGCTTTAAGAAGCCGACACCATCTGGGTATCGCGATCTCAACCTTTTGGTGCGCCTACCAAAGACCAACTTAGTAGCAGAGGTGCAGCTTCATTTAAAGGCCATTGCAGAAGTAAAAAACGGCCCTGAACATGATTTGTATGAAAAATTCAAAATGTTGAGCGCTTAGCATTGATGGAAAAACGTGACCTAACTGAATGGGAAATGGCATCGATAAAACAGATGCAAAGCCAATCTAAAAACTGGTATCAACAGGCTTGGCAGCCTTATTTAACGACCCATCTTGAAGCGGCATAAACACCACGGATTTTCAAAGCGATAAAACAACAAAACCACCCATTGAGGTGGTTTTGTTTTAGCGTGTTACCTTGCCACAAAGTGACTAACCGCCTAATTTACTGTTCTTTGCTTACTGTTCTTTTCTTAAGTTCTCTACACGGGCTTTCAGCTTTTGACCCGGGCGGAACGTAACAACACGTCGAGCAGTAATGGGAATATCTTCACCGGTTTTAGGGTTACGACCAGGTCGTTCATTTTTGTCACGAAGGTCAAAATTACCAAATCCTGATAGCTTAACCTGTTCGCCACTTTCAAGTGCTTTACGAATTTCTTCAAAAAACACTTCCACCGTTTCCTTGGCGTCCCGCTTACTAAATCCCAATTTTTCAAACAGGTTTTCTGCAAGTTCGGCTTTTGTGAGCGCCATAAAACTTTCCTCAAAGCTATGTTAAACAATGCTACCTATATGTAGCGCTAGAGCAGTTTTACCCTACCAATTCAACAACATATCGGGCGTACATCAGCAAGTGTATGACAAGCTTATGATTTTCGCCAACTTTTTCATGGCTAATTTAAGATTTATATAAACTCAAATACTTGCGAGGCACTTCAAATTTTGCTTCTAGGGATACATATGACCAAAATAAAAACATCTAGATAATTTGATTGCAAAAAATATAAAAATAAGAACTAAATGCTATTTAATAGAAATGTCAGAGTTGGTACATTTTACATACAATTGACATAAAACCTGCCGATATTTCAGTAGCTTGTAAAATGCGCGCTCTAAAGAAATTAGATATAAAAAGACCTAGTGTAAGCACTAGGTCTCATAATAGCTTTTTGTCTTTAGCCTACGTTATCCACGTACCTAATATTTCGTTTTCAACGAATTCTTTCCCAACAGCGCAAATTGAAACCGCTTGGAGAGATCACTACAGCATCGTCAATGCAAGCTTGGCGAGATTATAGGCATCAACATAGCCAGAGTGCTGTCGCCCCTCCCACTCAATACCTTTCGCTTCTTGCGCCGCTTTATGACCAATGCGTTTCTCTTTCATACGGTTTTGAATTCGATACAAAGTAGCGAGGTTAATGAACTCTGAAAAAGGAGCATCTAACCCTTTCTGTCTGCATTCTTCAAGCAAGATAAGATCATCTCGTCCCCACGAGGCATAAATTTTATTGCGTCCGCCGAAGTTTTTGATGATCGACTTAATGACGTCTTCTAACGGTCTACCTTGTTTTTCAATTTTACGTGGTGTGATACCGGTTAACTCAGCACAAAACAGAGACACTTCGTCGTGTTCTGGTTTGACATAGTATTGGGCGCGCTTGACGATCTCACCTTTCAACAAATCTATTTCAGCCAAACCAACTTCAATAATTTCGCCTGTGCGGCCTGCGCCATTTTCATTCCAACAACACATTTCTAAATCGAAGCAGACGATACGGTTATGGTTCATAGTTTGTTTTCGTTCCTAACGTAAATGGAAAGCGAGAGATTCTACCGCAACACTTTTCAAAACTCGAATTTGCTCGATGATTTAATCACCAATCGATACCGAATTTCGGCCATTTTCCTTACTTTTATAGAGCTGTAGATCGACTTTATGGAACAAGGTCTCAGGATCTTCGTCTTTATGTACTATCGCCCCAATGCTTAATGAGCAAAACAGACGATTTCGCGTATTCAAATGGAGAGTTTGATACCACCCTGCGGATTTTTCCAAATATGCGGCTAATTCGTTCTTATCTGTAATACGCGACAATATACAAAATTCATCGCCTCCCGTGCGATAAAATCTATCCCACGGCCCCAGATTCGCATTGACTAACTTTGTTACATGCAGCAACGCTTCATCACCGGCTAAGTGCCCAAATTTATCATTGACGAACTTAAAACGATCAACGTCAAAGCTGACCAACGTAAAATCCAACCCACTATTAATATAGTGAAATAAGTTATCGTTAAAAACGCGTCGATTGTACAGTTGGGTCAGTGAGTCCAATTCCGCCATTCGCTTGAGTTCAACCGTTTTTATATCTAGCATTACTGCCAGTCGTTCTTTTTCACGCGATTGAAGATTGACGGTATAACTGATTAAGCAAGCGATAAGAAAGCCAACAGCGCCAATTCCATATAAAATTGATTTCTCCCACGCCGTTACTGTACCAGAGAGCTTAAAGTCCACTCGCCAGTCTCGATTCGGAAGTTGAACGGTGCGGCTGATCACTTTCCCCGTTACCTCATTCCAGTTCTCACTCTGAAACAAGATCGGATCGTCATTCGCATCAAAGCCTAAGTCTTCAACTTTGATAGACATATCGAGCTCGGTAGCGGTTTGAGTCACTAATCCTTCAAAATACACCGTGCTTCGCACAACCCCAATCACGACGCCATAAAGTTCTTGATTGTCAAAACTGAATACAGGGTGATAAATCAACAGCCCGCTTTTATGGATTGATGGTTCAAAACCATCTTGTATCAAACGTACTTTGTCAGAAATATTAGGACGATTAAACGTGAGCATGTCATCCAAAATTAGATCGAATCGAAGTCTCGAGGAATAGAAGCCTAAGATGGCAAGATTCTCTTTCGTCCTTGGATACACATCGGTTGCTATAAAGGCGGGTAAACCATCTGTTAATTGATAACCGAACGTCTTACTGCCATTTTTAGGCACGGTATAAATTTGAAAACCCGGGATATTTTTCCGCGTGTTCGCTAAATATTGTTCGAGCTGATTAGGCTCAACACGTTGCATCCATTGCAAACCAATTAAACTTCTAGAGCCATTGACCACGTGTTCTGCATAACGGGAAAAGTGAGCCCAAGAAGATGGGTCGACAGAATGTAAAAAATTCGCTCCAGAACCAATGAACTCAAGATCGTTTTCAACGGCGAGCTTTAGGGATTCAGCCTGACGGTCTGCCAAGGTTTCGAAAATGGTCATGGTGTAGCGTTGCTGAATTTTATACGCAATCCCAACCATGCTCGCAGTCACGCACATAACCGCTATAAAGGCCGCGATAGAATAGGAATAACGTTTAAAAATACTCTGCTGAGCCGTGCTATAAGTCATTTAGCAAACCATGTTTTGGCGCTTGGTCAAACTTTGGAAGTTATTGAAATAGTGCGCCACAAGTGAATAAACAGCAAGCAATGACGTGATTGCATCGTCTAATCGCTGAATTTTTATGCTAATCATGCGCGATATTTGCGAATTATTACAGCCTTAAGCCTTGAATATGCTAACATCAAGCATCATTTTAATGTCTAAACTTGGTGCAGGCCGCAAAGACAATTCTTAGCGTCAATACCTATGAGCCAATGCCGAGCACCAGTCAATCAATAGAAAGAGAATAATGTCATGAACATTGATTTGAACCTAATTCCTCAAACGTTCGATATGCTTCACGCTGGTCTTGCTGTTTCGAGCGTTTTACTTCTTCTGATTGCGGTTTCTCGCAAATCTAAAGTGGTTGAGAAAGTGGTCGAAAAACCTGTCGAGAAAATCGTCGAGGTGGAAAAGCCAGTTGAAAAAATCGTCGAAGTAGAAAAAGTTGTAGAAGTCGAGAAAGTCGTCGAGCGTGTTGTCGAAGTTGAATCAAAACTTGCAACCGCATCAACAGACTCTGCCATGCAACTACTTTCTATCATGCAGCAAGAAGCGCGTCTGATCGACTTCCTAAAAGAAGACTTAACGTCATTCTCTGATGAAGAAGTGGGTGCGGCAGCACGTGTCATCCACACTGGCGGCCAAAAAGTATTGAATGATTACGTTACGCTTGCAAATGTACGCAACGAAGATGAAGAAACTCGCATTACGGTTGAAGAAGGTTTTAACCCACAAGAAATCCGTCTAACAGGCAATGTTACAGGTAACGCACCATTTAGCGGCACGTTAGTTCATAAAGGCTGGAAAGCAACATCAATGAACCTACCAAAGCTTGCTGAAAACTACGATGCATCTGTGATTGCTCCAGCTGAGGTTGAGCTGTAATGGAACACATGAATCAAGAAAACCATTCTCAAGAAACGTCTGTTGAAACACAACAGACGCCGAAATTCAGCGTTGGTATCGACTTAGGTACGACGCACTGTGTGATGTCTTTTGTCGATACGCACGACGAAGATGCACGCGTTGAAGTGATGCCTATCCCGCAACTTACTGCGCCAGGCACGGTAGAGACTCGCAGCCAGTTAGGCTCTTTCCTATACCAGCCGCACGAACACGAAATGGACCCGCAATCACGCGTTCTTCCGTGGTCGAGCGAGCCAAAAGCTCTGGTTGGTGCGATTGCACGTAACCTAGGTTCAAAAACACCAATTCGTCTTGTTGCAAGTGCGAAATCTTGGCTTTGCCACGCTGGCGTGAACCGTCGTGATGCATTCCTACCAGCAGGTAGCCCAGAAGAGGTGGAAAAAGTATCTCCCCTTCGTGCGACAGAGCTTTACCTAGAGCACTTAAAAGACACTTGGAATCACGCGAATCCAAATCACAACCTTGCAGACCAAGACGTGACTATTACGGTTCCGGCTTCTTTCGATCCTGCTGCTCGTGATCTAACGGCAGAAGCAGCACGTAACGTTGGTTTCGTGCACCTAACGCTTCTAGAAGAGCCACAAGCTGCGCTTTACAACTGGATCGACAACAGTAACGACAAATGGCGCGACGAAGTTGAAGTTGGCGACATCGTGCTTGTGGTCGATATCGGTGGTGGTACAACCGACCTTTCTTTGGTTGAAGTCACTGAAGATGACGGCAACCTAACTCTGAACCGCATCGCGGTAGGTGAACACATCCTACTTGGCGGTGACAACATGGACCTTGCACTTGCGTACCGCTTGAAGATGAAGCTAGCGCAAGAAGGCAAAGAGCTACAGCCATGGCAAGTTCAAGCGATGACGCACGCATGTCGTGACGCTAAAGAAGCGCTATTGAACGACAGCGAACTTCAGTCAGTGCCAATCGTGGTACCAAGCCGTGGTTCAAAACTGCTTGGCGCAACGCTGAAAACAGAACTGACTCAAGAAGAAGTACAGCAAACACTGGTTGACGGCTTCTTCCCTCAAGTTTCGATTACTGACCACCCTGTTCAACGTAACCGTGGTGCACTAACGCAAATGGGTCTGCCTTACGCACAAGATGCGGGTATTACTCGTCACATCGCGGCGTTCTTGTCTAAGCAAGCCAATGCCCTTTCTGCGTCAGGAAATGGTGGCGAAGCAGCAGCTCAAGATTTCAACCCATTCGCTAACATGCCTGGTATGCCAGGTGCGGATACAGCGCAATCAGCTGACTTCATCAAGCCAACGGCAATCCTATTCAACGGTGGTGTTCTGAAATCGAAACTTCTAGCAACTCGCCTTGAAGACACGATCAACGAATGGCTACTTGAAGCAGATGCTGAAATGGCGAAACGCCTAACAGGTGTGGATCTAGACCTTGCTGTTGCTAGCGGTGCGGCTTACTACGGCTCTGTACGTCGCGGTCAAGGCGTTCGTATCCGTGGTGGTATTGCTTCGGCGTACTACGTAGGTATCGAAAGTGCGATGCCAGCGATTCCAGGCATGGCGCCGCCAATGGAAGCACTTTGTGTTGCACCATTTGGTATGGAAGAAGGCTCAAGCGTTGACGTACCAAGCCAAGAGTTTGGTTTGATCATCGGTCAGCCAGTTAACTTCCAATTCTTCGGCTCAACCGTTCGTCGTGATGACCTAGCGGGTACTCACCTAGACTACTGGGCACCAGAAGAGCTTGAAGAGCTTCCAGAAATCCAAGTAACGCTGCCAGTATCTGAAGGTCGTCGTGAAGGTGAAGTGGTTCCAGTAACCCTAGCTTCTCGCGTGACAGAGCTTGGTACGCTTTACTTAGAAGCCATTGCTGCTGACAACGGCCAAAAATGGCATGTTGAGTTCGATGTGCGCGAAGACGCGAAAAGCGACTCAAACGAAGAAGAATAAATAGAAATCAAACGGCATCCAATCGGGTGCCGTTTTTTAAATACACGAAGGTTTGTATGGCATCTCCTCGTTTTCTTGTTGGTATTGACCTTGGCACCACAAACACTGTGGTCGCGTACTGTGAAATCACCGACAATCTTGAACAATCCGAAGTATCCCTATTTAACATCGATCAATTAATTGGTCCGGGTGAAGTGGTTCGTAAACCACTCCTGCCCTCATTTCGCTATCATCCAGCGATAAGTCAAATTTCCCCATCCGATCTTACTCTTCCATGGGACCATGAACCCGTCTCTGGTGATATTAATAACGTGATCGTTGGTGAGTGGGCTCGTGAATTAGGTGCGAAAGTCGAAGGACGTCAGGTATCCAGTGCGAAAAGCTGGTTATCACATCAGGCCGTCGATCGCAGCTCAGACATTCTTCCTTGGGCTGCTGCGCAAGACGTCGATAAAGTCTCACCCGTTATTGCGAGCGCAAGCTACCTCAACCACATTCGTCAAGCATGGAACTACCGACACCCTAGCAACAAGCTAGAAGACCAAGATGTCGTTGTAACCGTTCCAGCGTCGTTCGATGAAACCGCACGTAAGCTCACGCTTGAAGCTGCTGAATTGGCGGGTTTAAAGAAAATCGTCCTGCTCGAAGAACCACAAGCCGTATGTTACGACTGGTACGCGCGCCACCAGCAAACCGCAGCCGATGAGCTAAAAGAGCTGCCACTGATTCTGGTGTGCGATGTAGGTGGTGGTACCACCGACTTAAGCTTAATTGAAGCGCGCTTTTCTTCTCAAGATGAACTTGCCCTTGATCGTATCGGCGTTGGCGAACACTTGATGCTTGGTGGTGATAACCTAGACCTCGCATTGGCCCACCTCGCGGAAAGTCGCTTTGCTCAACAAAAGGGAGAACAAAGTAAGAAACTCACCGCGGCAAGCCTCACCAAACTGATTCAGCAAACTCGCAAGGCGAAAGAAAACCTACTTTCTGCAAACGCGCCTGAAGAAGTAAAAATCACTATGCTAGG
Organism: Vibrio alfacsensis; assembly: GCF_003544875.1. Taxonomy (NCBI): domain Bacteria; kingdom Pseudomonadati; phylum Pseudomonadota; class Gammaproteobacteria; order Vibrionales; family Vibrionaceae; genus Vibrio; species Vibrio alfacsensis. The sequence continues at coordinate 1,758,733 of NZ_CP032093.1, forward strand.
CAGTGGCTCTAAACTGCTCGGCGGCACAAAAAGTATTGCTCTGAGCAAACAAGAAGTGCACCAAATCGCCTTAGATGGCTTCTTCCCGCTTTCTGAATTCAGTGAAGTACCAGATAAACGTCGCAGTGCGGTCGTTGAGTTTGGTCTTCCATACGTTGCTGACCCTGCGGTGAGTAAACATGTTGCCGAGTTCTTAACCCAGCATCAGCAAGTGTCTCGTGCCGCTCTTGGCATTGAAGACGATAAGCAAAACGCAATCCCAGTGGGCTTATTGCTTAATGGCGGGGTGTTTAATAGTGACCTTGTCACCGAGCGCGTAACGACGCTACTTTCAAATTGGGGTGACGCGCCTATCACCGTTTTAGATAACCCCCATCCAGATTGGTCGGTCGCACTTGGTGCTGTTGCCTTTGGTAAAGCGCGTCGTGGCGCACAACTAAAAATTGGTGGTGGCGCAGCACGTTCTTACTTCTTGCATCTTCAAGAAAAGAACAAGATGGGTAAAGCACTTTGTTTGCTCGCAAAAGGTACAGAAGAAGGTCACGAGATCCGCTTAAGTGGTCGTCGTTTCTCGCTTACCCTAGGTGAACCCGTTCGCTTTAACCTGCTGACTTCTACCCACGACACCCTAACCAATAACACCGCGATTCAAAATGGTGTGATGGTTGACGTTGATCCCGACTTGTTTGCTCCTCTACCACCTTACATCACCACTCTTGAAGGCGAAGGTGCCGAACTGCAAGCGAACCAGAAAGAACGCGTAGAAGTGCAACTCGCGTGTCAGCTGACTGAAGTCGGCACGCTTAAGATGGAGTGTGTTAGCGCGGAAGACGACAGCAAACGTTGGGAGCTGGAATTCGAAGTTCGTAACAAGCAAACCGATGAGAACGAACAAGTTAAGCTCCACCCTAAATTGAACGAGTGTAAAGAGCAGATCGCACGCTTATACAGCGGCAACAAGAAAAGCGCAGAAAGCAAAGAGATCAAAACCTTAGCCAAAGATCTTGAGAAGAAGCTCGGCAAACGTGACGAGTGGGATTTCACCACCCTACGTCAATTGTTCGATACTTTCGCCCAAGGCCGTAAGCGTCGTCGTCGCTCTGAGCAACACGAGAAAAACTGGCTTCGTTTGGCAGGGTTTGCACTTCGCCCGGGTTTTGGCGATCCCACTGATTCATGGCGCATCGAGCAAGTTTGGGGCCTTTACCAACAAAACATTCAATTCAAGAACCATCAGGGTTGGACCGACTGGTGGGTATTCTGGCGCCGCATCGCAGGTGGTTTGAGCCAAGAGCAGCAAGAAACCATCTTAGCAGACATTGCGAAATACCTGCATCCTGGCGCGATGAAGAACCCACAATCAGCAAAAGCCGCGCAAGACATGGGTTACGAATCTATGGTGCGATTGTCTGCATCTCTAGAACACCTAGAAGTCGAAGACAAAGTTCTATTAGCAACTTGGTTCTTGAGCAAGGCGATCAACCACAACCAGTTCGAACAAGCACACTGGTGGGCAATGGGTCGCTTGGCATCACGTACGCCTTTGTATGGCAGTCAGCATAACGTCGTTCCTCGTGAACAAGCGGAACAGTGGTTGCCGAAATTGCTAGACCAAGATTGGCAGAATGAGCCTATGATTGCATTCGCAGCCGTAATGATTTGTCGTAAAACTGGCGATCGCCTATTCGATATTTCAGACGACTACCGCGCGCAAGTTCTTGCTAAACTGAAACAGAGCAAGGTGCCAGAGTCTTGGGTATCGTTGGTTGAAGAAGTGAAAGAGCTGTCAGAGAGCGAGTCGAAACGCGTCTTTGGTGATGCGCTGCCTAGCGGGCTCACTCTGGTCAATCATTAATATTAATGCACGCCTAAACTCAACAAAGCCCTTTCAATGAAGCGGCTTTGTTTTATTCATATTCATATTCATATTGACCACTGACATGTTGACCACAAACAGTACGCTAATTCACCTCAGTATTGATCACCACATCACGTGTTTCATTATCCATATCGCTGATCCCCACCACGGATACTTCTCGGTCTGATAGATGTTCAATCATGCTATCTTCTAACCCGCCATCCGTCATCCAAGCATAAAACTTTTCTGCTACTTGCTCCGAACCTTCTCCAATAAACGTCAACGTGACTTTCTTCATTTGTGACACTCCATCAATTTACGATTCAGTCGCTTAAGCGTAGTATGTTTCGCAAATATCGACATAAACTAGGACTAACTTCTTTTATGAGTATCGAAAAATTTGACGCCATTTATCAGCGCGCAGCTGAACGCAAAGGCGGAGAGGAGCGACTAGAATCTCTTTTGTCTCGCCCACTAAGCAAAGAAGAAATTGCAACGATTCCCGATGATCGTTGGTTAGCAGCGTTTTCGATGAAAGTATTCCAAAGTGGTATTTCGTGGAGTGTGGTTCGCAACAAATGGCCGAACTTTGAGGAAGTCTTTTTCGGCTTTAAAATTGAGCCGCTATTGATGCTCTCTGACGAGCAGTGGGAAACCAAAGCGACTGACAAGCGCATTATTCGCCACCTCACCAAAGTCATGTCGATTCCTGCTAACGCTCGTATGATCCACGAAGCGAAAATTGAGCACGGTTCATTCGGTCAAATGGTCGCGAATTGGCCAGATGATAAAATCACCGATCTATGGGCGTATTTGAAGAAACGCGGCAATCGCTTGGGCGGAAATACTGGTCCTTACACACTTCGCCAAATGGGCGTCGACACCTTTATCTTGTCTAGTGACGTTGAAGCTTATCTTCGCAATTGTAAGATCATTGAAGGGGGTAAAGACACCAAGAGATCATTGGATGCAGCCAACAAGGCCTTTACTCAATGGCAAAAAGAAAGCGGCAAAAGTTTAACCGAGATCAGTCAAATCATTGCGTTTAGTACCGGGGATAACCGAATTTAGCATTACTGTCACTGATAACGCTATTGTATTGGAAGTCAGCTCTGGGCTTGCTATCTGCTATCTGCTATCTGCTATCTGCTATCTGCTATCTGCTAGGGAATGTAACAATAATTTCACACAATATTGTTGCATCCTCAGTTTGCAGTGAGAGATCGGACCTATTTCCCTATGCTCAAGTAAATACAACACAATCTATTGTTTTCTGCGCTGTGTAAAAAATGTGCTTGTAAACTCATCATTTGCCTCAATAATGGTTCCATAGAAAATTCAATCATTTAAAGCAGGAGGCGTAATGAGAATATTCTGGCAGCTTCGTTGGTATTTCCAACTAAAATGGAAACATTACGTGGGTTCCATCCTATTGTTTGCCTTGATCTCCGCTCTCCAACTTATTCCCCCTAAAGCCGTTGGCATCATTGTCGATGGGGTTGTCGATAACTCTCTTGAGGCATCGACATTGATCCTCTGGCTACTTGGTCTTGCCGCTGTTCTTGCTACGGTTTACGGTTGCCGAATTCTCTGGCGTATCTGGTTATTTGGCGCCAGTTGGGAATTGGGTGCGATTTTGCGTAACCGCCTATATCGTCATCTCTCTACACAACCACCACGATTTTTTGAGCGTTTTAAAACGGGTGATCTGATGGCAAGAGGCACCAACGATGTTCGAAACGTGGTGATGACCGCTGGCGAGGGCGTGCTGACCGCAGCAGATTCCTTAATCACTGGAATTGCAGTGCTGATTATTATGGTCACCCAAATAAGCTGGAAACTGACGGTTATGGCTCTGCTGCCGATGCCCTTTCTTGCGATCACCATATTCTTTATCGTACGTGTTTTGCATCAACGTTTTCGCACCGCTCAAGAAGCATTTTCTTCCATGTCAGACATGACTCAAGAGTCACTAAACGGGGTAAGAATGCTGCGCGCGTTTGGTTTAGAAAACCGCGAACAACAACGTTTTGAACAGGTCGTCAATGACACCGCAGAGAAGAACATAGCGGTCGCAAGAGCAGATGCACGCTTTGATCCTGCCATCCAGTTAACCATTGGCCTATCTTTCTTATTAAGCATTTCATCCGGTGCGTATTTAGTTGAGCAAGGTGAAATCTCACTCGGTGACTTAACGGCATTTACCATGTACTTAGGCATGATGATTTGGCCAATGCTCGCCTTTGCTTTTCTGTTTAATATTCTGGAGCGCGGCTCAGCCGCCTGGAATCGACTACAAGAAATCTTTGATGAAAAACCTGACATCGTGAGTGGACAACAACCCCTAGGTGATGCTCCACTGCCTCTGCGAATCCAAATTGAGCAGTATCATTGGTCTCAAGATTTGCCCCCCGCTTTGAGTAACATTGACATTACGCTAGAACCCGGAAAAATGCTTGGCATCGCCGGGCCTGTTGGTAGCGGAAAATCCACATTGCTTTCTCTTCTATTGAGACAATATGATTTGAAGAAAGGTACGATTCAGTTTGGCGACATTGAAATCAAAAATGCCATTTTACCTCAATGGCGAAACCGCTTTGCGATCGTAAATCAAAGCCCTTTTCTGTTTTCTAAAACCATTTACGACAATATCGCTTTAGGCAAACCGGATGCAAGCGCCGAAGAAGTGCATCACGCAGCACAACTGGCCTGCATCCATGATGATATCGAAAAATTCCCGCATGGCTACCAGACAGAGGTCGGAGAAAAAGGCATCACCTTATCCGGAGGACAAAAACAACGGATTGCGATTGCTCGAGCTTTGTTACTTAATGCACAAGTGTTGGTATTAGATGACGCGCTGTCTGCCGTCGATGGTCGAACTGAACACAAAATCCTCCATAACTTGGAGACACATTATCGCGATCAAGCGCTTATTGTCATTGCTCATCGTTTAACCGCACTTGAAGCTGCCAATGAGATTGTTGTGCTTAATCACGGCCACATCTCCGAGCGCGGACAGCATCATTCGTTGCTCGAACACCATGGATGGTATGCAGAGATGTATCAATATCAAAAACTTGAACAGGCTATGGAGGAGTAACCCGTGAAACAAAGCGCGCTATTTAAAAGGCTCCTGTCTTACCCATTATCTCAACCTAAACCGATGCTCATCGGCCTTGGTCTATTGTTTATTGCTGCAGTAGCAAATGCCGGCGGGCCATGGCTGATACAGTATTTTATCGATGAACATATAACGAAAGGAAACTACTCAACAGATGTCCTGATTCCTTTAGCGTTAGGTTATATTGCTCTACAACTTATCTCCGCAACATTCCAATATCTGCAATCGCTACAATTTGGCATTGTGGCGGCCAATACCATCAAAGTGATACGAAAACAGGTATTTTCTGGCGTAATCAATCAGCCACTTTCTGCGTTTGATTACACACCAGCAGGAAAATTAGTATCTCGGATAACCAATGATACTGAATCTCTACAACAATTTTATGAGCTGCTCATCGCTGCGGTTGTCAGAAATCTCGTCATGATTTCGGTCATGCTCGGTGTCATGCTATACATGAGTTGGAAACTAACGCTTGTCGTTCTGGTTCTGCTGCCGATCGTGATTGGTTTCATGTACTTATTTAAGCGATTAAGTACAGAAACTTACCGCAATATGCGTGACCTCCTATCGGATATTAACGCCAACTTAAGTGAATCCATTCAAGGTATGAGCGTGATTCAACTCATGCAACAGGAAGCGCATTTTAATCAGCAATTTAATGACCTAACTGCTGAACACTTAGCCGCATCGAAAAAAGTCATTCGCCTTAATGGTATTCTATTACGTCCGTTAATGGACTTACTTGCTGGCCTAGCGCTGCTTTCTTTAGTTGCGATTTTTGGCTTTAACGGCGTCGAACTAATTGGTGTTGGTGTGCTTTATGCGTTTATTAGTTACCTTGCGAGAGTGACCGAGCCGCTCATTGAAATGACGCAGCAATTAGCCCTATTGCAGCAGGCATTAGTATCGAGTGAGCGCGTGTTCGAATTAATGGATGCGAAAGCTCAAACCTATGGCGAAGATACCCAACCATTAGCATCGGGGTCCATCTCGCTAGAGAAGCTGACTTTCAGCTATGATGGACAACAAAATGTGCTCAACGACATCACTTTTCAAGCCAAGCATCAAGATTTCATCGCTTTAGTGGGTCACACTGGCAGTGGTAAAAGCACGTTAGCGTCTTTGTTAATGGGATTTTACCCAGCGGAAAACAACTCACTGTCCATCGATGGCCGCCCAATCAGTTCTTTAGCGAAAGATGTCATCAGAAAAGACATTGCCATGGTTCAGCAAGACCCACACATTCTCCCTACAACGGTTCAGGAGAACATTGCCCTTGGTAGAACCATTACCGATAAACAAATATGGGATGCGCTAGAAAAAGTCGGTTTAGACCAACAAATCCGCCAGTATCCAAACGGGTTACAGACGCAATTAGGACAAGGAGAGACCAACCTATCAGCAGGCCAGAAACAGTTACTAGCACTCGCTCGCGTACTGGTCGCGAAACCTAAAATTCTCATTTTAGATGAAGCAACCGCGAACATTGATTCAGGCACGGAAGTCCTCATCCAAAAAAGTTTGGAAGTGTTACGTCAAGACATGACTCTTGTGGTTATCGCACATCGCTTATCCACGATTTTAAACGCAGACCAAATCATCGTCCTTCATCATGGGGATTTAGTAGAAAGGGGGTCACACCAATCACTGCTGAAACAAAACGGTCGTTACGCCAAAATGTATCAGCTTCAGCAAGCGGATCGGCATATTCAGCAAATTGAAGAAATGGAAGACAAACAATTTGAAGAGGCCGTTTAAACGGAATTATTTACAGGGTCTAGATCCCATTGCATAGCCACTGAACGGAGCCATGTGAGTTTGAATGTTCACTGCGCTAATTCAACTCAAGTTGATGGTTCTCTACTATTGAATATTTACTCGCTACTCCCTGCTTTCAAACCCCAAGCCCGTGACGTAGTTCACGGGCTTTTCTCATGTTTTATTCATAAACGAAACAATTTCTTTATTTCTTACCTATTATTGATATAACCTCTCGCTATTCTAAGCGAGGTCGTTGTAGAATCACGTAAGCTAACGACTCGTCGTCTTATACTTAAAATAGTTTCAGCGTTAAGTATATCTTTGAAAATGTTATGTACATCTTCGAAAATATAGTGCGCTTGCACTTTAGTGCGACGCACGAGTTTCGTGTCTGCCACATTCAATATTGCATATTAATTTCATGATTGAAGTCCATGGATCAAGATAAGTTTACTAACATCTATCGCTTGCCAGGCTCGCTACAAATTCGAATCGCTAAATGGCAAAAGACTTTCCGCGGCACCTCTGATTTAGTTCTTCATCAGGTGCTAATGGAACGTAATAAGCAGTTTAAAAAGCCCCACTTTTTACCAAAGGGCTGGTGTATCACACCTATTGATGAGAAAGACATAACCATCACTCATCACGGTAAATATATTCAGACCGTCATGCGCACCATGATTGATAGAAAAGTGTCTTATAAACGTCTCTTCTTATCTCGCATGGAAGTGGAGAAAGCGGAGCAAGTTCTGCGTGAATATAAACTTGAGTGGGTGAGAAAGCACAATCAGATTGCCAAAAATACAATCAAATTAAGAAAAAGCAGTATATGAACTTTGCCCGAGAAGAAGAGGAAACGATTTACCCCTCCATTCCTAAAGGAGAGTTTGATAAAACGCTTTGGAACAAATTGGTCGTCTCTACTTTTGGGCCTGAGAAAAAGTACAAAAATCCACACTATGTACGCAAAGCTGACTTCTAAAAAATCCCCCGAAGAAATTCGGGGGATTTTTTTATTTTCCATTTTCATCGGATGAATTTGAGTAATGTCACACTTTCGAATAACGTTGAAAGCCGTATGCATTACCATTATTGAACATCCACATTGTGGATAGAAACTTTGTGGATAGAGAACTGCGGCGATGAGAACAATTGGATGCAAGCCGCAGCGTTGTTTAATCAATTAATGACGAGCGTCAGCGCCAAATTCTACTTCTTTATAGATATCGGCCAGCGACTTCTTGCCTTGTTTGTCTTTGGCTGAACGCTTTTTAGGGTAGTAATGATATTCTTGGTCTAGCAAGGCTTCTTCATGCTCTTTTGCAGACTCAACGAACTCAGAATTCGCCATTGCTTGTTGGCGTAAGCGGTTTACTCTTTCTAGGGTTTCCCACAACATACTTCACCTCCAAACTGTTTACTGTATATAAATACAGTATTATTTATAATTTCCTCCTCGTCAACTTTTTGCTTCCTTATTCACTCGTTACATTAAACCCATTGCAGCATAGTGCTCCGGATATTTGTGGATGATTTGCTTTAAATAAGCTTGGTGATCGCGCAAAGCATTAACGCATTCATTGGACAACAAGCCTTGATACACTCGTTTTTCTAACTCTAACAACGCATAAGGAATTGACCACGCTTGATGATATGGATGATGCGTGGTCATCACGTCAAACACGTTCGCAGTAGCCACGATTTGGGCGGAAATTGGAATATCACAATGGCTTAACCCATAAGGATAACCAGAGCCATCGAGGTTCTCATATTGATAAGCCATAATTTGTTGGAATATAGTGACACTTTGGTGCACAGGGTTCCCTATACGCTCAACGATGTTGTCCGCAGTTTCCACGCATTGTTCAATGTGTTCGCTCAGGAACGCCTCTTGCTCTGCATTCTTGCAACGACGATTACAAATCAGATCAGTAGGCAGTTTGATATTGCTAAGGGCATGATACCGAGCAAACATGCCAATTTGCTCGACCATTTCATCACTGAGATGATGCCGGTCAGCCAATCGCGCCGCGATTAATTGCGCGTACATCCCCATTCGCTTGCTGTGCGAATAAACTTCTGGTGAGTAACTTGGCAACAAGTTTTGTACTTTTTCCGCTAACAGTTCAATGGCATTCACAACGTGATCTTCTGATTCCACGGCAAACTGCACCATATCAAAATAGGGCTTTAACCCATTTAGCGCCTCTGCCCTAAAGGCATTGGGTTGGATAGCATTCAGAAAGACAAAACCCGTGAACGTTTGACGATCATAGCAAGGAATTGCGACGGAAGAATGATAGCCCTGCTTTAACAAGGTTTTGATACGTGGACAGTGGCGAATGTCGTTTAAATCATTCACGACGCGAGGAATAGCATTGTCGGCAGAAATGCTCAGATGATGCAATTTACGAAGTGGCGCTTCATGATGGGCCAAACACCAAGTATCGAACTCACTTTCAGCAAAAGATTTAAGCAGGCCTTGTTTAGGATGAAACTTGGCAAACGACACCCTATCAACACACGGCAAATGTGCTTGCATTCGATTCTTTAATGTTTGCATTTGCTCATTGAGCGATTTTGCAAACGGGTAAAAACTCCGGTGCGCCATACTTCACCTCCACACCATGTAGAGAAACCAGAAGAAAACCCCACGAAAGTCAGCGTCTGTGATGTAATTCGAGCAGTCTTTCTTCCCCTAAATTATCGACATACCACAATTTAAGTGTACGAAATAAAACCAAATTTTGCCAATTTTTCAGTTAGAATCGCAACGTAGCTTAATCCAGATCAAAAGCCAGTACGCTTTCGGGCACTGGCTGTTTTACACAGTTCGATTTTTTGATACCAATTGGTTTGGTTTTTAACCTAACGCAGGAAGTACACCCAAGGTAATAAGAATTTGTGCCATTACGATGCCTGTGCCAGCTACACCTGTTATAACTAGCGCGCCTTGACCACCAGCAACTCGGTATTCGCCAGTAAACTCTTCTGAGCGACGAACTTTTATAATCATCACTAACGGTAAGAAGATGGCAAGAATTGCTAAAGCAATAGCGGCGTAACCCAATGCCATAATAAAGCCTTGTGGGTAAAACAGTGCAAAGCCTAGTGGTGGTGTAAATGTAACGACCGCGGCAATCAAACGGTTTGGCTTATCGCTATCGCCCTTGATAGTGTCTCCCAAGAATTCAAACAGACCTAAACTCACACCGAGAAAAGAAGTAAGAAGCGCAAGATCTGCAAATAATCCGACCACACTACCTAGATTAGACTGATGAACCGTTTGAGATAGTTGACCAATTAAGGCGCTCAAACCACCATTTTCAATTAACGTATCTTGGCTTACCACGCCAAGCGTGACAATTTGCCAGAAAATGTAAATCACTAATGGGATCGTTGAGCCTACAATGATTGCTTTACGCAGTGATGATGTATCACCATCTAAATAGTTGACGATCGCAGGAATACTGCCGTGAAAACCGAACGATGTAAAAATAACGGGAATCGCCGCAACAATCAGCCCCTGCTCTATCGGCATGCTCAATAAGTAAGATTCGGTCACGTTCGGAGCAAGGAAAGACAGCACCGCAATCATGGTCACCATCTTCAGGCCAAATAGTACACGATTTACTTTATCGACCGTGCTCGTCCCCACCGTCACCACCAGCATCACGATAAGTGTGAAGATGATGGTAGAACTCGAACCTGAAATATCTAAACCAAACCACTCGGCTAGACGATCACCAAACTGAGCACCACCACCCGCGATGTAAGCCGCACACAATGAGTAAAACAAGAAAAGCATCGCAAAGCTCGCTACCCACTTACCTTTTTGACCTAAAATTTGTTTGGCGAGAGTGTGAAGCGTTGCACTACTGTCAGCATACTGATGAAGTTCCAGCATAAGCAATGCAGTAAAAGCCATCAATGCCCATAAACCCAGCATGATGGCCAAGGAAGTAGAGAAACCAATGCCTGCAGAAGCAAGAGGAAGTGCTAGCATACCAGCACCAATCGTAGTCCCTGCAATGATTAGGGTACTACCAAATACTTTAGATCGACTCATTGTATAATTATCTTTACGGCTTAATAAGATTCATCAGCATCAAATCGGGTAAAAACCCCTGTCATTAGACGCCACAATTGGTATGAAATCGATTCTGTAGGATCTTTATGATAAGGTCAAGCAAAGTGTAAGGATAATAAACCACAACTGTATATTTTAATTTACACTGAGGCTATATAGATATTTCAGCCAATATCTGGGCGCATTCTTGCTCATTCATAAACTTCGGAACTGGATAGTTCCAATGCGCTTCTTTTAGGATAAGTCGCACAAGCTCTTGCGTATCTGATGGCTGGACCTTATCTGTCACTTGCTCAATTCCGATAGCCTGATACAAGTTCTCAATTCTATCGATAAATGCTTGTGCGCTTGGAATTTCTTCACTTTCCCCCACCTCTAACCCTTCACTTAGTGCAGCCAATTGAGGCTCTATTTCAGGCAAAGAAAAACGAAGTACTGGCAGCAGAGCCAAACCATTTGCCATACCATGAGGTAAGCCATATTTCGCACCTAAGTTGTGCGAAAATGCATGCACGTAGCCCAAACTTGCTTTGGTAAACGCCAGTCCCGCGTAATACGACGCCATCGCCATCTTGTGCCTCGCGTTAACGTCACTGCCCTTTTCAACTGCGCGCGGCAAATATTCGAAGATAAGCTTCATCGCCGCGACTGAGTAGGCTTTCGTTTCTTGTGTTGCATTACGAGAGATATATGCCTCTAGCGCATGGGTAAGCGCATCAATGCCAGTGTCAGCCGTTATTTTTGGCGGTAAGCCAAGCAACAAGTTCGCATCTAGAGCAGCCATAAGCGGAACCAACTTAGGATCCATCAATGGTGTTTTTTTGTGTGTATCAGGTTCAGAAACAACCGCTGCGATGGTCACCTCTGAGCCAGTTCCAGATGTCGTTGGTATAACAAATAGAGGGGCAGGCGCTCGCCAAATTCGAAACAGTCCCGCTAGCCTTTTGATTGGGCGTCGATTAGTCACTCTTGCTGCGATAACTTTGGCACAGTCCATTGCTGAGCCGCCACCTAGCGCTAAGATTGCATCACACTGAGACTGAAAATATACATCTAAACCACTTTCTACTTGATCGTAAGTCGGATCAGGTTTCACTTCTGAATACAAAACCACCTCTAGGCCTTGCGATTGCGCTGTTTGTGAAATTTGCTTCGCCATGCCTATTTGTACCAACCCCTCATCGGTCACCAAAAGCAATTTTTTGAAGCCAAGTTCCGCTATTGCTTCAATTAATTCATAAGTACTGCCTGCTCCAGAAAACAGCGTAGGCCTAGGCATAGGAAGAATGTGCGCAGCCACTTTTAGTCCATTAGTGTAACCACGATAGAGGAGATGTTTCAGCATACCCATTCCTTTTCCGTATCTGAATCGATTTGAGAGAGCGTTAAGCCTTGTGTTATTTTAGACGCTTTTTCAATCACTTCGATGCGTTAACATCACAGAATATGGAATGAGTGTAAAAACACGATTCGAAACATAAAAAAGGGGCAGTGCTTAACACTACCCCTACTATTTAATCTCAACTCATCAATTCGATTAGTGTGCGATATCCAATTGGTTGTCTTTTACGCCATTGATACGGAACCAACCCGCAATGCTGAATCGCTCAGCGTTTGTCGGCAACACTTCATGTGGGAATTGTTCCGATAAGAACACGAACAGACGACCTGATCGCGGAGGAATCGTCGCGATTTTATTGTCATTCAAATCGTACACCACCAACTCACCAGCATCTTCTTCGCTCCACGATTCGTTCATGTAGAACACTGTGGTTAGGCGGCGGTTTTCATTGCCTTTAAAACAATCAAGGTGTTTTTGGTAGAAGTCACCTTTCTCATATTTCGCAAAGTGTGCTTCGTACTCAAACAAACCCAGGAAGAAATGGCGGTTTGCTTCTAAGCGAATCGCTTCCATTTTGTCTAAGAAAGACGTGACGGGCTCACCCATATCACGCACTAGCCACTGAATTTTATCACTGCGGATTGTTTCAATACGCGTTACATCATCATTGCGGCCAATACGTGCGTTTTTCCAATTTTCGGGAATACAGTCACGTAGCTCTATCACTTCCTGCTGTGAAAGAAAATCATCCCAAATGTAATATCCGTCCGTTGCTAACGCATCGATCAGTTTGTTCATTCTCATTATCACTTGTTTGTTTTGGGAGCTTCTATATAGAAAATGCGTGCTACAACGACAAATGGCATTTTTAATCGAAACGACAACCGTTTGGTCAACCAAAGATTTTCATGTAAAAAAGCCGCTCAGAAGAGCGGCTTAATAGACTTCAATGACTGCGTTTCACTTATCGCATTTAAGTCAGTTATCGCGTTTGAAGCGCAATAGAACGAGATCTGATTGGACGAATTCGCTGAATTGTCGGGCGCTGTTTCTTTTTAAGCTGGATATGACACATCTCCAACACTAAACCAAACGCCATCGCGAAATACACGTAACCTTTGTTGATGTGAATAGCGAAGCCTTCTGCCATCAACAAACCACCAAGCAATACTAGAAACAGTAGAGCAAGGGTCTTAAAGCCCGGGTAACGCGTCACTAGGTTGTTGATTTTCTCTGCCGTTAACACCATCACAATCGCCGATGAGATGATCGCCGCTACCATGATGGGTACTTCGCTCGTTAAACCAACCGCAGTAATCACCGAGTCCATCGAAAACACCGCATCAACCGCTACGATCTGCAGTAGAACTACTGCCAAGCCAGTACGGACGTGGGTCGAGTGACCGTGTTCAGTGTGTGTTAACCAACTCCACAACTCTTTCAAGCTTTTCGCCAGTAGGAACGCACCACCTGCAATCATAATCAAATCACGACCAGTAAACGCATGATCGCCAAAGCTGATTAATGGCTGAGTAAGTTGCATGATCCAAGAGATCGAGAACACCAAAACAATACGCGCCATCACCGCAAGGCCAATACCTAGGTTGCGGGCAAGTTTACGCTGGTGCAGTGGTAATCGTTCACACAGAACGGAGATGAATACGACGTTATCAACGCCTAAGACAACTTCAAGAGCAAACAAGGTCGCGAAGATAGCCCACGCTTCTGGTTGCATGAAAAGTTCTAACATGAGTATGCCTCCGATGATTGGAAGCCATACAGTGAATTGTTCAGTCGACTAAAGGGGTCGTCCATTAAGTTTATTTAAACCTCTGTTACTTAGGAAATGCGAGTAAATCATCTCCCACGCTTGGGCGCAATCCCTTATTTTGGCCGACTTTCGCCCCCAATAATTCGTCCTCTAAAGGATATTACCACTACCGTCCTCATCAAGGGCCGAGTTGAGCCAAACTATTGCATAGAGCACGAATGGAAGCGCCTATTTTTCGTGCTTCAGTAATCGTAAAAAATGTTTCATAATAATATTTTGATATACTGAGAAAAATCACCCGAATTAGCCTGTCGAATGGACTATTTAACACTCTCACGCATTAGCCTTAAGCACCTAACCGTTTTACATATGCTGCTTACGACACACAGCGTTACTCAAGCAGCAGAACAGTTATGCGTTACGCCATCGAGCGTCAGTAAAACTCTCAGTCAACTGCGGGATATCCTAAAAGATGAGCTTTTCTATCGTGACGGAACTCATTTAGTTCCGACGCCCTTTGCGCTCAATATTGGGCCATCAATCCATGGTATTTTATCGAGCATGAACGGTTTACTCTACCAAGGCTCATTCGATCCTGCACAGTATCAAGGCTGCTTTTCGCTCGCGATGCGTGAAAGTACGTTTGAGATTTTCGCCCCTATATTGCAGTCCCTTTCAACACAAATCGGCGACAGTGCGCAGTTGCATGTCTACGCAAAAGAACAAATGAACTTTGATTCACTGGTCCGTGGCCAAGTCGACTTTATGCTGTTACCGCACGATATTAGTCAGCCCCCAACCAGCAATAAAGACTTGGTTTGGCAGGCCATTTTAGAAGATGAAATGATTTGTTTGATGGGAAATCAAAACTCACTGGTGAACAAGGCGCTTTCCATCAGCGCATACTTGAGTGCAAGACATTTAGGCATTCACGACAAAGATTTATCACAACCTTACTTTGAACAAAACTTAACCCAGCATCATGCCAAGAGAAACGTCGCGATGACGGTAGCTGACTTTGGATCGGCTGCAGTGATGTGTCATCATTCCGATTATCTATTTACTTGCTCAAAGCTGTGGGCGAACGCAGCCTTGCAAGCCAAGGGATTAGTTCAAAAGCCTCTCCCCTTTGAATATGGGCAAGTGGCGTATAGTTTGGTTTGGAACAAAGCGAGCTTAAACGATCCCGCTTTGCAGTGGTTGCAACAACAGCTTTTCAACGCAAGCAATACGCTTGTTGGCAAACCTTAATAGGATATCTGATGACGTAAAGGGATCAAACTAGACCTTTCAAACGAATACCTGAGGCATCGTCATTGGGCGGGTAACGAAGTGACTTAGCTGAGCATGAAATCGTTCCATTTCTATTTTTGAACATTTCTCCCAATCTAACGCCTCCCCTGTGACACCGTGATGTTGAAAAGCGTTTAGGCGAATCTGTACCGATTCCGGTAATGTTTGCAGATAACGACCTACCGCTTCAACTTCGATATCCAAATCACTTTTTCCCGGAATATGGAGTAAACGCACTTCGTAGAGCTTGTTTGCTTGAGCAAGATATTGAATGGTTTGAAGTACACGATGGTTTTCACGGCCCACCAACCACTGATGTGTCTCTCGCTGCCATGACTTGAGATCAATCATTGCACCATCCATATATGACAAGGCACGCTCCCACCCAGAAATCGACAGGGACCCGTTGCTGTCGATAAAACAGGTGAGATGCTGCAATTCAGGATCTTGCTTTATTCCTTTAAATAACGCGATGATAAAAGGAAGCTGTAAGGTAGATTCCCCACCGGATACTGTTACACCGCTAATAAAAAAACGTTGTTTACGTATCAAATCGAGCATTGCTTCAACAGAATAGTCAGTAATTTGGGGATTAGAGTGATGCTGACATATTTCTATACAACGATCGCAGTGGGTGCACTCCTCTTTTAGCCAAACAACGTTGTTGTTTTCGTTGAACTTCAGCGCGCCTGCTGGACACTCCCCAACACAATCACCGCAATGATTACAGTGATTGATCGTGTGGGGATTGTGGCAAGTAATACACTGATAATTACAACCCTGTAAGAAGACAACAAGACGGTTTCCCGGCCCATCAACACAAGAAAAAGGCAGGATACGGCTCACCTTTGCTCGTAGATTGTCTGTACGTCTTGTCATCTTATCGTTACCTATCCCCAATTACTTTGCGTAAGTCGGTGACATTTCGTGACTCACCACACGAGGTGAGCGCGCTAGAATACCCGTATTTTTTGCCGCTTCCGCCCCTAAAAACGTCGTGTTTGTACGCGAACCCTCTGAATCGTACTTTACAATATCCGACAGTTTCACCATATAACCCGTGACACGGACCAGATCATTGGATGCAACGTTCGCAGTGAACTCACGATAACCAGCATTCAGCGCACCTTTGCACAGGTTAAACATGGCTTCTGGGTTTGATTTTACTGTTTCATCGATGGTCAAAATATCACTGATCCCAGAGCGATAATATTGATGGTGCGCGGCTGTCGCTTGCACGTAAGACACGGGATCAGGCTCAGTACCATAAGGAATACGTACACCCGGAGTGACGTCTAAATCAAGGCTGATGCCCCCTTGAGCGTGTAATAACGCTTTACCCTCAAGACCATATTTAACCGGCGTGCTGTCGACCAGTTCAGCAAGTTTCGCAGAAATGGCGTGACCGAGTTCATTCGCGAGATCATCTTGACCGTAACGGCTTTCAATATTCTCTTTTTCAAGTAATACGTTCACCGCTTCCGCCATACCGTAAATCCCGTACATTGGCGCAAAGCGAGACGCTTCAATGAGGCCCTCTTGGGTTAAGAAGCCTTTAAAAAACTCTGATTTTTCGTGTAAGTGTGAAGCACGCGCATCCATGAGTTCGACCATCAAACCATGGTACTCTGGTAGCACATTCGCAAAAAAGTCATCGCGGTTATCTGCTCGCTTTGCTGCCTCTTTAAGGTTCATACGTACTAACGTGTTCGAACCACCAGCCAAAGGCAAAGAGTTATAACAACTCACAATACCAAATCGACCACCATCGTAAGCATTTGCATGAATTGGGTAATTTGCAATGTGTGGCTTGCTACATTCACAAATATTTTGTGTCGCTTGTTTCAACAAATCATCTGGAGTCACGGCTTCGTCGTACATGAACGTCAAGTTTGGGGC
Source organism: Vibrio alfacsensis (assembly GCF_003544875.1). Lineage (NCBI taxonomy): Bacteria > Pseudomonadati > Pseudomonadota > Gammaproteobacteria > Vibrionales > Vibrionaceae > Vibrio > Vibrio alfacsensis. The sequence goes on from NZ_CP032093.1 coordinate 1,775,874, forward strand.
AATTTGCTTGAGTTCTGCATCTACTTTCAAAATCGTACGACAAATGATGTTATCTGATGGGCCGATATTCACGTGCATGAATGCATCTGGCAATGTGCGATCAAGCATGATCCAGAAGTGTTTAAGTTTCTTGTAGATTTGTGCTTCCGTCAGTTCCCCAACATAGGGCATTAAAACATCATCAAGTTGACCTAAGTAAACCGGGATGTTCGTTACTGAAGGCACATGATGATAAATAATGGTCAGCATGTTAATGGCATCATCAAAATCTTCCGCCGGAGATAACTCCAAGTATTCTGAACCTTGAGAAAGAAACTTTGCGTAATCAGGCAAAACATAGCGTGGCTTAAACGGCGCATGCCCCTCAAACATGTCACATATCACGCCTTGCTGAATCGCAGTGCTCACTTCATCAGAGATGGTCATATATGGAATGCTGGCTTCAGCTTCTAAAGCGAGGATGTTGGATTTTTGTTTTGGCGACAAATTGCTGTCAGTAGCAATAGTAAGAAAACGCTGTTGAAGATCAGATAAGCTTTGAATCATCTAGGATATTCCTGAAGAAAATACGACGGTTAACCCTTTGATATCAATCGCTCAAAAGGTTGCTGCTGATTTTATGCGTCTTTTGTCTTTTCCACTAATGAATAAAAACAAAAGAGTCATTTCCAATTCAGAAATAACTCTTTTGTTGTTCGTGCGATTCATCGATAGCCAGGTGTGGATATCAGGGATAATGCTAGCGATTAGCGATTAGCGATTAGCGATTAGCGATTAGCGATTAGCGATTAGCGACAGTTTAACTTCGACTCGTCGCGGATAACATCAAACCCGCGCTAATAAACACTCCGCCAGTTAGACGATTAAATAACTTAGCGCGACCTTTTACAAACAGCCAGTTTGACGTTTTCACCCCGAGCAATCCGTAAAAAACAAGCCACGTTAATTCAAAAACAACAAAAGTGCTCGCAAAAACAATGTACTGGGTAAACAATGGTGCGGATGGATCAATGAACTGGGGAAATAGCGCAGTAAAAAGACGATCGCTTTAGGGTTGCTTGAGCCCACGATAAAGCCACTGGTAAAGGCACTCAAATAGCCTGATGCAGGCTGCTCTGCATTTCCTTGTGTAAAATCGGTTTGTTTTGAACGTAGTGCTTGAATGCCAAGCCAAATCAGATAAGCCGCACCACACCATTTAATGATATTGAATACCAGTTCAGAAGACGCAATCACGACTCCAAGCCCCATAAAAGACAATGTCAGAATCGTTGTAATCGCAGTTAAACTACCCAGTGCTGTAAAAAACGCAGATCGAAAACCACTACTGACGCCTTTACTTAAACAAAGCAGAGAGCTAGGCCCTGGAGAGGCAGTAAGGACCAATATCGCAAGGGTATAATAAATCCAAGTATCAAGTTGCATCAGGCTTTCCTTATCCAATGTGATGAATGTTAGAAGCAAAGTATTTCCATCCATGAAATACTTACTACACCCGAGTCAACACAAAATACTTGGGCATAACTATGCAAACAACATACTGTCTATATGCAATCATGTAAAGCGATTAATATTCATTCTTGTTTAATATGAACACTTATATTTGGGTGCTCTTTCATTAAAAATACCTTTTATTGCAAAAGGTGTGTGAGCAAAGTCGAGTCACCCACTTAATCGTAGAAAGGTTTTGGATCCACCTCGAGTGACACAGGAGAAACCGCTTTTTCTATTTTGAGCGTACTGTGTTTTAGATCCACCATGCTGACTTCAACATAACGTTTATATTTACGAGAATAAAAACACTTTACGATCGGCTTAAGTGATTGCGAAGTGTTTGATGTCCACACAATCCCTACCCGACCATCACTTAGTTCCACAATCGAGCCGACAGGATATATTCCAATGCAGTTAATGAACTTATAAACGAGATCAGCATCGAGATGGAATGGCGTCAAACTCAACAAAATTTTAAATGCTTCTGCAGAGCTCATTCCCTTTTTATAAACGCGTTCAGACGTTAGCGCATCATAGATATCAACAACACAGCTCATTCTCCCGTGAAGTGGGATCTGATCACCGGACAACCCCAATGGATAACCTTTACCATCGAGTTTTTCGTGATGCATTAAACACACGTCACGACTTACATCACTTAACCCTTTCACACCAAGAATGATGCGTTTCGCATACACTTGATGCAGTTTCATGTGCTCGAACTCTTCAGGAGTCAAGCGGGCAGGCTTTTGCAAAACATCATCATCGACTTTAATTTTGCCAATATCGTGAATAATGCCCCCAATTGCCAACTGTTTAAGTACATCTTTACTTAACCCTAGATGCTTGCCAAACGTCACCAATAAACATGCCACATTCACTGAATGCTCAAGCAAGTAAGAGTCTTTTTTACGCAATGCAGACACGCACTGCAGCGCATCAGAGTCAATAAAAACACTCTCGATCATGTCATCTGCCCATGACTCAATCTCATCGACTTCGAGTACTTTCCCCTCAAACGTTTGGTTAAGTAGTTTCTGGGCTAGGCCTTTCGCTTCAGCAATCAGTTTTTTAGCACGTTTATGCTGTACTTCACGAGAACGAAATGAGCGGGAAATCTTTGGTATTGTCGTTAACACACCAGCTTCAACCATAATGTTGTGAGGCTCTTCGACGGGCTTAATAATGCATTCTTTTGCCGAGAGTTTCTGGTCCACCCATACGTATTTGACGCCACTATCTTGGAGTTTTTTTATACCTAGTTCACTCGAAACGCGCCCGGCATTGGCTAAATTAATTCGTTTACTTTGCTCAATAGCGGTGACGAACATTCCTATGCCCAGATCTGCAATAGCTATTTTTATCGAATCTTCTTGTCGGTATTGCATATCGGTATATTCATTAACTGCTTATAGAATTGCGTAGGATTATATGAGATCAGCTCATCCAGCGTTAGAAAAAACTGACATTAATGCGCGTTCTATCAACCAAAGAGCAACATTTATGCTACCAACCCTTTATATTGACTGAGTTTTGAGCGATATTTCATCAGCACGTCAACTCTTTTATCATTTTGCGGCGCGCATCAATAATACGGAATCATAAACGGCTGATACTAAGAACCAAGTTGTGGGAAAATTGACAATTAGAGCAATAACTCTATTTTACAACGCCTAAAGCGCATGAGAAACTTGTCGAATTCACACTTTAACTTTCTTTACTGAGTGGACATCAAAACATGCCTTTAGACTTTTATCAGGCTTTGATTTTCGTTGCCACTCTTGATGGGCTGCGGAGGAATTATCTTGTCTACCGAGGCTGAACGACCAATTTCTGACCACGACCGTGAATTTCTTCAAATTGTTGAAGAAAAATTCATCCACATCTTTGATGTTTTTAGTGAAGGACTCTTCTATATGGATGAGTTCGGCACGATGGTCTTTTACAATCAATCTTTTTATAAGCAGTTCGGCATTGATGCGGGACGAATAACCTTAGATCAATGGCTTGCTTTGGTTCATCCATTAGATAGAGCATTACTATCCCAGCGTGTTGACCAACACATTAGTAGCAAAAACACAAAAGTCACCACAACCTATCGCTTGCGAAAACCTAATGGCCAATACATTTGGGTTGAGGGCACGGCGTTAACTAAAGAGAGCCAATTAGGGCTTTATATGGTTGGCAGTCATCGTGATATCTCAGATAAAAAGTTGATGGAAAGTTACATCCACCAGGTGGCTTTTCATGACAACGCCTCGGGGATGGCCAATCGCGCCCACTTGCTATTTGACCTCAATAGCATTACCAATAAAGACCCGCAACGTTCTTCCATCTTCTATATCCAAATTGAAGAAATCCGCTCTTACTTAAACCAATATGGCAGTAAAATTGTTGACGGTTTGGTCGAAAAACTGATTCGCACCGTCAGTACTCTCCCGTCAAAAGACAGCTCAATTTATCGCGTCCATGACGATGCTTTTGTTGTTCTCGTTCCAAACGAGTGCAATCTCGATGTGCTCCAACAATACGCGAAAACTATCAAAAGCAACTATCATGAGGCCGTTGTCGAAGACGGTATTTCTCTCGGTAGCAACATCAGTATTGGCTTATATCCTTGCTTTTCCACTGAACATCCCGCCGAAGAGATTTTGCGCAAGGTGGCACGCACATGCCAATACGCCAGCGAGAAAAATAAAGACCGGATCGCCATTTATAACCAAAAAACGCAATTAGCCGTCGACCGTTACTTTTTTATAGAGCAAGGTCTAAAAACAGCATTGCAAGAAAAAACGCTAAGTGTGAAGTTTCAACCCATTATCGATGCCACGACACGACAAGTAGTGAGTTTTGAATCACTTGTGCGTTGGCGCAGCAAAGAATTTGGAGAAATCTTTCCAGACGAGTTCATTCCGGTTGCAGAAAACAAAGGCCTAATCATAGAGCTTGGCTATCAAGTTTTTGCTAAGGCATGTCACTTTATTAAACGCTATCGAGAAAAGCATCACAACCAAGTTCGAGTCAATGTTAACGTCTCAGTGCTGCAATTGTTGAACAGTGAATTCCCAGCCAAAATCAAAACCATCGCTGACGATGCTGGTATTCATCCTGAAGCCATTGTGTTGGAACTGACTGAAACATTCATTCTCGATAACAATCAAGCGGCAATTGCACCCCTCAACACGCTAAGTGAGCTTGGGTTTGCGCTCTCACTGGATGATTTTGGTGCAGGTTATAGCTCTCTCAACTGCTTCTTTGATTTACCAATGACACAAATCAAAATCGATAAATCAATGGCTTGGAAGACACTGACTAATCATTCATCTCAAGCATATCTGCAGTTCTTAATCTCGATTTGCAGAGAACAGAATATAGAAGTGGTTATTGAGGGTATTGAAGACGCCAAGATGTGTGATTTTTTCACAGAATTAGGCGTAGATTATCTGCAAGGCTATTGGTATTCAAAGCCCCTCTCTGTCGCGAGTGCAAGTCACTATACCTTGAATCAGCAATAAGACGTTGAATCAGCAATAAGACGTTAAATCAGTAAGACGTTGAAATTCGGATTGGCAATAAACGCAACCCGACTGATGCTACCCCTGAGCAGTACTATCTTTGCTCAGGGATATGCCTGTCATTTTACTTCGACCTTTTTACTTATACCTGTTTATCGCAATCTTTCTAATACCACGGCTTGGTCTAAATATTCATGGTATTCGGTATAATCTAATCCCATATCGAAAATATATTTCGTTACCAGGTTTCTTACACACTCGACCAATTGTTCAGCTTGCCATGGTTTTTCAAAATAACGGTCAATACCTGCCGAATTAATTGCGTTTATGGTATCCGTATGTGTCGCCTGCCCAGTCAGCAGCACTTTGCGAGTACGGATAAAACGGCTGTCTTGGGAAACTTCAGTTAACAACTCAACGCCTGTTTTCCCTGGCATGACGTGATCTGAAATAATCAGTGCAATCATTTCACCATCTGCATCTAACTCTTCCATCAGTTCGAGCACTTCATCGGCAGACTCGCAATCTTCGATATTGATCCATGGGCTCAATGACTGTAAGTCTTGCAGAACGGCACTTAACACCTCTCGCTGATCATCAACGCAAATTAAATTAAGCTTGTCCATGTTCATCCTCTACCGGTAATTTAATTCTAAATATGGTTTTGCTGTCACTTTTCACCACTATCGATCCGTTATACCCCGCCACGATGCGCTTTACGATCGACAGCCCTAGCCCTAAGCCAAATGACAGTCCCCCTTTTTTGGTGGTGAAATTTGGCTGAAATATCTTTCGGCGCGTCGCTTCATCAATCTCTGGGCCATTATTTGCTAGAGTCACCAGAATTTTGCTTTTACTGACCCGTGTTTGTATTTCAATGACTGGCGAGTCGGTTTCTCTCATTGCATCACAAGCGTTCTTCAAAATATTAACCCAGATCTGCACCAACTCCGTTTGCGAACCAATAAACAAAGGTAACTCAGCCGGGCTAAACCGCACATTCACTCGCCTTAAATCGCTTTGCAATAAAGCCAGCGCCTGATTGATGGAGTCATTTACTCGTAACCCATCTTCCTTATCAATATCAGTTCGTCCAAGTTGCTTAACCGATTTCACAATGCCTACGGTATGTTTTGATGCAATTCGCAAGTCGTGTAAATCTCGCCCCATTTGCCAATAGCGGATGGCCTCTTCGGGCTTCTTTAACCAATGTTCATTGAGGCAGTCCGTCGGTACTGCTCGGGCCAGTTCACGAGCAATGCCTTTCGGTAATCCGTAATATTTCTCGAAATGTCGGCCTCGTTTTCGTGCCTCACTGGAAGACACTTTCTGCCCTTGCATTAAACCGAAATCAAAGAACTGACTGGCTTCTGGATGCACTTCTTCCAACAATTCCATAATGACCGATTCCAAGCGCTCGGATTTACTGCTTACGACACCGATTGCATTATTTAGCTCGTGTGCAATGCCCGCCGCAAGTTGCCCAAGTGTTGTCATCTGCTCTGCGGTATGCAGTTTCTGAAGCGCTTTCTCTTTACCTAACGCTTCTTGCATCGCTCGACGCTGGCGGCGTGACAATTCATTAACCATCACAGGCATAAATTGCGCGGTCAATGGGCCATATTTACTCGCTTGCACCGCAGGCGTATTGCGTTCGATCCAAGCTAACTCAACATCTGTTTGTGCAACCACGGTAGACGAGGCCGTCCAAGTCCCTGAGAAAAAGCTGTGTACACCAATAAACGCTCCCTTTGATGCGGCAAATACTTGAGTCTGTTTTTTCCCATCTTCAGAGTAATAGCCTGCAAGCTCGCCAGATAGTACGTAATAAAGTCGTTCGTTATAGCCATCTTGCTCAATCAAAATAGAGCCCTCCGCCACAGTAATGCGGCGCTCTATTTGACTGAAATAACGCTCGACTAGCGCATCTAATTTACTTTCGTACATTGCTTATCCAATGTGACCAACCGTATGAAGTATCCATACCATCAAGAAGCTGAGTAAGACACCTACCACGCCCAGCACCACCCCAACTTTCGCCATTTGATTGCTCTGCACATTCCCTGTCGCGTGTGCTAACGCATTCGGTGGCGTACTGATCGGCAAAGACATACCTAACGATGCAGCAAAAGTCACGACTAGGATCAAGGTTACCTCTCCACCCAATGGAGTGAGGGAAGCCATTGATGTGCCGAGCGCAGCCATAATAGGCATTAATAAGTTTGCGGTTGCGGTATGAGACATAAAATTGGCCATAACTAAACATAAGAACGCCGCGCCAAACAACACCACATAAGGAGAAAACTCATCAAAGGGAATGCTGTGAACCATTAAGCTTGCTAACCCTGTTTTATCAAGCGCAAGACCCAGAGCAATACCGCCAGATACAAGCCAAAGCACGTCCCACGATATCTTCTTCAAATCTTCTTTATTGATGATGCCCGTTAAGGAAAAGACAGCTACGGGAATCAATGCCACCGTATAAGAGTTCATGCCATGTGCCGATCCCATTAACCAGAGCAAAATCGTACCTGCAAACGTGATATAGACGATCATGGCTTTCGGCGTTTTTAAGAATTTGCTCTTGATGTTCAAATTGATGGTCGTTTGCTCTGCTTTATATAAAAGCTAATCAAGAACCAAGCTAATGTCATCATCACCACAACAAACGGCACGCCAAACACCATCCATTCACCAAAAGTAATCAAGTTGTCACCAACTAAATATTTCAACGCGATAGCATTTGGCGGGGTTCCGATTGGCGTGCCAATCCCGCCAATATTAGCCGCGACCGGAATGCATAATGCAAACGCGATTCTACCTGGGTCTTTGGGTCCAAATACGGCAATAACGGGCGTTAGAATGGATAGCATCATCGCGGTTGTCGCCGTATTTGACATAAACATGGAAAATATCGCCGTGATAAGCATTAAACCTAACATCACGTACTTCGGGTTTTGACCAAATGGTTTTAGCAATACACGTGCTAAGTTCACATCCAAACGATATTTGGTCGCGGCCATTGCAAGGAAGAAACCACCAAGAAAGAGCATGATGATTGGGCTTGCAAACGTCGCCATGATCTCGTTGTATTGCAGGAGTTCCCCAAAGTGAGGTTGGCCCTCGTCTAGCCGAAAAAGAATAATGCTCTTATTAGAAACGAGTAATAATTCAAGCACAATGATCACCACAGAGGTGGCATAAATGGGAATAGGTTCAAATACCCAACAAAGTGCAGCAAGCAAAAATATTGCAATCACTCGCTGTTGAATGATCGTTATTCCATCAAATGGAAACGCTGATAACGGCATCAGCAATACGAGCAAGGGAATGATCGTTGGGATAATGTATTTGAGATAAGGGCGCATAGTACTACTTCTCTTCCTGAGCTTCTCTTCCTGAGACAGTTGGCCACGATATAACAAGCGTAAGGTGCCATGAAATTAAGGAGCGATTCCTTTTGGCTTCCTTCGCCACTCCAAACGGAAATTATGCGCGCGCTTTCCATTTCAAATTCTAGGACTAGATCAATGAATGGTTATTCAAATTGAAAAAGTTGACGTATCTGTGTTCACGCTCACTAATTAGATAGGCGTTGCTTCTCTCCATCAGGTAATTTTTGACGTCACTCCACGTGATCGGCTCTAGCTAGTCTGGACACTTCACCGAACTTACGAGCGTTTTAGGGCACTTCTTTCTGAAGTTGGACTCTACTACTGTAGTACTTTATCAACCCTACATACGTCGATAGTGTCATTTTGTTTCCCAGGCCACTATAGCCAGACTGTGTAGTGGTCAACAATTTCCGGACAGTAAATTAGTTCTAATTTCTACTTCAGCTGGGGCGATACCACCATTGTATGAATGAGGTCGTTGCCAGTTGTAGTAATTCATCAGATAGAAGCTGATATCTTTCATCGCTTCATTTATGGATCTGTAGCCTGTCGAAGGGATCCATTCAGACTTTAGACTTCTGAATACACGCTCCATAGGAGCATTATCCCAGCAGTTCCCACGTCGACTCATGCTCTGACTCATCTGGTAACGCCAGATATATTGTCTGAACTGTCGACTCCCATATTGACTACCTTGGTCAGAATGGAACATAACCCCATTAGGCTGTCCTCTCTGTTCATAAGCCATAGTTAGAGCTTTACTGGCTAAGACTGCATCTGGCTTTTCTGATAATGCCCAGCCAATGACTCGACGGCTATATAAGTCAATCACAACAGCAAGATAAGACCAGCGATTACCAGTCCAAATATAAGTGATGTCACCACACCAAACTTGGTTTGGATACTTTACATTGAACTCTCGACTTAAATGATTAGGGATATCTAGCCGCTCAGTTGCTGCTTTTTTATATTGGTGTGAGCTTGGTTGTTTACTCACGAGGCTCAGCTCTTTCATAAGTCCTCGCACCTTGAATCGGCCAATAGCAAAGCCACGCTCTCGCATCATAGAACGAGGCTTCTGCTTCCAGCAGAGCCTCTACTCGATTTGAACAGTTGTGCCACTTCTACTCGGAGCATTGTTCGGTGTTTACAGGGTTGTTTTGCCTTTGTTTAAACTCATAGAATGTTGATTGAGCGACACCAAAGACTGAACAAAGAATGTCTATAGAATCATGCTCCCTTAATTGGTCAATCAGCGTGTACGTTCGAGTTCGTCCGACATTAAGAGAGCTGTGGCCTTTTTTAGAATAGACTTCTCTCGCTCCAAACGGCTAATGCGGGCTTCAAGCTCTTGAATTTTTTGCTGCTCAGGCGTCAATGCTTTAGAAGTAGGAGTTATCCCGTTACGCTCAGATTTTAACTGCTCAACCCAACGGCGTAAGACAGTTTGTCCCACATCAACAGCTCTACTCGCTTCTAAAACAGTGTAATTCTGGTCAAGCACTAAGCTTGCAGCTTCTTGCTTGAACTCTGGACTAAATGTACGACGAACTCTGGTCATAAAACACCTCTCTTGGGGTGGTAACTGTACCACCTAAAATGGTGTCCGGCTTTATTAGACCACTACAGGTAATAGTAATTCCCTTAACACGCCGTGAGTGCATTTATTACGCTTTTTACGTAACTCTTCGAAGTCCTGCTTTAAGTTTTCACCTAAACTTTCACCCAGCAACTCTTGATAAATTACCAGCAAATCATCAAACTGATGAAGATATAAATCCTCGAAATCTTTATCAGTATTTTTAACATTCCACTCTGATGGTTTTTGCCCTAGCAATAACAATGGTGAAACTTTACATATTGCGCTCTTCAAGTAATTCTCGATACTTAGAAAAAGCATGATCAGCGAGTTACCTAGAGTGCCTTGATGAGATTCCCATAGCTCATCGGTCATATCTTCGCTATTAAGAAAGTGATCACCAAAAGCAAGCTCAGTATTTAAAATCAAGTCTATTGATTGAGCTAGATATTGCACACTCAGAGTTGTGAAGTCGTCCGACTTCGGAATATTTTTGATCAATTTGTAACTCCTTTTGACGGCTAACGCCCTGTTAAGGTGTGAGCAACGCAATACCGATGCCGCCGCATACCACCTTAAACACTAAAAGCAACGCATAGTAAAAATGCCACGCGTTGCGAATCACTCTTAAACAGTTTGTTATAGCTCAGCGATGTGCGACAGGGTTTCTGGGTGACGTTGAACCAACTTTAGAAGGGTTACTGCTTGTCCATTTGGTGCGCTACGCCCTTGTTCCCAGTTTTCTAACGTACGAGATGATGTATGCAACAAACGAGCAAACACACCACGAGACATATTAAACTGCTCTCGAATACTCACAATTTCATCAGGTGAGATATTTAACTCACTGATGTCGTTAACTTGATGAGTTTTAAGGGTAAGCTTGCCCTCTGAATGCTCTTTAGCCTCAACAAGTGCTGAACTTAACTCTGCAAATAAATCACGATTGCTCATTACGCCACGCCTCCATAAAAGCCTTTAGTTGTTTCTTTTGGTCTGCGGTTAAGTCGGACATTTCATTCTTGCCGTAAATCGTCAGCAAGTAGAAACGACGCTTTTCATCGAGGAAGTAATAGATAACGCGAGAGCCACCACGCTTGCCCTTACCTTTACTTGCAACTCGAATCTTTCGCAAACCACCTGTACCTTGAATCACGTCACCCTGCTTCGGGTTAGACATTAACTCAGCTTGAAAAAGCCTAAACTCATCATCGCTGAGGTATTCATTACGGTACTTTTCAAATATGGTTGATTCGACAAATACACTTTTCATACGCAAAGTATACGCAAGTAACGTACAGATAGCAAAACTATACGTGATTAACGTAGCTATAATTTTTGGAGCAGAAAATCTGACCTGAGCTATAACGCCGCGTTAAGTAGTGAGCAACGCAGACCACCAAACTTAAACCATTGTGCCGTAAACACTAAATTCAAAGCAAACTGAAAATGCCGAGCGTTGGGAATCTGTCTTAAACGCTTTGTTATGTGCGTGCTATTGGGTTGCACTGTTCAGTTGCAGTAAGTCCCACTTGTTGCCATACAGGTCTTCGAACACAACAACTGTGCCGTACTCTTCAACTCTCGGCTCTTCATTGAAAACTACACCATTAGTTTTCATTAAGTCGTAGTCCCGCCAAAAGTCATTGGTTTGTAGAAACAAGAAAACACGACCACCACTTTGGTTGCCTACAGCATGAGATTGTTCTTCAGTGCTTGCTTGTGCAAGAAGCAGATTTGTACCGTTTGAGTTTGGAGGCGAAACCTGCACCCAACGCTTACCACCACCTAAGTCAGTATCTTCGACCAACGTAAATTGTAGCTTTTGAGTATAAAACTCTATCGCATCATCGTAGTTTTTTACGACTAGAGCTACATTTCCTATTTGCTGTTGAACTGGCTGAGACATATTGATTTCCAACTATTGTAATACTCTGATTTTACGTCAATTTCGACTTTTCGAAAAAGCACATAACGCCCTGCTAAGGGGTGAGCAACGCAATACTGAAGCCGCTGCAAACCACCTTAATCACTAAAATCAACGCATAGTAAAAATGCCACGCGTTGCGAATCCCTCTTGAGCAGTTTGTTAGTTTGCAAACCCAAAGCGTTGATTTTACGTTATTTTAAACTTTGCAAACAACAAACTTTATGTACTTTGATGCATTTAAGTCAGGCGTAGTGTAAAAGCGGCTATTCAATGAAACCATTTGGAACAAACAACGCCGTAGAAAATAAACTCACAACACCAAAAAGCGCTTTTGGAAAACTAATCTCACAATGCGGACTTTCAACAAAGCCACTGAAACCAAGTGAACTTACCACACCAAAGAAAACATCCTTGCAGCAAGTAAATCGGCTTTTGTATCGACAAACTCAACGAGCAGAGTTTCAACTCAGAGAACCCCAAAGTCACCGCACCAAAGAACAAATCAACCGTTGAAACGATGCCAATTTTGGATTTTTACCACGCTAGTTAACACTGTAATTGAAAGCAGATACGACAACTTAAACTTTGAACTTTTACCACTAGATCTTGCGATATAGCTGCGCTTTTCCTCTTGCAAACTAACGCCGCGTTAAGTGGTGAGCAACGCTACCACCCTACCTAAACCATTGTGCCGTAAACACTAAATTCAAAGCAAACCGAAAATGCCAAGCGTTGGGAATCCGTCTTAAACGCTTTGTTAGGTGAAGCCTTACCTCGAAATGCATATTACGCAAAAATCTCACGACGCTCATCTGCAGTTAGCACCTTGGCTTGATCATATTTAAAATTTTTCTTTAAAATCAATTCACTTTCTCGAGATTGACCATAACACAACACTTCTGAGTCATTAATTTTGATAGCGAATATAGGGCGTTTATCCACTTCGATAGATGACGCTTGAGCATAATTTCTTAGACCAGCATAATCTGTAGCCCATGAATTTCCGATGCTTTCAACACTTTCACCCACTCGACCGATTCGATATAGATCCAACTCTTTACCATTTGGGCTAATGTCTGCTCAAATTTAGAAAGGTCAAAATGAAAGCAATCATAATTGCCAGAGATTACATCTGATATATATAGCTTAAGCAGAATTTCTTTTTATTAGGAGCGTGCCAAATCTCATGGACATCCTCTTTATGACAGGATAAGAAGTGAAGTAAAACTTCTAGGTTTTCGCCATGCTCATCAGAGTAAAATTCACCCTGAAAGTCTTCGATAGATTTCAACGCGGTACTGAGATATTGCATTTCATCTGACGTTAAGTAGCCAGTCAAATACTCAGTATCAATACCAATGACATTAAACAACTCTTTCAAAAATGGGGTCATAGCACTCACTACATCGTTCAATAATTACTAATTGATTATCTCAATTTTAATTGGCTCACCTAACGCCCTGTTAAGGGGTGAGCAACGCAATACCAAAGCCGCCGCATACCACCTTAAACACTAAAACCAACGCATAGTAAAAATGCCACGCGTTGCGAATCCCTCTTGAACAATTTGTTATACCGCTTGGATTCAAGTACGAAGTGCGACACCTCTGAACATAAAAACAGTGAGATGCGATAATCATGAAGTTTGCTCCCGCCAAGAAGTAAAAAACATGAAATACACGCACCTCACTGAGAACGAAAGGTATATGATTTCTGCACTCAGAAAGCAAGGAATTAGTACTGTTAAAATAGCTAAACAACTGGGTCGTCACAAAGCCACTATCTATCGAGAAATTGAACGTAATTCCCGATACAACAGACACTTTAAAAGGTACTCCTATCAGGCGTGGAGAGCCCAACAAATGGCTCGCAACCGGCTGAGCCGGTCGCGCAGAAATAAGCGCTACAGCGAAATCGACTTCAGGTTACCTGAAGCCTTGCTACGACTGGATTGGAGCCCTGACCAAATCGTCGGATACCTAAGAGTAAGAGGCTACCCAACAATGAGCCACGAGCTCATTTATCAGCATATTTGGAACGACAAAACTCTCGGTGGAACCCTATGGAAACACCTACGCCAATCCACTAAGAAAAGGCGTAAAAGGTATAACTCAAAAGACAGCCGAGGTCGGCTAGCCGCAAAGCGCCATATTACCGAAAGACCAGCAAATGCTGAGCATAGAAAAGAGCCTGGTCATTGGGAAATTGATACCGTCGTTGGCCGCGGAACCAAGCACTGTATCGTGACTTTAGTCGACAGAATGACAGGCTACTTTTATTGGGCAAATGGACGATAGAACAAGCGAGTCGCTCAACGTAAGAATGAGCAAAATCATGACCCGCTCTGACTTACCTTTTAAGACGATAACTGCGGATAACGGCACTGAATTTCATGGTTATGCACAACTAGAAAAACATCATAACTGTCTGTTTTACTTTGCAAATCCATACCACTCATGGGAGCGAGGGACTAATGAAAACACCAATGGCTTGATACGACAATACTTACAAAACGAACTTCTATGTCACACGTGACACAGAAGCTCTGCAATGAAATTGCACACAAATTAAATACGCGCCCACGCAAAGGCTTGGGTATAGAACACCAACGGAGTATATTCATGCGCATCTGTAGAAAGTGTCGCACTTCAAACTTGATACTAAGTGTTTTCATCAGAAGCTTTTGGAGCAGTGTTCTTTGCTATCTGAATCAATGTATATGATATGCCACATATGAAAAATTTGGCTATCCATAGCATTATCCCAGAGACGAGAGCTCCAATACCTAGTTGAATTCCATGCAAGACAGTGGAAAAGATACCAACTGCCACTATTAGTACTGCTAGACATGTTATAACCACATCCATGATTCTGATTAGTGACTCAAATCGCTCGACTTTTTTCATTTACACTCCCTGTAATTCATTTAAAAGCGGATATTATCTCATTTTAAGTAGCTGGCTCGACGCAATCTTGACCAAGACACATAACGCCGCGTTAAGTAGTGAGCAACGCCACCCCTACCTAAACCATTGTGCCGTAAACACTAAATTCAAAGCAAACCAAAAATGCCGAGCGTTGCGAATCTGTCTTAAACGCTTTGTTATGTACGTTTCACTGCGACCACGGAATATGTATGCCAATGCTTCATTCTACCCAATGAAGTTTTCGCTGTTTCATCACGTTCAAAGAACCTGACTATTTCAAAGCCTGAGAACAAAGCCTTTACTTCTGATTCCGACAACGATGTTGTAGGGCTACGATAGTTGTTAGCCCAACTGTCTTTGAAACCCATGAAGTCACCAGCAAACACCCCACCGATTTCAATTGAAGATCTGATGTTGCTCCAAGTCGATGCAAATTGGTTTGGATCAGCGAAGAACAAACTGGAGTTTGCGATAACTACACCAGACTTGGGATAGTCGAACGACTCAAACGAGGACGCTGAAATATCCACTAATGACTTTGACCCGAACCTATCTCTACAAATAGCGACTGAATCAGGATTAATATCGAAGCCATGAACTTGATAACCCTGTTGATCGAGGTATTCGATATCACTGCCGGTTCCACAACCACAGTCAGTGGCTACTTTGAGGTTTGATTCATTGAGTCTGACAGCAAATTCAGTACGTTTTGAGTGTGGGCGAGATAGCGCCTTTTCGTAGTACTGACGCCAAATTTCAGCATTTTCATCCATAAATTTCTGATTTTCCGTAAAAGTACATAACGCCCTGTTAAGGGGTGAGCGACGCAATACCGATGCCCCCGCATACCACCTTAACCACTAAAACCAACGCATAGTAAAAATGCCACGCGTTGCGAATCCCTCTTGAACAGTTTGTTAGTTTGCATTTCACACAAATCGCACGATTTAATTAAATTGAACATTTCATGCGATACATTATAATCTAACTGCACACTCAATTGGGAACTGACCATGCATACATTAACAGCCAATGATGCCAAACGAAATTTCGGCGAACTACTTCTGAGCGCACAACGCGAGCCAGTAAAAATCAGCAAAAACAGTAAAGATACTGTCGTTGTCATGTCCATTCGTGACTTTGAAGAGCTAGAAGCTATGAAAGTTGAGTACCTCAAACACTGCTTTAAGTCAGCTAAAGAAGACTTGAACAATGGAAACACTGTTGATGGCGAAAGCTTTCTGAACTCGCTGTAACTAACTTATGCAAAAGAACAAATACAAGCTAAGTAACTTAGCGCAATCTCACTTGCGCAAAGTAAAAAACTACACTGTTGAAAACTTTTCTGAATTACAGTGGCGTAACTACAAAGATACTCTGCTATCAGGGTTTCAGATGCTAGCTGATAATCCAGGCTTAGGAAGAAGTTGTGACGAGATATACCCAAATGGCTTTTATTTCCCGATTGGAAAACACACAGCTTATTTCACCAAAGAACATGACTTTATCTTAGTCGTTGCTGTCTTAGGTCAATCACAGCTACCCCAGAATCATCTGAAATAACACGACTTTCACCCTAGAAATAATAACTGGGGTGAGAGTCTATCCATGCAAACTAACGCCTTGTTAAGGTGTGAAGCACGCAATACCAAAGCTTCCGTATACCACCTTAACCACAAAACCTGACGCATGGTCAAAATGCCACGCGTGCTGAATCACTCTTGAACAATTTGTTATGTTTCTTGGATTCAAGTACGAAGTGCGACACCTCTGAACATAAAAACAGTGAGATGCGATAATCATGAAGTTTGCTCCCGCCAAGAAGTAAAAAACATGAAATACACGCACCTCACTGAGAACGAAAGGTATATGATTTCTGCACTCAGAAAGCAAGGAATTAGTACTGTTAAAATAGCTAAACAACTGGGTCGTCACAAAGCCACTATCTATCGAGAAATTGAACGTAATTCCCGATACAACAGACACTTTAAAAGGTACTCCTATCAGGCGTGGAGAGCCCAACAATGGCTCGCAACCGGCTGAGCCGGTCGCGCAGAAATAAGCGCTACAGCGAAATCGACTTCAGGTTACCTGAAGCCTTGCTACGACTGGATTGGAGCCCTGACCAAATCGTCGGATACCTAAGAGTAAGAGGCTACCCAACAATGAGCCACGAGCTCATTTATCAGCATATTTGGAACGACAAAACTCTCGGTGGAACCCTATGGAAACACCTACGCCAATCCACTAAGAAAAGGCGTAAAAGGTATAACTCAAAAGACAGCCGAGGTCGGCTAGCCGCAAAGCGCCATATTACCGAAAGACCAGCAAATGCTGAGCATAGAAAAGAGCCTGGTCATTGGGAAATTGATACCGTCGTTGGCCGCGGAACCAAGCACTGTATCGTGACTTTAGTCGACAGAATGACAGGCTACACTTTTATTGGGCAAATGGACGATAGAACAAGCGAGTCGCTCAACGTAAGAATGAGCAAAATCATGACCCGCTCTGACTTACCTTTTAAGACGATAACTGCGGATAACGGCACTGAATTTCATGGTTATGCACAACTAGAAAAACATCATAACTGTCTGTTTTACTTTGCAAATCCATACCACTCATGGGAGCGAGGGACTAATGAAAACACCAATGGCTTGATACGACAATACTTACCAAAACGAACTTCTATGTCACACGTGACACAGAAGCTCTGCAATGAAATTGCACACAAATTAAATACGCGCCCACGCAAAAGGCTTGGGTATAGAACACCAACGGAGTATATTCATGCGCATCTGTAGAAAGTGTCGCACTTCAAACTTGATACTAAGAAGTGTATTGGCTTAAGTGATTCTCTATAAATTCGATATCAGCTCGATAAAAATCACCAAGTGGAATAGCACTTGGCTCAAGCCAAAAGAAAGTTTGCTGCCTTACCTCATCAATCATCTGAGGTTCAGTATCATTACCGCGCGTAAAACAACATAATGAATTTCACCACCAAAATCATTTTAGCTTGATGACTACCGAGTCGCTTTAAACCTTGCAGTCCCGTTTCTTCCCACAGTTCTCTAACTGCTGCTTGATTACCTGACTCACCAGGGTCAATAGAACCGCCTGGGAATTCAAATACCATCCCTTGCCCTCGTCTGAAGCGCTTTTGGATAAGAACTTTTCCATCTCTTACGACCACGCCCATTGCAATATTTTTCATGTAAACTTTCCTTGTTCATCTAAATACACATAACGCCTTGCTAAGGTGTGAGTAACGCAATACAAAAGCTACCGCACAGCGCCTTAATCACCATAAGCCACCGCATAGTAAAAATGCCACGCGTTACGAATCACTCTTAAGCAATTTGTTAGTACATGCGCTACTTCTATTTATGCGCTCCAAGATATTGAAAACTGGCATGATATGAAAGACTTTGAACACTGAAGTGAGACGGGCAGCTACAAAACTTTACACCGATTAAGAGAGGAAAGTTGGCTAGAAGAAAAACGCACTGAACTGCCCTACATTCACTAGCTTCAAATTAGAAAAGGATTCTTTCCTCGTACTTCAACAGCCACACTAAAAGTAACCAAGGTTCTCTCAAAAGCCACCACGAAAATGAAAAAGCCCAAAGAAATAGGCTAAGAGTTAGAAGCCGTAAACGGTGAAATCAAAGCGAACACTCCGCATATAGTGCCACCGGAAAGAACGTGAAAGGCACTAACTGAAAGGTGTAAATACGAGCGGCAAAACAGATAAACACCAAAACTTATGACCTTTGATGTCAAACCCGTACTAACGCCCTGTTAAGGTGTGAGCAACGCAATACCGATGCTTCCGCATTGTAGTGGTCTAATAAAGCCGGACACCATTTTAGGTGGTACAGTTACCACCCCAAGAGAGGTGTTTTATGACCAGAGTTCGTCGTACATTTAGTCCAGAGTTCAAGCAAGAAGCTGCAAGCTTAGTGCTTGACCAGAATTACACTGTTTTAGAAGCGAGTAGAGCTGTTGATGTGGGACAAACTGTCTTACGCCGTTGGGTTGAGCAGTTAAAATCTGAGCGTAACGGGATAACTCCTACTTCTAAAGCATTGACGCCTGAGCAGCAAAAATTCAAGAGCTTGAAGCCCGCATTAGCCGTTTGGAGCGAGAGAAGTCTATTCTAAAAGGCCACAGCTCTCTTAATGTCGGACGAACTCGAACGTACACGCTGATTGACCAATTAAGGAGCATGATTCTATAGACATTCTTTGTTCAGTCTTTGGTGTCGCTCAATCAACATTCTATGAGTTTAAACAAAGGCAAAAACAACCCTGTAAACACCGAACAATGCTCCGAGTAGAAGTGGCACAACTGTTCAAATCGAGTAGAGGCTCTGCTGGAAGCAGAAGCCTCGTTTCTATGATGCGAGAGCGTGGCTTTGCTATTGGCCGATTCAAGGTGCGAGGACTTATGAAAGAGCTGAGCCTCGTGAGTAAACAACCAAGCTCACACCAATATAAAAAAGCAGCAACTGAGCGGCTAGATATCCCTAATCATTTAAGTCGAGAGTTCAATGTAAAGTATCCAAACCAAGTTTGGTGTGGTGACATCACTTATATTTGGACTGGTAATCGCTGGTCTTATCTTGCTGTTGTGATTGACTTATATAGCCGTCGAGTCATTGGCTGGGCATTATCAGAAAAGCCAGATGCAGTCTTAGCCAGTAAAGCTCTAACTATGGTTTATGAACAGAGAGGACAGCCTAATGGGGTTATGTTCCATTCTGACCAAGGTAGTCAATATGGGAGTCGACAGTTCAGACAATATATCTGGCGTTACCAGATGAGTCAGAGCATGAGTCGACGTGGGAACTGCTGGGATAATGCTCCTATGGAGCGTGTATTCAGAAGTCTAAAGTCTGAATGGATCCGCTTCGACAGGCTACAGATCCATAAATGAAGCGATGAAAGATATCAGCTTCTATCTGATGAATTACTACAACTGGCAACGACCTCATTCATACAATGGTGGTATCGCCCCAGCTGAAGTAGAAATTAGAACTAATTTACTGTCCGGAAATTGTTGACCACTACAGATCCACCCTAACCTAAAATAAACTCTGATAAATCCGTGCCTATTTGGGCACTAAAACCCCAATGCGTTTCGAATCGCCTTGAACGTCTTGTTATTCCGCAACTAAAGTCGGCTATGTTTACGCCTAATCTTTTGATATGACGAGAAATTTTCGGTATGCAGGCAAAAATCGAAGCCGAAGTATTTGGCAGCTCACTACCTTAAATCGCTTTAGCGTCACTCTTTAATTGCTGCGCCATATTAAGGTGCGCTTAAAGCGCTTTAAGGCTAGCATGGAAATGACCAATATTCGCCCTTTTCGCCGCTTTTCCACCCTATTACCCCGCCACTTTCACTCTTAGGCTACAACCACGTACATACAGCCTGAGAGATCCGTTGCGGAAATAACGCCCTGTTAAGGGGTGAGCAACGCAATACAGATGCCGCCGCAAACCACCTTAATCAAAAAAATCAACGCATAGTAAAAATGCCACGCGTTGCGAATCCCTCTTGAACAGTTTGTTAGTTTTATTGCTGGCGACTCAGTAACAAGCTTGCTCCAGACATAGCCAAAAAAGTAGCACAACCTCTATTGAAGTGCTTTGCCATTTTCGGCTTCGTAAACCACTGCCTTAAGTACATTCCAAATATTGCATAAATCGATATTGCCCCCATTTCTAAAACTAGGAACGTAACCCCTAGAGCGAAGAACTGTTCATTTACATTCGCTGAAACATCGACGAACTGTGGTAGAAAGGCGGTAAAGATTAAGATCGCCTTGGATTACCGGCGGCTAGCAAAATTCTTGTTTAGCTAAACCTAATCGGTTGAGAGTGTTTTCTAGTTCAGAAACAGGACTTGCTTCCGAACGCCAAAGATTAAAGGCAATCCACAACAAGTAAGCCGCGCCCACAATTTTAATCGTTAGAAATAGAGTCTCAGAAGCATAGAGCACGACTGCTAAGCCAGAAGCAGCCAAGGCAATCATTACAGCGAATGCAGCAATACGACCAAGCCCAGCAATAAAAGCGGACTTGAAACCGTAACAACGAGCATTGTTCATGGACAATAGATTGTTTGGACCCGGAGTCATATTGAGCGCAAAACACGCAGGTATAAAGAACAATAACTGCCAGATTTCCACAATATTTCCTCCATAAAACTAACGCCGCGTTAAGTGGTGAACAACGCTACCACCTCACCTAAACGGTTGTGCCATAAACACTAAAGCTGAATCGAACCAAAAATGCCAAGCGTTGTGAATCCGTCTTAAACGCTTTGTTATGTTCGTTTTTGATGTGTTCCGAACAAATTTAATTCATCCTCAGTGTAGAGGTCGCTACAAAACTCAAATATGTCACGAGAATAGTTACTTCGTATTTGAGCTTCTAACGGTTCGATTATTGATAGCAACATTAGACAATGATCGGGGCCTAGGACCACCTTAACCATCTCATTATCGACAACACCAGTTTTGTATAATCTGTGCATTTTATGAAATAAACCTACAAACTTCCTTCGCGACTTATCCAACAATTCCAATTCACTTTGTTCAGTATCCGATAGAGTTCCACTTTCCCGTTTACTCAATAACTCCCCATAAACATCATCGAATTTATTGTTTTTACGCTTGAATGCAGTAAGTGCGATAATTGAATCTCGCATATCTGACGACGATATCTCATTCATAAATGGCAGTATTATTTCAAGACAAATTGCTTTCTTTTGCTGCTCCGCCATATCACGTTGCGCTTCAGCAGACGCTCTCATTTCATTTCTAGTCAATTTAAGCTCTTCAGCTTGTAGTTCAAGTGACTCTCTTTGTTGTTGAATGCTAATAATCACAGCGACCAGAGCAAAACCAAAAATGCATCAGCAGCACCGAACATACCGCCAAAGGAGCAACCTTTTTACATTTTCTATACTTATAAACCCTAATAGATCCAATAGATAAGGAACTGAGCCAAAGCACACCCAAAGAACCATCGCGCCGATAAATACACCAAACCAAGAGAATCTATTTTTCATCATTATCCCGTCTAAATTTTCGAAAAAGAACATAACGCCGCGTTAAGTGGTGAGCAACGCAGACCACCACACCTAAACCATTGTGCCATAAACACATAAATTGACCTAAAGCTCAGAATGCCAAGCGTTGGGAATCCGTCTTAAACGCTTTGTTAGCCGACACTCTCAAGGTCAAACCTCGATGCTTTTAATTGATGTTACTATACGCCATTCGATACCAACAGAAACCGATGAGAAATTATTGATGTCAGCTCAAAAACCACTACTAGACGAAGTAATGCTAGCTTTCCAAGTTATTCCACGAGTTAAAGAAGGCAATAACTTTGAAGTCGTCGATAAAGCCATTGAAGTTGTGAAAGCTTCTGGTGTCCCATTTCAAGTCAGCGCAATGGAAACCACGTTGAAAGGTGAACTAAACCAACTGCTAGAAATCGTGAAAGACGCACAACAAGCTTGTTACGATGCTGGCGCGATTGAGGTTATTACCAACATTAAGATTCACAGCAAGACTGAAGTGGCTACAGACACATTT
The DNA here is from genome assembly GCF_003544875.1 of Vibrio alfacsensis. Lineage (NCBI taxonomy): Bacteria > Pseudomonadati > Pseudomonadota > Gammaproteobacteria > Vibrionales > Vibrionaceae > Vibrio > Vibrio alfacsensis. The sequence goes on from NZ_CP032093.1 coordinate 1,798,326, forward strand.
TGTACATATGACAGAGGTGTAACCAAAGCTAACCACATGTTTGTAAACAACTAAATCTTATGCCGTCACCTGATATTTTCGACGTGACGGCTAACGCCCGCTTAAGTGGTGAGCAACGCAATACGATGTTTCCGCACATCACCTTAATCACTAAAATCAACGCATAGTAAAATGCCACGCGTTGTGAATCCGTCTTGAAGCGTTTGTTAGGTAAAATTTAACACCCAGTTTTGGTAATTACTGTAAATGTAAGTAACCAAAGAAATCAAAGCTAGTATCTCGGGTAAGATAGCATTTCGAAAGGCCGGGTTAGTAATGCAAATACTAATAAAATTCATTGCACTCAGAGTAAGCACAATAATTTTTGCATCACGTTTTTGTCAGTATCTTAGGCAAACCTGTGACAGGGTCAATTTTGCAAATTTGCGTGTCTTGCCAATTGGTTATTCTTATTGAATAATTGTCAACTTCGCTAACTCCTACACTCAAAGCAAGCCAGTTCCATAAGCTGAACTTTTTGATCTCATCTGAGTTTTTACACATGTCCATTAATGCAAACAGTTCCTTTCGCGCAGCATCAGAAACTTGCCAATGACTCCATGTAAAAAACACAACTAAAGCGACACCTAAATATTCCAAATACTCAGGCCGAGAAAATTTAAAAGTTGCCCCAAATAGGCTTAACTCACCTTGGATACTACCGCCGGCAATTGTATAAACAAACAACAATGAAGCGGTTAAAAAAACACTTTTCCTATAGGACTGAGCCATTTCATCATTCTTAATAGTCACTGAATATTCCAGAGTTGAAGTTGTTTTGTTGATTTTACCTAACGCCCTGCTAAGGGGTGAGCAACGCAATACCTAAGCCGCCGCAAATCACCTTAATTACTAAATTCAACGCATAGTAAAAATGCCACGCGTTGCGAATCCCTCTTGAGCAGTTTGTTAGTCGCGAGGCACCGAGCGACAATTTTAAGCCGAACTAAACTTTGCGAACAACAAACTTTATGTGCTTTGATGCATTTAAGTCAGGCGTAGTCTCAAAGCGACTACTCAATGAAACCACTTGGAACATAAAACGCCGTAGAAAACGGACTGACAACACCAAAAAGCGCATTTGGAGAACCAAACTCACAGTGCGGACTTTCAACAAAGTCACTGAAACCACGTGGAACTTACCACATCAGAGAAAACGCTCTTTCAGCGTGTAAAGCGGCTTTTGAACCAACAAACTCACCGAGCGGAATTGCAACCAAAAACAGATCCTCGATTGCCCTGCTCTGTCAGCACCAGAGAACGAAACAACCGCTTGGAAAATAACAACGCATCGATTTAGGACCGATGAAACTGAGCTTTGACCGTCGAAGATCGAACAATGAACCAAGCAATCAGTAGCCAAGTTTTGAGCTTAGAAACATGATTTTGACTGCAAGCTTTTTCTGGCGACTAACGCCCTGTTAAGGGGTGAGCAACGCAATACCGATGCCACCGCATACCACCTTAAACACCAAAACCAACGCATAGTAAAAATGCCACGCGTTGCGAATCCCTCTTGAACAGTTTGTTAGCAGTATTTATTTCACCTGAACTTCATTCAAGCGGAACCTCATTGCTTCACAAGCTAAATCAACTAATTTTCCGATATTTCTATTGTTTTCCACTGCCTTTTCGTAATAATCCCGATCAGCAGATTTACCATACTTATAATCAACACTCTCGTCATAACAAGCATTACGCACAGCGCTCAGAGCGGCGTAGACTGATTCAGAGAAAAATGGTTTGTTCTTTTCTAATGTTGTGGAAAAAGCATTAAAAGGGTTTATGAATTGGTTATACCTTTCAGCTTTCCTTTCTTCTTCACTTTGAGATGGATCAATATGATCAAAAATTGGACGCAACTGTGAAGTAACGATTTTTAATTCAACTAGAAGTTTCCAAGCATCACCATAAATTCTGTACTCTTTGTCAAACTGGACTTGAGAAACAAACACAGAGTGCTGTAGTTGCGCATCTAAACGTTGGTTTGCCGACGTTAAATCTTGTTCAAGTTTCTTTAGCTCAATAGCTAAATCACTTTTATTTCGCTCAATGATTCTACTGAGCCAAATTTTGCTGATAAACGCAAACAATCCACCAAGCACCAACGTTACGCCACCGAGTAACTCAACAACTTCTCGATAATATTCCAACTGAAACTCCAAAAATACTGCTAACGCCCTGTTAAGGGGTGAGCAACGCAATACACAAGCCGCCGCAGACCACCTTAATCACTTAAACCAACGCATAGTAAAAATGCTACGCGTTGCGAATCCCTCTTAAACAGTTTGTTAGTTGCGTGCTCAACTCGTCCACCAAACCCTTTATTTGAGATTGTGTATGCACATCTATAGCTAGACGCTCACTTTCATTTACTAAGAAACCAACTAGATCAACAGAGATACGGATTAACTCTACTAATTCATTAAATGTAAAGGTATAGAGTGATGGGTGTTGGTGGATAAATGTATTCCTAACTGTCTGCAAACGGCTAACTTTTTCTTTTTTAAATCGCTGACTATCAATTACTTGGCTACCCATGAAAGGAAGAAAGTCTTCTTTCCGCAATTTTTCGTAAAGCCATTCGATATTATCCAAATCACCATACTCTGAGTGGTAACTATCTTTTTTCCGAACTAGGCGTGAGTCCAATGTAATGAGAGCTAAACACATTGCCGATTGAACAGAATTATGCCCGTAGATCACTGCCCATTTGAAATACGTGTTTTGCCCTCTTTCAATTTGAGACAAAGCGTCAAGTAAGCACCGCAATGACATGACTAGATCTGTTTCGAGATCAAATGATACCAACTTCTCTTTCATGTACTTACCTATTATTTATGAAAGCAACTAACGCCGCGTTAAGTAGTGAGCAACGCTTGTCACCTAACCTAAACCATTGCACCGTAAACACCAAAACTGACTTGAACTGAAAATGCCGAGCGTTGGGAATCTGTCTTAAACGCTTTGTTATGTTCGTAGCCATTTGTACATGACGTAGCTATCAACTAACCCTAGATGAGCATGCTTATATGCCTTTGGAATTGTACCTATGATTTGAAACCCTAGCTTCTCCCAAAGCTTCACCGCAACTTCATTGCTAGAGACCACGCTGTTAAATTGCATGGCATCAAAGCCAAGTCTTAGAGCTGCTTCCTGAGAATGTTCACACATAAGACGTGCAATGCCCTTACCTCTAGCTTCGCTAGAAACCATGTATCCACAATTACATATATGGCTACTTGGCCCCATTGCATTTGGCTTGATGTAGTAAGAGCCCAGTACAACGTCATTTTCTACGAAAGCAAAAGCTTTCAGGGGAGATTCACACCATAAAGCGAATGCTTGCTCTAGCGTCATATTTGGGTCAAAGGCATAAGTTTCTTGTGCCTGAATTACCGCTGAAAATGTTGGCCAAAACGACTCAAAATCGGCTTTTGTGATTTCCCTAATCATGAATTTCCTCCTAGAACATAACGCCCTGCTAAGGGGTGAGCAACGCAATACAAAAGCCGCCGCAAACCACCTTAATCACTAAATTCAACGCATAGTGAAAATGCCACGCGTTGCGAATCCCTCTTGAGCAGTTTGTTAGTCGCGAGGCACCGAGCGACAATTTTAAGCCAAACTAAACTTTGCGAACAACAAACTTTATGTGCTTTGATGCACTTTAGTCAGGCGTAGTCTCAAAGCGGCTATTCAATGAAACCACTTGGAACAAACAACGCCGCAGAAAACGGACTGACAACACCAAAAAGCGCTTTTGGAAAGCCAATCTCACAGTGCGGACTTTCAACAAAGTCACTGAAACCACGTGGAACTTACTGCACCAGAGAAAACGTCTTTTCAGCGAGTTAATCGGCTTTTGTACCAACAAACTCACCGAGCAGAGTTGCAGCCAAAAACAAATTCTCGATTGCCCTGCTCTGTCAGCAGCAAAGAACAAAACAACCGCTAGAGCACTTGCAAAACTTTGGACTTTAAACAGCTAAAAATGAGTTGTGACCATCGACGATGAACCTGTGAACCGAACGATCATCAGCCAAATTTTGAGCTTAGAAACATGATTTTGATTGCTAGCTTTTTCTGGCGACTAACGCCTTGTTAAGGGGTGAGCAACGCAATACCGATGCCGCCGCATACCGCCTTAAACACTAAAACCAACGCATAGTAAAAATGCCACGCGTTGCGAATCCCTCTTGAACAATTTGTTAGGCGACATTTCTACGTTTAACTTCTTTCTCATACGAAGATTCGTTGTATAGCCAGAGAGCCCAAAATGCGAAAAACATCCCGATCGTGTAAATGGAATAACTTAGAGCATTATCCGATAAAAAAATCGTAATGCTTGCCGCATCTGAAGATGGATAAAGGAAAATTACATTGAAAATTATGTACAAAATAGCTGTGAGGAAAGTTGTTCTAAAAAGCCAATTTAAACATCCTTTCTCTCGCGATTTTTTCCAATTATCAAATGCTTTACCTTTCATTAACCCACTCCTTTTCTGTTAACTGACGCTAGATTCACGCCAAGTTCCTATCACTACTCTATCGTTTATCTCATGTCGCCTAACGCCCAGTTAAGGGGTGAAGCACGCAATGACCAAGCCGCTGCATGGCACTTCAACACCTAAATCAACGCATACCAAAAATGCCACGCGTGCTGAATCCCTCTTGAACTGTTTGTTATGTGAATTTACGCCTCTGATATATAAACACTTACTTCACGATCTTTACCTTTCATGCGGTTTGTCTGATCGCCTACGTATTTTACACCGAGCTTTTCAATGACTGATTTTGAACGCTCATTTCCAACTAAATGCATTACTTTTAACCTTGTTAATCCATAATGCTTTTTTGAAAATGAAATCAGAACCTTAGATGCTTCTGTAGCATAACCACAGCCCCAGTAAGGAACGCCTAACCAATAGCCCAGAATACCTAAACCATTTTCCAGTTTTGGAAAACTAATAGCACCAATAAGCTCAGAACTCTCTTTTAGGACAATGGCATAGACAATACCTTTACCACTTAAAAACAACTCAGCATGTGTACGAATCCAATTTTCAGCATCACTAACTGTATATGGATACGGAATATTTGCCGTCATTTCTGATATTTGCTTGTCGCCAGCCAACTCTGAAACGCGCTCAGCGTCAGACATAGAAAATGGTCGTAATATTAGTCTTTCACTTTCAATTGCTTGCTGCATAATTTCCCTATTCACATAACGCCGCATTAAGGTGTGAACAACGCGACCACGAAACTTAACCTTACCACCGTAAACACTGAACTCAACAATGGGATGCAAAATGCCAAGCGTTGAGAATCACTCTTGAATGCTTTGTTATGTTTCTAACCAAATATTCTAACCAAAACCACCATTTGCTTTTCGGTATGATACTAAATCAAAATACAGAACCTCACGATACCATTGCCATTTTTTGATATAAAGCCTTTAAATGCTCTTCGCTTAAAGAACGAGACACATTCGATTTTGTTAGAATTAGAGAGCAAAGATAACTTCGTAAAGTCACTTCATAATAATCTCCCGATGTCTTATTTTTCAAAAGTCACTGTATAGGTGATTCTTTTTATTAGAAATAATTTCATTAATTATTATTGAGCACTCTTTTCTGGCTCCACACACTGAGATGCGTAGAACATAGATAGAAGCTCAAAATAACAAGCAACTAGACTATCATCTGACTGTTTTGCTTTTTTTTGATAACACTCACATAACTTGTTGGCATTCCAGCTTATTTCAGAGTTCTGTAAAATTTTACTGCGCTTACCATATAGTATTTCCGAGCACAAAATAGATTCATACTCGATACCAATCGTTGTTTTACTATCATGGTTAGCGCAAAACTGAATTAAGTACTCGAGTTGTTCGAGTGCCTGCTCTAGAGATACCTTAAAATATTCACGGCTCTTGGTAACACGGAACTGTTTTAATCCCTCATGCATCCACGCCTCAACCAGAGCTGCGTCACTTGTATTAGCATAGCATTCTATATTAAACGGGGTTGGCACTCCTGTTGAGTTTAGTTCTCTAGCCCGTTCCTCAACCGATCTTGAGGTCATGCCTATTTTTAACATGCCCGGCATAGAAGGGTTGCTAAGTATGTACACATGCCCTTGTATACCTAATTTCATACCTTTTACTCCATTATTTTCGGAAACATAACGCCGCGTTAAGTAGTGAGCAACGCTACCACAAAACCTAACTACAGCACCGTAAACACAAAACCCAACGATAGCACTAAAAATGCCAGGCGTTGGGAATCTGTCTTAAACGCTTTGTTATGCGTCTTCATCCACGATCGGAGAGCCTAACATGGTATCTTCAATGACTGAGTGGCACTCGATTTTGAACCACTTTTGAAACAACGCCCAGTTACGTTTTTGCGGCCAAAGTGATTGGTCTACATACCAATCAAACAGTTCACCCTCAAAAAGTACATCGCAGTTCAATTTCACCCACTCTTTGACTGTATCAGGTGAATCAGCGACTTCACTACTTACTAAATATACAGTGCGATCTTCATTTGCAGACTCTACCGTCAAGTCAGAAACTCCAGTTGGATCAACTTTGTTCAACCAATCCACTGCTTCTTGAGTATATCGGAGTAATAATGCGCCACGATTTAACATGAAATTTCCCGTTAATAGATGTTAGGCGGCAAACTACCATGAAATTACTTCATATTATTAGTCGAATTTTATCCCTGACGCATAACGCCCTGTTAAGGGGTGAGCAACGCAATACCGAAGCCGCCGCATACCACCTTAACCACTAAATTCAACGCATAGTAAAAATGCCACGCGTTGCGAATCCCTCTTGAACAGTTTGTTATGTTAATTTTTCTCAAATAGACCACTATCATTTGATGGGTCTACAGGATGACAAACAAAAGGTAATGACTCGAATCTTTTGCTACCGTCTAATTGAATGTACTCCAAGACTAAGTGGCAATTAGCTTGGGCTTTACCATATCGCTCATTGTATGCAACTACAAACTCATGAGGCACTGCTGAAGGAATAACTGAGCTGTTTGATGCTTTAACTACATGTGCTTGATTTGGAAGTAACAGTTTCTTATCTAATTCACTATATAAGTACCATGTTGGCTTAATGCCGGACTCTAACTTTGAGGATATCATTATTTGAGAGAGTGCGGCTGGGCTATTTCCTATATTCGAGAGCATGAATGTCAGCTGTGTGAAGTCACCGTCCAGTATGGAAATCTTTATTTCTGCATTTCGATCCATTCTTAATTCTTTAATCGGGGGAGCAGTCCAAATAGAGAGCCAAGTTAAAATAAAACCAGCAACAATCGCAATAGAATTAAAGTAGCGCCTCCAGTTTTGAAAAGAGCCACATTGAGCACATTTGGTTGCCTCTTCATTAATGTCACTTTTGCACTCTTTACATTTGTTCACTAGCACCATTCTCCTCAATTAACATAACGCCCTGCTAAGGGGTGAGCAACGCAATACCGAAGCCGCTGCATACCACCTTAATCATTAAATTCAACGCATAGTAAAAATGCCACGCGTTGCGAATCCCTCTTGAGCAGTTTGTTAGTCGCGAGGCACCGAGCGACAATTTTAAGCCAAACTAAACTTTGCGAACAACAAACTTTATGTGCTTTGATTGTAGTGGTCTAATAAAGCCGGACACCATTTTAGGTGGTACAGTTACCACCCCAAGAGAGGTGTTTTATGACCAGAGTTCGTCGTACATTTAGTCCAGAGTTCAAGCAAGAAGCTGCAAGCTTAGTGCTTGACCAGAATTACACTGTTTTAGAAGCGAGTAGAGCTGTTGATGTGGGACAAACTGTCTTACGCCGTTGGGTTGAGCAGTTAAAATCTGAGCGTAACGGGATAACTCCTACTTCTAAAGCATTGACGCCTGAGCAGCAAAAATTCAAGAGCTTGAAGCCCGCATTAGCCGTTTGGAGCGAGAGAAGTCTATTCTAAAAAGGCCACAGCTCTCTTAATGTCGGACGAACTCGAACGTACACGCTGATTGACCAATTAAGGAGCATGATTCTATAGACATTCTTTGTTCAGTCTTTGGTGTCGCTCAATCAACATTCTATGAGTTTAAACAAAGGCAAAACAACCCTGTAAACACCGAACAATGCCCGAGTAGAAGTGGCACAACTGTTCAAATCGAGTAGAGGCTCTGCTGGAAGCAGAAGCCTCGTTTCTATGATGCGAGAGCGTGGCTTTGCTATTGGCCGATTCAAGGTGCGAGGACTTATGAAAGAGCTGAGCCTCGTGAGTAAACAACCAAGCTCACACCAATATAAAAAAGCAGCAACTGAGCGGCTAGATATCCCTAATCATTTAAGTCGAGAGTTCAATGTAAAGTATCCAAACCAAGTTTGGTGTGGTGACATCACTTATATTTGGACTGGTAATCGCTGGTCTTATCTTGCTGTTGTGATTGACTTATATAGCCGTCGAGTCATTGGCTGGGCATTATCAGAAAAGCCAGATGCAGTCTTAGCCAGTAAAGCTCTAACTATGGCTTATGAACAGAGAGGACAGCCTAATGGGGTTATGTTCCATTCTGACCAAGGTAGTCAATATGGGAGTCGACAGTTCAGACAATATATCTGGCGTTACCAGATGAGTCAGAGCATGAGTCGACGTGGGAACTGCTGGGATAATGCTCCTATGGAGCGTGTATTCAGAAGTCTAAAGTCTGAATGGATCCTTCTGACAGGCTACAGATCCATAAATGAAGCGATGAAAGATATCAGCTTCTATCTGATGAATTACTACAACTGGCAACGACCTCATTCATACAATGGTGGTATCGCCCCAGCTGAAGTAGAAATTAGAACTAATTTACTGTCCGGAAATTGTTGACCACTACAGAGCAACGCCACCACGAAACCTAACCATACCACCTTAACCACAAAACCCAACGATGGAATGAAAAATGCCAAGCGTTGGGAATCTGTCTTAAACGCTTTGTTAGCAATATTGCTTACAATGTAGGATATTAGCTAGCAGGAGCTTCAGGGCAGTTTGGAGTAACTTCGTAATGAGAAGAATCTGTCTCCCAAGCTGAACCTGTTAGAAGGTCTGTTGGAATTGAGATAATACCAAAGTCAATTAAAACGTTAAGGAATAAACTTTTACCCCACTGGAAACTGTAATCAGTAGTCACAGTCGTCTGTTCACACCCTGCTTTCTGTGCAACTACAGTATGTGCATCACCACGTGGTACGGTAATGCTAGCGTGATCTTTTCCATAGTATTTGCCGTCAATAAATAACTTAGTTCCCTCTTCACGAGAACTAAACGAAATCTGTTCGTTTGAGCCATTGGTGATAGTAGAACAGCCTGACGCAAGTAAAGAGCCCATAATTAAAGAGCAAATTGTTAATTTTTCATATTTAACTTATTGAATAAAAGGTGACAATTATATTTGCCGATTGTCTTCATTCAATCTAAGTAATCTATTGTCACGATTAATATTGCTAACGCCCTGTTAAGGTGTGAGCAACGCAATACCGAAGCTCCCGCATACCACCTTAAACACTAAACGCAACGCAACGCATAGTAAAAATGCCAAGCGTTGCGAATCACTCTTAAACAGATTGTTAGTTTTCTATTTCAGCCGACTGCATACTTTCTAACTTTCTATGCAGACGCTCTTTTCTGTTTACTTTAAAGTTTTCTAGCTTCAAGCGCTCAAAACCCTCAGGATTTAGTTTACAGTGATAATGATGATGCTCTTTTAGTCGCTCATCTTCTTCGGCTGCTAACTCTGCGTCAGTTTTCAGCTTTCGCCCAGATAGTGACAACCACTTATCAGCACACTTGTACCAAGCAAAAATCAAAGCCAATGCGGAAAACAATGGATGAGACCAACCTAAAAGTGCTATCAATGCAGGTATAATTACTGCAGTAAACAATACAAACCATTTTAGTATTCGCCTACCGCGAAGCTCTTGATTAAACTTAACGTCCACTTCCTCTGATGTTTTGCTTGGTAACTCGCTATAAATGAGTTTCAATTCATCATTTGAAGGCATGTGAATTTCCAGCTCGTTTTCTAAGAAGCCACCCCAACGATATTCGCTTTCTGAAACACCACAAATATAAGGACAATCAGCAATCTTTGAAATACGAAGTGTTGTTTCACATTCAAACTTGACTAGTGTTTGTAACGGAACTGGATAACGCTTAATCCAATACTCAAATTCAAACTCTGCTATTTCCTTGCACTGTTTTAGGCTATGTTCTCGTAGTAAACGAACAGATAAAATTGCGGTTGAATCATCGTTTTCTGCGCTTATAAACTTAGGGGAGTAGCTAACATAATAGCCATCTCGCTTAACCTCTACATTTTCAAATCTAACCCGGTTTCATACTTCTCCTGAAAACTAACGCCCAATTAAGGGGTGAACAACGCCACCCCCTAACCTAACGCATTGTACCGTAAACGCTAAATTTGAAGTAGAAGCAAAAGTGCCAAGCGTTGAGAATCCCTCTTAAATTGCTTGTTAGGCGAAGTTTCCCATCAATGTTTAAGGTTGTTTGCAAGCAGATTACCCGAAACCAAATAAGCAACCAAATACCCACTGACTTTTTGTGATTCAAGAACGACTAAAGCCACTATGTTACAGCCTCACTTTCAACGTTCACGAAACACAGCCTTTCAGCGACAAAGCAGCTTTGAACCTGAGAAACTCAAAGCAGCGAACTGACCACTAAACCGAAAGCTTCGATTGGCTTGCCCTTTCCACACTTTTAAGCCAGTGAAACTCACCACCAACTAACACTGAAAACCAATGAGGCAACCCACGAAATTTGGCATGTTTTACGGTTGGAGAGATTCAAGAATTTAAGCCGACAATGCTGAATTGCCGACTACGAAAACGAACTGCCAGAGGGAGCAAGAAGATTAGAACTAAGAACTTTTTTGCCCTTTGCCTAACGCCCTGTTAAGGGGTGAGCAACGCAGTACAAAAGCTGCCGCATACCGCCTTAATCACTAAAATCAACGCATAGTAAAAATGCCACGCGTTGCGAATCCCTCTTGAACAGTTTGTTATGCTTAAGATGCCCAACAAAACTGATTGTTCTAGCTTTATTTATGGATATAATTCGCCAAATTTTACTATTGAGCCCAATCGAGAAACCAGATGAACCAGCACAAGAATCCACAAGATTTAAATTTCTCCAATCCAATAGATATGGGAAGCTCCGGTTTTTATAAGCTTGCTAGCGATATAGGACAACTTCAGTTCCAATTGAAATTAACTGAAGACCATCTTACAACTACAAAAGAAAAATCCGAATTAGAACACCAATACAACCAAATAGTAGATCAACTAGAATCTCTCATCTTACAAAACAACAGTTTGCTCCAACAAATCAGTTGTGTAAAGTCAGAGAATGATGAGTTCGAACGAGAAAACTCTCGTCTTAAGAAAGATTTGGAGCAAAGCGCAGCTGTCGAAGAAGATAATCGTTCTTTAAAAGAGAGCTTAAGTCGTGCAATCACTATCGAACAAGAAAATGGACTACTCAAAAAGACCTTAGAGCAAAAAATAGCCAAAGAAGAAGAGCTTGAAATTGATTTTGAGAACGCTAAGAAGGCACTAAAACAGAACCATAGAGAGTACATCGCTAATATTCTAGAAAGTCAAAATACAACCAAGTTTTATCTAATCCTAGCATTGGCTGCTTCTGTCGTTATCAACTTCTCTCTATATTACAGCTAGCATCGGAGCGAGGTACATTTCTCTGCAGGTTACCTCGCCTAAAGCATAACGCCGCGTTAAGTGGTGAGCAACGCATACCACTACACTTAAAGTATTGTGCCGTAAACACTTAAACTGAAAAAACCATAAGTGCCGAGCGTTGGGAATCCGCCTTAAACGCTTTGTTAGCCATCAAATTTCGTCCAACTCAGCTTTCATTTGTTTTTTGACTCGACTGTGAACTAATTCTACTTCTCGTGCTGAACGTTCAACGTTTTCTTGATATGGATTCAAAAGCTTTTGATCTTGCCAAAATTCAGGTTTAGACATGAACTGAAGCATCTCAGAAGTACAATTGATAGAATTAGTCATTACTGCATCGAGTTCATTCAACAGAGAATCAAGCTCATCACTAGAAACAAGACGTAAACCATGGGTCTCTGCTTTAAGTCTGTTCAAGTCTTCGTATAAGCCGTGAAAAATCTCATTGTTCGTTTCTGAAAATAATTTTATCGCTAAGCTAATCCTGTCTTTATCTCCGCTAGCAAACGCAGCGAGAAAATCAGGCATGACACTTTGAAAACGATCTGAAATCAGCGTATTAGATTTAGTGTGAAAGGACTCTAACAACCCAAAATACTTAGTAAACTGCTCTCGTTTATCTATGTACCTGAATTCTCGTTTTTATATCTAGGGCATGTTGCTTTTTAATACTTTCTAATTCCGTGTCAAATTTCGCTTGAATCCGTTTCTTCTCATTTTCCGTTTCAATTAAGTCTTCTTTAAGTGCCTTGTTCTTTCCTTTTTCTTTCGAATATGCAGTTAAATAAACGGTAATACAACCACCACAGAATGCAATAAATCCAATAATTAACTCTGAGAAATCCACGAAACCTCCTTGATGGCTAACGCCCTGTTAAGGTGTGAGCAACGCAATACAGAAGCCCCCGCATACCACCTTAAACACTAAACGCAACGCATAGCAAAATGCCAAGCGTTGCGAATCACTTAAACAGTTTGTTAGAAAATTTAATCATCATCCAGAAACGGTTTAATTTTCTTGTTTACAAAGTGATTCGGTTTCAACCGATTGCAAGCTTATCAGTAAGTAGTGTATCTGCGAGTGACAGAGCTGATCCAACAAATGGTGCGACGACAGAAATTGTTGAACCTAAAGCGTACCTCAGTGTTTTCCGGGTGTCTTTTCCAACCAGTGTTGACCACTTAACTCTTTTAGGTATTCAGATACAACACCAACATCAGGGTTAACCCCAACAGCCCATTTTTAAATCTATCTGATTTTTCTAAAAGTTCTAAAACTCCGAAAATGATCTGCGATCTGAATCTATGACTTCCTTAACTGATGGGTAATCATTAAGCACTACATGCTTAAAAGACGCTAGCTCGTTTTTGTTTAGGTCAGTTCTCTTAGTTACATGGGAGAACTTGATATTAATCAACTGTGATGAAACTGACGAGCTAAAAAGTCACCACCGTAATAGGATGCAAGCATCAAATCAGCATGAGACTCTAAAATTTGGCTCAGTAAGCCCGCTTGATTGAAATCACCAGCACTTGATTTATTCGCTTTGATTTAAAGGTGATGAAATCAAAGTCAATGTTGCTTCGAACTCTAAATCTCTCGGAGTTTTCAATAAAGTCCACATTTAAAAACAAACTACTATCGATATCCTTGCATCCTAACTGATTAGCTACAATTCTTTGTGCGCATTGGTTGATATAGCTTTGATCTTGAAGTTGTGCTCTTGCGCTACGTGTAATGCCGTTTTGAACAAAATGATCGCTTGAGAGGTCATGTTTGGAAACTAATTTTAAAAACCGCTCTGCGTATTTGAGTGCTTTCTTTTTGTCGAAACCCAGTTTTTCAATTTGAAACTGAAGCCTTTTCTTTCGACTATGCAACTCACCCCTTTCTTGATCGCCAACAAACTTAATTGCTGCATACAGAAACTGATTGTTGTCATTGTATGTAGAAAGAATTTCTTCGGTATAAACAGCAGTAACACTAGGCAAAGCGAGTAGCCTCAAAAATAAATCCATGCCTAATTGAGTGACAAGCCCACGGAAACTAGCATAGTCGATAATAATATGGACACTTTGATAAAATAGTAACGCTTCAGCGATCTCCCCTTTTGTTACGGGAACTCCCTCTTCCGAGCGCCTAAGTACAACTTTTTCAAACACCAGAACTCTCCAAAATTTTCTAACGCCGCATTAAGTGGTGAGCAACGCACGACCACTGCACTTAACCTTACCACCGTAAACACTGAACCCAACCAGAACCAAAAATGCCGTGCGTTGGGAATCCGTCTTAAATGCTTTGTTATGAAACAATATTTTCGTAACTGTAGACATGATCTGCGTACAATTTACCACCAATTTCATAAGCTTCCGGCACCACCTTGGTTAGAGAAAAACCACTCTTGGTTAAAACTTTCTCTGAGCCAATATTACCTTCTGTGACTACTGCGCCGAAGGAAGTAATTCCTTGCTCTTTAGATGCCCATGCAATCAAAGCTTTTAACGATTCGGTACCAAAGCCTCGACCGTGGTATTGAGGCAGAATCAGATAACCAACTTCTGCACTACCGTCAACGATACGGAAACCAGTAACACCTATTTTTTCACCAGTTTCAGTCAGAGTCATAGTTAAACACAACCAATGCTCGGAGCTGTTGCTCCAAACTGGTAGCCTTGACTCAAAGCTTTCCTTAATTGCTTCAGGTGATGGCTCATCGAAGCATAAGCTGATCACTTCTGGATCTTGATTTAGAGACTGAAACAAATCCCAGTCATCAACTGAAATTTGAACCATCTCTAATCTATCTGTGTGTATTTTCAATTGCTGAACTATCCTTGTTTCATAACGCCCTGTTAAGGTGTGAGCAACGCAATACAAAAGCCGCTGCAAACCACCTTAAACACCGAACGCAACGCACAGTAAAAATGCCACGCGTTGCGAATCACTCTTAAACAGTTTGTTATAAGTAAATTAACTCGAACTAATTGCCTTTATGTTTTCTGCTTTTACATGTAGGTCAAACTTCGCTTCGTATAGGTGCGTTAACAAAGCCTCGATTAAATCTAATGCAGAAGACAAGATAGGTTTTCCAGGGCTAACCAACCTATGAGCAGCGTCATCACCGATAAATTTTAAACTCTTTAAACCATCAGTGATATTCGAAGGAATGCCCGCAACTTCCTGAAGTTTTCGATTTTAACCTCAAATTTCCACGCAACCTTATCTGTAATCCCTTGATCAATACAAATCGCTTCAAGTAGTGAACGTATTGACATTGCAGTCGGAACGCCTAGCCCAACTTGAAAAGCTTTCACTACTTCTTTATAAACGCTATTAATCTCAGGCTTTATATGGAGAAAATTTTTGGTTTTCTTTGATTCCAAGCTCTCTCTGGATAAAAGGTCGAGCCATATATTTTATCCCCATTTTCATCTGTCATACCTGAGCAAGTATAAGAATCTTCAATACAAGCAGTATCACAACCTCTACATACCCAAAATTGAACTCTGACTCTTCGTAATAACGGAGATAACTCTGACCATTGATATCTTCTTCTTCATAATCATGCTTCGAATGTGATGCCTTAAGTTCATGATTAGTATCAACACCACAATAATTACAATGGATTTTTCTTATATTTGTCACATGACTACCTTTTACTTATAACGCCGCATTAAGGTGTGAGCAACGCTACCACGAAACTCAACCTTACCACCGTAAACACTGCACTCAACGATGGAATGAAAAATACCAAGCGTTGAGAATCACTCTTAAATGCTTTGTTAGGTAAATTATAACTCCCCAACCAAATGTAGAATGAACTCGAATGATTGACGAGAGATTTCAACTGCATCCCCTCTTGTATTCATAGATGAACGGACAGCCCTAACAAAATCACTAATTTCCATACGATCGTCGGTAAATAGTTTACGATCAAGGACTGTACCTACTGGACTACCCCAATTAAATTCAAAGTGGTCTCCATTGGGCTTTTTAAATGTAATGAACTGGGTGTAGTTTTATTTTCTGGGGCTCTACTATCCATCTCCATCCACTCTTCGTCAAAGCCGTGATAAGGAGCCTTATCTGTATAATTAAGGTGATATCCTTTGTTTACTTTGCGAATATCTATTAGATCAATTGACCAAGAAATATCATCATTAGATAAAAATCCACCTCGGCTTTTTCAAATTTAGCGTTTGGCTTCATGCTATACGGATAAACTGCTCTTCCTGGTTCACAATGGTCAAAGCGAACAAAAACAACGTAATCACCATCAAGAATATTCATAATATTCTTGGGATTATTGTTGTCTCGAAAAGCCCATATATCTTTCGGCTTTCCATGATGAAGGTAGTGTTCTTCTGATGCACCAACAATACAAACAACCCAAAATTTCTCACCACTTAAACGAGAAGGTTTACTGCCTGTCTTGTTCGCTAGCGCTTGAGAAACTATTCCGTATGATTTCTTTGTAAACCATTTTTAAATTCTTCCGGACACAAATAAACAACTGGTATTGAGGTATTTTCTACAAAATCAGGTGAATCATTTTTATCTTTTAATGCAACTACAAACCCTTGCGACACAGAACCATCATAGTGTGGAAATCGCTCACTTTGCTGTTCAAAGTCTTTTACACTCCACTTTAACTCGATATTGAGTTTTGGAAGCCCTGTTTTAGGCATAGGATACAAAACAAAATCAGTCACATGAGCTCCACCTGTTGTTTTTCTCCTACCTTAACCTCTGGGTTTAAACCTTTTACCGCCTCTGTCGAAGAGTACTTTACGAACTTAGCAGGCAATAATTTTTTTCTAGAAGCAGAATCCGCTAACATGAAACATTCAAAATAAAACTGCTGTAGAACTTTCTCGTCAATAAGCTTTTTGAATTATAGAACACTAAATTCTCCTTATTTACCTAACGCCCTGTTAAGGTGTGAGCAACGCAATACCGATGCCGCCGCATACCACCTTAAACACTAAAACCAACGCATAGTAAAAATGCCACGCGTTGCGAATCACTCTTAAACAGTTTGTTATGTGTTACTTGGCTTCGATATGCTTGAACTTGTACCTTGTGATAAATACCAAAAAAATCCCAACAACGAACAGGATAGCGCCCGGAGCCGCTTGGGCAATTTTAGATTCTGCACCCAACACATTGATGTACCAATCTGTAGAACCACTAACACCATGAATAAATAGGTATATCCCCCCGAAAACACATACTAACCCGACCAAAAGTCCGATGACTGAATAGAGAAATTGATACCTAGCTAAAACCGCTTGTGTTTCTGGTGGGGTAGATTTGTTAATTTGAGATCCATTAGTAACAAATGTTTGAGGTTGGTTTGGTGATTTAGGCATTTAACGTAATTTTCCTGACGGTTTTCCAAAGAAATCTTCAATCTTAGCGAGAATCTCATCCTTTGCATGAAAACTCAACTTGCCATCATCTACCGAAATTTGTACTTCATCAACTTCCTCTTCAGTTAGAAATGATGAAAGTTTGAGTTTCGTATCTGCGATAATGCTTGATACTAAATCAAAGTTACCTTTTTTCTTTATTGGCATATTTTATCCTCACTTTTTGTAACACATAACGCCCTGTTAAGGGGTGAGCGACGCAATACCGAAGCCACCGCACACCACCTTAATCACTTAAACCAACGCATAGTGAAAATGCCACGCGTTGCGAATCCCTCTTGAACAGTTTGTTAGGCGCGTAGCCACGTTTTATAACTGAATCTCAACGTTGTTCCGTACATATGTAGGGATAGATAACTGCTCATCTATATCTTTGAACTTTGGCTGTTGAGGCATCAATTCTATTATCGCGTTCAGTTCTTCAAAACTGATACCGACCACTCGGCAAGCCGTCATCAAACCATTTATAAAGCACTTTTTATCCCGCTTTTGCTGTTGCTCAATTGCAGGAATAGACGAGTACAATTCGCACTCTTTCGTTAATAAGGCTAGAAGTTCTTCTTTTGAGGTTTCCATATACAAACTCAGTTACTAGATAGTTTGGACACATTATCAATGATTTAAGGCACAACTTCCAAGAGCTTGATCTTACGTTTTAAACCAAGCGCCTAACGCCCTGTTAAGGTGTGAGCAACGCAATACCGATGCTCCCGCATACCACCTTAATCACTAAAACCAACGCATAGTAAAAATGCCACGCGTTGCGAATCACTCTTAAACAGTTTGTTATATGCGTAACTGAATGTCTGACTCAAGCACTATTAAACCCGTTTTCACTTCTATTTTTTGAACTGAGCAATATCTCATACCAATGATACTAGTGCCATTATCATAAACTTCGGCAAGGCTGACTTTGTCCCCAGAACACAATTTAGTAAGCTCACTATTTGGCTCGCACAAGAATGACAAATTATTTCCATTGCTTGAGACAACTTGCCCTTTTAGCCTAAGTCTATGATTATTTGTATAGATCTGGATAAGCTGTCCATTTTGTTTAGTTTTTAAATGTAAGGAAAGATCTTCCTCTTCTTTCATTGGTTCGATGACAGATGAGTAAACATTCTCGTTAGCATTTAATATTGAGTAGTAATTTAGATAAAAATATGATCCAATTCACTCTCATTAAAATCTAACATTCTCCCAGATTTTATTAAATCACATGAAACGTATGCAATTGAGGGCGTTAATGGGAAAAAGAAAAAGGCGCTCTCATGAGAATCTGGTATTGAAAGATCAAGCTTTTCTTGAGGAATGATTAATTTCAGATCAGAGAGATTGAAATTTTTTCGCACAACCGGGCTATCTGAAGTCAGGAATGGAAACTCAGTGTTGTTATAAATAATACAAGCATTAGAGTGAATCATTCCACCTAAGTCTGTGGTTGGAATCTGCTTTTTTACTATGTCCGCCAACAATAAAGTATATTCATTGCCACCTGAAAACTCATCACTCCATTCTGCCACTTTGTCCCATGACTTTTGCATTGAAGCAATAAACTTATCGACTCTAATGTACTGCAGAGTTGTAAAGTACGATAGAAATGACATGACTTCATTATCAAAGTCACGAGTTATAACCTTTTGTAAGTTATTCTTATATAACCGTTCAACGCCTGATAGAAAGTTCTCAATATAGGGTTCATTAGGATTATCTTCCGCAAGGTTATAATAAGACTTTTAAATACCTTATGGTTTACCCTCTCATTTTCCAACCAGAGTCTAAGGTATTTGAATTCACATAAACTCCTGCCTCAAGCTTGGGATTTTGTTTTACAATCTCAGATATATCGGCAACAAAGGAACTAAGATAGCAAGCGGGAACCAAATGTTGACCTTTCTTTTCTGCCATAAAACCTCCAATTATTGATAGCATATAACGCCGCGTTAAGTAGTGAGCAACGCTACCGCTGAGCCTAACCATACCATCGTAAACACAAAACCCAACGATGGAATAAGAAATGCCATGCGTTGGGAGTCTGCCTTAAACGCTTTGTTATAACGCTTGTTAATTACTTCACTGTAATACCGAAGTCACTCCATTGAGCCTTACGTTTGGTAGTAAAAATGCAAGAAACACCCCCGACAGTGTGGGTAATTGGAGCCTCAAAATCACAGAATAATGCGATGTATAAGATTGGTAGTTGCTCGTTACCAAATGAGTTTGGTGTCCACATAGCCACATCACCATCTTTACACTTAACATTAGCTTCGTCCCCGTTGGCAAAATGACATATTTTATCTTGCTTTAAATCACTTAAACCAAACGCTGCTGATGAATTAAATGATGCAATCGACAAGCCAAAGGTCAGTGCTAGCAATACTTTTCTCATATTAGGGTTTCTCACGAGTAATTAAAAACTCACCTTAACATAATGAATTATATTAATTTATCGGCAAAATCATCAAATATGATACACAACACATATTGCGTTATAACGCCCTGCTAAGGGGTGAACAACGCAATACCGAAGCCGCTGCATACCACCTTAATCACTAAAATCAACGCATAGTAAAAATGCCACGCGTTGTGAATCCCTCTTGAGCAGTTTGTTAGTTTGCAAACCCAAAGCGTTGATTTTACGTTATTTAAAACTTTGCAAACAATAAACTTTATGTGTTTTGATGCACTTAATTCAGGCGTAGCCTCAAAGCGGCTACTCAATGAAACCACTTGGAACAAACAACGCCGCAGAAAACAAACTCACAACACCAAAAAGCGCTTTTGGAAAGCTAATCTCACAATGCGGACTTTCAACAAAGTCACTGAAACCACGTGGAACTTGCCACACCAACGAAAGCGTCTTTTCAGCGAATAGATCGGCTTTTATACCAACAAACTCAACGAGCAGAGTTGCAGCAAAAAAGTTCACCTCAGTTAACCCAAAAATCGCCGCACTAAAGAACAAATCAACCGTTGAAACGATACCAATTTTGAGTTTACACCACGCAAGTTAACACTGAAATTGAGTGCCGATACGACAATTTCGACTTTAAGCTTTTACCACTAGATCTTGCGATATAGACGCGTTTTTCCTCTTGCAAACTAACGCCCTGTTAAGGGGTGAGCAACGCAATACCAAAGCCGCCGCATACTACCTTAATCACTTAAACCAACGCATAGTGAAAATGCCACGCGTTGCGAATCCCTCTTGAACAGTTTGTTATGTTTGTTCTAAATTGATCTCTTATACATCAACTGCTTACACATAGACTTTAAAGCTTTTGAGGCATTTTTGAGATTTTCCCTAGACTCAACAAGCACTTCATCACCCAATACTTCACCTCTAGCAATTTTTCCACTAACTGAAGCCCAAAATACTGGAAGTATATCTATGTCATAGTCAGCCTTGCTAAATGGTATTTCTGGGAAATAAAGAGCAAAAAGCATTTCAATTTTACCTAATGTAGCTTCTCGCTTAGCGTATGTTAATTCGTTGTATCCGTGATAGCCCGAGTCTTTCCTGTACGTACCTTTTTGTATATCCGTAATAAGGTCATCTGACGCATCCAAATACTCGATCACGGTTATATAGAGCTCTTCAATCTTCTCAGCATGCAATTTCTTTCGTTCACGCTGATTGTTAAAGCGCTGATTTAGCAACAAAACGGTTATTGCGATACATGAAGACACGACTATCGATATGAACTGAGACTTACCTGAAGATGTGCTAAATGCATCTAAAATCCACTCAAACAATTATTAATTACCTCTAAAAACATAACGCCCTGTTAAGGTGTGAGCAACGCAATGCCGAAGCCGCCGCATACCACCTTAACCACTAAAACTAACGCATAGTAAAAATGCCACGCGTTGCGAATCACTCTTAAACAGTTTGTTAGAGTGCATTTTCGAACGTTACTTTTGCATCAAATTTACTAGTAACCGTCTGATATAATTGACCATTAATAAAGTGCAGAGCGGCATAATCGCTAATACCATAGCACGGTACACTACTGTTATTTTGAGAAAAATCAGAAAATAAATCAGCCTTTTCATCACTGCCATTAAAATGAGCTGAGGCTAGACCACGCACGAAACCCAAGCCGTCAATAACTGTATATTCTTCGGGATTGCTGTCGGTGATGCCTAAGTCAAACCAACATATAGCCCCTGCACTCATACCGCACAATACCACACCATTTTCGTAGCATTCTTTGAGTATTGTATCTATGCCCCACTCTCGCCAGATAGCTAACATTGAACGGGTATTACCGCCCCCAACATATATAACGTCTTGCTCTTGCAGCTTTGTGCGCCAATTGGAGTCTGGTTTGAACAATGGAAAATGGGTCAAATTACAACTAAGACCTGAATCGTAAAAACGTTGAATAGCTTCTTCTGCGTCACCAGTTGCTGTAGGAAGATAGCAAACTTTTGGATCACGCTTGCCCGTAAGATCAAGTGCATAACGGTCTAATTTGCTGTGTTTTTCTCCCATCATCCAACCACCACCGCCTAAAACAACGATGTGTTTATCCATAAACTATACTCCTATGTTGAACTCGGCACTCTAACGCCCTGCTAAGGGGTGAGCAACGCAATACCGAAGCCGCCGCAAACCACCTTAATCACTAAATTCAACGCATACTAAAAATGCCACGCGTTGCGAATCCCTCTTGAGCAGTTTGTTAGTCGCGAGGCACCGAGCGACAATTTTAAGCCAAACTAAACTTTGCGAACAACAAACTTTATGTGCTTTGATGCATTTACGTCAGGCGCAGTCTCAAAGCGGCTACTCAATGAAACCACTTGGAACAAACAACGCCGCAGAAAACGGACTAACGACACCAAAAAGCGCTTTTGGAAAACCAATCTCACAGTGCGGACTTTCAACAAAGTCACTGAAACCACGTGGAACTTACCACACCAGAGAAAACGTCATTTCAGCGAGTAAATCTGCTTTTGTAACAACAAATTCAACGAGCGGAGTTGCAACAAAACAGATTTTCGATTGCCCCACCCTATCACCACCAAAGAACGAAACAACCGCTTGGGAAATAGCAATGCATTGACTTAGAACCGATGAAACTGAGCTTTGACCGTCGAAGATGGAACTATGAATCAAACAACCAGTAGCCAAGTTTTGAGCTTAGAAACATGATTTTGACTGCTAGCTTTTTCTGGCGACTAACGCCTTGTTAAGGGGTGAAGCACGCAACACCGATGCAACCGCATACCGCCTTAATCACTAAAACCAACGCATAGTAAAAATGCCACGCGTGCTGAATCCCTCTTGAACAATTTGTTAGCCCGATACCCGACTAGTACATATACCCTAACCAGTCTATATGACCAACTGCCCAAGTTTTACCGCTAATCGGTTTAACATACAAATCATCGACTTGATCAACTGCAACGCCGTAATTCTTATGTTCATGTATTCGCAACCAAGAGCCTAAAGAACTAAGACGAAGAAACCATTAGCCGTATAAAAAGCATCTAAATCGGAGATTAGAATAATAAAGTCGACGTCTTTGCTAGAAGCATACTCGCTGAGTTGGGACAACATGGCAGTGCCAATACCATTTCTTTGAGATGATTGTTCAACACAGAAGTCACTAACGCCCAATACTTTATAAATTTCATCGCCGACACTGACAACTCTGTAGTCTAGTCCCATGTAACCAACCAGTTGATCACCTCTGTACTTTAAAGCTCTCATATGCGGGAGTTGCTTATAGTAAGAACGAGTTACTTGATGTTCAGGAAATGACTTGTTTCTGAGGACTTCAATTGAGTTATGCTGCTCTTTAGATAACTCTATTTCTGGGTAAATATCCATATTTGACCTTTGAGGGCTAACGCCCTGCTAAGGGGTGAGCAACGCAATACCTAAGCCGCTGCATACCACCTTAATCACTAAATTCAACGCATAGTAAAAATGCCACGCGTTGCGAATCCCTCTTGAGCAGTTTGTTAGTCGCGAGGCACCGAGCGACAATTTTAAGCCGAACTAAACTTTGCGAACAACAAACTCACCGAGCAGAGTTGCAACCAAGAACAAACGCTCGATTGCCCAGTTCTGTCAGCGCCAAAGAACAAAAAACCGCTTGGACACTTGCAAAACTTTGGATTTGAAACAGCTGAAACTGAGTTTTGACCATCGATGAAGAGCCTGCATAGCAAACAATCATCAGCCAAATTTTAAGCTTAGAAACATGATTTTGATTGCTAGCTTTTTCTGGCGACTAACGCCCTGTTAAGGTGTGAGCAACGCAATACCAAAGCTACCGCATACCACCTTAAACACTAAACGCAACGCATAGTAAAAATGCCACGCGTTGCGAATCACTCTTAAACAGATTGTTAGTTTGCGTGCCAAAGTGACACAGAGATTGCTTATTACACACTTTAAGACCATAATACACATGTGACATTTTGACACAACAGGAGATAACATTATGGCTACTACTTTGCCGCGCATCACCGCTAGAGTTGATGTCGATACACAAGACTTACTTACTAAGGCTGCCGCGATCGCCGGCATGTCTAGCATCAACTCGTTTGTTCTAAGCGCTGCAATCGAAAAAGCTAAACAAGTCATCGAACGTGAACAGGCTTTAAAACTGAGCCAAGCAGATGCGATGTTGCTCATGGAAGCTTTAGATCGTCCTGCAACACAGAACTCAAAACTAAAAGCTGCTGCTGATCGATACGAGAGCAAAACTCAATGATGAATACGGTACTTCTAGATAAAGCTAAACACGATAGAAACCGATTCAACTGTGGCATCGAAGCTCTCAATAATTACTTAAAAGTAATGGCGAGTCAGCAAGCAAAGAAGGACAACACCAGAACGTTTGTTTTGGAAGATGATAGCGACAACTCACATGTTATCGGCTTTTACACGCTAACAATGACACCAATTGACTTAAAGGCATTGCCTGATAAGTTACAAAAAAAGCACCAATCATCCACCTCTGGTGGTCTGATTGCCCGCCTTGCTGTCGATGACCGATACAAAGGGAAAGGATTTGGTGAGTGGCTGCTTATCGACGCACTCAGAAAGCTATTAGCCGCTAGTGATAGCGTTGCATTTCCAGTTGTTATCGTTGATGCCAAAGACGGAGCAAAACATTTCTATGAACGCTATGGTTTTCAAGCATTTCAAGACGCTGAAAACAAACTCTTCATCACCATTGCAGATGTGAGAGCAAGCTTAGGCTAGTTAACCGCTAGCCTTTAGCAAACTAACGCCCTGTTAAGGTGTGAGCAACGCAATACCGAAGCTCCCGCATGCCACCTTAAACACAAAACGCAACGCATAGCAAAAATGCCAAGCGTTGCGAATCACTCTTAAACAGATTGTTATGTTTTTAGTGCCAATGACCTTTCGGGATTAGGTTTGGATCTTTAGGTAACTTGCGCAAAGTATTCTCGTTTTTTAAATATCGATTTTCGAAGTTGCGTCTTTGAGCACCATAAGCGGGAAGCTCACGCAGAATATTCACAATCGATTGGATTTGAGGCGAGTTATACGCATGTCCCTGCATTAACAGATCGGATAAAAGCGGCCTAAGCTCTTTATATATTCTATTCGCATCATTTTACTTGATATTTGCCCGTACATTTTTCCTAAGAGAGTCGCCAAAGGGCTAGCAGGTTTCAATTGAGCTAATACTGACATTATTTGTTTCTCCACAAAAGACTCGACACAACAAAGGCTACGGTTAGGTCAATACCTAGCAAGAAGAACCAATTCGAAGGCGGCACTTGCTCCGAGTACTCAAATAGAGGATATAAATAGGTTAGTAATGTCGACACCAAGTAACCGGTTACAATCACTTTCACCTGAAGAGGCTTAAGTAGCTTGTAGCCTTTCCATACACCTAATAAGGCTGCAATTACCAGAAACGTAAATACTGAAGAAGAAAGACTAATAGCCTTTTCCCAAATATCTCCAATATATGAGTATGCTGACGAAATTGAAATTGCTGCAATCAATGTGCAGGCAACAGCACCTGATACTTTTCTATACTCCATTTTTTAACCTCAACACGCAGTTCGTGGAGACACTATACACCCAAAAACCTGAGGGCAAAAATCTGCCTAACGCACTGTATTGATGGGAAAAACATAACGCCAAATTAAGGTGTGAACAACGCAAACACCTTACCTAAAGCATTGTGCCATAAACACTAAACTGGCTTGAAGTGAAAGCGCCGAGCGTTGTGAATCACTCTTAAATTTATTGTTATATGCCTGTATTACATCTATACTCAATGCGCATACATAACACGCATAGGCTGCTATCATGAGAAACGCATATAGTACGCAAGCACCAAAGAAAGCTGCAAACTTGAGCTTGAATAGTGAGTTGCTTGCTGAGGCAAAACGTCTAAACATAAATCTTTCAGCAACAATGGAAAAAGCACTTGAAAAAGAAGTTAGCCAGCGCCTAAAGGCTGAATGGCTAGAACAAAATGCCGATGCTATTGATGCTTGTAATGAACTTACTGAAAATCATGGACTATTTTCCGATTCTTACCGAGTATTCTAATGTCACAATTTTCGCTATACAAAAACAACGATAAAAGCACAGCTACTGCATATCCTTACTTTGTTGACGTTCAAAGTGAATTACTTGATACATTGAATACTCGGTTAGTTATTCCGTTGACACCCATCGAGTTACTAGAGAAAAAGGCGCCAAGCCACCTATGTCCAGTCATTCACATTGATGAAGGTGATTTCGTAATTCTGACACATCAAATGGCTAGTGTACCGACTAAAATTCTGAACGAGCCTGTAAATGATCTAAGCACATTTAGAAATGAGATCATCGCTGCTATCGACTTTTTGATTACTGGCATATAACGCCCAATTAACGTGTGAGCAACGCAGACACTGAACCTCAAAACTGCGCCCTAAACACTAAACTCAACCCGAAGTGAGAGCGCCAAGCGTTGCGAATCACTGTTGAATTGTTTGTTATGTTTTACCACAAACACATGATTTAATTGAGAAAGAACTGCTATTTCTAACTAGTTTTCTGAACCAAACCATAAGGTTGGAACCGACTTGACCACCAAAGGCGACTAACCCAAAACCAGTAATTCCACTTCCATGCCCAATGAGGCAACCCGACTAAGTAACAATAAGCGCCCTATCTTTCCAACCAAAGCGCAAAAACAATGGCAAATTGCCGAGGCAACTGCCAAGCTGAATTGCTGATTGGCTAAGAACCTAAAAGCGACTTTGAGCCAGTTAAACCTGAAACCGACCGCCACGACCTGACAATGAAGCAACCCACGAACATTGGCATGTTTTACTGCCTGAGTGATTCAAGAACTTAGACCGACAATGCGGATTTGCTGAGTCTACTAGGGACGAATTGCCAAAGGGACAAAGAACTAGAGCCTAAGAACTTTAAGCTTTTGAATTTCAAATAAACATAACGCCCAATTAACGTGTGAGCAGCGCATACACTAGACTAAACCACTGCGCCGTAAACACCTGACTCAACCCGAAGTGAGAGCACCAAGCGTTGCGAATCACTGTTGAATTGTTTGTTATGTGCGTGCTAATTGAGGTACTTTTGCCAATTTTGTTGCCCTGTCGAAACTACTCTGTAATCTTCGTAGTCCAATGAACTGTAGAGCTTTTTAGCTGCAACATTATCATCACCGACCTCTAGTGTAATTTTGAGGTAATCATTATCACGACAATACTGTTCTATACCATCCAGTTGCGCTTTGCCCACACCTTTACCACGAAAGTTGTCCGACACCATAAAGTCATGAATATTCATCACTCTTTGCGCACGATAAGTTGAGAAAGATTCAAAGCAAACCGCAAAAGCGGCGGGCTTATCGTCGACAAAACTGATAAATCCGTGAAAATAAGGTAATGCAAATAGCTGAGCAATTACTGAGAGATCTAGCTCAACTGAGAATTCAGATAGGTACTCTCTAAACAAAGTCTCGAATATACCTTTGTCCTCAATACGTTCTGTTTCGATACGCCTGATTGTGATTTCCATATCCATTTCCACCAAAGCACATAACGCCCTGCTAAGGGGTGAGCAACGCAATACCGAAGCCGCCGCATACCACCTTAATCACTAAATTCAACGCATAGTAAAATGCCACGCGTTGCGAATCCCTCTTGAGCAGTTTGTTAGTTTGCAAACCCAAGGAGTTGATTTTACGTTATTTTAAATTTTGAAAACAATAAGCTTTATGTGCTTTGATGCACTTAAGTCAGGCTTAGTCTCAAAGCGGCTAGTCAATGAAACCACTTGGAACAAACAACGTGGCAGAAACCGAACTCACAACACCAAAACGCTTTTGAAAACCAATCTCACAGTGCGGACTTTCAACAAAGCCACTGAAACCACGTGAACTTTCCACACCAGAGAAAACGCCATTTCAGCGAGTAAATCGGCTTTTGTACCAACAAACTCAACGAACAGAGTTTCAGCAAAAGTTCGACTCAGTTAACCCGAAAGTCGCCGCACCAAAGAACAAAGTAACCGTTGAAACAATGCCAATTTTGGATTTTACCACGCTAATTAACTGTGAGTTCAGACTCCGATACGACAATTTTAACTTTGATTTTTTACCATTAGATCTTGCGATATGGCTGCGTTTTTCCTCTTGCAAACTAACGCCGCGTTAAGTGGTGAACAACGCCAACCACCAAACTTAAACCATTGTACCTTAAACACTTAAGCTGACTTGGACTAAAATCGCCAAGCGTTGTGAATCCGCCTTAAACGCCTTGTTAGGCGAAGTTTCCCACCAGTGTTTAAGTTGCTTTGAAAGCAGATTACCCGAAACAAAATAAGCAACCAAACACCCACTGACTTTTTGTGATTCAAGAACCACAATATCACTATATTTCAGCCAAGATTCCAACGACCACGAAATGCTGACCTTCAGCAACAAAGCAGGTTTTGAACCCGAAAATGCCAAAGCGACAGACTAGCAGCGAAATCGAAAGCCTCAATGACTTGCCCTTACCGCACTTTGAGCCAGTTAAACTCACCACTAACCAACTCCAAAAACCAATGAGGCAACCCACGAATTTTGGCATGTTTTACGGTTGGAGAGATTCAAGGATTTGAGCCGACAATACCAAATTGCCGACTTAGAAAAACGAATGCTCAAAGAGAACTAAGAAGATGAGAACAAAGAACTTTCCTGCCCGTCGCCTAACGCCAAATTAAGGTGTGAACAACGCTAACCACCTTGCCTAAAGCATTGTGTCATAAACACTAAACTGGCTTGAAGTGAAAGCGCCGAGCGTTGTGAATCACTCTTAAATTTATTGTTATGTTTTACCACAAACACATGATTTACTTGAGAAAGAACTGCAATTTCTAACTAGTTTTCTGAAGAAAACCACAAGGCTGAAACCAACTTGACCGCCAAAGGCGACCAACCTTAAACGTGTAATTCCACTTCCCTGCCCAATGAGGCAACCCGACCGAGGCACAACGAGCGCCCTTTCTTTCCAACCAAAGCGTAAAACAATGAAAAATTGCCGAGACAACTGCCAAGCTGAAATGCTGATTGGCAAAGAACCTAAAAGCGACTTTAAGCCAGTTAAACAAGAAACCGACCGCCACGACCTGACAATGAAGCATGTAGTGGTCAACAATTTCCGGACAGTAAATTAGTTCTAATTTCTACTTCAGCTGGGGCGATACCACCATTGTATGAATGAGGTCGTTGCCAGTTGTAGTAATTCATCAGATAGAAGCTGATATCTTTCATCGCTTCATTTATGGATCTGTAGCCTGTCGAAGGGATCCATTCAGACTTTAGACTTCTGAATACACGCTCCATAGGAGCATTATCCCAGCAGTTCCCACGTCGACTCATGCTCTGACTCATCTGGTAACGCCAGATATATTGTCTGAACTGTCGACTCCCATATTGACTACCTTGGTCAGAATGGAACATAACCCCATTAGGCTGTCCTCTCTGTTCATAAGCCATAGTTAGAGCTTTACTGGCTAAGACTGCATCTGGCTTTTCTGATAATGCCCAGCCAATGACTCGACGGCTATATAAGTCAATCACAACAGCAAGATAAGACCAGCGATTACCAGTCCAAATATAAGTGATGTCACCACACCAAACTTGGTTTGGATACTTTACATTGAACTCTCGACTTAAATGATTAGGGATATCTAGCCGCTCAGTTGCTGCTTTTTTATATTGGTGTGAGCTTGGTTGTTTACTCACGAGGCTCAGCTCTTTCATAAGTCCTCGCACCTTGAATCGGCCAATAGCAAAGCCACGCTCTCGCATCATAGAAACGAGGCTTCTGCTTCCAGCAGAGCCTCTACTCGATTTGAACAGTTGTGCCACTTCTACTCGAGCATTGTTCGGTGTTTACAGGGTTGTTTTGCCTTTGTTTAAACTCATAGAATGTTGATTGAGCGACACCAAAGACTGAACAAAGAATGTCTATAGAATCATGCTCCCTTAATTGGTCAATCAGCGTGTACGTTCGAGTTCGTCCGACATTAAGAGAGCTGTGGCCTTTTAGAATAGACTTCTCTCGCTCCAAACGGCTAATGCGGGCTTCAAGCTCTTGAATTTTTTGCTGCTCAGGCGTCAATGCTTTAGAAGTAGGAGTTATCCCGTTACGCTCAGATTTTAACTGCTCAACCCAACGGCGTAAGACAGTTTGTCCCACATCAACAGCTCTACTCGCTTCTAAAACAGTGTAATTCTGGTCAAGCACTAAGCTTGCAGCTTCTTGCTTGAACTCTGGACTAAATGTACGACGAACTCTGGTCATAAAACACCTCTCTTGGGGTGGTAACTGTACCACCTAAAATGGTGTCCGGCTTTATTAGACCACTACAGCAACCCACGAACATTGGCATGTTTTACGGGCTGATTGGTTCAAGAACTTAGACCGACAATACTGATTTGCTGAGTCTACTAGGGACAAATTGCCAGAGGGACAAAGAACTAGAGCCTAAGACCTTTAAGCCTTTGAAATACAAGTAAACATAACGCCGCGTTAAGTGGTGAACAACGCCTACCACCAAACCTAAACCATTGTACCTTAAACACTTAACCTAACTTAAACCGAGTTCGCCAAGCGTTGTGAATCCGCCTTAAACGCCTTGTTAGGCGAAGTTTCCCACCAATGTTTAAGTGGTTTTGAAAGCAGATTACCCGAAACCAAATAAGCAACCAAACACCCACTGATTTTTTTGTGATTCAAGAATCACAAAAATCACTATATTACAGCCTCACCTTTAACAACCACGAAATGCGACCTCTCAGCGACAAAGTAGCTTTTAAACCTGAGAATCTAATAGCTACGAGCTAATAACAAAAACGAAAGCTACGATTGACTTGCCCTGTCCACACATTAAGTCAGTGAAACTCACCGCCAACCTGCACCGAAAACCAATGAGGCAACCCACGAACTTTGGCATGTTTTACGACTGGAGAGGTTCAAGAATTTGAGCCGACAATACCAAATTGCCGACTTAAAACGACGAATAGCTAGAGAGATATAAGAAGATGAGAACAAAGAACTTTTCTGCCCGTCGCCTAACGCCCTGTTAAGGGGTGAGCAACGCAATACAAAAGCCGCTGCATACCGCCTCAAACACTAAAATCAACGCATAGTGAAAATGCCACGCGTTGCGAATCCCTCTTGAACAGTTTGTTATATTTTTTCTGGCGCAAGGTTATAAATGTTATTTTCAACAATCCAGTTCATGTGACTAGATAAGCCATCTAAGTCAGGGTAAATAGATGATGTATTGATACCATAAAAGTTCAACTCTTCGAGAAGGGCTTTGCGATAATCCTTTGAAATTGTGATTACTTCTAATTCCTCATTGTCACGCATTAGCTCCTCAATACTTTTGTTAGGATCAGAGCTAACCGTAAACACACCACCCTGCCGAATAATTCTCGGAACGACACCAGTTGGTTTGAATTTGCCAGCACCATTAATTTCAAATGGACTAACAACCTTTTCAGGATTAAATTCCCACATGCACTTGTAGCAAAAAATCTTCGCATCAAGATCTTCATCACCACCAGATACAGCAAAAAAAGCGGCGACCAAGGGATTGTAGCTCCAATCTAAAAGCTTTGTAGCCAAACCATGATGCTGGGCAATCGCCAACCACTCCCAGTCAGATTTTGGTTGTTCTCTTATAAACTCATTTGCGCGCCGCTTCCAGGCTTTAAAAATCACTTCTTCGCTTGAGTTGGAATATGGTTTACGACCGACTTTAGGCTTTAATTCCCAGTCTGGGTGTCCATGACCTCGAAAACCCAAGCACTATTATTCTTGTATTTTGATAAAGCCTCATGAAGCTCATTAAAATTTGTAATCACAGAACTTTCCTAAAAAATATAACGCCCTGTTAAGGTGTGAGCAACGCAACACTGGAGCTGCTGCATACCACCTTAAACACCAAACGCAACGCATAGTAAAAATGCCACGCGTTGCGAATCACTCTTAAACAGTTTGTTATACCTATTTTTTCTCGACAGCTTTAGTAGCTAAAACAGCTAAACCGCCCAGAGCTAATGCACCACCGAGAAATTTAGCAAACTTCGGGTTTTCTGAGCATAAACCAACTAAGCTTGCGCCCAAAACAGCACCAGTTGCACCAGCAACAACTTGAGTCGAAGACATTTTTAAACCTGTAGCCCATTTAGCAAAATGCTCACAGTTTCGGTCTGTTAGCGAGTATTTCCACTCCCCAATTTGAGAACGAGCGAGTTCGAGTACCTCTGGAACTGGGCGGTCGTAAGTAACTTTAGCTGGATAGGTATGTTTACCTTTAGTCACCACATCCCAGCTCTCTTCTTGAACGGTGCCATTTCGTTGGGTTGCAGAAATGAGCATAGGTAGCCCCTTTTCACACAAAGAATCTGAAACTAGAGACCAGTGCTGATAAACACCGAAGTTGCTGACAACAATATCGCCAGGATTTAGATTTTGAATTGACATATGTATCCCTACATTTGATTAATTGACGATATCAATATGTAGGCATACTTTTGAATTTCAAGTGGTTGCATAGGTATAACGCCCTGTTAAGGTGTGAGCAACGCAATACCGAAGCTCCCGCATATCACCTTAAACACTAAAACCAACGCATAGTAAAAATGCCACGCGTTGCGAATCACTCTTAAACAGTTTGTTAGTTTTATTGCTGGCGACTCAGTAACAAGCTTGCTCCAGACATAGCCAAAAAGTTGCACAACCTCTATTGAAGCGCTTTGCCATTTTCGGCTTCGTAAACCACTGCCTTAGGTATATTCCAAATATCGCATAAATCGATATTGCACCCATTTCTAAAATTAGGAACGTAGCCCTAAAGCGAAGAACTGTTCATTTACACTAGCTGAAACATCGACGAACTGTGGTAGAAAAGCAGTAAAGATTAAGATCGCCTTTGGATTACCAGCAGCTAACAAGAATTCTTGTTTGGCTAAGCCTAGTCGGTTGCGAGTGTTTTCTAGCTCAGAAACAGGACTTGCTTCCGAACGCCAAAGATTAAAGGCAATCCACAACAAATAAGCCGCACCCACAATTTTAATCGTTAGAAATAGAGTCTCAGAAGCATAGAGAACCACTGCTAAACCAGAAGCAGCCAAGGCAATCATTACAGCGAATGCGGCGATACGACCAAGTCCAGCAATAAAAGCGGACTTGAAGCCGTAACAACGAGCATTGTTCATGGACAATAGATTGTTTGGACCAGGAGTCATATTGAGCGCAAAACACGCAGGTATAAAGAACAATAACTTCCAGATTTCCACAATATTTCCTCCATAAAACTAACGCCGCATTAAGGTGTGAGTAACGCGACCCCAAAACTCAACCATACCACCGTAAACACTGAACCCACGATGGAATGAAAAATGCCAAGCGTTAGGAATCACTCTTAAATGCTTTGTTAGGCAAATTTTCTCACGCGCTCACTAACTTAGTTTGAAAACAGAATACCTTAAACACGATAAGCAACCAATCACCTACGAGCTTTTTGTGATTCAAGAACCACTTAAGCAGCTATGTTACAGCCTCACTTTTTACGCTCACGAAATGCAGCCTTTCTGCAGCAAAGTTGCGTTTGAACCTGAGAAACTAAAAGCTGCGAAATGACAGCGAATACGAAAGCTTCATTGAACTAGTCCTTTCCACACTTTAAGCCAGTGAAGCTGACCACCGACCGGCACTAAAAACCAATGAGGCAACCCACGAAATTTGGCATGTTTACGGTTGAAAAGACTCAAGGAATTGAGACGACAATGCTGAATTGCCGACTAAGAAAAGCAGATGGCCAGAGGGATCAAGGAGAATAAGACAAAGAACTTTCCTGCCCTTTGCCTAACGCCCTGCTAAGTGGCTAGCAACGCATAACACGATACTTAAGCTAGCCGCCGTAAACACTGTACCAGACTAGAACCAAAATCGCCGAGCGTTGATAGTCCGTCTTGAGCAGATTGTTAGTTGGCTAGCATGCAATGAAGTTTCCATTTTCCACAGTAGAATCAGCGAGCGCCCTAAATTAGTAGACTGGACAACTTAAACATCCAAAGCTCCCTTTGCAAAGGCAAACTAAAAGCTACGATAGTCCATTGCATGCAAGAGTCACTGAAACCAGCAAACCTGATACGCTCGTTCTTCAAACCAGACACAAAACTAGAAAGGCAAGCTAGCCACCAAACCAATTCAATTACAGAGAAATTTCTGCTTGCCGAAGTACGGAGAACGGATGTAAACAACGCCTACTGAACCCGTACCTAAAACCAAGAAACTATTGCCAACTAACGCCCTGTTAAGTGGCTGCCAACATACCACAAAACCTAAATAAACCACCGTAAACACTCTACCAGACCAGAACTAAAAGTGCCCCGTGTTGGCAGTCCGTCTTTAACAGATTGTTAGTTGGTTAGATTACTCTGAAGTTTCGATGTTCCACCGTAAAACCAGGCGCGACCTAAAAACAGTAAACTACCAATACCTAACAACCACCGCTGCTTTAGCGCAGACAATATTGAACCTACGTGAGTTCATTGCATGCCGAAACAACTGAAACTGACGAACCTAATACGCCCGTTAATTTATCGAGGAACAACCCACGCGTTCGAAACTTGTACTTTAAACCAAGGAACAAATACCAACTAACGCCGCGTTAAGTGGTGAGCAACGCACCACCAAACTCAATAAAACCACCTTAAACACCGCACCACAATTTGCAACTAAAACCGCCCAGCGTTGCGAGTCCGTCTTGAACGCCTTGTTAATAAAGTGGTTTCCGCAAGCACGAGACTCAAACAAACCACTGAACTTACCTCAACGAACCAGTCTGGTATTTACTGGCTGCTGACCCACCTTGCTTTCGTGGAAACCAAACCCAGCGGATACTGACCCAAAGGTAAAAAAGATCGAGCCACCCACTAAAGTTACGGACAGTTAATTGCCACTACGATGAGCTGTTGAGAGCGAAGTTGGTTGCTGGCATATTAGCGCTTTCGTTGAATTCAAATGGCATTTACAGCAAAGAAACGACCAACCCGAAAGCGTATTACTCAGTTAAATTAAGGCGACTAACCCAACAACGAATGACCAACTACTTGCCATAAAAGCCGTTCGTTAACAGCAGCTTATTAACGCCCTGCTAAGTGGCTGACAACATACCATAAAACGGTAATAAGCCACCGTAAACACAGAGCAAACTTTGAAGTAAATTCGCCGAGCGTTGGCAGTCCGTCTTAAGCAGATTGTTAATAAAGTACTTTCCGCGCGCTCTAGACCCAAACAAACCACTGAACTCAACACCACAAACCAACCATATTTTTGTTGGCTGCTGACCCACTTTGCTTTCCAAAACCAAAACAGCAGAAAGCACTAAACCTGAGTTTCCAGAGAACAGGCCACCCGCTGAAGTCACGGAAAGTTAATTGCCACAACGATGAACTTTGAGAGCGAAGTTGGTTGTTGGCATATTAGCGCTATCGTTGAGTTCAAATGGCATTTGCAGCAAAGAAACGACCAGACCGAAAGCGTATTATTCAGTTAAATTAAGGCGAATAACCCGACAACAAATAACCAACCACTTACCATAAAAGCCGTTCGTTAACAGCAGCTTATTAACGCCGCGTTAAGTGGTGAGCAACGCTCCACCAAACTCAATAAAACCACCTTAAACACCGCACCATAATTTGCAACCAAAACCGCCCAGCGTTGCGAGTCCGTCTTGAACGCTTTGTTAATAAAGTAGTTTCCGCAAGCGCGAGACTCAAACAAACCACTGAACTTACCTCAAAGAACCAACCTGGTATTTACTGGCTGCTGACCCACCTTACTTTCCTGAAACCCAAACTCAGCGGATACTGACCCAAAGGTAACCAAGAACGAGCCACCCACCGAAGTTACGGACAGTTAATTGCCACAGCGAAGAACTTTTGAGAGCGAAGATGGCTGTTGGCATATTAGCGCTTTCGCTGGATTCAAATGGCACTTACACCAACGAAACGACAAAACCAAAGCGAACTATTCAGCCTAGATGTAGACCATTTTTCTAACAGCCAGTGACCAACTACTTGCCATAAAAGCCGTTCGTTAACAGCAGCTTATTAACGCCCTGTTAAGGGGTGAGCAACGCAATACTAAAGCCGCCGCATACCACCTTAAACACTAAAACCAACGCATAGTGAAAATGCCACGCGTTGCGAATCCCTCTTAAACAGTTTGTTATGTTGTGACTCAAGGGATCTTCGTTTCTATGTTCAACTGCCCTGCTAACCCAGCTTCACGGTGCACGCTTAAAGCTAAAAACTCTTCGGATGACGTCATTTCAAGGAGCGCTTGGCGAGATGGATATTTTACAATGACAAATGAGTCCCAAAGTTCTTCAACTTGACCAAGAATAAGACCAGTCACATCTGAATAGAAGACAACCTCAGCGCCATGCTTTTCCAGAACCTTAAGCATAGGTTGGCCATAAAGTTCATATGCTTCTTTGCCCGTTAGATTAGTTTCTCGACCATCTGCATATTCTGCTTTGTCTTTAAACTTGAAAAGGTTTAGTAGATGAATTTCACCTGATTCCGGTGAAGATTTTAATCTTTCCACCTGACTTTCTGATGGAAAAAGCTTATTCAGAACTTCCATATTCTCTCCTGCAACATAACGCCGCGTTAAGTAGTGAGCAACGCTACTACAAAACTAAAACATACCACCGTAAACACAAGACCCAACGATGGAATGAAAAATGCCAAGCGTTGGGAATCTGCCTTAAACGCCTTGTTAAATGCGCACCATCCGAGCATACGAAGCCATAGGGCCTACGTTTATGAAAAAAGGTTCAAGTTGCATTCGAGGTTCTTCTGGCAACCATATAGTCCTAACTTCATTTTGATAGCTGTATTTAAAATGCTTTGCTAAAAATACATTTACATCCTCAGGACTTACATTTAATGGATCAAGGTATTTTACTGGTGATGCAAAGCCTTTAAAATCAGGCTTAACCTTTTTCACAGCTTTCATCATCTTTTGAAATAGTTCCCGCGGCTTATCGATGACAATGCAGCAATCAGCATCAAAATCGTCATACTCTCTATACGTATATTTAGAAGCAAAACAATGAACGTAATAGTTTGTATTGCTTTCCAATTTAAATTTAACTTGACCAAAGGCTGGTATTTTAACGCCTTGTAAGTCCTCAAAAATTAGCCCATCAGCTCTTGTTTGAACTTCAAATGATAGTTCATCATCGCGGATTGCATTATTTAATGATGGGTCTTTATAATATGAAGCCGGAGCAATGCGAATATGTCCTTTATTGAACATCCCATCTAAATGTTCATACTTACCAAACTTACAAATAGCTCCTTCACTAAACCCTCCAGCTTGTTCTAGAACCGTTGCAGCTTTTGGAGGTTCAGGAAAAGATGCTTTGACGATTTCTGCATTTGACATTGATCCATCTGTAAAACCATTTGGATAAGGTCCGTACCTAATTGCAAATTCTTCCAAAGCATGAGTCCACACTTGAAGCCAGTATTTTCCATGTTGGTTCGTGCCATGTAAGCCGATCTTTCCTTCAGAGGACAGAATTGTCATATTGGAGATAATTTGCTTTGTCCGGTCTTCCAACTCAATTTTTGATAAAAACTCCATATATCTGTGAGATCTATATTCATGTCTCCACATTTCATGACGAACCAACTTTTTACCTCCTTGCATTTAACGCCCTGTTAAGGTGTGAGCAACGCAATACCGATGCTGACGCATACCACCTTAAACGCTAAAACCAACGCATAGTAAAAATGCCACGCGTTGCGAATCACTCTTAAACAGTTTGTTAGCTTTGTTGGTTGATTGATTGTTCTGCTATTAACTGCCATGAATGTACGTCAGGCTTACATTGCAACAATTTTAAATCTTTGCGTCCCCATGAGAGAAGGATCTCTTTAAGTTCATCACCGGAGAAGTCATTCTTTTTAGTTACATTCTTATATACATGCCGACCTAAATATATTTCCTTAATA
The DNA here is from genome assembly GCF_003544875.1 of Vibrio alfacsensis. Classification (NCBI taxonomy): domain Bacteria; kingdom Pseudomonadati; phylum Pseudomonadota; class Gammaproteobacteria; order Vibrionales; family Vibrionaceae; genus Vibrio; species Vibrio alfacsensis. The sequence goes on from NZ_CP032093.1 coordinate 1,836,136, forward strand.
GCATTTTCTGGTATATCAAAACAATACAATGGACGCCCTGCTACTGAGATTTTATTCCAAGCGTTACTACGCCCCTTACCGAAATGGTAGCTAAACGGTAGAGCTGATATGTCCTTAACAACTCGAACTTCTTCTTCGTAGCTCCACTCAATAGATTTGTACAAAAATGCCCTTTTGATTAGATTAAACGAGTCAGAGTTAAATTTGATGCCATTTCCTATACTCATCAGTTCTTCACTACTTAAAGTAGGCAAATTTTTATGTGGCTTGGTTGCCGAATAGACGATTTCTCCATACTGACAAGGTATGACGCACGCATCTTCATCTGTAAATCCAGCTAATTTAGCATCAAAGCCAATTACCACACCTTGATGTTCGTCTCCATAGTGAGCCCACATCAATGGATTCAATGGTTGCCTAGTAAGTGAAAGCACACCATAGTTTCTTGAAAAACGATTTTTACACGCATTCGTAGCCATGCTTGCAGTTACGAATGAATCACTACCATCCTCGAATCCAAAAGCGGTGCATTCAAATGGGTCGTTCAAGTCTTCAAGACAAGAGAAGCCAAGTGATGAATTTTCAATAACAGAAATAGCCGCTTTAAACGACATATATTTATACAGAATCAACGTTTATCCTCAAAAGCTAACGCCTTGTTAAGGTGTGAGGCGCGCAATACCGAAGCCTCCGCACACCACCTTAATCACTAAACCTGACGCATAGTAAAAGTGCCACGCGTGCCGAATCACTCTTGAACAATTTGTTATACAACATTTATGCGATGATTCACCAAGTCTCTAATTTCATCTAATTTATAGGCTTTGTGTGTTGTGAAGTATATAGCTAAATCTTGAGACAACGGTTTTGCTAAATCCGATAGTTTTGCTTTTTTCATATCCCGCTCGATTTGAGAGTAAATTCCTGACTCTGAAGTCGATTCGTTCAATCTAGACAAAAACATTGGATAAGCAGAATCAGTAATAGGGTTACCTTTTGGAGTTTTGCCAAAAGTTTCCTTTTCGCTATCATCAAGGGGCATATCATACTTTGAGCGTATTTTGGCCATTTGATCTGTCATACTGACCGAACTTTGAATATTAAACCTACTACATTCGATCCCTTTTGCTATCGACCATATTGAGAACAAGATAGCTTTGTTAAACTGCTTTTCTTTTTGCAAAAAAACTCGCATCTGATTGGAAATTTCGAGTTGAGAAAATACATCAACAAACTGGGCATTAAGTTCATTCAAGTATTGCCATCCCTCATCACTTTTTCCAGCTAACTGAAGGTACATTCCCAAGCGAAGTCTATCTTTTACCATTAAATCTTCAGCCCCGTCAGCGGAATACGCAGCTTTCAATTTCTCACATGCTGCATCATAGTCTTTTTCTTTCTTTAGCTGCGTCGCTTGCTTGAGTAGATCACGCGCACTACTGCTGTGTTTTCTTACCTCAGTATCACCGTTAGAAGTTTTCGGTTGAATATCTCTTACTTCAATGATTTCTGTTTTTCTTGGGGCTCTAAAAACGAATTAATTTTGAGAACAACTTAATTTTCCTTATGTTGTATAACGCCGCGTTAAGTGGTGAGCAACGCCAACCACCCTGCCTAAACCATTGTGACATAAACACTTAACCCAAAGTAAGCCGAAAACGCCTTGCGTTGGGAATCCGTCTTGAACGCTTTGTTATAACGTGGATCACCACGCTCTATGAACTCAACAACAACTAGAATGAATGCAATCGTTTCTGGTAAACACTATAAGTTGCTGACGTCACTGACACGAAACCAAATAGGAACGCTGCAAACCAGCGATAGTTAAAAACCTTGGTTAATGCGCTCATTGCGTCAATTGGCTCGGGAGAATTCCATGCAATAACGAAACTGATACAACAAGCAAGAAACAAGACACAACTTAAAGTCATTCCTAACTTCACTTTCCAATCGAATAAATAGTACATAATTTCCCTATACGTTATAACGCCGCATTAAGGGGTGAACAACGCCACCACCAGACCTAAACCATTGTGCCATAAACACTAAAGTTGAAGTAGGACCAAAAATGCCAAGCGTTGAGAATCCCTCTTAAATGCTTTGTTATGTGAACCTTTCCCACGCAGATAGCAAGATTGGTGCATTATCGATGACACCGAAAACAAAATAGGGCAAGACAAGAAGTGCGTATGCTAATGGGAATAACGTTTTGAGCATCGCCCCAAGTAGTGCCTGCGTTTCCATGATAAGAAGATATTTCTTCTTGTAAGTGACGAAAGTTTTTCCACAATAATATAAAAGCAAGTAAGTAAAGTATTAATGATAACCAAACCTGAAAGTTCAACTTATATGAATTCTGCTGTTCATCGAGCCAATGGTTGAGCTCCTTTACCTTCTGATAGGAATCGTTCCAAGCACTCTCAACTTTTTGCTTTAATTTTTGTATCTCTTCTTGCGATACAACTGATTGATTTGGATAGTTCGCAAGTGCTGTATTGTGGCTATTTGAAGCTTCAACAACAGCGTTGTATCGTGTTAATACTTTTTCTTCAACTTCTATTAAGGGTTGAAGCTCTTTCTCATGCCTTTCAACGTACTGCTCAACTATCTCGTCGATTGAAGCAAAATAATCAGATAGCCCCCCTTCAGCACCTAAAATCAAAGCAACACAGATACCAACATTCCTAAAATGATCAAAGATCGTCTTGGTTTTTTCTGTATCCATTAAGAACTTAAAAATCATTTGGAACCTCCTTGTTCACATAACGCCCTGTTAAGGGGTGAGCAACGCAATACCGAAGCTGCTGCATACCACCTTAATCACTTAAACTAACGCATAGTGAAATGCCACGCGTTGCGAATCCCTCTTGAACAGTTTGTTATACGATGCCTCTCAGCAAGCGCTGAAACTGACCGTTTTTAGCTTTGAAGCCCAGTTTGTTAAACAAAGCTTGAGACCTAAAGTTTCCCTCATCAATATCGGCATACAATTTTTCAATGCCCAAAGATTTAGCATGAGAGAACAATAAACTAAGAGCTTCCGACATATACCCTTGTCGCCAGTACGATGAATTTAGTAAGCACCCGACCTCACAGGAATCACCGCTATCACTAAAGCTATGTAAGCCGCAGGTTCCAATAACTTTGCTTGTCGCTTGCTCCATAACCGCCCATTCCAACGATTCACCTGATTTCTCTAGTCGGATGACGCTTTCTAGCATCTGAACTACCATATCTTTCGATGTGAAAACTGGGTCTGAAGCAAATTCCATTGTTTGAATGTCACCATAAATTTCAAACAAATCATCAGAATCATTCGTTTGAATTGACCTCAAAACAATTCTACTTCCGTGTAAATCAGGCTTCATTTTTCTCCTTAATCGTATAACGCCGCGTTAAGTGGTGAACAACGCCAACCACCAAACCTAAACCATTGTACCTTAAACACTTAAGCTGACTTGAACTAAAATCGCCAAGCGTTGTGAATCCGCCTTAAACGCCTTGTTAGGCGAAGTTTCCCACCAGTGTTTAAGTTGTTTTGAAAGCAGATTACCCGAAACAAAATAAGCAACCAAACACCCACTGACTTTTTGTGATTCAAGAACCATAAAAGCCACTATGTTTCAGCCAAGATTCCAACGAGCACGAAATGCTGACCTCTAGCAACAAAGAAGCGTTTTGAACCCGAAAATGCCAAAGCGACAAACTAGCAGCGTAATCGAAAGCCACAATTGACTTGCCCTTGCCACACTTTGAGCCAGTGAAATTCACAACCAACCGACTGTGAACACCAATGAGGCAACCCGCGAACCTTGGCATGTTTTACGGCCAGATAGATTCAAGAATTTGAGCCGACAGTACCAAATTGCCGACTTAGAAAAACTAATACTCAAAGAGAACGAAGAAGATGAGAACAAAGAACGTTTCTGCCCGTCGCCTAACGCCCTGTTAAGGTGTGAGCAACGCAATACCGAAGCCGCCGCATACCGCCTTAAACACTAAAACCAACGCATAGTAAAAATGCCACGCGTTGCGAATCACTCTTAAACAGTTTGTTATGTTTGTTTTTCCAGTTTGAGCTCACCTGTCACTTTAGCCAATCGTAAAGCTACCGCAAAACAAACTAAATACGGACTGATATACCAAAATACTTGCTCAATCGGATGTTTGACTTGCGCGAGCTTGGTCTCGTCGTATCGCTTTTTTTGCTGGTTGTATTGCTCGAACATACCATTAACCCATGTAACATCTTCCTCAACCCATTTTAAGTTGAGTCCTGAGGTAGAAAATAGATTCAGGTCCAATATTGGCAGTAAGTTTAAATCGAGGGATTTTAGATGCTTAGCAACCGATAAATACCAACTGCATGGGTCGGAGTATCCATCTTCACCACCAACAGATATAAGGCCAGAACACATATCGCTTTTAATCTGCCGAACTGAAAACTCGTGAACTGATTCGAGAATAGTTACCGCTCGTGTTTGCTCGGTGATAGCCCAATTACCAGCAACGGCTGCACGAATTTCAGAAACTGCACCCAGCATACCTACACCTGCTAGCAGAGGCCAAAGGTAGTCAACATACTTCCACTTACGCTTACAGAGATTAAAGCCACACCAGATTGGTAAATGGAAAGCTAATGCTAAACCGCAGGTGAGCAAAACAAAGTGAAGTGAGTTGGAGAGCATGAACTCACTCTCGAAGAAGCTTTCCATAAACTATCAAATTTCCTCTAAAAACATAACGCCCAATTAAGGTGTGAAGCACGCTACCAAGATAGTCAATTTGAGCACCGTAATCACTAAACTAAACCCAAACCAAAAATGCCAAGCGTGCTGAATCACTCTTAAATTGTTTGTTATGCGTATTTTCCGATGATGTCAAAAAGATCATTGACTGTGCGTGCCGTGTAATCAGGTTTACACTCCCAAGACTCGGGGACTGAACGACTATAAGCCGCAGCCACGGCAACTACACGAGCCTCTCCACCAAGTGCCGATTGGAGGTTACGCGCAAACTTTACGTCTGCTTCATGGTCTCCGATATACATTAAACACTGGCTGTTAGTATGACCGAAAATTGAATCAATACACTTGAGACCGCTGAGTGCGTCAGGCTTTTGGTTTCCATTGGAAACATCGTTGTACCCTACTATTGACTTGAAAGGTGTGGCTATCGAATTGTTCTCCAGTAAGCGGCGAATGTTGTTTTGCGAGTTCTGCGAGCAAATACCGTGTGGAAGATGAGAAAACATAGTAACTACGTCTTTGATGCCTTCAAACAACATTACTTCCGTTGTATTTTTTTCTTGATGTTCCGCCCACATACCTCCAGCAATCAGCATTTCCTCATGCGTTAATCCATAATAGTCAACGTAAAGTTCTTGCCAGTTTTTAGCACTATGGTTGGCTTCATGGTACGATTCTTCATCACGTAAATACTTAGGTAAAAAGTCTCCAGTTAAATGTGGCGCAACAACGGATAAAATAGCTTTTGTAATATCAATATTCTTAGGAACTGAGTTTACAAGAGTTCCATCATAGTCCCACAACACTGCATCTAATTTCATTTTTACCTCTACTACTGCAACACCAAATCTGTACGTACAATTTACTCTAAAACGACGAATACGCATAACGCCCTGCTAAGGGGTGAGCAACGCAATACCAAAGCCGCCGCATACCACCTTAATCACTAAATTCAGCGCATAGTGAAAATGCCACGCGTTGCGAATCCCTCTTGAGCAGTTTGTTAGTCGCGAGGCACCGAGCGACAATTTTAAGCCGAACTAAACTTTGCAAACAACAAACTTTATGTGTTTTGATGCACTTAAGTCAGGCGTAGTCTCAAAGCGGCTAGCCAATGAAACCACTTGGAAAAAACAGCGCCGCAGAAAACGGACTGGCAACACCAAAAAGCGCTTTTGGAAAACCAATCTCACAGTGCGGACTTTCAACAAAGTCACTGAAACCACGTGGAATTAACAACACCAGAGAAAGCGCCTTGTCAGCGAGTAAATCTGCTTTTGAACCGAAAAACTCACCGAGCGGAGTTGCAATCAAAAACAGACTCTCGATTGCCCAACTCTGTCAGCACCAAAGAACAAAACAAGCGCTAGGACACTTACAAAACTTTGGACTTTAAAGAGCTGAAACTGAGTTTTGACCATCGACGATGAATCTGTATACCGAACAAACAGCTGCCAAATTTTGAGCTTAGAAACATAATTTTGATTGCTAGCTTTTTCTGGCGACTAACGCCCTGTTAAGGTGTGAGCAACGCAATACCAATGCCTCCGCATACCACCTTAAACACTAAACGCAACGCATAGCAAAAATGCCACGCGTTGCGAATCACTCTTAAACAGTTTGTTATGCCTGTCCTAACACACGCTCAATAAAAGCCGATTTTTTCCGACGATACTCTTCGTGAGACCAACCTGTACAAGACATTTTCAGCTCATTGTATCGTTGAACTAACTCAGGACTTTTACGGAGTTTGTCTCTAAACCCCACAAAAAAGTCAAATTCCGAACCATTGGCTACAACTTGAAAAGCGACATCCTCACCTGAGCTATTTTCCAGCATGCAAAGCTCCGGAGTTCTTAACGTATCGGATTTTTCGTTGAAACCTAGAGTAGAAAGTAACTTTACTGCATTCTCTAGTTCCTTGCCGTTAACACCAATGAGTATGTCTAGGTCACCTTTAGATACAGCATTAGGGATAGAGGAAGCTCCAATATGCTCAATAGATGCATCTGGAAGTAAAGCAGCTATCTCAAGTTCGTACTTACGATACAGGTTTTCGCAAGATGTCTGATATTCATCTGCTTTGTAAAACTGCATATTTTCTCCCAAAAGGCATAACGCCGCGTTAAGTAGTGAGCAACGCTACCACTGAACTAAACCATACCACCGTAAACACAAAACCCAACGATGGAACTAAAAATGCCATGCGTTGGGAATCTGTCTTAAACGCTTTGTTAAATGTCTAGTTTCGTACCCACTCGACCAGATCTAATATTGACTGGTGATCTGGGCATGACGCAGCTAAACCATTTTGATTTACATTATTCTTAAACTGAGCCCACGCGCTTTCATCTTTCGATTGAATACCTATATGAGCTTCGATTGCACCTAAAGTCCAAAGCCAAATCCCTTGAGCTTTTAGGGCATTATGTAGAGATAATATTTCAGGCTTAGCAACAGCATCATTTGCCAGAATCTCAAACGCTTGTGCTGCAGTGCAATGATTATTTTTCTTAGGAAGGCCAACGCCATTTAAAGTAATGTTGTTTGCAGGAGCGATTTGAGCTAAACGCGATTTAATTGCAACTACTTCAGGTGATGTAGCATCAACGAAACCATCTCGGATAGCACCTGTTAGCCCGTAATCTAAGTCGCAGATTGCTTTCGCAGGTAAATCCATTGCTGCCAAAATTTCTAATGACTTCTTAGTATCATTTACACCGCTTTGAGCGACCAATGCATGTTTCTCTTGTCCCATCGTTTTCGAACAGGCTTGTTTAAACAAGAATGGGAGTAGCCTAAGTTCTGTCTTACCCTCAGTAAGAACAACATTTTCAGCAAAGAGAACTTGGGTTGAGTGAGAAAGACTAAACAACTGTTCCATTTGGTGCACTGAGTTTGGCACAACCTGTTGAATTGCATCAGATAGGCGCAACCTAGTATATGTACCTTGCTGATCATTCTTGCGCATAAGTAATGTCGTTTCAGCCAGTTCAGGCGTTACCATCTGTGCTGAGTGAGTCGTAATAACTACCTGATAGCCAGAGTTTGATAACGTAGATAGCGCCTCTCTAACTTGCTCTATAGCAAAAGGATGCAAATATAGCTCTGGTTCATCGATTAATAGCAGAGTGGTTAAATCAGGAACATTGCGTTTTACTTCTGCGAGGTATTGAACTAGTGCCATTTGGATCGAACGCTGTGCACCGTGCCCATAAGACGCAAAGTCTCGCCCCTCACCTTGTCCCTCAAATACCTTTAGTGTTCCAGCTTTGATTAAGTCATCAATCGTAGGAGTTTCGAAGTGTAACTTTACACTCATTCCAGGGAACAACTCAGTAACCTTAGCATTTACGCTAGTGTCGATATTGGACAACTCCCCAAACCTCAAATCACCATCACTTGAGATTCTTCTGCTAACCTCGGTTAAATGAGTATTAAGGTCTTGCTCATGGGCTTGTCTAACAGGTTCAAGAAACTGCGCTAATAACTTACCGATTGTCGTAGTATTTTTCGATTTCGATGCGTCTTCGGCTGCGTTTTCCATTGCTCCAATGCGGATAGGCTCAGGAAGCAATGCATTAATAGCATTGTCTATTCCCGTTGGGTTAATAACCCATTGACCAGTCGCAGGATCTTTTACTGATAGCTTGATTTCAGCAGCTTTAGCTGCTGGCACTAACTGCACTCGTTTAATACTCAGTGCACCATTATCAACGTACTTTTCGATCGATTTCTTTTGCTTTTCAGGCATGCTATCTAACAAAGCCTGAGATACTCCTTGAATCTCTGCCTCAACTTCAACTGGATTGATAGTATCGTTGAAATCTTTTTCAGATAAGCTCGACTTTCGAAGTAACCATTGTAGTGCTGACAAACAATTTGATTTACCAGCATTATTATAGCCAACCAGAGGGTGAACCCTGAAAGCTGCAAACTGGTATTGATGCATGATTTGTAATTTTTGATTGTTACATCAGTTATTTTCAGAGCCATTGCTCCTCCTAATTGTTATACATAAGCCAAAAGACATTTAACGCCCTGCTAAGGGGTGAGCAACGCAATACGAAAGCCGCCGCAAACCACCTTAATCACTAAAATCAACGCATAGTAAAAATGCCACGCGTTGCGAATCCCTCTTGAGCAGTTTGTTAGTCGCGAGGCACCGAGCGACAATTTTAAGCCGAACCAAACTTTGCAAACAACAAACTTTATGTGCTTTGATGCATTCAAATCAGGCGTAGTCTCAAAGCGACTACTCAATGAAACCACTTGGAACAAACAACGCCGTAGAAAACGGACTGACAACACCAAAAAAGGTTTTTGGAAAACCAATCTCACAGTGCGGACTTTCAACAAAGTCACTGAAACCACGTGGAACTTACCACACCAGAGAAAACGCCTTTTCAGCGAGTAAATCAGCTTTTGTACCTAACAAACTCAACGAGCAGAGTTGCAACCAAAAACAGACTCTCGATTGCCCTGTTCTGTCAGCACCAAAGAACAAAACAACCGCTAGGACAATTGCAAAACTTTGGACTTAAAACAGCTGAAAATGAGTTTGGACCAACAACGATGAAACCGGGAACCGAACAACAAGCAGCCAAATTTTGAGCTTAGAAACATGATTTTGACAGCTAGCTTTTTCTGGCGACTAACGCCCTGTTAAGGTGTGAGCAACGCAATACCGAAGCCGCCGCATACCACCTTAAACACTAAACGCAACGTATAGTAAAAATGCCACGCGTTGCGAATCACTCTTAAACAGTTTGTTAGTCGCGAGGCACTGAGCGACAATTTTAAGCCGAACTAAACTTTGCGAACAACTAACTTTATGTGCTTTGATGCACTTAAGTCAGGCGTAGTTTCACCGCGGCTACTCAATGCAACCACTTGGAACAACCAACGCCGTAGAAAACGGACTGACAACACCCAAAAGCGCTTTTGGAAGAACTAATCTGGCAGTGCGGACTTTCAACAAAGTCACTGAAACCACGTGGAACTTACAACACCAGAGAAAACGTCTTTTCAGCGAGTAGATCTGCTTTTGAGCCAGCAAGTTCACCGAGCAGAGTTGCAGCCAAAAACAAACTATCTATTGCCCTGCTCTGTCAGCACCAAAGAACAAAACAACCGCTAGGATAGTGACAAAACTTTGGACTTGAAACAGTTGAAACTGAGTTTTGAACATCGCCGACGCACCTGCGTATCAAACGATCATCAGCCAAATTTTAAGCTTAGAAACGTGATTTTGACTGCTAGCTTTTTCTGGCGACTAACGCCTTGCTAAGGTGTGAGCAACGCAATACCTTAGCCTCCGCATAATACCTTAAACACATAAACCGACGCATAGTAAAAATGCCACGCGTTGCGAATCACTCTTAAGCAACTTGTTATACCGCTTGGTTGAGGCTAAAATGACCAACATAAAGACCACTTAAGAGACCGATTATATGACCACTAGAATTTTAGCCGATGTTGCTGCAAGCATTACTGAGTTGAAAGCTAACCCTATGAAAGTTGCAACTAGTGCTTACGGCGAACCTGTTGCTGTATTAAACCGAAATGAACCAGCATTTTATTGCGTACCTGCCGAAGCGTACGAAATGATGATGGACAGACTCGAAGATCTTGAACTACTCGCTATCGCTAAAGAGCGTGAATCTGAAGAGAGCATTTCGGTAAATATTGATGACCTATAAACTCGACTTTAAAAAGAGCGCCCTCAAAGAGTGGAAAAAGCTTGGTTCTACTCTGCAACAACAATTTAAGAAAAAGCTAATCGAGCGCTTAGATAACCCACATGTTCCGGCTTCAAAATTGTCTGGAGCTGACAACATGTATAAAATTAAGTTGCGTCAATCGGGCTACCGTCTCGTCTACAAAGTTGAAGACGATGTGATCATTGTAACCGTCCTAGCAGTTGGAAAGCGCGAACGTAGCGATGTTTACCGTAAAGCCATGAAAAGGTTAGATGACTGATTGCGGTATAACGCTCTGTTAAGGGGTGAGCAACGCAATACAAAAGCCGCCGCATACCACCTTAAACACTAAAACCAACGCATAGTGAAAATGCCACGCGTTGCGAATCCCTCTTGAACAGTTTGTTAGCTGACATTGCCCAACTGCTGCTTAAAAAACTCTACAACAACGCCAGTTAAGATTGGCTGAGACAGTTTTAATATGCCGTCTGAGAATATGTCCTTAAAAGTTTTCTCGCCTTTAATCGACTTTGGAACAGAGTTGACCGAGTTTAGACCTTTTTCAGTTAATACAGCTCTAGACTCCGTAGCGCTGTACCTGTTGAAGCGAATGTAGTCTTCGTTGTGAAGCCAACTCAACGTGTAAGTACATATTTTTCAATTTCCAAAACTGATAGAAAAATCCTCGCCATCTTGCTCTTCAAAGTACTCACTGACTTTAACCGCCAAATCTCCAGTGACGATATCAGTATCGACTGGAAAGTTGTGTAGGCATAAGTGGAAGATCTCAACAACAGCACAATTAAAGACATCTAAATTTCTCAATATAACCTCTTGTCAGCTAACGCCCTGTTAAGGGGTGAGCAACGCAATACCGATGCTGCCGCACACCACCTTAATCACTAAAATCAACGCATAGTAAAAATGCCACGCGTTGCGAATCCCTCTTGAACAATTTGTTATGTGTATTGGCTTAAGTGATTCTCTATAAATTCGATATCAGCTCGATAAAAATCACCAAGTGGAATAGCACTTGGCTCAAGCCAAAAGAAAGTTTGCTGCCTTACCTCATCAATCATCTGAGGTTCAGTATCATTACCCGCGCGTAAAACAACATAATGAATTTCACCACCAAAATCATTTTTAGCTTGATGACTACCGAGTCGCTTTAAACCTTGCAGTCCCGTTTCTTCCCACAGCTCTCTAACTGCTGCTTGATTACCTGACTCACCAGGGTCAATAGAACCGCCTGGGAATTCAAATACCATCCCTTGCCCTCGTCTGAAGCGCTTTTGGATAAGAACTTTTCCATCTCTTACGACCACGCCCATTGCAATATTTTTCATGTAAACTTTCCTTGTTCATCTAAATACACATAACGCCGCGTTAAGTAGTGAGCGACGCCTTAACATAACCTAAACCATTGTGCCGTAAACATAAAACTCAATTTGAACTGAGAATGCTATGCGTTGCGAATCTGCCTTAAACGCCTTGTTATGCGCTTACTCACTTGAGCACCAAAACGCTTCAACAACCAAACAATACACGGCAACTTTATTGGAGATCTATCGTAAAACCCGTAACTCAAGTCGGGCGCAGTTTCACCACGACTTTTGATTGAAGCGCACGTGAACGAACAACACCAGAGAAAGCTGACGCTCAACCAACGGAAAACCTTTTGAGCCGACAAGCTCACCGTGAGGATTTTCAAACGCTAGAAAACTCTCGACTTTACCGCCAGTTACAGCACCAAAGAACTAGCCTTGGAATCATCCAGATTTACTTTCACCCTTTGGCGCATAACGCCCTGTTAAGGTGTGAGCAACGTAATACCGATGCTTCCGCATGCCACCTTAAACATTAAACACAACGCATAGTAAAAATGCCACGCGTTGCGAATCACTCTTAAACAGTTTGTTAGTTGATTTATAAAGGGTTCTGCAATGTAAGGGACATTTCAATTGCCATCTCTAAGTATCTTCTTGTTTGCTGCTTAGTAGGTTCGAACTGTTGAACGTGGGCAGCTTCATTTCGCAATTTTCGAAGGTCTTCGAATAGCGGGTAGATAGTCTTTGCGTATTTACCAGTTTCAATAAGGTCAACCAGAACCTTTCTTGGAACAACATGCTTTGCATTATCAATTCCCTGCATCTCGGCAGCTTGATACAAAGAGCTTTCAACATCCACCCAAGCTTCCAATAACGCAGCCCTAGAAGATTCATCCGCAATCCTAATAAGCTGTTCGTATTTTAGGTCATACGGCGCTGGATAGACTGGTATTTCATAACCGGACGAAACTCGGCTTCTTTCTGGTATGACTTTTAGGGCCTTGCTTTCCGCTTTGGATAACTCTTGTTCAAAGCTTGCTTCGAGCTCCTTGTATTTCAACGCACTTACTCTGCCGAACAGTGAACGAACTTCTGCGCGAAATATATAAGCGAGCCAAATGGTGACTATTGGCCATGCTAATGCTTCTACCAGTTTTACTACTGAATCCATGATTGTTCCTAATCAACTAACGCCCTGCTAAGGGGTGAGCAACGCAATACCGAAGCCGCCGCATACCACCTTAATCACTAAATTCAACGCATAGTAAAATGCCACGCGTTGCGAATCCCTCTTGAGCAGTTTGTTAGTTTGCAAACCCAAGGAGTTGATTTTACGTTATTTTAAATTTTGAAAACAATAAGCTTTATGTGCTTTGATGCACTTAAGTCAGGCTTAGTCTCAAAGCGGCTAGTCAATGAAACCACTTGGAACAAACAACGTGGCAGAAACCGAACTCACAACACCAAAAAACGCTTTTGGAAAACCAATCTCACAGTGCGGACTTTCAACAAAGCCACTGAAACCACGTGAACTTTCCACACCAGAGAAAACGCCATTTCAGCGAGTAAATCGGCTTTTGTACCAACAAACTCAACGAACAGAGTTTCAGCAAAAAAGTTCGACTCAGTTAACCCGAAAGTCGCCGCACCAAAGAACAAAGTAACCGTTGAAACAATGCCAATTTTGGATTTTTACCACGCTAATTAACTGTGAGTTCAGACTCCGATACGACAATTTTAACTTTGATTTTTACCATTAGATCTTGCGATATGGCTGCGTTTTTCCTCTTGCAAACTAACGCTCTGTTAAGGTGTGAGCAACGCAATGCTGAAGCCGCCGCATACCACCTTAAACACTAAACCAACGCATAGTAAAATGCCACGCGTTGCGAATCACTCTTAAACAGTTTGTTAGCCGTACATTAGACTCATAATCCTTTATTCCCACAAGTATTTTGTGTATAAAACGTCGATATATCAACTAATAACGTAACTAGCATGTACAACAAATTTGTAGCTAAAGATAAAGACGTATTCGCCACACCACTGTTTTTGTTATCGATTGCGATACCAATGCTTACAGCTATAGGTATTGGAATTGCCTTGTACTTTAGCACGACATTTTCGAGTGTTTTAAGCCACATTTGGGCAACAATGAAATTGCCTTTGGCAATTGCATCACTATCTATTCCATTGGCTACTTGGGTAATAGCTAACCACCGATCAGCTCAAATAACTAAGTCGAATAAACTACAGGAGTCTAAACGTCTCGTTGAAACTTACCTTGAGCAAGAAAGTTTCTTTGAGCGTGTTTACGGTCGTAAGATTACAACCGCAAAATGGAGCTTCATAACCAAAGAAGACTTACCTGTAATCCATGCTGAATTGTACGAGTTTCAAAAGCTTCAAGATAAAGGTGAAATCAAGGCAAGAGCCAATGTTAAAGATGATGTACAAGCATACTTTCACGGCACGCATCGAGTTTTCTGGGAGTATTATGAACACTTTGTAAAGAGAAAGAAAATGAAAACAACGAGTTTCTATTGGAGTCATTTACAACTCAGCTTTATGAGTATCTACATTATAACCTTGCGACTTTTTCTCGTGCTTTTGGAACACAAAATGTAGATATTGAAGATACTTGCCTAAGTACATACATCTCCGCCTACTTCGAGGTTTACCAACTATGTGTTGATTTAAAAATCGACACCGGTGACGTCAACGATGAATCCATTCGTGATGACTACGAAACATTCATAGCTGTAGCTAACCTAATTTCTGATAACTACGGACTACGGCTAGAAAACGCTACTCTAGGGCGCCTCAAAGAAGATTTAGGGGTTAAGAGAATGGTTAAGTTCGCTACGGCTGAACCACATACACAAACAATTAATCGATTAATTAACGAATGGGCAGAAAAGTTTGTAGACAACTTTGAGCCGCTGAAAATGCTTGCGATAGAGGGTAAATATCTATCCTTTAAACTGTTTACCAAAGATCATAACGACTTCATTCTGATGAATTTTGTTGAAACAGATGAACAAGATTATTTTGGAGAGATACAAGTCTCTCGCGCCGATGAAAAATGTTATATGCCGATATACAAAACAGAAACTGGCATAACGGTGAACCAAGATGCAACGAGCGCTGAAATCAAAATGACTGATATCATTAGCTTTATCGCTCAATTTTGCTCACCTACGGAATAAGTGAGTTGTACGGCTAACGCCCTGTTAAGGTGTGAGCAACGCAATACTGATGCTTCCGCATGCCACCTTAAACACTAAACGCAACGCATAGCAAAAATACCAAGCGTTGCGAATCACTCTTAAACAGTTTGTTATAACACAGTTTTACACGTCATCTTCCGATAAAATCTGACGACAATTACGAACTGTTAGTACGCGAATTTCGTGACTTAAACTGTAGATAATACGATAGTGACCAAAGATGATTTCGCGATAGTTCGTGTGGGGTATTTCAGGAACAAACCGCCCCATTTCAGGCATACTTCCAAGTAGTTCAGTTTTATCAAAAACTTCGTTTACCCACCTCTCTGCTGCAGGTGGATTATCCAAAGAAATAAACTCCGCTGCATCACCTAGTTTCTGAAGTGCCAATGGAGACCAGACTACTTTCATTTTTTAATGCGCCCAAGTACTTGAGCACGCGCATCATCATTGGAAACACCGAGACCAGAAGCTAACTGAGCTTCTGCTGTGCGCATTTCTTCCAGTAATTCGATTTTCTCTTGCATTGCTTCATACTCAGCAACATCGAGAACAACAGCAACACCTTTGCCACGTTGCGTAATAACCAATGGGCGACGAGTCTCATTAATTTGTTTGATGTATGAAGCTACACCGGCACGAAACTCAGACAAAGGCTGAATATCTTGATCGAAATGAATACGACTCATATTGAACTCCAGTTAGTACAAAATAACGTACAAATAATAGTTCAACTGACCCTTTTGAGCAAGAAGTTGATTCTGTGTTATAACGCCCAATTAAGGGGTGAACAACGCCTCCACCCAAGCCTAAAGCATTGTGCCATAAACACTAAATTTGAAGTAGAAGCAAAAGTGCCGAGCGTTGTGAATCCCTCTTAAATTGCTTGTTAGCCGTCGCTCATTTTGCTTACGATGAACTGTGCTCTTTCTTTAACTGAAACCTTAGGTACTTCAATTAAGTCGTAGCCAAATTTAATATATGCACTCACCATTTCATGATATGTCGCTATTGCTTCAGCAAAGTCTTGCTTTCGCTCAGCGTCATTTTCGTAGATTTCTTCCCAAGGCGGAAAAATGAAAACTGTACGGCAATAAGTCAGTTCACCACATTTCTCTAACAAAAGATCTGATATAGGTATGTGCTCAAGCTTACTGTCCCCATAAGAGTCGATAACACTTCGGTCGTAAAACGTAACTTCAGTACCACCAAATTTTTCGTAATTGTAAATTTCTTCAAGAACCATCTCGTCTCGGAATGCGACCTTATCCAACCAAGGTAATGCAGTACCTTGCAATTCGACTTGGGGTTGGATAACTTTCCGCCCAACTTCAGGTGCATTTGCGTAACCCATCTGACGCAGAAATTCGATAACTGAAGTCTTCCCTGAACCAGGTCCACCTGTAAAAACTACTCGATTATTCAAACAAAACTCCATAGACGGCTAACGCCCTGTTAAGGTGTGAGCAACGCAATACCGAAGCTCCCGCATACCACCTTAAACACTAAAACCAACGCATAGTAAAAATGCCACGCGTTGCGAATCACTCTTAAACAGTTTGTTAGCCGTCATTTTCCACGCACTCTTGCTCTGAGTTTATGTGGTGAGAAAATGCTAATAACAAACTGTCGAACATTTCTTCGATACCAATGTCTTTAAGGTTGGTTGTTGGTTTAACCTTACTTTTAACTATTTTTCTAACTTTTATGTAGTGGACCACTCCACAAGCCCGAGATACAACCGTAAGCTCCTCGTCTAACAAAGCTAAAACCTCCCTTAGCCCATTATCGTGAGCTTCTGTTACTTGCTTTTGGAGGAAAGCACTAATGCTTTGATCGGTTGTGAACAAGTCCGTACTTTGCAGTTGTTCTAAATACGACTTCTGGAGCATTACCATTTTAGTTGCAACGTCTTTACCTCGGAGTTGGAAAGCAAGAATAGGTTTGTCTTTAGCAAGCTCGTTAATCGTGTTTGAATAGCCAGAAATAAATTCTTGCGATAACTCTGGAGTAATCTGCTCAATAAGTTGTGAAAAATATCCCAGCATCAATTCCTGATTCTGTTGCGGAATAACTACACCTGCAATTCTCTTTTTATCAAAGTATTTCCCACATTCGTTGAGGTATTGGTCATATAATTCTGAGGGCGACATAGCTGACGCTAATACGTGTGCACGAAACTCTAATAAATAGAACAATACCTGACGCGTCGTTCGTAGCTTTTCAGCTCGCACTTTGGCGTAATACCCGAAACCGCTAAAGACTGCACTTAATGTAACTCCAGCGATCCCTATTAGGGCTGCGATAACTTGAACTTCCAATTTTCCTCCATGACGGCTAACGCCCTGTTAAGGGGTGAGCAACGCAATACCTAAGCCGCCGCATACCACCTTAATCACTAAAACCAACGCACAGTAAAAATGCCACGCGTTGCGAATCCCTCTTGAACAGTTTGTTATGTACGTGGTTGGTTCTATCCCCAGAAACACCCATAAGTATCGTCTTCCAATATTTCCAAGAAAGCTTCTAGAAGTTGAATCTCAGGAATTGGCTCATACGAATGCCATTTTTGGTCGGATTTCATCCAGTAAATTTTCCACGCGTCACGCGACTTATAATATTTGACTTTGGCTACTGGACACTCCATTTTTTCGGATGGATCATTCCACTTAGGACGTATCTCGAAGATTTCGATAACTTGCCCCTCTAACCGATACCCAATATCAAGTTGGTTGCGGATCTCTTCTGGCGGCCGACAAGAATCAAGGTACTTCTCCACTACCTTTCTATAACGCTGTTGCTCAATTTCTGAAAATGCCATATCTATCACCTAACCCTTTAATTAAGCTAAGTTTACGACCTAATTTCATACGTTGGCTAGGTTAATTTTCGAGAAAGTACATAACGCCCTGTTAAGGTGTGAGCAACGCAATACCGATGCTAACGCATACCACCTTAAACACTAAAACCAACGCATAGTAAAAATGCCACGCGTTGCGAATCACTCTTAAACAGTTTGTTAGCCGCTCATTCCCAAAGGTTACTGCTTACTCAACAGGAACTTACGCAAATCTCTCTCTGCACGCATAACAAACAGAATAAACACTTTGTCACCGTCTTGTTTATAGAAAACACGACATGGATTAACGACAACTTCACGATAACTTAAATGTTCTAGCTCGGGTGGAATACGACCTGACTCTGGGAAAGTTTGTAGGCGTTCGACTTTGGAGAAGATCGTTTGCACTAACTGCTTTGCAGCTACGATATTTTCAAGTGCGATGTATTCAGCGATATCGTTGAGGTCAGATAACGCTGGCTCAGTCCAGATTATTTCAGCCATTTTGACATTTTGTCCTTAGCTTCATCATGACTTGCCACTTTACCATCAGCTAGTGCACGCTCACCTCGTGCAATACCCTCAAGAATAGCTAAACGATTTTGCATAAATTCGTAGTCATCAACATCAACTAGATACGCAGATGGCTTTCCATGCTCAGTAATTAACACTGGTTCTTTGGTGTCGTGGAGATCGGCGAGGATCTTAGTTGCTTGGCGTTTGAGTGATGTAACTAGTTCTACTTTCATGAGAGCTGCTCCAAAGGAATACTAAAGTGATACTATTCTATCACTTTGAGTATAGCAAGCTCCATGACGGCTAACGCCCTGCTAAGGGGTGAGCAACGCAATACCGAAGCCGCCGCATACCACCTTAACCACTAAATTCAACGCATAGTAAAAATGCCACGCGTTGCGAATCCCTCTTGAGCAGTTTGTTAGTTTGCAAACCCAAAGCGTTGATTTTACGTTATTTTAAATTTTGAAAACAATAAACTCTATGTGTTTTGATGCACTCAAGTCAGGCGTAGTTTCAAAGCGGCTACTCAATGAAACCACGTGGAACAAACAACGCCGCAGAAAACGAACTGACAACACCAAAAAGCACTTTGGAAAACCAATCTCACAATGCGGACTTTCAACAAAGCCACTGAAACCACATGAACTTACCACACCAAAGAAAACGCCATTTCAGCGAGTAAATCGGCTTTTGTACCAACAAACTCAACGAGCAGAGTTTCAGCAGAAAAGTTCGACTCAATTAACCCTCAAGTCTCCGCCCAAAGAATAAATCAACCGCTGGAACGATGCCAATTATGGATTTTCACCACGCTAGTTAACAATTAAATTGAAATCCAATACGACAACTTAAACTTTGAGCTTTACCACTAGATCTTGCGATTAGCTGCATTTTTCCTCTTGCAAACTAACGCCCAATTAAGGTGTGAGGCACACAATACGATGCTCCCGCATACCACCTTAATCACTAAAACCAACGCATAGTAAAAATGCCACGCGTGCCGAATCACTCTTAAATTGTTTGTTAGTTGCCCACCTCAAAGCCTAGTGCTAACATTTGTACACACACCAACAAAGGAATATATCATGGACACTAGAATTCAATTTCGTGTTGATGAAGAAACAAAACGCCTAGCTCAACAAATGGCTGAGAGCCAAGGTCGAACTCTAAGTGATGCTTGCCGTGAACTTACTGAGCAACTCGCTGAACAACAAAGAAAAACATTATCTCACGATGCATGGCTAACTGAACAAGTAAACCTAGCATTTGAGAAGTTTGACTCAGGAAAATCTGTTTTCGTTGAGCACCAAACTGCTAAGTCTCGAATGGAAGAGCGCAAAGCCAGAATCCGTAATCGAGGTAAGCAATGATTTTATGGGAAGAAGAGTCACTTAATGATCGTGAAAAGATCTTCGAGTTTCTCTATGACTTCAACCCTGATGCGGCAGAAAAAACTGACAACCTCATTGAAGCAAAAGTAGAAAACTTGCTTGAACAACCTTTGATGGGTGTACAACGAGATGGCATCCGCGGACGATTGCTCATTATTCCTGAGATTTCGATGATTGTCTCTTACTGGGTCGAGGGCGATATCATCCGAGTTATGCGTGTACTCCACCAGAAACAAAAATTCCCTACGGATTGATTGCTTCCTCTGGGGAACTAACGCCGCGTTAAGTAGTGAGCAACGCCACCACAAAACTTAACCAGACCACCGTAAACGCTAAACCCAACGATGGAATGAAAAATGCCATGCGTTGGGAATCTGTCTTAAACGCTTTGTTAGGCAATTATATCAACGGCAACTGTGCTTCTAGTTGGTTAACTTCTAAATGACACATTCGTAAAGCATCAGCTAACTTGATATCACCATCAATGTTACCTACAACAGTTGTTAGAAACACTTCATAATCATCTGGGTTAGGAAAATGTTTTAACATCAATAACTGTATAGAGAACAGAACTATACGCGTTGCTGTTTCAACCAAAGATATCTCTGGACAGACTGGATTATTTTCACCATCAGGGTAAGGGAACTCCATACTACCATGTGCAAATAGATTTCTAAGTTCATATACTGCGTATAAACCAACGCCCGAAACACCAAACTCTTTCAATTCGCCAATTCTGCTTTCGACACGTTCATAGCCAATAGATTTTTGGGCTAATTCCCTGAACATAGTAGTTTGAACAAGTAACTCTGGTATTGAATCTGAGCGGCTAAAGGTGTTTAGCCAGAAACAAGCATCTCTAACCTTTCCGCGCTTTGACTTATCTGGATTCTTAGGCGGCTTAACTATATCGATGGTGGACTCTAAAGCCCCCAAACAAAATTAAAATAGCCAACTTTTCAGCAAAGATCGGTAATAATTTATCCTAGCCAAGTCAAATTCATCAGCAGGTGCGCACCAACCAAAGCTATTATTGTATTTGATAGTATCAAGGGAAACTGATTCAATAGAAGCGGCTATTTGCAACCACTGATACACGCCACCCCATTCAGCGACATCATCTGTAGAGAACATAACATGTGACAATGTTGCTATATGATCATTTAGTTTTATCAATACTTATCCCCTTACGATATTGCCTAACGCCCTGCTAAGGGGTGAGCAACGCAATACCGAAGCCGCCGCATACCACCTTAATCACTTAAACCAACGCATAGTAAAAATGCCACGCGTTGCGAATCCCTCTTGAGCAGTTTGTTAGTTTGCAAACCCAAAGCGTTGATTTTACGTTATTTTAAGCTTTGCAAACAATAAACCTTATGTGTTTTGATGAACTTAAGTCAGGCGTAGTCTCAAAGCAGCTACTCAATGAAACCACGTGGAACAAACAACGCCGCAGAAAACGAACTCACAACACCAAAAAGCGCTTTTGGAAAACCAATCTCACAATACGGACTTTCAACAAAGCCACTGAAACCACATGAACTTACCACACCAGAGAAAACGCCATTTCAGCGAGTAGATCGGCTTTTGCACCAACAAACTCAACGAGCAGAGTTTCAGCAAAAAAAGTACAGCTTGGTTAACCCATAACTCGCCGCACCAAAGAACAAATCAACCGTTGAAACGATGCCAATTTTGGATTTTCACCACGCTAGTTAACACTGAAATTGAACACTGATATGGCTATTTAGACTTTCAGCTTTTACCACTAGATCTTGCGATATAGCTGCGTTTTTCCTCTTGCAAACTAACGCCCTGCTAAGGGGTGAGCAACGCAATACCGAAGCCGCTGCATACCACCTTAATCACTAAAATCAACGCATATTAAAAATGCCACGCGTTGTGAATCCCTCTTGAGCAGTTTGTTAGTTTGCAAACCCAAAGCGTTGATTTTACGTCATTTTAAACTTTGCAAACAATAGCTTTAAGTGTTTTAACGCACTTAAGTCAGGCGTAGTCTCAAGGCGACTACTCAATGAAACCACTTGGAACAAACAACGTCGCAGAAAACGAACTAACAACACCAAAAATCGCTTTTGGAAAACCAATCTCACAATGCGGACTTTCAACAAAGCCACTGAAACCACATGAACTTACCACACCAGAGAAAACGCCATTTCAACGAGTGAATCGGCTTTTGTACCAACAAACTCAACGAGCAGAGTTTCAGCGAAAAAGTTCGACTCAATTTGCCCCAAAATCACCGCACCAAAGAACAAATCAACCATTGAAACGATGCCAATTTTGAATTTTCGCCACGCTAGTTAACACTGAAATTGAACGCCGATATGACAATTTCAACTTTGAGCTTTTACCACTAGATCTTGCGATATAGCTGCGCTTTTCCTCTTGCAAACTAACGCCCTGTTAAGGGGTGAGTAACGCAATACAAAAGCCGCCGCATACCACCTTAATCACTAAATTCAACGCATAGTGCAAATGCCACGCGTTGCGAATCCCTCTTGAACAGTTTGTTATATGCGTGGCTCAAGGGGTTTCATAACTTGCAGACTTGTTAGTCAACGACTTTGAAGCTAATAAAACACAAGCTCTTTCTGCTGGGTATATCTTTCGCAAAATCCATTTGAGCATGAACACAAATGGAAGATTTTCTGCTTTTGCGTGCTTTCTGTTGAGTTTATCAAAGTTCACATGCTCAACACCGACAATTTCTAGTCTACAGATTTTCCGCTCATCTTCGTGAGTAAATGCTTCAACAACCTGCCCTGGGTAATAATGGCTTTCAGATTTATCCCTAATCGTTGCAGTCTTTTTACCAGAAAGAATCTGGCGCTCAAGCCTTGTGAAAAATGTAATTTTGCTCACCATTAAACACCTGCTTCCTTACAGATTCTTCCAAGCATATAACGCCCTGTTAAGGTGTGAGCAACGCAATACCGATGCCGCCGCATACAACCTAAAACATTAAACGCAACGCATAGTAAAAATGCCACGCGTTGCGAATCACTCTTAAACAGATTGTTAAGTGTAATTTTCTCTCAGACTTCCAGCGCCGAGTACTTAACTACTTCGAGTCTGCTCCTCAGCCTATATTCTTTAGCTACGCTTTCAAATATTTCACGTACCTGTTCTAAATTAATTTCATCTGAGTCGACAATTAGATAGTAATGAAAGACCAACTTTCTTGCATCTACCCCCTCCCATTGCTCTTGAACCTGTGCAGACTTTTCCAAAATAGCCTTGAAACGTTGCTTGCTAATTGTGGCTTTACTAGATATCAACTTAGCTTCTAATGTATGTACAGTATTTCCATCGAAAGCAACACCATCAAATAACATTTGTCGCCCAGCAGGAGTTTCAAATTTAACGTTTGGTTTGAATTGAACAGACAGTTTCCTAGTGAGGTTTTGTAACGCTAACCTTTCAGCGGTGATAGCTCGAGAAATTCTGTTCGATGTTTCATTTAACTCAACTTTGAATCCATCTTCAGCTAGCTCATTTTCAATTTTTCCAATTGCTCACCAGCATTTGAATATCCGAAAAGTTCTAGGAAATGGCTTTCATTTTTATAATCAGAGGGAGCGTAAAGAACCCTATGATTGAAGTTCAATGTAATAAAAAACAAAGAAATTAGAATGACAGGAAAAAGCATTAAAAACCATATATAAATAGCCTGATTAGCTACATCAATGAAGGGTAACACTATCGTCCCACTAATTTCAGCAATCCCCGCGAACATAGCAATCACGGTCAACGGGTTCTTTACATGTGTTATTTTTTCAACCACTACAATTCCTTTATTACACTTAACGCCCTGTTAAGGGGTGAGCAACGCAATACCGAAGTCGCCGCATACCGCCTTAAACACTAAAACCAACGCATGATGAAAATGCCACGCGTTGCGAATCCCTCTTGAACAGTTTGTTAGGTTTTGGGCTTATTCTCCCAATGAACCCCAATCTGTTAGATTTAATTGCTTACGTCTAATGTAGTAGAAGGTTGCCATAATAAAGCCAAACAAAGTGCCAGCAAGTAACGAGATAAAAACGGCTTCTAAAACTGGTTTACCTAGCTCGTTCCACACAAGAAACCATTGGAAGATTCCCCATACAGGAGCAAAGAAAGTCACACAAAGCATAACGTTTGCAAAATAACTTTGGTAATAAGGTGGCGGAAAACACATTCCAAGTTTACGTAGCCACTTTACAATTGGTGAATTGTAGTTCGACTTCCAAACGCCTTTATCATTTAACTCTTTGTGAGCAAGTCGTAGCTTCGCTTCATAATCCATGATCTAAAATCCTCGAATTCGATGTTTCCCGCGGAGAAACCTAACGCCTTGTTAAGGTGTGAGGCACGCAATACCTAAGCTTCCGCATAACACCTTAACCACTGAAACCAACGCATAATAAAAATGCCACGCGTGCCGAATCACTCTTGAACAATTTGTTAGGCGACGACTTTTAGCTATCTAATGACCTCGAACAGCGAATGCAACACCGCAGACTATGAAAAGAACAATAAACCACAAAATTGCAGGCATCGGGTTTCCATTTTTAGCTTCAGACGCCAAATATGAATTGAACTCTTTTTTACTTTGTCTTCTTCCATGTTTCGTGGACAAATTGTGCTGCCCCAACGGTGTGGTTCCCGACTCAACATACTGTTTCGCAGATGCGAGTGTAGGTACAGGACCAAAATCATGAGAACCGTTTGCAGTAAGTACAAGCCAGCCTGAACCTTGTTTTACAATAAAACGCCCATCATCCACCGAGTATTGTCCCGCTTGGATTCTAGTTACCTTAGCCAATATTAACTCCTAGTCGCCTAACGCCCAATTAAGGTGTGAAGCACGCTAGCACAATACTCAATTTGAACACCTTAATCACTAAACTCGACTCAAACCAAAACTGCCAAGCGTGCTGAATCACTCTTAAATTGTTTGTTAGCTATATTTTCACAATTGTTTTGGACTTTTCGTTAATTTGAAAGCAAGTCTTTTCGAAAGCCGTTAATTGGTGTAATGCAATACTAACTCTACCATTGTCCGTTTCTTTTTTTGTGGATGCCCACTCAATAAGTGCTTCTAACGAGATCTTTTTAAAACTCAGTTGATTTTCATCGAAATCAATATAGAGCCAAATTAAGTGACTAAATTCTTCAGCATGTTTTTTAAACGACTTAATATTGATTGTGGTCTTACCTTTATCAGTGCCAGTTGCTTTTATTTCAACAGCAAAACCATCAACTGTCTTAGCATCAAACTTTTTGTTTCCCCATTTGCTATAACCAAACAAAGATCGTGTTAATTGTTCTGAAAATACCTCTGCGATTTGTGGGTTGTCACCAAATTTTAGTTTGCGATGTAACTCAGTTAACTCTTTTAATTTAGAGTAGTAAGCAACAAAATCTTCGATATTCAAGCTAATTTCGCCTCCATATAGCTAACGCCCTGGGGTGAGCAACGCAATACCGAAGCCGCCGCATACCACCTTAATCACTTAAACCAACGCATAGTAAAAATGCCACGCGTTGCGAATCCCTCTTGAGCAGTTTGTTAGTCGCGAGGTACCGAGCGACAATTTTAAGCCGAACTAAACTTTGCGAACAACAAACTTTATGTGCTTTGATGCATTTAAGTCAGGCGTAGTCTCAAAGCGGCTACTCAATGAAACCACTTAGAAAAAGCAGCGCCGCAGAAAACGGACTGACAACACCAACAAGCGCTTTTGGAAAGCTAACCTCACAGTGCGGACTTTCAACAAAGTCACTGAAACCACGTGGAACTTACCACACCAGAGGAAACGTCATTTCAGCGAGTAAATCGGCTTTTGTACCCAACAAACTCACCGAGCGGAGTTGCAGCCAAAAACAAACTCTCGATTGCCCTGTTCTGTCAGCACCAAAGAACAAAACAACCGCTAGGAAAATAGCAACGCATTGATTTAAGACCGATGAAACTGAGCTTTGACCGTCGAAGATAGAACAATGAACCAAGCCATCAGTAGCCAAGTTTTGAGCTTAGAAACATGATTTTGATTGCTAGCTTTTTCTGGCGACTAACGCCGCATTAAGGTGTGAGCAACGCATCCACGAAACTCAACCATACCACCGTAAACACAAAACCCAACGATGGAATGAAAAATGCCAAGCGTTGGGAATCACTCTTAAATGCTTTGTTAGGCATTTATTAACCACTTATCGCATCTTAGGTTTTGACAGCATCTTGAAGATGTCGGCAGAAGTTAACCCTTTGGTTTCACTTTTTAATACAGCACTATCAATGCCATTAAATTCAAGAGAGCCAACCCTACAATTTTTCATTATCTTATAAGGTTCTGCACCTAAGCTATTAAAAAGAAAAAGAGCTTCTCGGTACGAGCGAATTGACGGCAAACCTGCGGTGCTAAATCCGTATTTATCCATCATATCTAATGAGAACCTTACAGCAGCCCCCTCCTCTAAAAGTATGGTTTGCTGCCCACCATGCTGATCAAGTAAATGCACTGTTTCATGTGCTAATTGGTATACCGCTAAACGCCAGTTTGTTTGAGCAGCAAAACTTAGCTCAGCAAAAGCACCATCTTTATTTGCAGAATATCGAATATGAGGTCCATCAACATGCCAGTCAGGTTGATAGATAACTTTAGATTCATCCCTTGTGCCAAATAATGCTTCAGCTTCTGACATTAGTTCTTGCTGTAATTGCCAAAGTGCTGGCTTATTAATGGGTAATGCTTTACTAAAATCCACTTACGACTCCCGATTTTTTAACTGCCTGCTGATGCCTAACGCCGCGTTAAGTGGTGAGCAACGCAGACCACCACACCTAAACCATTGTGCCGTAAACACTAAAGCTGAATCAAACCGAAAATGCCGAGCGTTGGGAATCCGCCTTAAACGCTTTGTTATGCATTTAGAGGCCACCACACAGATCTAAGTAATTTCCCGTAGAGAATGATGACTTTTCTGACGAAAGCCAATAGATTGCTTCTGCAACTTCCTCCGGACGCCCACCTCGTTGAAGAGGGATGATACTTTTTAATCGTTCAACCCTTTCTGGCTCACCACCATCAGCGTGCATTTCCGTATGGATAAGTCCAGGGCGAACACAATTAACCCGAATTCCCTCAGACGCAACTTCTAAAGATAAGCCTTTAGTTAGTGTATCAATTGCCCCTTTCGATGCTGCGTAGTCGATGTATTCATTTGGTGAACCCGAACGAGATGCACCAGATGAAACATTCACAATCACCCCACCCTTTCCTCCATAACGAGTAGACATTCGCTTAACTGCCTCTCGGCAACAAAGAAAATAGCTAGTCACGTTATTAGATAGGATGCCGTTGATTCGGTCAGCCGTCATATCTTCGAGTCGAGATTGTGTACGAAGAATTCCCGCATTATTCACAAGCACCGACAAGGGACCTAGTTCATCATCAATTGTTCCAAACAACCTTGAGACATCAGCCTCATTTGAAACATCCGCTTGAACCACAATACACTTTGCACCAGTTTGCCTAATTTCATAGGCTAGTGCTTCGGCCGTAGCCGAATTTGACTTGTAATTAATGCAAACTGCGTAGCCATTAGCAGCAAATAGCTTTGAAGTGGCAGCACCGATGCCACGGCCACCTCCAGTGACTAAAACAACCTTTAATTCACTCATATATCATCCTTGATTCTCAAAGTTGGAGAAATGCATAACGCCGCGTTAAGTAGTGAGCAACGCCACCACAAAACTTAACCAGACCACCGTAAACGCTAAACCCAACGATGGAATGAAAAATGCCATGCGTTGGGAATCTGTCTTAAACGCTTTGTTAGGCAATTATATCAACGGCAACTGTGCTTCTAGTTGGTTAACTTCTAAATGACACATTCGTAAAGCATCAGCTAACTTGATATCACCATCAATGTTACCTACAACAGTTGTTAGAAACACTTCATAATCATCTGGGTTAGGAAAATGTTTTAACATCAATAACTGTATAGAGAACAGAACTATACGCTGCTGTTTCAACCAAAGATATCCTGGACAGACTGGATTATTTTCACCATCAGGGTAAGGGAACTCCATACTACCATGTGCAAATAGATTTCTAAGTTCATATACTGCGTATAAACCAACGCCCGAAACACCAAACTCTTTCAATTCGCCAATTCTGCTTTCGACACGTTCATAGCCAATAGATTTTTGGGCTAATTCCCTGAACATAGTAGTTTGAACAAGTAACTCTGGTATTGAATCTGAGCGGCTAAAGGTGTTTAGCCAGAAACAAGCATCTCTAACCTTTCCGCGCTTTGACTTATCTGGATTCTTAGGCGGCTTAACTATATCGATGGTGGACTCTAAAGCCCCCCAAACAAAATTAAAAATAGCCAACTTTTCAGCAAAGATCGGTAATAATTTATCCCTAGCCAAGTCAAATTCATCAGCAGGTGCGCACCAACCAAAGCTATTATTGTATTTGATAGTATCAAGGGAAACTGATTCAATAGAAGCGGCTATTTGCAACCACTGATACACGCCACCCCATTCAGCGACATCATCTGTAGAGAACATAACATGTGACAATGTTGCTATATGATCATTTAGTTTTATCAATACTTATCCCCTTACGATATTGCCTAACGCCGCATTAAGGTGTGAGCAGCGCTTGGCTATACTTGAGCGAAGCGAAAGCGCCAAGCGTTGCGAATCACTCTTAAATGCTTTGTTAGCTTTTGCTCTCCATAGTATGCTTCGCTTTGGCGCCAAGTGTAACTTCTTTTATTAATACGTTAATAATATGAGAGTCCCTTACAAAACGCTCCTCAAAGTCACGACTACCAAGCGGGGCTGCCAAAATTTCCTTTGCTTCGTAACTAATACCAAGACCACCCAAAGAAATAGCCAGTCGTGGACTCCATAAAGTTCGTGCAAATCGACCTGAAAGTCTACTTTCTGTTTCTTGGAAACCACTTCCAAAAAAAGGTAGTGAAAAACCAAAGATCATTTTCAAAGTAGCATGCTCAGCATTTTTTGATGCATCTAAGAACGCACCAAATGATTGCAACCTTTCATCGAGCTCAGTGGTAAGAAAAGCGCCTGCACCCTTTGACATTAATTCCATTACGACAGAATTGAAATCTACAATTGCTGTTGAAAGTTGAGTCAATAACTCGTTTTCATCACTCTTACCCGTATTAATTTGATACTGCCTAAAGGCATATGACAACTTAGCTAACGCTATACTTAACGGGGCATAAACTGACTCAGTATATTCTCTCGCTTTTTCGAGATAGTTATCCTGAAGTTTTTGGTTGTAGTTTTGGTTTAATTCTAAGATTTTCTGCTTCGCGGATAGAGTTTTGTAATAACCACCAATCACAGCGCCTAAGATACCAGCCGTCCCAGCAATCACCGCCGTAATGATTTTTGTATCTGTAAATTCCATATTTATCCTCGAGAAAGCTAACGCCTTGCTAAGGTGTGAGTAACGCAATACAAAAGCTACCGCACGGCGCCTTATTCACCATAAGCCACCGCATAGTAAAAATGCCACGCGTTACGAATCACTCTTAAGCAATTTGTTAGTACATGCGTTACTTCTATTTATGCGCTCCAAGATATTGAAAATTGAGATGATATGAAAGGCTTTGAACACTGAAGTGAGACGGGCAGCTACAAAACTTTACCCCGATTGAAAGACGAAAGTTGGCTAGAAGAAAAACGCACTGGGCAGCCCTACTGCAAATTTCAAATTAGAAAAGGATTCTTTCCTCGTACTTCAACAGCCACACCAAAAGTAATCAAGGCTCTCTCAAAAGCCACCACGAAAATGAAGAAGCGCCAAAGAAATAGGCTAAGAGTTAGAAGCCGTAAACGGTGAAATCAAAGCTAACACTCCGCATATAGTGCCACCGGAAAGAGCGTGAGAGGCACAAACTGAAAGGTGCAAAGACGAGCGCCAAAACAGATAAACACCAAAACTGATGACCTTTGATGTAAAACCCGTACTAACGCCCTGTTAAGGTGTGAGCAACGCAATACCAATGCCGCCGCATACCACCTTAATCACTTAAACCAACGCATAGTAAAAATGCCACGCGTTGCGAATCACTCTTAAACAGTTTGTTAGTTTTATTGCTGGCGACTCAGTAACAAGCTTGCTCCAGACATAGCCAAAAAAGTTGCACAACCTCTATTGAAGCGCTTTGCCATTTTCGACTTCGTAAACCACTGCCTTAAGTACATTCCAAATATCGCATAAATCGATATTGCACCCATTTCTAAAACTAGGAACGTAGCCCCTAGAGCGAAGAACTGTTCATTTACATTCTCTGAAACATCGACGAACTGTGGCAGAAAGGCGGTAAAGATTAAGATCGCCTTTGGATTACCTGCGGCTAGCAAAAATTCTTGTTTAGCTAAACCCAATTGGTTGCGAGTATTTTCTAGTTCAGAAACAGGACTTGCTGCCGAACGCCAAAGATTAAAGGCAATCCACAACAAATAAGCAGCGCCCACAAGTTTAATCGCTAGAAATAGAGTCTCAGAAGCATAGAGAACAACTGCTAAACCAGAAGCAGCCAAGGCAATCATTACTGCGAATGCAGCAATACGACCAAGTCCAGCAATAAAAGCAGATTTGAAACCGTAACAACGAGCATTGTTCATGGACAATAGATTGTTTGGACCAGGAGTCATATTGAGCGCAAAACACGCAGGTATAAAGAACAATAACTTCCAGATTTCCACAATATTTCCTCCATAAAACTAACGCCCTGTTAAGGGGTGAGCAACGCAATACCAAAGCCACCGCACACCACCTTAATCACTTAAACCAACGCATAGTGAAAGTGCCACGCGTTGTGAATCCCTCTTGAACAGTTTGTTAGCTTATCTGCTTCCTTTGTAGGTAATTTCGTCCGTATAGATACCAATATCTTTGCGAACTTCACTTAAGAACTTGAGCATCTCTACACGGAAAATATGAAAATCAAAAGTGTCAGATTCAATGGAGCTATACATATAGTCTATTAAATCCATAAACATATCGAAAACATCGGAAGAAGCGAATAGTGCTAATTGTGCAGTCATATGAAGCCTTTGTTTGTCAAAGCCTCTAATGTAATCTCGGGTTAGCATTTCCTGATGAGTAATGTTGGCTACCAAATCGATCAATGGTGCAGATACTGACTTATAGAGTTCTAATTTTTGATAGTAGTTTATCTGCTTATTTGCAGTTAACTCGCCTAGCTTTTTATATTCTTCGATCTCTAAAGCCATTTTAGACTGTTCTTTTTGTAAGATTCGTTGAGCCCATAGCTTTCCAAGAAAACTAGAAGCCCCAAGAACGATTGCAGCTCCTCCACCCAACGAAACTAATATGGCTTGAGCTATATTAAATGCACTTTCTTCCATTACTTCCTCTGATAAGCTAACGCCTTGTTAAGGGGTGAGCAACGCAATACCGATGCCGCCGCATGCCACCTTAAACACTAAAACCAACGCATAGTAAAAATGCCACGCGTTGCGAATCCCTCTTGAACAATTTGTTAGGTGAATTATCGCGCACCCAACTCCTTTAGTTTCCTTGCACTTTTTAGAACAGGTTGAAGATAGTTCTCTAGCGCTAAAAACCATTGCGGCTCAGACAACTTACCATCAGAGCCAGCTTCTAAGGGAGGTACCCAATCTTTGTGCCGATTAAAAAGATCTGGGATTGAATCACTAACATTCGACAATTGATTTTGGTTAAAACCATTGCAAATCAGCTCATCTACGTCAAACAAAGCACGCTCGTATATTGAAATTATCTTGGCATCGTTATGGTTTAGTTGAAGATGAGCAATTAAAAGCGTCAAACGTCCTTTTAAGTCGTTTAGCTGCATCAATCTATCATTATTTGTGTAGTGATATTCCATTAATTCACCTAACGCCCTGTTAAGGGTGAGCAACGCAATACAAGAGCCGCCGCATACCGCCTTAAACACCAAAACCAACGCATAGTAAAAATGCCACGCGTTGCGAATCCCTCTTGAACAGTTTGTTATATGAATTTTTCGACTCGCTCTTCATCAACTAACCAAACTTTGATGCCCGAGGATCTGATAGGAGTTGCCATACTTTCAATTAATTCCTTGTGAGAAAAATTATTAGGTAAAGCTATGACTGATTCATGGTCTGGATTATCTTCCCTTACCTTAAACGCAGCAACTAACGCCATGCCAATGTGCGTCTTAACCTGAGACTTGTTGAACTCTTGTCCATATCGCTTAGTCGACTCCTTTGAAGAAGTAGCGCCTTTTGCTTCGACAAAATACTTCTTACCAGTTTCCGATACAGCAACAATATCTATCCCTGTCTGAGTAGTATCTAGTTTCTGGGAGATAGTAAGACCATCCAATTCCAGTTGGTCACATACTAATTCTACAATTCTATTTTCGGTTAACATTTCACCTCCTTGTCAAATTCATATAACGCCTTGCTAAGGTGTGAGTAACGCAATACAAAAGCTACCGCACAGCGCCTTAATCACCATAAGCCACCGCAAAGTAAAAATGCCACGCGTTACGAATCACTCTTAAGCAATTTGTTAGTACATGCGCAACTTCTATTTATGGACTCCAAGATATTGAAAAGTGGCATGATATGAAAGGCTTTGAACACTGAAGTGAGACGGGCTGCTACAAAACTTTACCACCATTAAGAGACGAAATTGAGCTAGAAGAAAAACGCACTGAACTCCCCTACTTTTACTGGCTTCAAATTAGAAAAGGATTCGTTCCTCGCACTTCGACAGCAACACCAAAGAAAGACAATTTTGACTTAGTAAAAACCACGAAAGAGAAGAAGCAATAAAGAAATAGGCTAAAAGTTAGAAACCGTATACGGTGAAATCAAAGCGAACACTCCGCATATAGTGCCACCGGAAAGAACGTGAAAGGTACAAACTGAAAGGTGTAAAGACGAGCGCCAAAACAGATAAACACCAAAACTTATGACCTTTGATGTCAAACCCGTACTAACGCCCTGTTAAGGGGTGAGCAACGCAATACCAAAGCTGCCGCATACCACCTTAAACACCACAGCCAACGCATAGTAAAAATGCCACGCGTTGCGAATCCCTCTTGAACAGTTTGTTATGTGCGTTGCTCAAATTCATACTCTGTAAGACACCATTGCTTTGGGCATGACCAACTGATTTCTTTGAATGATGTTCTTAGGTCACCACTCAATAGAAGTTGCTTCATAAAATGGCTAGGTGAAATATAAGCTTTATCGTCGTAAGCAAACACAAAACCCTGCTTATTGAGCCCGAGCATCATCTGTTTAGTTTCCTCTGATTCAATCCCACCATTGAGATGAAGTTCATCAATACGACCGTCTGTATCGCCATCTCGACTGCTCTTTCTTAACTTTATTGAGGTCTTATCTATGGCAATAACGTGCGCCGGAGGGACTTCTCCTGATTGACCAAACTCAACTTTGTAAGGAGGCTGTTTTATCATCTGATCTCCAAGCACATAACGCCCTGTTAAGGTGTGAGCAACGCAATACCGATGCTGCCGCATACCACCCTAAACACAAAACGCAACGCATAGTAAAAATGCCAAGCGTTGCGAATCACTCTTAAACAGATTGTTATATGCGTTGTTTCAAAAATCCGGTATCTATACGCTGGTCATCAATGTTCTCACCACTAGATTTTAGCTGTTCTTTGACACGCTTTATAATTGCACCATCAGATAAAGGCTTCCCTTTAGTGGATATAGGAATAAAGTTAATCAATTGAAAAATTGCAACAACTATGACTACATAGATAGATGATACTGCATTATTTTTGATAAATAGCCAGTTATATTCAACTGATTTAAAATCCAA
Organism: Vibrio alfacsensis; assembly: GCF_003544875.1. Lineage (NCBI taxonomy): Bacteria > Pseudomonadati > Pseudomonadota > Gammaproteobacteria > Vibrionales > Vibrionaceae > Vibrio > Vibrio alfacsensis. The sequence continues at coordinate 1,869,790 of NZ_CP032093.1, forward strand.
GCACCTAAAAGAAATAACGTAATAGTGATAAGTGACGATAAGCACATAACGAAACCAACCAAAGCACCTGATCGTAATATAAGTAAAAAGTCTTTAGCTATTATATTTTCAAAAGCACTATCTTCATAATCGACATTGAAGGGAAATATGGCATCCATAATTCAACCTTGGTATTAGGTAGTAACCATTTACACAGACTTTTGAGATGGCATTTCTCTCTTTTTTCCTACGCCCTAAACAAATAGCATTGTAATCTATTTTGCAATCTAAACTCGCAGATGCGTGCCCAAGTTCATGGAAAAAAGCAGCCAGTATAAACAAAATAGGCCAAATAATGAGTTGTATAGCAGAGTAAAAACCTGACTCGAGTTTCGCGCAGACAACAAAAGTATAAGTATCATTATCAAGCTCCAAATGAAGCCAATGAAAATTGATTTCTTATATATTTTTTAATTCCAAACTTATCTCCATATTACTTTTTCAGTTGTAGCATATAACGCCTTGCTAAGGTGTGAGTAACGCAATACAAAAGCTACCGCACAGCGCCTTAATCACATAAACCACCGCAAAGTAAAAATGCCACGCGTTACGAATCACTCTTAAGCAATTTGTTAGTACATGCGCTACTTCTATTTATGCGCTCCAAGATATTGAAAACTGAGATGATATGAAAGGCTTTGAACACTGAAGTGAGACGGGCAGCTACAAAACTTTATCCCGATTGAAAGCGAAAGTTGGCTAGAAGAAAAACGCACTGAACTGCCCTACTTTTACTGGCTTCAAATTAGAAAAGGATTCGTTCCTCGCACTTCGACGGCAACACCAAAGAAAGGCAATTCTGACTTAGTAAAAACCACGAAAGAGAAGAAGCACCAAAGAAATAGGCTAAGAGTTGGAAACCGTAAACGGTGAAATCAAAGCGTACACACCGCATATAGTGCCACCGGAAAGAGCGTGAAAGGTACAAACTGTAAGGTGTAAATACGAACACCAAAACAGATAAACACCGAAACTTATGACCTTTGGTGCCAACCCCGTACTAACGCCCTGTTAAGGTGTGAGCAACGCAATACCAATGCCGCTGCATACCACCTTAAACACTAAAACCAACGCATGATGAAAATGCCACGCGTTGCGAATCACCCTTAAACAGTTTGTTAGCCAACCGCTTTCAGATAACTTAAAACGATCTTGCCAAATACAGAAACTTTATACCCTGCATTTTTGGCAAACATTGCTTGATGCCTGACTAGTAGACCTGTAGAGGCTAGTAGCTCTAACTCAACGTCTACATTAAAACCCTGACGCCAAAATCGAAAGCTAGGGTCAATATTAAATTGATTTTCTATTTCATTAAATACAGTGTCGTTCCAGATTGCTGTTTCCGTAGACTTCAAAGCACCAGACGAAAACTCTCGTTGCTCTGGAGACATTGACGCTACTATCTTAAAGAGTTTACGCTGTTCATTACTCAACTCGCTCACTTTTCTCATTACCCATGATTTTTGATTTTCATTGGTAAACTTGTAAGTTGAGCTAACCGCATACAAACTAGAAATTGCCTCCAATTTTTCTTGTGAATCTTCATACTCAATTAACGAAATTAATTTTTAAAGAGATTTACAGCCTCACCCGTCGAAAACCAATCTAAGTTAACTGAGTTTTGTTCGAGTTGATTGTATTTATCTTCTAACGAACTAATCGCTGCTTCTATATTTCTTGTGCGAATTTCATCAGACTTATCAAAGATAAGGTGATCAAGAGCACCACCTACAACAGGTATTGCTGACACCCCAGCACGAAAAAATGTACTCGCATTTGGTACATATTTTGATTCATTTGCTTTCTCAGCAATTTTAGTTATTTTTTCTTTCATACTGTTCCTAATTTAGGTTTGCTAACGCCGCATTAAGGTGTGAGCAGCGCTTGGCTATACTTGAGCGAAGCGAAACTGCCAAGCGTTGCGAATCACTCTTAAATGCTTTGTTAGCACTAAAATGGGATATCGTCGTCAAAGTCCATTGGCGGTTCATTATAAATTACTTTTGGTTCGAGCTTGTCTTCATTCTTTAGAAGTTCGTCTACACCTAGTTCAGTTATTGCGTAAGCATAATAATCGTATCCTTGCTCATCAGTTTCTACGCTTTTACTAACTAACCCCATTCTCTCTAGCTTGATTAAAGAAACCTGTAATACAGACTCTTTAACGCCTTTCAGCCCATTATAGATGCTATAAAACGAAATACCCTCGGGATTACTAGTTTGGCTTTTTAGGCACTCAGCTAAAAAGTGATAGTCTTTATCCCTTAGCTCGTAGTCAGCCGGATTGGCAACAATTCGCTTATTATCAGAAAGAGCCACATGGTTAATTAACCCTAACCTTTCAACTTCAGATTTAATCAATGAGCAAGCACGATTTGTTGCTGAAACCAAGTCATTGTCACTACGTGTTGCCTCATAATCTGCTGGAGTAACTCCCAACAGGTCTGTTGGCAAATGCATTTCTACATTTCTTGGTTTTAGAATAAACGAACGAGATTTCCCAATAGCACCAACAAACAAGCCCATTTCAAAAATAACGTTATCTCTTACTACATGCTCCTTACGACTTCGAATTGAAGTAATATCGTCAGGGGCGAATATAAATAGTGCAAAATCTACAGTTGACGATTTTCAACCAAGTCATCAATGGTTGACGAAGAAAGCTTAAATGTACCGTTTTTCCATATAGTCACTTCAAAATCATGATCTAAATTGACATTAACAGCCTCAGCGATCGGTAAGCTTTCCGCCGAGGAAGCTATAAATAACCTTGGTTTTCTCACATGTGACTCCGTCTATATTATTTTTGTGCTAACGCCTTGTTAAGGGGTGAGCAACGCAATACCGAAGCCGCCGCATACCACCTTAACCACTAAATTCAACGCATAGTAAAAATGCCACGCGTTGCGAATCCCTCTTGAACAATTTGTTATGTGTCTGGCCAGAGTTCTTCGATGACTTTTCGAGCATCATCTAAAGAAGCACCAGTTTCCTCTCGATAAAGTCGAAACGCTTTTAGCTTGTTACCTGATTTGACAGCATCTAACACCTGGGCTGGTACACCGAATTGTTTATCTAATGACAAATCAGAGCGTTCAAGTAAGAAGTCTATCTTACGTTCCAACAGTTTATGCTTGTATTTCATCGCAGATATCTCTCTGTGACCGATGAATATCAACAACACAACAAATACTATTAAAACTGACCACTCCACAATATCTCTCCTTAGATATTAATCATCCTAATCGGTGATTTTTCCGCGTTGACACATAACGCTCTGTTAAGGTGTGAGCAACGCAATACCGAAGCTCCCGCATACCACCTTAAACACTAAACGCAACGCATAGTAAAAATGCCACGCGTTGCGAATCACTCTTAAATAGTTTGTTATGAGCGTGTTCAGGTGACACTCTTACTATATTGATATGACTGACTAGAACCATAATCGATCAACTTTGCTTTTCGGAAGCCATTTTTCTCGTAAAACCGCTGTGCGGCAGTGCTGAATGTTGGTGTTTCCAGCTCTATAGCGGTTCCGGGGCGAGCTATCTCCAAAAGAAAATCGAGGGCAAATGTACCAATCCCCAGACCTTGATGAGTTGGTGCTACAAAAAGCCTTAATAGCTTGAGGCTGTCCTGCTCCACTGAAAAGTAAAACCCACCAACAACATAGCTTTTATGCTTAATCACATAATATGAGTAGCGCTTCATTGCCTTGAGTTGATACTCATGGTCATCATAGCCAGGTGGACCTGAACCGCAGAGCTTTTGATCTGTTGAGAATGCTGAGACCTGAATATCTAGAAGTGCTTCAATGTCACTTTTACTCGCTTTTTCAATCGAATTCATTGATAAACCTCTTAGCTCATAACGCCCTGTTAAGGGGTGAGCAACGCAATACCGAAGCTGCTGCATACCACCTTAATCACTTAAACTAACGCATAGTGAAAATGCCACGCGTTGCGAATCCCTCTTGAACAGTTTGTTATACGATGCCTCTCAGCAAGCGCTGAAACTGACCGTTTTTAGCTTTGAAGCCCAGTTTGTTAAACAAAGCTTGAGACCTAAAGTTTCCCTCATCAATATCGGCATACAATTTTTCAATGCCCAAAGATTTAGCATGAGAGAACAATAAACTAAGAGCTTCCGACATATACCCTTGTCGCCAGTACGATGAATTTAGTAAGCACCCGACCTCACAGGAATCACCGCTATCACTAAAGCTATGTAAGCCGCAGGTTCCAATAACTTTGCTTGTCGCTTGCTCCATAACCGCCCATTCCAACGATTCACCTGATTTCTCTAGTCGGATGACGCTTTCTAGCATCTGAACTACCATATCTTTCGATGTGAAAACTGGGTCTGAAGCAAATTCCATTGTTTGAATGTCACCATAAATTTCAAACAAATCATCAGAATCATTCGTTTGAATTGACCTCAAAACAATTCTACTTCCGTGTAAATCAGGCTTCATTTTTCTCCTTAATCGTATAACGCCCTGTTAAGGTGTGAGCAACGCAATACCGAAGCCGCCGCATACCGCCTTAAACACTAAAACCAACGCATAGTAAAAATGCCACGCGTTGCGAATCACTCTTAAACAGTTTGTTATGTTTGTTTTTCCAGTTTGAGCTCACCTGTCACTTTAGCCAATCGTAAAGCTACCGCAAAACAAACTAAATACGGACTGATATACAAAATACTTGCTCAATCGGATGTTTGACTTGCGCGAGCTTGGTCTCGTCGTATCGCTTTTGCTGGTTGTATTGCTCGAACATACCATTAACCCATGTAACATCTTCCTCAACCCATTTTAAGTTGAGTCCTGAGGTAGAAAATAGATTCAGGTCCAATATTGGCAGTAAGTTTAAATCGAGGGATTTTAGATGCTTAGCAACCGATAAATACCAACTGCATGGGTCGGAGTATCCATCTTCACCACCAACAGATATAAGGCCAGAACACATATCGCTTTTAATCTGCCGAACTGAAAACTCGTGAACTGATTCGAGAATAGTTACCGCTCGTGTTTGCTCGGTGATAGCCCAATTACCAGCAACGGCTGCACGAATTTCAGAAACTGCACCCAGCATACCTACACCTGCTAGCAGAGGCCAAAGGTAGTCAACATACTTCCACTTACGCTTACAGAGATTAAAGCCACACCAGATTGGTAAATGGAAAGCTAATGCTAAACCGCAGGTGAGCAAAACAAAGTGAAGTGAGTTGGAGAGCATGAACTCACTCTCGAAGAAGCTTTCCATAAACTATCAAATTTCCTCTAAAACATAACGCTTTCTATACGGCTATATGCCGAGTTTCACGCAAGCTACCGCCATCTTTCACACAAAAAGAGAAATGGATGCTAACACTTATATCCATGAAACAAATAGAAAAATGGTATGAATCTGTGTGCTCAAGCACGCAATTAGACGGCGGAATAAAGCCTAATTACAGTTTGAACGCTAAATTAATAGAACTGTATAAAAAACCAGGCAAATGGAGTTATGAAAAGTCAATTTTTACTTAGCGTAAAAGAACACATGATCGCCCGACACTATGCAAAGAAAACGATTGAAAGTTATCTATTCTGGATCAAACGATTTATCGTATTTCACCAGTTGGCGCATCCATCCAAATTAACGGAAAACGATGTAGAACGCTTTCTAAGTCACTTAGCAATAGATGAAAAGTCGCGGTGAAAACTCAAGCCCTCGCACTTAACGCTATTTCATTTCTGTATCGTGAGTATTTTCGAATGCCTCTTTCATTAGACATGCGCTTTCAAAAGTCCCTGACTGAGAAAAAACTCCCCGTAGTATTAACCAGAGAAGAAATGCGCCGCTTTGTCCTGCATATCGATCCAAGGTATAAACTTCATACTCAGCTTCTTTATGGTTCTGGCCTAAGGGTAATGGAATGCTTGCGACTTAGAGTTCAAGATATCGATTATGACTATGGTGCCATTCGTGTTTGGCAAGGCAAGGGCGGCAAGAATAGAACCGTGACGTTAGCAAAAGAATTACATGAGCCTTTGAGAGCTCAGGTTAATCTTGTTCGAGATTATTACAAAAAAGACCGTCATGTCCCTGGATATGCTGGTGTCTATATTTCTGATGCATTGAGGCGAAAATACCCAGAAGCAGAAATGGATTTCAACTGGCACTTTCTATTCCCATCGACAAAGCTAAGCATTGATAAAGAAACCGACGAACTTAAACGGCATCATATCAATGAAAGTGCCATTCAAAGGTCAGTAAAACGTGCAGCGAAAGACGCTGGTATCGAAAAAACAGTCACGTGCCACACTCTGCGACACAGTTTTGCTACCCATCTTTTAGAATCGGGAGCCGATATCAGGACCGTACAAGAGCAACTTGGGCACAGCGATGTAAAAACAACACAAATCTATACCCATGTCATTGAGCGCGGAGCAGGAGGAGTATTAAGTCCCCTTTCAAGTCTCTAGTTAATAGTTTCTAGTTAAATAAAAACCACGCATGGCTCGTTCTTGCGCGATTGCAACAAAATATCATGCGTGGCTTCTAATTAAGTGTACTAATACATATTAAGTTACATTGTTAAGTGCGTTCGCCGAGTTTGACGTTGCCTTTGGAGTCAAACCACAACGCTTGGGAACGGCGGCGGCCAAGTAACATCGGGCCATCATCGTAAAACAAGAAGTTTTTCCAATGCTTTTTAAACGTCGACCACTTTGTTTCGATGATATTGTACTTCTCGTAACAAAAGTAGACGGTTACATCATCTTGCCAATCAATAAATGCCGTGACTTCTTCTGGCAATTCAGGCTCGTCTGCGTCCCAAGCTGCCATCCAATCCACTGCATCTGTCCAATTAGACTCTTTCATTGGCCAGTCTGATGAGCTCAAGCGCTCCATATCCGGACTTTGCGCACTGATGTTTTCTTTCCAAAACTGTGCTGCACGAGCCTGATTCATTGGCTTGATAAACTCCAGTTCGTCTTCCGGTACCGGCATCGACTGGTGGGTAAAAATCCATTTTCTTTGGTATTCATCCAAAGGCAAATAAGACATTCCGTCTCCTTTATTACAACTTCAACCAACCTTTTTCGGTGGCTTCTTCAATCAGTTCCTTGGCTTTGTCCCATAAGGTAACAGAGCCAAATTCAATTCTTTTATTAATCGTCAACGCTTGGTCACGTGTGACGTTATTCTCGATCCAACTTTGACCATTGTTGTGATAGTTCAGCAACATTGGAATTAAGCGGTCCAGCGCTTTAGCATACTTAGCATCACCTGTTTGGGCCGCTTCAAATTCGTTCCATAACGCAAGCAGCTCGTCACCTTGTTCGGTGGGTAACATACCAAACAATCGCTGCGCGGCTTTTTGCTCTTTCTCTTCTTGCCCTTTTGATGCTGCTGTATCATAAACAAAGGTATCGCCTGCGTCGATCTCTACGACATCATGGATGAGCAGCATTTTCATTACTCGAGTGATATCGACAGGTGCATTCGCATGTTCTTGCATCAAAACAGCCATGAGTGCGACATGCCAACTGTGCTCGCCACTGTTCTCTAATCGTCCATCAGCACTTTTTATACGAGTGCGACGAAGGACACTTTTCAGTTGATCCAATTCAATCAACAACGCTATCTGCTTTTCCAATCTGTCCATTTATCGTGCCTCTGCTTTCCAATTTGCGTTGGTCAATGAGGTCAACACATGGTCTTGCCATTCACCATTGATCAACAGATAGTTCTTTGCATATCCTTCTTTCTCAAAGCCAACATGCTTTAGAACCGCTTCACTGCGTTTGTTATGAGGCATATAGCCAGCTTGAATGCGGTGCAGCTTTTGCACCTCAAACATGTAATCACAAGCCATCTTCAACCCGCGACGCATGTACCCTTTTCCTTGCGCATCTTCTGCAAGCGAATAACCAACGTTACACGCATAGAAAGGAAATCGTGTCAGGTTACTAAAAGAAAGCGTACCGAGCATTTTGCCAGATTCTGCATGCACAAGTAGGCAGTAATAACCAAGGCCCAATCGATGTAATTCATTAAGTTTGATCAGCTTTTGTAGCCAATCATTGACAGAATAAAAGGCTTCTTCTCGCTTGGGTTCAAAAGGCTTGAGGTATTCTCGGTTCGTTTGAAAATACTCTGCGATCATATCTGCATCGCCGATTTCAGCAGTACGTAGAAGCAAGTCGCCGTCCAACTTGTGAACGGCGATTGAGGAGCTTTTATCTTCCATTATGATGAATCACTTCCATTTAATTTTGGCCTAGTTTTTGCGAATACCGTAATCACGCAGTTTGTTCGCGATAGAGGTATGGGAGACATTCAATCGCTTCGCTAACTTACGACTTGACGGAAATGATTGATACAAACGCTCTAAAATTTGCGATTCGTAATCACGCATGATCTCATCAAGTGAACCATCAAGGTTAAGTGTCGCGCTGCTTCCGCCCATGGCTTGTGGTTGTGGCAAATTGAAGTTTTCGACTTTCAGAACATGGCCATCCATTTCGGTGAGTGCACGCAGTACCATGTTATCTAACTGACGCATATTGCCAGGCCATTGGTAATTCGCAAGCGCATCCACCAAAGCTTCATCCAACTCAGGTTTATCTATACCAAGTTGTTGAGCGTGCTTGGTAACAAATAAGTCCAATAACGGAGCCACATCATTAGAACGCTTACGCAAAGGAGGAATATTAAGCGTTAACACATTCAAACGATAGTATAAGTCTTCACGGAACTGGCCCGCTTCGGCAAGCTCAGCAAGGTTATGCTTAGTAGAGGCGATAATACGAACATCAACGTGCATTTCATCTTCTTCGCCTACTCGACGGAAATTACCATCTTGTAAAAAACGCAGCAGTTTGATTTGCAAATGTGAACTCATCTCGCCGATTTCATCAAGAAATACGGTACCGCCATTCGCTTGTTCAAAGATGCCTTTATGGCCTTGCTCATGATTGAATGAACCCGGCGCATGACCAAACAGCTCGGTTTCGGCCACATCGTCAGGCATAGAGGCACAACTTAGCACCAAAAATGGCTTATTTGCTCGGCTTGAACGGCTATGACACGCTTTTGCGAGCATTTCTTTGCCTGTGCCCGTTTCGCCCTCAATTAAGAGTGGTTGATCCAACACTGACAACTTTTTCGCTTGATTCATCAGCGCCTTATGGCGGTTAGACAAACCCACAAAATGCTCAAAGCCCAATTGGTTTTGCAGTGGCAGTGTCTCTTCAATTTGCACGCCATGTTGACTAGAGCGAATGGTCATCAGCGTGCTGGCTAGTGTCGAGTTTTGTGCTTCATCCTTGATATAGACGGGCATCAATTCAAGTATGTAATCTAAGCCATCTATCACCAAGCTTTCACGTGTGCGCGCATTGACACCCTCGGACCAACGAGAAAAACGGACGCTTGGCAATAATGTGCCGATTTGTGTGCCTATCACGTCTTGCTTGTGCTGGCCAAGGAGAGAAAGCGCCGACATATTTGCCATATCGACTGCGCCTTTAAGATCAATCGCGAATACAGGATCAGGGAGGTTATCCACCAATGAAAGCAGTTCCGTGTTATGGCGCTCCATTGGCATAAATTGGATTTTACGTACGTCTTTTACCCCTGAAATACGACGGATTTCGGCCATTAATTCACTAAAGGTATCAAAATCGATATCTGGGCAATTAAGGTAGATGATGCCACTGATATCGATTTCGATGCCACGTAAATCGATGCTTTTAGACGCTAAAATATCGAGCAATTCTCGGGTTAAACCGAGTCTATCTTCACAAAAGACTTCAAGACGCACTGAAAATATCCCAATTCACAACTGTCAGGAAAAGTTGACAGTAGTTTCTACCATGCGTGGAATGGCGTCAAGCAATCCTCTTCATCAAAGGTGATATTGATTACGGTTTCATCGTAATTGATGCAACTTTCGCCACGACTTCTTTACGAATCGTACCCAATTTGACTTGTCGCTCTGGGTACCAAGGTAATGGGCGTAGCAACGCCATGGCTTTTAGACCTAAACGAGCCGTTAAGATACCCACGCCCAAGCCTTGCCCTGCCCTCGCCGAGATTTTTCCAGCCAAGTCCATAGACATCAGATCCATACTTGCATCGATTGCCAGTTCACTCGCGCCCGCAGCCGCCATATTCACGAACACCGCGCGCAGCAATTTAATACGAGAGGCATAACCAAGTTCTACGCCGTACACTTTAGATAAGTTGTCGATCATCTTGAAATTTCGCCACGCCACCAGCAACATGTCAGCCGCCGCTAATGGGCTTACGGCGACCAATGCTGCAGATTCTGTCGCATGTTGCGAAACGATCTTAGTGGCAAGTTTATCTTGTTGGCTGACCACCATTGAATCATACATATCAAGAATTTCAGCATCACTATGGGCTGGATTAACACTGTTTTTCCAGCGGTCAAAGCCTGGATTTTCTGCCAGTACACCACTTTGCTCCGCGACCTTTTCGCAAAATGCTTTACCTTTACCCACACTCTGACTATCGATCAGTGCTTCACTCTCTTCCTGCACACTGAAGTGGTGACGAAGCTTGCGTAACTTCCAAAGCTCCTTACCTAGCGCGCCTAAACCAAAAGAGGCGATCGTAGTGACAAAACCCGCCCACCCCAAAGCAAGCCAGTCTGCGGTTTGAACAGCCGTAATCACTGAGTCCACCGCTTGCCACCCAACAAGGCCTGCAAAGTCGCAAACAAACTGGCTGTCAGCCATTTACGGCCGGATTTCGGGCGAATAACCTGCTCCAGTTGTAACTCTTGCTCGGTTTCTTCTTGATGCTCTTGAATCTCAACAGGTACGAAAGTTTCTTTTTCGCTGAACGTCTTTTGAGCGGTCAGCTCAGGAGAACACTCGACTTCTTCCCGGTGCATGACCTTTTCTGAGAAGACTTGTTTTTGTTTCAGATCGCTCATTTCAATTTATCTCCCAACAAGTATTCCAGTGCTTTATCTAAGCGAATGTGTTTCATCGGCTCGTCACTCTCTGATGGCATCGGACGGAAAGAAGTAAAGTCAAAACCACTATTTTGCCAGTAGGCTGAATTTGGGAGTTTCTTCGGTACTTCGCCAGGAAACATGGTCATGGTTTCCCCCTCGATTGTAGTGCCTTGGAGTGCAGGCACCGTCTTATCTCCTGATGCAATAAAACCAGAAGTCGTTGCTTGAATCGATGCAATGCTCATGCAGCTCATTTCAATGTTCTCATAAGCTGCGGTTTGCCACGCAGGGTGTACCATCTGTTGCAACAACGATACCAAGTGTGGGTGTTGATCGGGTGTAACGTGATCGGCTTTGGTTGCTGCAAACAGGACTTTGTCAATTTTCGGCGAAAACAAACGGCGTAAAAAGCTACTGCGACCATAACGGAAACTGTGCATAATTTGCTCAAGTGCTTGCCGCATATCATAAAAGGCTTCATCACCTGCATTAAGCGGCTGCAAACAATCCACGAGCACAATTTGACGATCAAACGTCGAAAAATGGTGCTTATAGAAAGCTTTCACGACTTTTTGTTGATACTCGTGATAGCGCGCTTCTAACATGGCTAAATTACTGCCTTTTACGGGTTTAGATTCTGAGTTAAACCGACACGGGAAAAACTGCAGCACGGGCGCGCCAGCTAACTCTCCAGGCAGAACGAAACGACCGGGCTGAACCCAATGCAACCCCGCCTCTTTACACGCATGCAGATAATCCGTGTAAGCTTGTGACACTTTTTCAAGTTGCTTTTCATTCACATCAGCGTCTAAATCAACCTGCTCAAGCGCATCAAGCCACTCACTAGCAAGATCGCTTCGCTGGCCTTTCAGTGCTTCAAACTGAGAGCGAGACCAAGTAGTAAAATCCATGTCTAACAATGGCAAATCAAGCAGCCATTCACCCGGATAGTCAATAATATCGACATTCAACACGGCCGTTTTGCTGAGCAACTTTTTGGTCGTTTTTTTCGGCTTGTATTTCAGCGCCAAACGAATCTCACTCACATCACGAGTCGGAATCGGCCATTGAGGCGGCGTGGCATGAATTTGATTCATTGCGTCATCGTAAGCAAACCGAGGCACCATCATGTTGGCTTGGGGTTCTCGCTTTGCACCAATCAAACGTTTGTCTCTGGCGGCAGTAAGCAGTGGCAAATTATCGTGAGTGGCAGTATGCAGCAGTTGATTGACCAGCGAAGTAATAAAGGCCGTTTTGCCCGCACGAGATAATCCTGTTACGGCAATCCGCACGTTGGAATCCATACCTCGGCTAATAAAATCATTCACTTCTTGCGTTATTCTTTTCATTCTTGTTATCTCATCAAGTCTTGC